>PLRS01000068.1:0-1941 GCA_003164035.1 Bryobacterales bacterium | reverse complement strand
CCCACCTGCGAGACGCTGTCGGCCGCTTTCGCCATCTTCACTTCGGCGGAAGTCGCAACTCGATCAAAAGCCTGGTCGAGCTGCGTGGTGTCGCCGAGGAAGGTTAGAACTGCATCGCCAACATCGATGCCTTGTCCGGGTGAGTCTGGCATGGTTATTCAGCTTTCAACAGAGGGGCACATTGCCGCTGCCGCCTTTTTTCTGCATTTCGTGGATGCGCTGGAACATCGTGAAGTTGTCGACGCGGCGCGGCTGCTCACTGGGTGCTTCCGTGGACGCGGACGAGGGATACTCGCCGCGCCGCTTCTCGATCTCTTCCGAGAGCCGCGTCAACCGTTCACTTCGTTTCTTAAACATGAGAACCAGCATCTCCTCGGTCCACTCCGTATTGATCTCGCGTGGCGTGAGCCGCCATTCCGAGAGAGCTAGTTCGTAGAGTTCGCCGACGGTTGCGAGCCCACCGCTTTGAAGATCTGTCTCATCTCCATCAGCGGGGGCGAAAAAGGGAAAGCGAGGGCCTTGATCTGGTCGAACGCCAGAATGATCTGCTCCTCGGTGGCGTCGGTAAGGATCTCGTCGCGCGGCAGGTCTGGTGCGTAGAGGAACACCAGCTCGACAAGCTTCTCGGGGAATTCGAGGAGGGCGGCGGTCAGGCCCTTGAGCACGCTCGCGCCGTCGGCCTTAAAGTCCAAGGCGGCGAGAATGGGTGCGAGTTCAGCGAACAGTTTCTTTCGCCACTCGCGCTGGGCCATGACCGCCAAGAGCGGGATGGAGTACTCTTTGTCGCCGAACTTGGTTGTGATCGGCGCGCGGGAAAGGATTTCGTCTTCAGTGCGTGGTTTCATCTGGTCGCCTCAATTACTGGAATGAAACTGCGGATTTGTCAGGTATATAGAGCCCCGACGAGCTAGCTGTTTTCGTAGCCGGTACCGACATCGGTGATGGTCAGCAACGGGGTGCCGCTCAACTTGCGGGCATCCCACGAGACCGGGATCACCTGCTTGTCTTTGCGGGTAATCTTCATTGAGACGGCGACGGTGGTGATCGCCTTCGACAGCAAACACACGCGGGTGTTGCCGTTCGGAGCCGGGCCGGTGACGCCGACCGCGATGTAGTTCAGCGGCAGCGAGCCGACGCTGATCGCCTGAGCGGCCAGAGTGCAGGCCGAGATGCCCAAGGAGAGGTTCTGGACGTTTACTTCGGCGAGGTGCGCCTGCACGACGAACTTCTCTTTTTCGAGAATGTCGAGAACGACGGCGGCTTCTTCATCGACGTAGACCTCTTTGATGGTCGGCGTGTAGACGAGGTCGATGCCAGCGTCCGTGTAGCCGACCTGATACCACGGGTTGTTGAAGGTGACCGGCAGGGAAGCGAGGCTGGGTTGAGCCGTCCCCACCGCAGCGACGAAGATCAGGCCGGGGCCTGCGATGATCTGCGATACGTCAGGTTGAGTTGCCATGAGATTGTTTCTCCTTG
Organism: Bryobacterales bacterium; assembly: GCA_003164035.1. Taxonomy (GTDB): domain Bacteria; phylum Acidobacteriota; class Terriglobia; order Bryobacterales; family Bryobacteraceae; genus JBEKYD01. Next base: position 465 of record PLRS01000068.1, on the reverse strand, counting down.
TTCTCCCCGAAGGGGTAAAACGAAAAGGCCGGGCCCGGGAGCCCGACCTGCGAAATTCGTGTTTCTAAAAGTTGTGGGACTAAAGTTCGAGGGCTAAGGGCCGACTCCGAGCAGGGTCATCTTCGGAACGGCGGTGATGGCCGTGGCTGCTTGGTACGCCACCAGCTCCAGAGTTGTCGCAACCCAAAGGTGGCTTGACGGAATGGAGCCAGTGATCGCCACAGTAGCCCCTGCGGTAGCCGCCGTGTTGTCTATTAAGCTCTGGCGTGCTGAACTCGCAGTGACTTGCTGGCGTAGAGTCCCAGCCGTCGCTGAGACGGTAAAGCCGGTGATATCTCCCAAGGCAGCTACGAGCCAATCGTTTGCATAGGTGATTGTTGCTGTACCGATAGTTGGGCTCGTGGAGGTTCCAGTGTTGGTGTTGCTGCTCAGGACGCTCGGGACGCCGAGGTACTCGCCTAGAGT
>PLRS01000097.1 GCA_003164035.1 Bryobacterales bacterium | reverse complement strand
TCGATGGACGTTGCGCCATTGGACGCCGGCCGGCGCCGGCAGGCGGTCGATGGCGTTCCCAAAGACGTCGAACATTCGCGAGAGAATCCCTTTGCCGACCGGCGCCTTCAACTCCCCGCCCGTGTCTTCGACGGAGTTGCCGCGGGCGAGCCCTTCGGTTGGGGTCAGCGCGATTCCCCGAACGCTGTGCGCATCGAGTTGCGCCAAAATCTCGATGGCAACTTTCCCTTCTTTTGCGTGCAGCAGCGAATAAATGGGCGGCAAGTGTGCGTCGAACTGTATGTCGACGACACTGCCGCGCACCGCGACCACCGCGCCAAGATTCGAGGAATTGGTTTTGTTCTCCATGGGGCCCTTACACTTTTCCTTCCGGCGGATCGGCGACACCTCCCGGCAGCCTGAAGGCCGGCACGTCCAGGCGCGCCACACCAATCCGGCTGTCGCCCATCCCGTAATACACATCGAAGCGGCCCGGCAAGCCAAGATCGTCGCGGCGGTCGATGCCGGTGGGAAACACGACGTCGGCGACGGTCCCGTGACGTTCTTGCGGTAGCAGCGGCGTCAACACAGGCTCGACCGAACGATAGAGGATGACCTGCGGATACTCTTTGGAGAGCACCATCATCCCGGCCGAGTAGCACAGCGGGTGTTCGGCGTCACCCGGCTCGGCTCTTTCGCTCACACCGTGGTAAACGACCAGCCAGTGGCCGTGCCGGGTGAGGATGGGCGGAGTGCCGCCGCCGATTTTCAGGCGCTCCCACGGCGACACCGGAGTCGCCAGCCGGTGATGAGAAGTGAACCGGCAAATGCGGTACGGTTCCTCGCCCTCCAATGCCATCGGGGAGTAGGAAATCCAGATGCTCTCCCGATTGAGATCCACGTCACGGGTCGCGGGGTGGCAGGCGGTTTCCTCCGGGCGAGTACCGGGGAAAAGCGGACGGTGGAGCATGGCCAGGTTCAGTTGGCCGGATAGATTGGGAATGGCGACGGGAAACAGGCTGGCGTCTTTGTCATCCACGGCGCCAATGTCGATGCCGTTATACGAACCAAAGGTCGCGAGCCCCAGGCGCTGCCAGTGGAACAGGTCATCCGATAGCGCAAAGGCAATCCGTGGGCCCTGAGATGAGAACGCCGTGTAAGTCATCAGATAACGCTGCAGCGGTTCCACGAACGTGATCCGCGGATCCTCGCAGCCGCCGCCTCCGCCGGGCCTTCGCTCATAGTCGGCTTCCGGTTCGAGCGCGATGCCCAGCCGCTCCACGCCCGCGGGATTGCCGTCGTGATTGAAGCGCACTTTGGCGATGCCGATACGCGAGTAGTTCCCCTGCGCGACCAGCCGCGGAAAGAGATAGAGATCGCCATCCGGGCCACGAACGGCGGCGGGATTCAGGACGCCTTCGGTCTCCTGCGGATTACCGGGCTCCGGCTCCATTACCATCCCCAGGCGCTGCAACTTGAATTCACTCATAAGCTGCCCAAACAGGCGACGATGCCGGCGGTGACCGGTTTCGTCTCCTGCGGACCTCGAACCGCGACGCATACCACTCCTGCTTCCTTCGCAGGGTAGTCATTGCCACCAGGAAACAAGGCATCGCCGACGTAGATCATCTCGCGCAAGGAAATGCCCAGTACGTCCCGCAGCTTTCGAATTCCGTAGGCCTTGTCGATGCCGGGCTTGGTGACATCGATGGATGTCGCGCCACCCATTCGGACTGAAAACTCGGGTATCAAAGTGTCGAGCGTGGCTTTCATCTTCTTCCGCTTGTCAAAGCCGGGATCCCATTTGTCTTTCTCGTCCAAAGGGGCTTGTTGGCCTAAAGCGGAGAAGGTAATCTGGCTGCCGCGATCTTCAATTACCTCTCCCCAAACCTTTTCGGGCTTGAAGCCGCCGGCAGCGATCGCCTTATTCAGAGAACTGATGATTTTCTCTTTCTCACTTGCGGTGAGATCTTCGGAATAGAGAAGTTTCCAGCTCCCGTTGTATTGAAAGTACTTCGTTCCGCAGGTGGGAAGAAGCGATAAGTCCAACAGGCGTTCGTCGTGTGGCAAATGGGAGAGCAGTTGCTTTTCAAACTGGGGCCAGCCGCCTCCCGAAATGACGGCGACTTTGGCTACGCCGAGAAGGTCGTGCAGCAGCGCCGCCATCTCGGCGTCGAGAGACGATTTACTCTCGGCAAGTGTGCCGTCGAGGTCGTACACAATCAGCTTCTTCATTGGCCTGCCACCGGAAGCGCAATTTCCAGCAAGGTCACTGCACCCCGCGGCTGAAAGGGACACGCTCCCACCACTGCCGGCAGAAGCCAGACATCGCCTTTCCGCACGGGAAAGGTGGCGCCGTCGTGCTCTACTTTCCCCTCACCGTCGATCGAGACCAGCACGCGCGGCACATCTGCGACTCCCACCGTAAACGGCGCCTGTCCGCTCAGACGCCACAGCCCGAAATGCTCACATTGAAACAGCCTTTCGCGTCTTACGGGCGTAGTTGCCTCCAAGACGGGCACGACCGGACCGGCCGCGTGCGCCGCAAAATCGATGCAGGCAAGCGCCTGCTGAACTTGGAGTGCCCGCGGCTGACCTGTCTGGGCGTCAACGTGGCCCCAGTCGTACAGACGGAACGTAACGTCGCTGTTTTGCTGAACCTCAAATACTACGACGCCCTTTCCCAAGGTGTGGACTGTTCCGGCCGGCAGGAAAACGCCATCACCAGGCTTCGGAGTGAAGTACGCGAGGTCGCTCGCCACGGTCCCGCTGGCGAGCGCCCGGCGCAGATCTTCCGCCGTAGTTTTTGCCTTCAGGCCGGCATAGATACGGCTCTCTGCCCCCGCCTCCAGCACCACCCAGGCTTCCGTCTTGCCGCTTTCGCCCTTTGGTAGTAGACCGGCTTCTGCGTCCGAGGGATGCACCTGGACGGAGAGCATTTCCCGCGCGTCGAGGAACTTCAAAAGCAACGGAAATCGACGGAACCGTTGAAGCGGTGAACCTAACATTTGTACTGGATACGCTGCCATCAATTCACCGATGGTCTGCCCTTTCAGCGATCCATTCGCAACGCGGCTCGGATGGTCATCGCGGTCGCTCAGTACCCACGCTTCCCCGATAGGGCCGTCGCCTGGCAGAGGTGCCGTGAGCAGGTCCGCCAGACGCCGGCCGCCCCAGAGGCGGTACTGATAGATCGGTTCGAACCGCAAAGGATAGAGAGGCTGATGATGAACACTCTCGCGAGCCGGCGTTCCGTGCTGGTGGGAACTATGTTGCTCCTCACTCATTGGCAGAGGACTCCAACCTGCTTGGCGTGCAGATAGTCCTCCATGCCCGCATTGTATTCGCCGCGGCGCGCGGCCCGGTTGCATTTCGCTCTATGACACAACGCGCGCTGTGCCGCTAAAGCGTTGGCCTCCTGACCTCGCCAAATCTCCAATGCCGGTTGCTGGATGGCGCGGGCAAATGAAAAGGCCAGGGCCCAGGGCAGGCGCGCCTTGAATCTGACATTCATGGCATTCAAACGTGCCGAAGCCAGTTCCGCGGATTGGCCGCCCGACAGGAACGCAATCCCCGGAACGGCAGCGGGAACCGATCGCAAGAGACAACGCACCGTGGCGTCGGCGACCTCTTCCACCGTTTCCTGCTTGGGGCAGGTCGACCCTGGAAGCACCATATTGGGCTTCAGAATCACGCCCTCCAGCATCACGCCTTGTTTGTAAAGCTGGCTGAAAACCGTTCGCTGGACCTCCTCCGTCACTTCGCAGCACCGCTCTATGGTGTGCCCGCCGTCCATGACCACTTCCGGCTCGACGACGGGGACCAATCCCGCTTCCTGGCACAAGGCGGCATATCGAGCTAACGCGTTCGCGTTGGCCTCGATGCATCCCCGGGTGGGAATGCCTTCGCCGATGGCAATTACTGCCCGCCACTTGGCAAAACGCGCTCCCATTTGGGAGTATTCAGCCAGGCGGTCGCGCAACCCGTCCAGACCTTCGGTGATTTTCTCTCCCGAATGACCCGCCAGGTCTTTCGCACCGGTATCGACTTTGATGCCGGGGATGATTCCCGCATCGGCGAGGGAAGTCGCGAATGGAGTGCCGTCGTTCTTTCGCTGGCGAATGGTTTCGTCGTATAGGATTGCGCCACTAATCGACTCACTGAGACCGGGAGTTGTCACGATCAGCTCCCGGTACGTTCGGTGCATTTCCTCCGTCTGCGGAATTCCTAACTTGGCGAACCGTCGGTTACAGGTTGGATTACTCTCATCCATCGCCAGAAGGCCTTTGTCGTCAGCGACCAGTGCCTTAGCCGTGTTCATAAGCCGTTGCGTATTCATTTGAGGTTGCTCCATTTCCAGTTGCGGATTTCCGGCAAGTCTTCGCCGTGCTTGTCGATGTAAACCTTGTGCTCGATCAACTTGTCCTGCATGGTCTGCTTCAGGTACGCCCCCTGGGAGCTCAAATGCGGCAACCGATCGATCACGTCCTGCACCAGGTGAAAGCGATCCAGTTTATTCTGCACCCTTATGTCGAAGGCTGTCGTGATGGTGCCCTCTTCCGTATAGCCTCGGACGTGCAGGTTGCGGTTGGTCCTGCGGTACGTCAAACGGTGAACCAGCCATGGGTACCCGTGGAAGCCAAAGATGATGTGTTTGTCTTTGGTGAAGAGCGAATCGTAGTCCGTGTCGCTCAGTCCGTGCGGGTGCTCGGTGCTCGACTGCAGCTTCATCAAATCGACGACATTGACCACCCGGATCTTCAGAT
>PLRS01000038.1 GCA_003164035.1 Bryobacterales bacterium | reverse complement strand
TCAGGTGCGAGACTCTCCCCGCGACGAACAATACGGCGCACACGGTGCCGCCTAGCATCAGGAGCCCGAACCCGACCAAATAGAGCTCGATCGTTCGTACCCCGGCCTGGAATTCCTTGGCCGGCAACTGGGCGACAATAGTCCACGCTTTCTTTTGTGCGCGCCGAAAGTGAGCGATTTTGCCGATTCCCTCAAATTCGTACTGCAAGGATCCCTCGCTACGCGCAAGCATTTCACGGCCGAAATCCTTTGTGGCAACATTGAATGCCATAATGCGAGCTGGGTCGGGATGCGCCAAGGTTGTTCCGGCACTATCGAACATGTACAAATACCCGGTCTTGCCAATAGGGTGGTTCTTGACGAAGGTGTCCGAGAAATCCGATAACTCAATTGGAGTTCCCAGTATACCCACCAACCGGCCGCCGGCCTTGATCGGCGCCGTGAGCAGTGTCACGGGCCGGCCCGTCGCGGGCGACTTCATGACTTCCCCCATCCAAACTTCTCCCTGGCGGGCGTGCTCCACGTTCACGCGGAAGCCGTCGACCGACGTCAGATCGAAGCCGATCGATTTCCCGCCGACGGTATCGAGAAACTCCTTGCCGTTCTGGTCGGCCAGGAACACGTTCTCGTAAAATGGCGACCGGTTTTGAATCCGGGTCAGAACCTCTTGGGCTTGGGCGAATTTATGGTTCGTGCAGGAGGCCACCAACGGCTGGAGCTCGCTGAGGTTCATGGCGTCCCGCTCACGGCTGCCAATCCAGAGATCCAACGCTTCGGCGGTACTGCCAACTATCCGGTCCAGTTCTTCGCCCGCCTGCGCGGTCAGGGCGTGAGAGGAGACGAAGTAGACCGTGATTGTCAGACCGAGAGTGGCAGCCACGACCACGGCGGATGTCCACACTGCAAACCTGGCGCTCAGCGAAAGCCTTTTGTCGGCCATGTCGGTCTTGTCCTTTGTCGCTCTTGTGCTTCGTGCCCGTACCTGCACGGAAGGCTAGTATCCGGAGCCACCGCCGGCTCGCGTCCATTACCGCGGCCGCGTAACTTTGGCGGACCGCGATGCTGAAGTACATATCGGACAAAAGGCCTCGTTCCAATAGGGGGGTTGCGCTTTTGCCCGGCGATACGCACCCGCTTCTATGCCGCGCGGCGCTGCCCTGTAACCCTTTGCCCATATCCGCGAATGCGAGTTTGCGCTATCAATAGATAGAACCGATGGCGCAAATGAAAAATGCCGGGGCTATTCCTTCCATCCTTGTGGCCGACGACCAGCCCGACGTGCTGGAGGCGCTTCGCCTGCTGATCAAAGGGGAGGGATACCGGGCGGAGACGGCAACCTCGCCGGCGGCGGCGTTGGCGGCCGTTGAATCGCGCGATTTCGACGCGGTGCTGATTGACCTGAATTACGCCCGCGACACCACCTCGGGGCAGGAGGGGCTGGAGCTGCTGGAACGCATTCAGAACCTGGACACCACGCTGCCGGTGATCGTGATGACGGCCTGGGGCTCGGTGGAGCTCGCCGTGGAGGCGATGCGGCGGGGGGCGCGCGACTTCATCCAGAAGCCCTGGGAGAACGCGCGGCTGGCCACCATTCTGCGGACCCAGATCGAGCTGGGGCGGGCGTTGCGGACCGGGCAGCGCCTCGAAGCCGAAAACCGCGAGCTGCGGGCGGAACGCTTTCCGGAACTGGTGGCGCAATCGGCGGCCATGCGGCCGGTGCTGGAAGTGATCGCGCGGGTGGGGCCGTCGGATGCCAACGTGCTGATCACCGGCGAAAACGGCACCGGCAAGGGGCTGGTGGCCAAAACCCTGCACAACGCCTCCCTGCGTGCCACCCGGCCGCTGGTGACGGTGAATACGGGCGGGCTGGCGGAGGGCATTTTCGAAAGCGAGCTGTACGGCCACGTCAAGGGCGCGTTTACCGACGCCAAGACGGACCGGGTGGGGCGATTTGAAATGGCCGATGGGGGCACCCTTTTCCTGGACGAGATCGCCAACGTCTCGCTGCCGCTCCAAGCCAAGCTGCTGCGGTCGCTCGAAACCGGCGAGTTCGAACGGGTCGGCTCGTCGAAGAACCGCCGCGTGGACGTGCGCGTGTTCTCCGCCACCAATGCGGATTTGAACGCGGCGGTGGAGGGAGGCCGCTTCCGCCAGGACCTGCTTTTCCGGTTGAATACCATCGAAGTACACCTGCCTCCGCTGCGCGACCGCCGCGAAGATATTCCGCCGCTGGCCGGCCACTTTCTGGCGCAGCACAAAGGCCACTACCGCAAGGCCATCGCCGGATTCGAGGAAGGCGCCGTGAAAGCCCTGCTGGCGCACACCTGGCCGGGGAACGTGCGCGAACTCGACCACGCCGTGGAGCGGGCCGTGCTGATGGCGCAAGGGGAGACGATCCGCGCGGCCGACCTGGGTTTGCGCACCGGGCGCGAAGGACCGCCGAAGCTCGAAGAGATGAGCCTGGAGGAAGTGGAAGCGCTGCTGATCAAGAAGGCCCTGGCGCGGTTCAACGGCAATGTGAGCCACGCCGCCGAAGCCCTGGGCGTGAGCCGCAGCGCGCTCTACCGCCGCTTGCAGCGTTATGGGCTGTCGTGATCGAGGGTTGAGCCGACGGTAGCGCCGACCATGGCCCGCCAGACCAAAACCGAAAGGCTGAGTTTCCAGGACCGCATCGTGCTGCTGGCCGTACTGGCCGGGTTGCCGGGCTCGCTGTGCGCGCTGGTGCTGCTATGGTCGGACGTGCGCGGCGGCCGGTGGCTGCGCTTACTGGACGTCGGCGGGAAACCCTGGGTACTGACGGCGCTGATCGCGGCGGTATGGATCGGCGTGGCTTTTGCCCTGCGGGAGCGCGTGGTCTTCCCGCTGCAAACCGTATCCAACCTGCTGGCGGCTTTGCGCGAGGGCGATTTTTCCGTGCGCGGCCGCGCGGCCCGTCCCAACGATGCCCTGGCCGAGGTGATGCGCGAGGTGAACAACCTGGGCAGCACGCTGCGCGAGCAGCGTCTGGGCGCCATGGAAGCCACCACCCTGCTGCGCACGGTGATGCGGGAAATCGACGTAGCCGTCTTCGCCTTCGACGAGCGCGAGCGCCTGCGCCTGGCCAATCGCGCCGGCGAGCGACTGCTGGACGCCGGGCCGGAAAAACTGCTGGGCCGGAGCGCCGGGGAACTGGGCCTCGACGCCTGTCTGAGGGGACCGGAACAGACCACCTTCGAAGCGGTATTTCCCGGCGGCGCGGGGCGCTGGGGGGTTCGCCGCACGCGCGTGCGGGAGCGCGGCCTGCCGCTGGAACTGGTGGTAATCAGCGACCTGACCAAGGCCCTGAGCGAGCAGGAACTGGAAGCCTGGCAGCGGCTGGTGCGGGTGCTCGGCCACGAGCTGAACAACTCGCTGGCGCCCATCAAATCGATTGCCGGGTCGCTCGAAAGCATGCTGGCGCGGGAGCCCATGGCGGAGGATTGGCGCGACGACATGCGGCGCGGGTTGAGTGTGATTACGTCCCGGTCCGACAGCTTGAGCCGCTTCATCGGCGCCTATGCGCGGCTGGCAAAGCTGCCGCGCCCGACGCTGCAGCCCTTGAACGTGGCCGAGGCGGTGGAAAGGGCGGCGCGCCTCGAAACGCGGCTGCCGGTGGGGGTGGAAGCCGGCCCGCAAATCACGGTGCAGGCCGATCCGGACCAGTTGGAACAGGTGCTGATCAACCTGTTGCGCAACGCCACGGATGCGTCGCTTTCGACCGGCGGCGCGGTGGGAATCGGTTGGCGCCGCGACGGCTCGATGCTGGAAATCCGGGTGATCGACGACGGACAGGGCCTGGCCGGCACGGCCAACCTCTTCGTTCCGTTCTTCACCACCAAGCCGGGCGGCAGCGGCATCGGCCTGGTGCTGAGCCGGAAGATCGCCGAGAGCCACGGCGGCGCCTTGATTCTGGAAAACCGCGCCAGAGCGGCGGGATGCGTGGCGCGGCTGCGGCTGCCGCTATGAAGTGGGGAGCGGGCTGTGGCCGGTCCCGCTTCTTGCCAATCTCTACCTGCATCATGTCTTGGATCTTTGGGTGGAGGCATGGCGGAAGAAGCCGGCGCGCGGCGGAGTCATCGTGGTGCGCTATGCGGATGATGCGGTGCTGGGGTTCGAGCGCCGGGAAGACGCCGAAAGTTCCTGAAGGAGTTCGAGGAGCGCGTGCGGAAATTCGGACTGGAACTGCACCCGGAGAAAACGCGCCTGATCGATTCGGGCGCTACGCCACCGAGCGACGGGCCAAGCGAGGAGAAGGGAAGCCGGAGACCTTTAATTTTCTGGGTTTCACCCACATCGGTGGGACCAGCCACAAGACGGGATACTTCACGGTGCAGCGGCGGACGATGGGCAAGCGCATGGCGGCCAAGCTCCAAGATGTTGGGGCGAAGCTGCGCGAGCGGCTGCACGCATCGCCGGCCGGGACCGGGAAGTGGCTCGCGCAAGTGGTGCGGGGGTATTTCCAATATCACGCTATTCCGGGCAACTGGGCGCGACTGGAAGCGTTCCGCAACGGGGTGCAGCGGATCTGGTTTCGGACGCTTCGGCGTCGGAGCCAGCGCTGTCGCCTGACGTGGGAGCGTTTTCGGGAAAGCCTGGGCAGCCTGCTGCCGCCGATCCAAATTCTGCCACCCTACCCGAGCGTGCGCTTCGACGCCAAACATCCAAACATCCGAGGTAAGAACCGTGTGCGTTAGCAGCGCCAGCACGGGTCCGTGCGGGGGGCAGCGGGTAACCGCTGTCCCTACCGTGACCTCCACGGCAACTCCCCGACTATACTGTACGACGCGGGTAAGGGGACGGAGGAGGTGGCGAGGAATGTAAGTGGTTGCAGGGATGGGGTGAGATTTTCTTGCTGGGGCTGTGACTGATGAGCGGCCAATCGGGAAAAGCGCTGGGTGGGGGGTTTCTCAGCGGTCGGCCGACCACGGGCAGGAAAAGAAGCATTTTGCCAGGGATGACCGCTCCAATCCCCTGTTTTGTTGGAGTCCGCACGCGAACATCCGCGATTCCTGGGCCCGAAGAGAGGCGCGTCACCAATTCAGCGGGACGGCGACAGGCCAGCCATGTGACAGGTCCAGTTCGGCGTGCTTCGGCCCTACGACACACGCGCCGTTGAACTCTCTGCGCTGCGCCAGCCAGAGCTTGGCGCATTGATGGTGGCTAGTAACGATTTGGACTTATCGCAATTTAGCTACGTCGCGGTGCACGCGCCGAGTAACGTCGATATCGACGCCGAACGGCAAGTAGTGAGGTGTCTCTTGGACCTTGCGGCGAAAGGTTGGCCAATTGTTGTCCATCCTGATGCCATCCATGACTATGCCCCTTGGAGGGCGCTTGGCGACTTGCTTTGTGTCGAGAATATGGAAAAGCGAAAGCCGATCGGCCGGACCGTCGAAGAACTTGCGAGCGTCTTCGAGGAATTGCCTGATGCTAGTCTCTGCTTAGATTTGGGGCACGCACGGCAGGTCGACGCAACGATGACGGAGGCCTACTTGATCGCCAAGGTGTACGAATCAAAGATCCGGCAGGTCCACATCAGTGAAGTCAACACCTGCAGCGGGCATGACCGACTGTCGTTCTCATCGATTAGGGCTGAAGGCTCTTCCGCATCTCAATCACGAATGGATGCGCCGCGAAATAACTGCCGTAGGCTAGCGCGGCTGCGTTCAGGCCCTGGCGGGCGGCCTCCGCGGCGTCGTGCTCTCTTCCCGAGGCGCGCAGCAATTCCATCGGCGTCCCGCAGCACCCGTTCGCCTTCCACCATGTCGCCCTGGCGAAGGCGGAGCATTCCAATCCGGCTGTTCACCCTTGAGGCAAACAGGGGGTCGTTGCGGCGGGGGAATCGCAGCGCCTCCCGGTACATCTTCTCGGCCTCCGGCAAAGGTTCGCCGGCGTTTACCGCCATGAAGGCGGTGTCGTGCAGCACGCCACCGAGCGAGCTTGGGTCACTGGCGCGAAAGATTGCCATGGCTTCGCGGCATGCGGCGAGCGCGTCGGCGTAGCGGTCCTGAAAGCTGCGGGTATCGCAGAGATGCACGTAAAGACTGGCCGCAATCCGGGGCGAGCCGCCGCGAACCCGCGCGAGCGTTTGGAGCCCAAGAAGCAGTTGCGTTTCCCCTTTCGCCGGCTCGCCGAGCACGGCATAAGTAAAGCCCAGCGTATCGCGCAGATCGGCCTCCGCCGCGGGATCGTCGCCCAGTGCCTTGCCGACCCGCTCGCAGGCGCTATCCAGAATGTCGCTGAACTGGATCGCATCGCGCTTGCCGCGCAGAGGGCTGTCCCAGTACGAGGTGGCGGAAACGAAGGTGTGTTTTACGAACTCGGCGACCCGCTCGGCACGCAGAGCCTGGGCCCGCGCCTGTGCCGATTCATTGACACTGACAATGGTCAGGCCGGACAGCGCGACCACCGACAGGCCCGTTGCCGATACCGCGAGCCAATTGCGGGCTATAAACTTACGGGCGGCATACCAGGCTGAATGAGGCCGCGCGTGAACCGGACGGCCCTGGCGAAAACGCTCCAGGTCCTCCTTCCCCTCCCGCACGGATTCGTACCGGCCCGCCGGTTCGCTCTCGAGCATCTTGAGAACAATGGTGGACAGATCTCCCTCGATCTGGCGCCGCAGACGCTCCCGGCTCACCGACCGCTCCGCCGCGGCGCCTTCCGAAACTGCCTGTGCCGGCGCGCCAGGTGCGCGTCCATGCAGGACGCGATCCACCCCGTCCGCCGTCGACTTTGGATCGCCAAACGGCCAGGCGCCCGTCAGCATTTCATAGAGAATCACCCCCAAGGAAAAAATATCGCTCAGGGTGTTCACCAGCTCGCCGCGAAGCTGCTCCGGACTCGCATAGCGCGGAGTCAGCAAAGCGAACTGAGTGACCCGTCCGTCGGGATTGCGCAACAGTTTGGCGGTGCCAAAATCGAGCAGCTTCACCGTCCCGTCCGCGGTCACCAGGATGTTGGCGGGTTTCAGATCGCCGTGAATAATCAGGTTCCGGTGCGCAAACTCCACGGCCTCGCACACCTGAACAAACAAGCGGATTCGCCCCTCTACGGGCAATTTGAGTTCGGCGCAGTACCGATCGAGGAGTTGGCCCTCAATGTAGTCCATCGCGAGGTAAAGGTCGCCGTTCGCCGCCACACCGCCATCCAACAGGCGGGTGATATTGGGATGGGCGAGGGCGGCCAGCAACTGCCGCTCGTTGCGAAAGCTGCGCACGAATTCTTCGCCGGCCAATTGCGGCGCCATCACTTTGAGTGCGACGGTCTGCTCGAACTGCCCATCGGCGCGCCGTGCCAGGTACACGCTGCCCATGCCGCCGCAACCCAGCAGCCGCTCGGTCTGGTAGGGACCGATGCGCAGCCCGGGGCCCGGCAACTCAGCCTCGCAGCCGTCTCCGGCAGCGGCATCCTGCCCAGTGGCCAAGGCCTGCGCGCTGAGCTGGCCATGCCTGCGGTCCGCGGCAAGAAGAGACAGGACCTCTTCCCGAACCGCCGGATCGAATCCGGTTTGCGCAGCGAGCCACGGCTCCTTTTCCGATTCGGGTTGTTCCAGCGTGGAATGAAACAACTCCTCCACGCGCTGCCAGAATGGATCCATGTGCGCGCCCTCTCATTCGTTGGGGTTCGCCGCCCCGGCGCAACAGCGCTACTTTTCAGGCCGCAGCTCGCGGCAAAGCCACGCGCAAGCCAATCTCATATCGCGATCCACCGTCGACTTGGACAGGTTGAGGATGCCCGCGGCTTCCTCCGCCGTGCAGCCCAGGTAGACGCGCAGTTCGACGACCCTGGCCTTTCGCGAATCGATTTCTTCCAGCCGCGACAACGCGCGGTCCAGATCGAAGACGTCTTCTTCGCGCTCCCCGAGCCAGCGAATGTCCGGCGTAAGCGGCAGCACCAGTTCGGCCCGGCGCTTTCCCCGGGCGCGCGCCCGGGCGTGGTCGGTGAGAATCCAGCGCATCGCTCTGGCGCAAAAACTGTAAAAATGCTCCCGGTCTTCCCAGCCCGCCAGCTTGCCTCCGGCCAGGCGCAGATACAACTCCGCCACCAGCGCCGTCGGTTGGAGGGTGTGATCCGGCCGTTCGCGCCGCATGCTGGCGCCGGCCATCAGCCGCAGCCGGCCGTAAGTAGTCGACAGCAATTCGCGAAAGGCTTCGTCGCGCCCGTCGCTCCACTGGCGCAATAACTGGGTGATGTCGCCATCGGCGGCGGACGCGGCACTCACGCTTCGCCCTCCCCGGCGCTTCGCTTCACCCCATACGGTGAACAGCGGGACGTGGCTCGGCCTCCTGGGCGACGTAACCCAGTTACAAATTCCAATAGAACTCGTCACCAACAATCAGAATACGCCCTGGACCGACATAGAGGGCATCGACAACGTGACCCTGACGGGATCGGCCACGGGCACTCCGGAGCCGGCCTCGCTGTCGCTCGTGTTTGCGGGTTCCGGCATGCTCGGTCTGGCGTGGCTGCGACGGCGCCGGACGCCCTAAGGGCCGTCCTTCGCGGTCGCGGCTCGGACTCGCGCTTTTCCGCGCGACGCTACTCTGTGGGGCAGGCGCTTCCGCCTGCCCTGTCGCACAAGCTAAAGTGCGCCACCCAATGAAGGAATTGGAGGCTCCCATGATCGCGATTCTGAGAAGATTCCTGGTGGCGTCCCTCGTTTTGCCGGGCGTCATCCTGGCCCAAGGCACCATCAACACCTACGCCGGAAGCGACGCCTTGTTTGCGGGCGGCGGCCAGGCGGCGACGTCCGCCCAGCTAGTCAATCCGAACAACGTCGCCGTCGACGCTCAGGGCAACGTCTACTTCTCCGACGGCGGGCTCGCCATGGTGCTCAGGGTTGCCACCAACAGCATAATCTCCGTAGTCGCCGGCAACGGCCTGAGCAGTGGCGGAGGCGATGGAGGGCTGGCTGTCGGCGCTTCGCTGGGATACCCGGCGGGTTTGGCGTTCGATTCGTCGGGCAATCTTTATATCGCGGACACGGACGCCAGTCGTGTCCGCAAGGTGGACACCAACGGGATCATCACCACGGCCGGCCGGCGGCGGTGGTTACGGCGGCTCTGCGGGAGACGGAGGACCGGCGACGCAATCCTTGCTGCAAAACCCGACTGGAATCGCCGTTGACAGATCCGGCAACCTCTATATCGCGGATTGGGGCAACAATCGTATCCGAATGGTGACCGCGAGCAACGGGATTATCTCGACGATCGCGGGTAGCAGCACCATTGGTTATTCCGGCGACGGCGGACCGGCCGCCCAAGCCACCTTCAAGGATATCAACGGCCTCGCGGTCGATTCCTCCGGCAACCTGTATATCGCCGATTCAGGCAACTGCGCTATCCGCAAGATCTCAACCGGCGGGATCATCAGGACGGTTGCCGGGGGCCAGTGTGGGTTCGCCGGCGACAACGGTCCGGCCACCAAGGCGGAGATCGGGGGTCCAAACGGCGTGGCGGTGGATGCCGCCGGAAATATGTATATCGCCGATCCGGCTAACCAGCGCATCCGGTACGTCAACACCAGCGGCATCATCACCACCATCGCCGGAACCGGCACGGCCGGTTTCAGCGGCGACGGCTCGTCGGCTACCGCCGCGACCTTCAGCGATCCCGCCGCGGTCGCCGTCGATGCCTCCGGTGCCCTTTACGTAGCCGACATAGACAACGGCCGCGTTCGCCGCTTTGTCGTAGGCGGCAACATCGCCACGTTCGCCGGGACGGCGACTTCCGTCGGCGATGGCGGACCATCCACCCAGGCGCGTCTTGACAGCCCCAATAGCGCAGCGGTGGACTCCTCGGGTAATCTGTACATCGCCGATATAGCCGCTAACCGGGTTCGCAAGGTGACTCCGTCGGGCACCATCACCACCCTGGCCGGAAACGGCCAGTCAGGCTACGGGGGCGATAACGGCTTAAGCTCATCGGCGATTCTGGCCATGCCGTACTCTGTAGCAGTGGACTCGGCCGGAAACGTGTACATCGCCGACTCCGACAACGGTAGGATCCGCCGCGTGAATGCGACCACGGGAATCATCACGACATTCGCCGGCGGCGGCAGTGGCACCTACACCGGACCCGGGACGGGCGGAGACGGCGGCCTGGCGACGGCCGCCAGCCTCAACTTCCCGACGGCCGTGGCGGTTGATGGGGCGGGAAATGTGTATCTCATCTGTTCCGTGATGTCCAACATAACCCCTAATTCGCTCTCGGTGCGCCGGATCACCACTGACGGCAAAATCAACACCTGGGCCGGCGGAAGCAGCGCAACCGGATTCAGCGGAGACGGCGGGCCTCCGCTCCAAGCCCAGTTCGGCAACAACCTTATCAGGATTGCCGCCGGTAACGACGGCAGCCTGTATATCGCGGACAACGGCAACAACCGGATCAGGAAAGTGGATCCGGCCGGCGCCACCATCAACACCATAGCCGGCAACGGTCAGGCCAGCGATTCGGGCAACGGAGGCGCCGCCACAGCGGCGGGCGTGAACGCTCCCTGGTCGGTCCTGGCCGACGCGGCGGGGAACCTTTACATCGGAGAACAGTTCTTCGTTCGCAAGGTCACGCCCAGCGGCATCATCGGCCCCTACGCCGGCAACGGCCAAATGGACTTCTCGGGCGATGGCGGACCCGCGACGGCCCCATCGTTCTCAGGGATTTCAGGCATGGCGTTGGACTCCGGAAATAACCTGTATCTGGTGGATAGCGGCAACCGCCGCATCCGGCAGGTGCAGCCCGGGATTAGCCCTCAGATCGCCTTGTCGTCCACCACCGTGACCTTCACGCTGGCAGCTACCGGTTCCACGGCCACCACCCAGACATTTGTGTTGACCAACGGTGGCCAGGGCACGCTGAACTGGGCCGCGGCCGCGACCACCACCTCCGGCGGCGCGTGGCTTTCCGTTTCCCCCGCCAGCGGGTCCATCCTGGCCGGTCAGCCCGGAACTACGGTGACCGTCACCGCCAGCCCCGCCGGTCTCGCGGCCGGCGACTATTACGGGCAGATCCAGATCACTTCGCCCAATGCATCGAGCCAGGTGCAGATCGTCACGGCCAGAATGACGGTACAGACGGCGGGCGAGGATCCGCCCCAGGTCGCCGCCGGTGGTGTGCTGAATGCCGCCAGCTACAGCTTGCAAACGCCGGTCGCGCCGGGGACCCTGGTCGCGATCTTCGGCCGGAATTTCACCGATTCCACCAGCGCCATCATCGCCCAGAGTTTCCCCTGGCCCAGCGTGCTCGGCGAAACTACGGTCACCATCGGCGGCGAGCCGGTGCCGCTCTACGTGGTCACCAGCGGCCAGATCAACGCAATCCTGCCCTTCGATCTGGCCGTGAACACGAACTTGCCCATCGTGGTGACCCGCAACAACGCCGTCTCCGCACCGCAGCCCGTCAGCTTGATTGCCGATCAGCCGGGAGTGTTCACGCAATCGAACAATGGCCAGGGGATCGGCGCGATCCTGGCGATCCACGCCGATGGCTCGTACGTCGAAGTGGGCAACGGCAACTCAGCCAAAACCGGCGACACGCTCGAGATCTACTGCACCGGCCTGGGCGACGTGAACCCGCGCGCGGTCGCCGGATCACCGGCCCCGCCTTCGCCGCTGGCGCAGGTAATCGACCCGGTGACGCTCACCATCGGCGGCGTCAACGTTCCCGTCTCCTTCGCCGGCCCCACGCCCGGCTTTACCGGGCTGTATCAGGTGAACGCCACCATTCCCGCCGCCATCGCGGCGAATCAACAAGCGCCGCTGGTGCTCTCGCAATCCGGCCGCGCGAGCGCCACGGTCACGATTCCCATCGAGTGAGGGTAGCGGCAAGCTGGCGGGACGAGGTATTGGTGTGCTGGGTACTGTGCGGGACAGACTGAAGCGACACCGAAACAAATCCTAGCCTCGGGACACTCACCCCGGCCTCAACGCTGATTTTAGGCGGTCGCGGCGCCGCTTACGGCGATCCATCACCATAGCGACCTCAGCGGCTGCCGCATGAAAGCCCCGCCGCGGCGCACGAAAGGTGGCCGAACGGCGAAAACGGCGCTTCCCGGTTCATTCCGGGCTGCCCGGGGCGGTCAGCAGGCCCAGGCGGGGACGAAACCAGATCCGAACCGTCCGAATTCCCCACCGGGGACACGGGCTCCGTCCCGGAACGCGGACTTTCATCGGTGTCGCTTCAGCCTGTCCCGATCTTTCGCTCGATCTTTCGTCCCGATCTCTCCCCCTGTCCCGATCTTTCCCCGAATGTCCGTCTCAAAGGCGGCACCTTCATCCTCCGGCGGTCGATCGTGGATGCCAACAAGAAACGTCGGCTCGACAGCCGACGCGGCAGGCCGGACGGCCCGCGCCACGAATCGGTCGCGGCGGCGAAGGTATCTGGGGGAAAAACGGACATGCGTACGGCATGGCAACTCGGATTGGCTGCGTTGCCGATGGCGGGTTTCACGTGCAGCGAAGCGCAAGCGGGAATCATCTGAACAGGTGGATTATGCTGAGATCTATGAACCAAAGTGCGCCGGTTGGGAGTGCACTGAACGGCCCGCGAGAACACATAATGGAAATCCCGCTTAGGACGTTTCTGTTCCGACGCATTCTACCCGCTGGTTCGCTGTTGGGGCTCAGTTGGCTTGTGGGCTTACTGGGGCCGTCCTCAGCCCAGGCGGCCGACTACTATGTCTCCCCAAGCGGTTCCGACAGTTCCCCTGGAACCCTCAGCCAACCGTTCCTGACGATTCAGAAAGCCGCTTCGGTCATGGTGGCCGGAGATACGGCGTTCATCCGCGCGGGAGTCTACCGGGAGACCGTGACACCGGCGAACTCCGGGACCCAGTACGCGCCTATTACGTACATGCCCTACAACGGCGAATCGGTGACCGTCAGCGGTGCCGACGCGATCCCGGCGAGTTCGTGGACTTTGTCCAACGGCAATATCTACAAGGCGCCGATGTCGTGGGACCTTGGCGACGGCGCCAACCAGGTGTTCCTCGACGGCCAGATGATGATCGAGGCGCGATGGCCGAATACCACGCTGGATATTTCGCACCCCACGGTCGCCCAGACCAGCGGGGGCTCTTACGTCAACGGCGGAACGGGCCTTTGGACGGGGACCATCTCCGACGTGAATCTGCCTTCAAGGCCCGCTGGCTATTGGAATGGCGCGACTCTAAATATTTGTCTGGGCCCATGCTGGATCTGGCAGGCCGGGCGGGTTATTGGCTCGTCGGTACCCCAAAAGGTTACCTTCACATTCAGCAATCAGGGCGACTCGCTGGTACCCGGCGCCAACAACGGCTATTTCCTAACGGGAAAGCTGACCGAGCTGGATGCACCCGGCGAGTGGTTCCGCGATAGCGGCACAGCGAACCTGTTTTTCTGGACCCCGTTGGGCGACAACCCTTCTCAGCATTCCGTGGAAGCCAAGCACCGGACGCTCGCCTTCAATCTCAACGGCCTTTCGTATATTACCGTTCAAGGAATCGCTCTGTTCGCAGCGACCGTCAGTTCCGATCCCCAGAGCCAGTACCTGGTTCTGGATGGTCTGCAGTGCCAGTACATCGCGCATGTTGCACTTCCCTTAGATCGGGGCTCGTACTCCGCGGGCTACGCCTCTGGAGTTCTGCTGAGCGGAACGAATAACGTTCTGCGGAACAGTACGGTAGCGTTCAGCTCTGGCACGGGTGTCTTCCTGGAAGGGACAGGGCAGCGCGTCTTCAACAACGTCATCCGCGATACCGACTACCGTCCAACCTATGCGTCGCCAATATTCGCGGGAGCAAGCCAAGATGGCGTTTCGCAGCAAAACCAGCACCTCATCGCATACAACACCATTTACAATTCCGGCAGGTTTGGAATTTACCATACGCAGCAGTTTGGAACTGGACGCATCCTCCATAACGAGATTTACGACTTCGGCCTGCAGACAAATGACCTGGGGTGTACGTACACCTGGATGACGAATGGGATGGGAACCGAGATCGCCTACAACCTCTGCCACGACGGTCAGGGGTTGCTCCTGAACAACCCGGAGGTTTACGTGGCGGGAATCTACCTCGACAACGGGAGCAGCAACTTTATCGTCCATCACAACGTGGTCTGGAATACGCAATGGGGGCTTGTCATGAACAGTCCGAGCACCAACGAGCGGCTTTACAATAACACCTTCGCTGGCTCCGGCAGCAGCTTTACTCCTTACGGCGATGGCCAGCTCGCAGGTACGGCGATTCAGAACAACATCTTCGTCGGTCCGCTCCAGGCGACCCCGGTCGGCGCGGTCATGACCAACAACATCCTTCCTGGCACCAACCCCCAATTCATCGATCCGGCGACCTACAACTTCCAGTTGAAGCCCACCTCGCCGGCGATCGCCGCAGGGTTGGCGATCCCGCCCTATACCAACGGCTACTCGGGATCCGCCCCGGACATCGGCGCTTACGACCACACTAAGGCGCCGTGGAAGGCCGGGTTCCAGAACGCCGCATACGTCGCCGCGCCCAGCTACGCACCCACCCTCACGCCCGGAACGATCGCGGTGGCCACTGGCTCCGTTTCCTTCGATTCCGGAGCCTCCGTGCTGGTCACCGACGGCGCGAACGTCGATTGGCCCGCGCCTCTGGTGTATGTCATCGCGTCGCCGCCGCAGTTGGCGTTTCAAGTTCCGCTGGCGGCTGCGCCCGGCGTCGCGCTGATCACGATCACCAATGGCGATGGCGCCATCTCGCTTTCCTCCGCCCCCCTGTTCGCCGGCGCACCGCCCATCAGCATCGCTGCCAGCCAGGGCTCGGGGCAGAGCGCAACGATCAATACGGCATTTGGCACGGCTTTGCAGGCCACGGTGACCAGTGCGAGCGGGACTCCCGTGCCGAACGCGGCGGTAACCTTCGCCGTGCCGACGACAGGCGCCGGCGGCACTTTCGCGGCATCGGCGACGGTTACCACCAACAGTGCGGGTGTCGCCGTGGCACCCGATTTCACCGCCAACGCGGTTGCAGGCAGCTATACCATTACGGCGAGCGCATCGGGAGTCGGCGCGCCGGCGGTGTTCAACCTGACAAATCGGGTGTTGGCAGTTTCCCCCCAAGCACTCAGCTTCAACTACACGATTGGTGGCACGATACCGGCCGCACAAAGCATCTCCGTCACAAACGCGGCCAGCGGAGCGCTTTCCTGGACGGCTTCATCGAATGCAACGTGGCTCCTGGCTTCTCCGACATCCGGATCGGTTCCCACCACGCTCTCTGTCTCAGTGAATCCCACGGGCCTTTCCGTGGGTTCGTCGTCGGGGGTCGTGACGGTTTCCAGCCCGGGAATCGCTTCTCCAACGATCACGGTGACACTGACCGTCAGTACCGCCGCGCCCACCGGGCCACAGATCTCGGCCAGCGGTATATTCAACGCCGCCACGTTCTTGACGGGTGGTATAGCGCCGAACGAGATCGTTTCCATAACAGGCACTGGGCTGGGTCCCCCAACCGGGGTTGCCGGCATGACAACGCTTCTCTCCGGGAGTCGCGTATACATCGGCGGCACCGCCGCGTTCCTGATTTACGCCCAGGACGGCCAGGTCAATGCATTGGTGCCGTTCGCGGTGGCTGGCACCACAACCACCACGATTCAGGCCGAGTTCAATGAGGTCAAAGGGAACACCGTCACAATCCCCGTCGTCAGTTCGGCGCCCGGCGTTTTCACCCAGGCTTACGGACCTGGGCAGGCGTTGATGGTCAACAGTGACGGTACTTTTAATTCGAATAACAATCCTGCCGCAAGAAATACCTACGTGGCTTTCTGGGCGACCGGCCAAGGTCTTGTGAATATTCCGCAACAGGATGGAACTCAGCCTACCGGACCGCCCTATCCCAGTCCCATACTGCCGGTGACAGTGACGATCGGTGACGTCCCCGTTCCCGCTTCAAACGTCGTTTTCGCCGGCTTGGTGTATTCCGGAGAGATTCAAATCAATGTGCTTATTCCCGACAACGTTCCAACCGGAGGGGCTGTTCCCTTGGTAGTAACCATAGGTGGGGCGTCCTCTCGGCCGGATGCCACCATGGCGATAAAGTGAAGGTTGATTCGCCTCTCGGCAGCATGATAGCGCAAGCGGCGGGGTTTTTCCACGGCTATCAGGCGGTAATATGGGGTTCACTCATGATTGCACTGTTGCGCGGCGTTCTGGTGGAGAAGCATCCGAATCAGGCGATTGTCGAAGCCGGCGGGGTGGGCTATGACGTGGCGATTCCGGTGTCGACGTTTACGCATTTGCCGGATGCGGGGGCGGAGGTGCGGCTGCGCATCCACACCCACGTTCGGGAAGACGCGCTGGCGCTGTACGGATTCCTGACGGCGGACGAGAAGACGCTGTTCGAGAAGCTGATCGGGGTGAGCGGGATCGGGCCGACGCTGGCGGTGAAGGTGCTTTCCGGCCTGGCGGCGCCGGATTTGATTCGCGCCATCCAGCGGGGCGAGGTAGACCGGCTGGTGCGCATTCCCGGAGTGGGAAAGAAGACCGCCGAACGGATGGTGCTGGAGCTGCGCGACAAGCTGCCGGCGGTTTCAACGGATGCAGGCGACGGGGCGGGCGCTCCGCCGGCGGCGCTTTCGGCCGTCGATCAGGACGTGCTTTCGGCGCTGCTCAACCTGGGTTGCGCGCGTCCGCAGGCGGATGCCGCGGTGCGCAAAGCCAAGAGCGCGCTAGGCCCGGCCGGGGGCGCGGCGGACTTCGAAACGCTGTTTCGACGCGCTCTGGAACTGGTACGGTAAGCTGGTAGCACAATGCCCGAGCGGCAGTTGATTTCCGGCGATCGCCAGCCCGAAGACGCGCAATTCGAAGTGGGGTTGCGGCCGCGGCGGCTGGCCGATTTCACCGGGCAGAACAAGCTCAAGGAGAACCTGGACATCGCCATCCAGGCCGCCCGGATGCGCGGCGAGGCCATGGACCACGTGCTGCTCTACGGGCCGCCGGGACTGGGCAAGACGACGCTGGCGGCGATCATCGCCGAGGAACTGGAAGTGCCGTTTACCACCACTTCCGGGCCAGTGCTGCAGAAAAAACTGGACCTGACGGGGATTCTGAGCAACATCCGCGCGCGCCAGGTATTCTTCATCGACGAGATTCACCGCCTGCTGCCGGACGTGGAGGAGATGCTGTACTCGGCGCTGGAAGATTTCCGGGTGGACATTCTGATCGGGGTGGGTCCGGGGGCGCGCACGCATTCGCTGCCGATGCCGAAGTTTACGGGCATTGGGGCGACCACGCGGCAGGGACTGATTTCGGCTCCCCTGCGCGGGCGCTTCGGGCTGGTGCTGCGGCTGGACCCGTATAGCGCGGTGGAGTTGGAATCGATCGTGAAGCGCTCGGCGGCGCTGCTGAACGTAAGCGTGGAGGAGGGCGCGGCGGCGGAGATCGCGAGGCGTTGCCGCGGCACGCCGCGCATCGCCAACCGGCTGCTGCGGCGTGTGCGCGACTACGCGCAAGTGCGCGCCGATGGGAGGATCACTTTGCCGGTAGCGGAAACCGCGCTCAACCTGCTCGACGTGGACCGTTTCGGCCTGGACGAAATCGATCAGAAGATCATGCTGACGATTCTGGACAAATACAGGGGCGGGCCGGTAGGGGTGGGCACCATCGCGGCATCCATTTCGGAGGAAGCCGACACCATTGAGGAAGTCTACGAGCCGTACCTGATCCAGCTTGGATTTCTCAACCGTACGCCGCGCGGCCGGGTGGCGACGGAGCGGGCTTACGAATATTTCGGGGTGAAGCGGAAATTGCGGGACGAGGACCAGCCGGCGCTGTTTTAGCCTGGCTTATCTCCGGGCGGGCGGTTGGCTGGCGAGAAGCGCGAGGACTTCGAGAATCTGGGCGCGTTTGGACGGGTCCAGACGGAGATAGCGCCGGTCGCCCTGGCCGGGGGCGAAGCGCGTGGCTCCGTTCGATTCGACCACGACGGTGCCGGGTTCGGAGAGGCCGAAGTAGCCATGCGCCGGGCGCACGGCCTGGAGGGCGGCGGTGAGGTCCCAAGTGGGCCGGTCGTAGGGCATTTTTTGATAAGCGCGGTAAGATTCCGCGATGGGGTGCGGGCGGGCGTAGGCGAAGTCGCGCTCGATGCTGGCCGCGGGGAACAGGAGCTCGCGGCCGATTTCGAAACCGCTGAAGACGACGGGGGTGGGCCAGCGCTCGAAGACGGCTTTGGCCGAGGCGACGTCGGTGCGGACGTTGTACTCCGGTTCGCCGCCGGTGAAGTCGCCGGCCATGGCGACCACCAGCGCAACCTTCGCTTTGGCGAGGGCGGCGCCGCCGGGGGAATCGAGCAGCGCGGCCAGATTGGTGCTAAAGCCAGTCTGCACGATCACGACCTTTTCGCGCGCGTCCGTCAGCAGACGGCGGAGCAGCGCGGGGGCGGGCTCGGCGGGGCCGGCGTCAGGGGCGGGAACGGCGCGCAGCGCGGCCGTCATGTAGCCATCCTGGGAACCGCCTTTGAGCTGTTTGATCGCGGCCCCTACGGGCAAATCGGCGCGGCCGTAGAAGCGATTGACCATCCTTATATATGGGACGGCCGCCGGATGGCCGTTGGTGAGGGTGACTCCGATGAGCTCGCACTCGCCGCGATCGCTCAATGCGTGCAGCATGGCGAGCGCCAGGGCGTCGTCGATATCGTTGCCCATGTCGGTGTCGAAGATCACCGCCTGAGCGGCAAAGCAGAGGCTCGCCGCCAGGCAAATCACGATCGGAATTCGCATCATTTGGATTGTACCGGCTTCGAGCCTTCCTCGCACTGGTAAACGCCCGCCGCGAGGGGCCCGTGCTCGTCGACTCTGCCGCTGGGCCATTCGACGATCAGACGTTCGGCGCGCTGGCGGCGGCCCAAGCCGAACGTCAAGGCGAGCTCCGATTGCGACAGGTAGCTCGATCCGCTTTTCACCACGCGGGATTCGGTGCCTTCGGGGGTCGAGATTCGCGCTACCGCGCCGATGGCATCGCGATTCGATTTAGTGCCGCGCAGATGCAGGCGGAGCGACCGGTTGCCGTTGGTCACGTCGTTGCGATAGAGGTAAGCCGGGCCCTGATTGGTGGTGACCAACAGGTCCAGATCGCCATCGTTGTCGAAATCGCCGCAGGCCGCGCCACGGGCCACTTTGGGCGTGGCAAAGCCTTCGCCGGCCTGGCGCGCCACATCGCGGAAGACGCCGCGCCCGTTATTCAGAAATAATTGGGGCGCCTGGGCGTAGCCGATCTTGCCGCGCATATTGCGGGCGGTCTCGTCGATGTGGCCGTTGGCGGCGAACAGGTCCAGGTTGCCGTCCAGATCGGCATCGAAGAACACGCAACCGAATCCAAGGCTGTTGAGCGAGGCCGGGCCCACGCCGCTCGAGAACGCAATATCCTTGTAGACGCCGTCGGCGCCGGGCCGGTAGAGCGCCATCATTTCCCCGTCGAAGTTGGTGATGGCGATGGACTGGACGCCGCTGCGGTCGATATCGCCCGAGTCGATTCCCATCCCGGCCCGCGCCCTGCCGTCTTCGCTGAAGGCCACGTCGGCGTGCACGGCAACGTCTTCGAAGGTGCCGTCGTGGCGGTTGCGGTAGAGCTTATTGGGCTGGGTGTCGTTGGTCACGAGAAGGTCCGGCCAGCCGTCGCGATCATAATCGAGCATGGCCACGCCGAGCGACTTGGACGAGGTATCGAACACGCCGCTGTGGGCGGTAACGTCCTCGAACGTGCCATTGCCGCGATTGTGAAACAGCCAGCAAGTAGCGCCGTGATAGGCCTCCGGCGTGCAGTAGGATTTGCGCTTGCCGTCCACGCTGCAGAAGACGTCGTGCTCCGGCGCCCACTTTACGTAGTTGCAGACGAAGAGGTCCAGGTGCCCGTCACGGTCGAAATCGAACCACACCGCGGACATGCTGAAGGCGGTGCGGCCGCCCAAGCCGGCCTTCTCGGTGACGTCGATGAAATGGCCCTTGCCGGTGTTTTGGAACAGGCGATTCTGTCCCACGGCCGTGACCAGCACGTCCGGAAAACCGTCGTTGTTGTAATCGGCCACGGCCACGCCCATGCCGTACATCTCCACCGCCAGGCCGGCCTGCTCGGTAACGTCGGTGAAGGTTCCGTTGCGATTGTTGCGATAAAGCTGCAGGGTGCTGCGGCGGCGCTTGTGCCCGGGCCAATCCATGCCGTTCACCAGCAGAATGTCGAGCCAGCCATCGCCATCGTAATCCAAGAAAGCGCAGCCCGGGCCCATGGTTTCCGGCAGGTACTTGGCGCCGAACGCGCCGCTGTTGTGTTCGAAGCGAATGCCGGCGCGCGCGGTGACATCGGTGAGGGCGAAGCCCAGGCCGGCGGCGCGTACGGGGAGGGAGGCCGCGGCCAGGAGGAAGTCGCGGCGCCTCACGTGAGGCTCGCCAGACCATTGCGAATGGCGTAGACCACCAGGTCCGCCGTGTTGTGAATGTCGAGCGTCTGCATGAGGTTGGCGCGATGCACCGCGATGGTGTTGGCGCTGAGGCCAAGCACCTGGGCGATCTCGCGATTGGATTTTCCATTGACGATGAGTTGCAGCACTTCGAGCTCGCGCGGGGTGAGTTCCGGCGCCTCCTCGCCAGCCGGTCCGGATACGGGTTCGAGGCGCGGATCCAGGACCTGCTGGCCGGCGGCGATCTTGCGAATGGCGTCGGTCAGTTCCAGATCGATGGCGTTCTTCAGCAGGTAGCCGCGAGCGCCGGAGTCGAGACAGGTGCGCACGTAGTTCGGCTCGGAGTGCATGCTGAGCATGAGGATGCCGGTTTGCGGCGCGGTTTTCAGAATCTGCCGGGCGGCCGCGGCGCCGTTCATCCCCGGCAAGGCGAAATCCATCACGATCACCGCGGGGGCCAGCTCGCGGGCCTTGTCGATGGCCTCCTGCCCGTCGCTGGCCTCGCCGGCCACCTCGATATCGTCCTCGTCCTCCAGCATGCGCCGGAAGCCGCGGCGCACCAGGTGATGGTCGTCGACCAGCAGGACCGTGATTTTTTCGTCAGGCATGAGTCTCCGTGAGAGCCAGGGGAACCGTCAAGCGCACCAGCAGGCCGCCGCCATTGGCGTTGATGAGATCCAGCCGGCCGTGTACCAGCTCCGCCCGTTCGCGCATGGAAACCAGGCCCATTCCGCGAGTGCGGGTGGCGCTGTCGAAGCCCACGCCGCCATCTTCCACTTCGAGCACAACGCAATCCGAGGAATAGCGCAAGCGCACGGCGGCGCGGGACGATTTGGAATGGCGCGCCACGTTGTTCAGCGCTTCCTGCAGCACGCGGTACATGTGTATGGCCACGGTTTGATCCGGCACCGGACCGCTGCCCGAGGACTCGTAGTCGATATGGATGCCGGTCTGCTTTTCAAACACGGGCAAGTGCTGCCGCAGGGCCGTTTCCAAGCCGGCCTCCTCGATCACGGCAGGATGCAGCGCCTGCGAAAGCGTGCGGACCTTGTCGAGGGTGGATTGGACGATCTCCTGTACCTCCTTGAGGTCCGTGCGCAGGGGCGCGTCCACGGCTTGAGCGCGACGGCCGGCCCGCTGCAGCATGGCGCCGATGGCAGTCAAAATCTGGCCGAACTCGTCGTGCAGCTCGCGCGAGATGTAACGGAAGGTACTCTCCTGCATGGAGATCAGTTGCTGGGCGAGTTCGCTGCGCCGGTCGGACAGCGCGGCGACCTGATCGAACATGCGGCGATTGTACTGCACCAGGTAGAGCCCGTTGGCCAGCAAGACGACCAGGATGGCCGCCAGGAACAGGTAGACATTGCGCTCTGCGCGGGCGTAGATCTGGCGGGTCTGGGCGGCGGCTTGTTTTTCGTTGTCGTTGTTCTCGACCAGCAGGCGCGCGACCGCCGTGGTCAAGGCCGCCTGGCGCGCTTCGAGCGAGATTCGGATGCGGGTGCGCGCTTCGGCCTCATCGGTCTGGGCAAGGGTGAAGATGCGGTCGAGCGCGTCCCAGAACTGGGCCGTGGAGGCGGAAAGGTATTGGCGCGGCCCTTCCGGACCGAGGGCGGGCCGGAACTGAGCCTCGCGGGTGACGGCGTCTTCCAGGTCGACGCGAAGCCGCTTGAACTGAGACTGCCAGGCGGTGAGCGGGTAGTCCTCGCCGCCGTCCAACATGTCGCGCAGGGCCACGTTGACCAGGTTCAGATCGTTCTGAATGCGCAACAGCAGCATGGAATCGGCGCGATTGCGGTCGATAGTCTCGGCCTGCAACTGGCGGAGCCCGCGCATCTGGACGGCGGTGTAGGCCGTATAGACCGCGACCGCCGAAAGCGTGACCGCCAGTCCGGCGAGCAATCCGATGGTGGGAGATCGACCTGAAGGCACAACCTCTTATATTGTCTATCATTGGAGGTGGGGCGTCAGCGTTCAGGCCTCAGCTCCGGGTTGTCGCCGGCCGGCTGGTGATGGCAATGATATCATTGCTGTATGGCGAGCATCACGATACGGCGTCTGGATGACGCGGTTAAGGCGAGGCTGCGTCTCCGGGCGGCTTCGCATGGCAGGTCCATGGAAGAGGAGGCGCGTGAAATCCTGAAGGCCGGGCTGAACGCAAAACGTCTTCCCCGGCTCAACCTGGCGGAATCGATCCGCCGGTACGTGGAGCCTCTGGGCGGCGTGGAACTCGCGCTCCCGGCGCGTGAAGCTGTCCGGCGTCCGCCGAAGCTCGCCAAGTGATCGTACTCGATACCAACGTGCTCTCGGAAGCGCTCAAGCCTGCGGCTTCCGCGGTCGTTCTCAATTGGCTTGCGGCGCAGGAGCCGTCGTCCGTGTTCACGACGGCGATCACCCAGGCTGAAATTCTGTATGGCATCGAGACACTGCCGCCGGGCAAGCGCAGGGTGCGGTTGCTGGCGGCCGTCGAGAAGATGTTCGCCGCGGAGTTTGAGGGCCGCATCCTGCCATTCGATGAGGATGCCGCCGGCGCGTTTGCGAAAATTGTGGCCGCGCGGGCCGCCGCGGACCGTCCGATATCGCAATTCGATGCCATGATCGCGGCGATTGCACGCACCGAGCGCGCGGCCGTGGCCACGCGGAATACCGCCGACTTCCAGCTTTGCGGTATCGATGTCATCAATCCGTGGGACGCATAGACGGCGCCTTACACCCGATGAATGGCTTTCACTGCCAGCGCCGGATCGTGCTCGATAATGGTCAGGAGCACGGCTGCGGGGCCGGTGGGGCGGCGGCGCTCCTGCTCCCAGTTTTGAAGGGCCTTCACGCTTACGCCGATCAATTGGGCAAACGCCGACTGCGAAAGGCTGGTTCGTTCGCGAATGATCCGGACGCCGGTAGAGCGGATTACAATCCGCCGCGAAGGCTTTCGTTCGCCGCGAAGAACTGCCCCGGCTTCGCGTACGCTCCCCAGCAGTCTTCAAACATCTGCTTCTTCACTGCCGGCCGCTCACAAATACCGCTGCCGCAGAATTTCGAGGTGATGCTCCACGTGGCCCACCATCACGTATGCCACCGCGCGCACGCTCAGTGGGGCGCCGCTCGAGGTGCCGATACGCAGCCAGGCCGCCGGCGGCAGATGGCGTAGCATCAGAATGCCGGCCTGGCGCACGTGCTCGAACTCTTCGAGCAGCTCCGGCCAGGGGCAGCGCTCGATTTCGGCCGCGGCAACGTATCCGTTCTCCTCGAAAGCCGCCAACGGCGTGGCATCCGCCCGCGCGATGCGTAGCGCGCGGTAGGCGAAGATGCGCTCGGCATCGATCAGGTGCCCGAGCACTTCCTTGACGCTCCATTTACCGGGAGCGTAGCGGTGAAGCTGCACCGCCTCCGGCAGAGGGGCCAGCAGAGAATGAACTTCGCCCAATTGATCGCCGAGCCGCGCGACCGGGTCGGCGAATGCCCGCGCCTTGGCGACGTACGCCGCGAAGAACAAGCTGTATTCGCCCGGTTCCGGAGCAGTGGCGCAAGCTGAGCTTCTTGCCGCGCCTGCCGTCGAATCGTCTTCCACGTTTGCCACCCGTTCACCCTCCCGGAGGATTGGTGCCATTATACAATTGGCGCGGCCCGCTTACTGCACCGTGATCAAGGTGGTGGAGGGCGATTGGGCACCGCCGATGCTGGCCACCACCGGGTAATCGCCGGGGGCCAGCGATGCCGGCACGGTCACCGCAACCTGATAGAGCGACGCAAAACCGGGGGCCAGGGCCGTGGCGTAGACGCTGGCAGCCACGCCGCCGACGGTGACCGTCACCGGACTCGAGGTGAGATAGGTCGCCGTGGAGGGCGCCTCGATTCCCACCGGGAAGGGTGGCGTGGTGGGGCCGAAACCAGTGCCCCAAAGGATGACGGTTTCCCCCGGATTGGCGGGCGTGGTGGTCGTGCCGGAGAAGGTTCCGTTCTTCACCGCGTAGCTGAAGTCGGTGTGCGTCGCCACCGCGTAGCCGCCGGGCCAGAGGAAGAAAGCCGGCTGCACGGTTGCGGAAACCGCCGTCATCGCGTTGCTGGTGCCAGCCGAATTGGCGACCGTAACGGACAGGCTGCCGGTGCCCACATTCGGTGCTATCGCGTTGATCTGCGTCCCGCTGACGTAATAGATATACGCCAATTGGCCGCCCACGCTGACGGTGACGCCATCCAACTCGGTCGGCAGGTTGCCGTTGACGATGGCGTTCGCCCAGGTGTCGGCCGTGCCCGAGTAGAGATTGGTTCCCTGAATGGTGATCCAGGAGTTGGGCACGACGCCGGTCTGAAAGCTGGCCCCGTTGACCACGCCCGCCGAAGCGATCGAGGGCGTGGGGCCGACGCCAGCCGGCGTGAGAGTGTACTGGTTGGAGTAAATGTGGTCGCCGGCGGGAGGAGCCCCGGCGGTGACGCGAAGGCCCGTGCCGGCATTGCCGGCCACGTAGATGGTGATATTGCCAACGTCGGTTGCCGGCGGGGTCCAGGTGAAGCTATACGTGTACGAGCCGGTGGTTCCGACCGAAGCCATGTAACCGCTATCGCTATGCTCCACGAACTGCAGCGAGTAATCAGTTGGGTCGGTGGGGCCTTTGCACCCTGGGTTTTGACCGGTCATGGATCCCGGCGCGCAGAAGATCTCGAGGTTCGGCTCGGAGTACATGATCTGGGTGGACCCATCGGCGGCGGCCGTCAAGGTTCCGGCCATGGTCCCGGGCGCGCTCGCGACGCGCGGCGTCAACTGGAATCCCCAGGATTTCTGGGTGGTAACCGAATCGGCAATGGTGACGGAAAGCTGCTGCGCCACGCCGGGCGTATAGGTCAGCCCGTTGGGAAAGTTCACCGTCACGCTGCCGGTCGTGAACTGGTTGGCCGTGCCCGAATGGCAGCCGGCCGTAGCGCAGGTTGCCCCGCCGTTGTCGCTGGGCGCGCCGGTATAACCCGGATTGGGACCATAGAAATACCCGTATAGTAGAAATGGAATGGCGGTGGCGATTACCGCGGCCTTGGCCAAAACGATACGATTTCCCCTCTGCATGCTCCCTTTGTAACCCGTTGCTGGCGAGATGGTTGTAACTTTGCGCCAACCCGTGTCGCAACGCGTGGGGAAAAGTCCAAAAGCACCGCTTGCGGAACGCCTGCATCTTAATTAATGATGCTCACCGCCGTTTCACGACTGCGGTATACCTGATAGCAGCATGAATCCCGCCGACTTCGACCAACTGGTGGACGCCGCCTTCCGGCGCATTCCGGCGCGCTTCCGCAAACGCATGACCAATGTGGCGCTGATGGTGGAACCGGAACCGCCGGCTGACCGGGTGGGCCCGGGACACACTCTGTTAGGTCTCTACGAAGGGCGCCCGTTGACGCATCGCAGCGTTTTTGAGACCATCGCCATGCCCGACCGCATCACCATCTTCCAAGGCCCGCACGAGCGTCTGGCGCGCAATCCCGAGCATTTGACCAGCATGATCGAAGATACCGTGTGGCACGAAGTCGGGCACTATTTCGGCATGAATGAGGCCCAGGTCCGGGCCGCCCAGCGGAGGCGCAAGCGGCCCGCGAAATGACAACCCAACAGGTTGATCTTATTGCCGCACCGTAATAAGCGTCGTCGAGGGGAGCGTCGTTCCTTGAACGCTCGCAGCCCCGCTGATGCCGACGTAGAGGTAATATCGGGGTTGTCGCGCTTCCGCGACCCGCCGCCTGATATTCTACTGAGTTGGCGGATGGCAATTTGAAAATCGTGGTAGTGGCCATTGACGGTCCGGCCGGCGCGGGCAAGAGCACCATTGCGCGGCGGCTGGCCGACAGGCTTGGCTTCCTTTATATAGATACCGGCGCGATGTACCGGGCGGTGGCGCTGTGGGCGGTGCGGCAGAATGTCGAGACCACCGACCACCACCGCATGGAGCAGCTCGCCATCGCCGCCGGCATCGAACTCGAGCCCGGACGCATCCGGCTCAACGGGGAAGACGTCACCGAGGCCATTCGCACGGCCGAAGTTTCGAACGGAGCCTCGCGGATCGCGGTCATTCCCGGGGTTCGCCGCGCCATGGTGGCCAAGCAGCGCGAGCTTGGCGAACGCACCAGCGTGGTGATGGAGGGTCGCGACATCGGCACCGTGGTCTTTCCGGGCGCCGAGGTCAAGATCTTCCTCGACGCCCAACCGGGCGAGCGGGTGCGCCGCCGGCTGCGCGACGTCCGCGCCCAGGGCGGCACCATCAGCGAGGAGGATCTGGCGGCCCAGATGAACGAACGCGACACTCGTGACAGTACCCGTGCCGACGCCCCGCTGAGCCAGGCTCCCGACGCCGTGTACCTGGATTCCACCGGCCTCGACATCGTCCAGGTGGAAGAGGCGATTCTGAAAATCGTTCGCGGCCGCGTCACCAACGGAAAGGATTTCAGCTAGCTTGAGCGACTTGCTGATCATGAAATTCGGGGGCACCAGCGTGGGCAGCGCCGAACGCATGCGCGCCAGCGCCCGCCTCGCCGCC
Organism: Bryobacterales bacterium; assembly: GCA_003164035.1. Classification (GTDB taxonomy): domain Bacteria; phylum Acidobacteriota; class Terriglobia; order Bryobacterales; family Bryobacteraceae; genus JBEKYD01. The sequence continues at coordinate 21,976 of PLRS01000038.1, read as the reverse complement.
GAAGCGGCCGGCTCCCGGCCCGTGGCCATCGTGGTATCCGCCATGTCCGGGATCACGGACCTGCTGCTCGGCACCATGCGCCACGCCGAAGCCGGCGACCGGGCCGGCATGGAAGCCAATCTCGCCAACCTTCGCCGCCGCCACCAGGAGGCTTGCCGGGAACTGCTACCCGCCGCGCGCATCGAGCCGGTGCTGGCGGAAATCGAAACCCTGGCCGCCGAGTTCGAGCGCCTCGCCAATGGCATGGCGCTGTTGAACGAACGCCCGCCGCGCTCGGTGGATGAGGCTGTCGCGGCCGGTGAGCGCCTGTCCGCCCTGCTGGTGGCCGAGTATCTTTCCGCCCAAGGCACTCCCGCCGAAGCGGTCAACGCCTGGGACGTGGTGGTCACCGACGCCGTTTTCGGCAATGCCTCGCCGCTGATGGAAGCCACTCGCGCCAAGGCGCTGCAGCGAATCCAGCCCTTGCTCGATCGGGGCGTGCTGCCCGTGATCACCGGATTCAACGGAGCTACCGCCGACGGCCGGCCCACCACGCTGGGCCGCGGCGGGTCCGATTTTTCCGCTTCCATCGTGGCCGCCGCGCTTGACGCCGCCGAGCTTTGGATCTGGACCGACGTGGACGGCATCATGAGCGCCGACCCGCGGCTGGTGCCCGACGGCGTGGTGCTGGCCGAAGTCACCTACGCCGAGGCCGCCGAGCTGGCTTACCACGGCGCCAAGGTGCTGCATCCCAAGACGCTCGCCCCCCTGGCCGACCGCCGCATTCCGGTCTGGAGCAAGAACAGTTTCGCGCCGGAAAAGCCCGGCACCAAGATCGTTGCTTCCTTGCGCGAGGCCACCGGGGCTCGCGCGGTCGCCTCCATGACCAACGTTGCCCTGGTTACCATCGAACCCGCCAGTATCGAGCTCAACGGCGTGCAGGTGATGGCCCGCGCTCTAGATGCTATCGCCCGCGCCAATGTCGAGATCCTGCTGCTGTCGAGCTCCAGCTTCCGCGGCAATTTCTGCTTTCTGGTGCGCGCCGCGGAACTCGAGCCAACCCTGCAATCCCTGGAACAAGCGTTGGCGTTGGAGCTGGCTCACGGCTACCTCAACCCCATCAAGGTGGATCGCAATGTCGGCATGCTGGCTGCCGTGGGCGAGGGAATGCAAGGCAAACCGGGACTCGCCAGCCGGATTTTCACCGCCATTTCGCGCGAACGGGTGAACGTAATCGCGATCGCCCAGGGATCCAATGAGCTGACCATCGCGGTGGTAGTCAACCGCGACGGCCTGGAAAAAGCCGTCCAAGCCGTCCATGCCGAGTGCGGTATGGGCGCCAGTCGCCGGAAGGATTCCCAGACCTAAAGAATTCCGTTCGACCCGCCGATCACTTCATTGATTTGGTAATTGGCGTTCCCGGCGTCGATCGGCGATGCGGCCTCGGTTTGGGGTTGTTATAATTATAATTTCCCCTTTTCGTCGATAGGAGTTTCAGGTTAGCCATGTTTGATCTTTTCCGCAGTCGAGACAAATCGGTGCGTATTCTGCTCGGCGCCCTGCTTTTGCTGGTGGCGTTGTCGATGCTGACCTACCTGGTGCCCAACTACAATAGCGGCGGCAGTTCGTCGGACGCCGTGGTGGCGGAGGTTGGCGATGAAACCGTCACTTTGACCGACGTCCAGCGCGAGGTCCAGAACGCCCTCCGCGGCAAGCAGTTGCCTCCCGAGCTGCTGAGCACCTACGTCCCCCAGTTCGTGGACCGGATCGTGACCGAAAAAGCCCTGGCCTATGAGGCGCGCAAGCTTGGATTCGTGGCCAGCGACAGCGACGTCCGCACCGCCATCCAGCAGACGGCTCCCGGTCTGTTCCCGGATGGCAAGTTCGTCGGCAAGGACACGTACGCCGCTATGTTGGGCCAACAGGGCATGACGATTGCGCAATTTGAAGACAACGTAAGGCGCGAGATCCTCATCCAACGCTTGCGGGAAGTCGCGGTGGAAGGCACCATCGTTAGCCCGGCCGAGATCGAGCAGGCCTTCAAGGACAAGTATGCCAAGGCCAACGTTCAGTACGTCAAGCTCAGCAATGACAAATTCAAGGCCGAAGTCCAGCCGAGCGAGCAGGAAATGCGCGCCTATTATCAGGTCAACGTGAAGCAGTACACCCACGCGGAAACGCGGGACCTGGTAATTCTGGTCGCGGATAAAGCCAGGATGGAAGCCGCTCTGGACCCCACCGACGCCCAACTACAGCAGCTCTATAACCAGAACAAAGAGCAGTTCCGCGTTCCCGAGCGGGTGCATGCTCTCCATATCCTATTTATGACTCAGGGCAAGCCGCCCGCCGATGATGCGAAGATCCGAGCCCAGGCCGAAGATGTTCTGAAACAGGTGCAGCACGGCGGCGACTTCGCCGCTCTGGCCACCAAGCACTCCGAAGACCCCGGTTCCAAAACCAAGGGCGGCGACCTCGGTTGGGTGCAACGCGGCCAGATGGTCCCCGAGTTCGAAAAGGCCACCTTTGGGTTGAAGCCGGGCCAGATCAGCGGCATCGTCAAGACCCAATACGGCTATCACATCATCAAAGCTCTGGCCCACGAGGATGCGCACCTGCAGACCTTCGAAGAGGCCAGAGCGGCGATCGTCCCCGCTTGGAAGAACGCCATCGTCAACAATGAAATGGAGCAGGTTTCCGACAAGGTGCAAACCGCTTTGCAAAAGGATCCGCAACATCCGGATCAAGTTGCCGAACAGTTCAAAATGCAGGTGGTCCGAGCCAACGGCGTCGGCGGCGGCGCGCCCATCCCGGAAATCGGCACCAATGCGGATTTCGAGCAGTCCATCGCCTCGCTCAAGCCGGGCCAGGTGTCCCCCGTGGTTGCGCTGCCGGGCGACAAGGAAGTGCTGGCCATGGTGACCGCCGTGAATCCGCCCCGCCCGTCCACCTTCGAAGAAGTCAAAGATCAGGTGCAGACGGCAATGGTTCAGAATCGCCTCAACGCAGCCGTCCAAAAACACGCGCAGGAACTGCTCGATAAGGCCCGCGCCATGGGAGACGATCTCGAGAAAGCCGCCAAGGCCATGGGACTCGAAGTGAAAACCACGGGTGAGTTCGAGCGGGTCGGCACCATCGAAGGCATCGGAACCGCCTCTTACCTGCAGGCAGCCTTCACCAAGCCGGTGGGCTCGTTGTTAGGCCCGGTGCCCCTGCCGGATTCGACGCTCGTCGGCCGCGTGATCGCCGTGATTCCACCCGACCCCGCCAAGTTCGCCGACCAGCGCGCCACCGTTCGCGACCAGGTCAAGAGCGACAAGGCCAGACAGCGCGACGTTCTGTTCGAAGCCGGCGTCCGCGACGAGCTCAAGCGGCAGGGCAAGATCAAGTACCACCAGGATGTGATCGACCGCCTGATTTCGCAGTACCGCGCCAGCTAATCGAATGCTCTCGCACCTGATCGATCTCTACCGCTCGCTGACCAACCCAGAGAGGCTGATTGCCCTGCTCGGGACGCTGCTGTCCGGATGGTTGGGCTACGCCGCGATTTTTGCCGTGGTCTTCGCCGAAACCGGATTGCTGGTGGGCTTTTTTCTCCCCGGCGATTCGTTTCTCTTCACCATCGGCGTGGTGGCCGGAGCGGGCGCGCTCGATATCCTGCGCGTCAATCTGGTACTGATGGCCGCCGCCATGCTCGGCGACACTACCGGCTATCTGCTCGGCAGGCACACCGGCCCGCGCATTTTCAGCCGCGCCGATTCCCACCTCTTCAAGCAGGAATATGTGCGCCGCACACAGAAGTTTTACGACCGCTACGGCGGCAAGACTATCGTACTGGCCCGCTTCGTCCCCATCGTCCGCACTTTTTCGACGTTCGTCGCCGGAGTTTCCCAAATGCCCTATCGGCGCTTTCTGCCTTACAGCGTTTGCGGTGGCACCGGTTGGGTGTTCCTCATGACCATGCTGGGTTACGGGCTGGGCAGCTTTCCGTTTGTGCGCCATTATTTCGACAAAGTGATCCTGCTGATCATCTTCCTTTCGCTGGTGCCGACTTTCATCGAAGTGATCAGAGCCCGCCGCGAGGCCCGTCTAAGCGTGGCGGCTGCCGCCAGCGAGGCAGCCGGCGAGTAGCCGCAACTCCGCTCAGCGGTGCGGCAGACGTGTTGCTGTCCGCCGGCCGTGCCTACAGAGGACGACAGGCGACCAAAGGCGATCGTTTGTCCCACTTAAATGCGCCCTGGCGGGCTCGGACGGGCAGGCGAATCTCCACCGCCACGATTTCCGCTACAGCGTATAATCAGGCTTCATGTCGATTGCCGCCAAGCCCGCCAAGTCGCGGTTCCGCTGGGTGATCTGCGGACTGCTGTTTTTCGCCACCGTGATTGCGTATCTCGATCGTGGCGTTCTCAGCTACCTCGAAAAGACTCTCGAGGGCGTCATCGGGTGGAACAGCGAACAATATTCGCATATGACAGCGGCGTTCACGGCGGCCTACGCGATCGGGCTGGTCACGGCGGGTGGCGTGACGGATCGCCTCGGGACGCGTCGCGGCTTCGCTATCGCCATCCTGCTCTGGAGCGTAGCCGCCATGGCGCCGGGCGCGGCGTACTCGGTCGCCACTTTCACGTTCGCCATGTTCTTGCTGGGGATCGGGGAGGCCGCCAACTTCCCCGCCTGCATCAAGACCGTGGCCGAATGGTTTCCAAAGAAGGAGCGCGCGCTGGCCACCGGCATTTTCAATACCGGCGCGAGCGTGGGTGCCCTTGCGGTTCCGGTCGTGGTGCCTTTCCTCACCGACTGGTTCACGTGGCGCGGAGCGTTCGTCGCCACCGGATCCCTGGGATTCGTCTGGCTGGCGGCGTGGTTGCTGCTCTACGACACCCCGAAGAATCATGCGCGCGCGTCGCAAACCGAACTGGAACACATTCAGAGCGATCCCGTCGAATCCACCGCCGCCGTGCCTTGGTCGCACCTGCTGCCGGTGAAGGAGACCTGGGTTTTTGCCCTGGCCAAGTTCCTCACCGACCCGGTGTGGTGGTTTTATCTGTTCTGGCTGCCGCGTTACCTGCAGGAGACTTTCCACCTCGACATCATGCAGAATCGTCTGCCTGTGATTGTCGCCTACGCCGCGTCCATGATCGGCGGCGTCGCCGGCGGATGGCTTTCTTCCGTCATGATCCGGCGAGGCTGGAGCCACAATGCGGCGCGCAAGACGGCCATGCTGGTGTGCGCCCTTTGCGTGGTGCCCGTTCTCTACGCGCCGTTCGCCGGAAACCTGTGGGTGGTCACCGCCCTGGTATCGCTGGCCATGGCCGCTCATCAGGGCTGGTCGGCCAACGTTTTCACTCTGGCTTCCGACATGTTCCCCCGCGTCGCGGTGGCCAGCGTCGTCGGCATCGGCGGGATGATGGGCGCCGTTGGGGGCGTGCTGTTCCAATTGGCAACCGGGAAGATCGTGGCCGTCACCCACAGCTATCTGCCGCTGTTCGCCATCTGCAGCGCGGTCTATGTGCTTGCCATGGCAATCGTGCAACTGATGTCGCCCAAGCTGGCGGCGGCGAAGCTGAGGTATTAGGATTCAGCGGCTGGCGTTAGAATCGGCGAAGAAGGAAGAAACAGCGATGAGCCAAGGCGACTTCCCCCCCCGGATGGACGACGCTGCCGCACAACGTTGACGATCCGTTTTGAGCCGGCAGGGACCTGTTCTGAAGGGGAGTACCGCGCCACTCAGTCCTTCGCTACGATCCCGACAGGCCCGGAGGCCTGTCCTACTTGGGTTTGTAGGCGATCGCTTCGATTTCGATTTTCGCGCCTGGCAGCGGTAGCGCGGCCACGGCGATGGTGGTGCGGGCCGGCTTGGCGTCGCCGAAGATTTCGGCATAGGCGGCGTTCATGGCGGCGAAGTCCTGGACATTGGCCAGAAACACGGTGGTCTTCACCACGTCGGCGAGGGTGGCGCCGCAGCCCTCCAGGTTGAGGCGGATATTCTCCAGCACCTGGCGGGTTTCGGCGGCGATGTCGCCCAGCCTGGTCTGGTTGGTAACCGGGTCCAGGGGAACCTGCCCGGATACAAAGATGTAGTCGCCCGCCCGGACGGCTGGCGAATACGGGCCGCGCGGCGCGGGTGCGCCCGGTGTGCTGATTCGTTCGATCATAGCTCAGAGTCCCTCCGCTTCCAGATACCGCTCCGCCGCAATCGCCGCCATGCAACCGGCTGCCGAGGCGGTGATCGCCTGGCGGTACACCCGGTCCTCGACATCGCCGGCGTGAAATACTCCGGCGATGTTGGTGCGCGCGCCGCCTTTAGAGAGGATATACCCGTCGGGATCGGTGTCGATCTGGCCGCGGAATACCTTGGTGTTCGGCACGTGGCCGATCGCCACGAAAAACCCGTCCACCTCCTGGTCCCATACCGCGCCGCTGACGGTATTGCGCAGACGCGCGCCGGTGAGCAGGTGCTGCGACGGATCGTACAGGTCCTCCACCACGGTGTTGGTCAGAAACTTGATTTTCGGGTTGCGCTGGGCGCGGTCGAGCATGATCTTCGAGGCGCGAAACTCGCCGCGCCGGTGCACCAGCGTCACTTCACGGCCGAAGCGGGTGAGGAAATTGGCTTCTTCCATGGCCGAATCGCCGCCGCCGATCACCATGATTTTCTTGCCGCGGTAAAAGAATCCGTCGCAGGTGGCGCACGAGCTCACGCCGTGGCCGATCAGCTTGTGTTCCGATTCCAGGCCGAGCCAGCGCGCGGTCGCTCCGGAGGCGATAATCACGGTGCGGGTTTCGATCCACTCGCCCTCGACGTTCAGGCGGAACGGCCGCCGGCCGAGCTCCGCCGCCAGCACCGCGCCGTCCCGGTACTCGGCGCCGAAATGCCGCGCCTGCTTCTTCATGTTCTCCACCAGCACCGGCCCGTCAATGCCTTCGGGAAAACCCGGGAAGTTTTCCACCAGCGTAGTCATGGATAGTTGCCCGCCGGCCTCGTGCCCGCTCACCACCAGCGGGCTCAGGTTAGCGCGGGCGGTGTAAATGGCCGCCGTGTTACCGGCGCAGCCCGAACCGACGATGACGACGTTTTGCATGGGTTTGGAAACTTTGAGCGTAGCACAAGCGGGCCTCGGCTCCAGCTCTTTTTCGGGCGTTGACGTTGCCCTTGGCCCGGAGCGTGCGGTACAGTTTCAAGTGCCATGCCACGCGCCGACTCGCTTATATCGGTCGAGATCGACACCCTGGAAAAAGTCCGGAAGATCGCCGATCCCGACGCGGAAACGCCGTTCCATATTCTGGTAGCTGGAAACTTCAGCGGGGGCGAGGGCCGCCACCGCAAAGCCGTCGGTATCGATCGCGACGATTTCGATATCGTGATGGCTTTCCTTTCCCCGGAGGCGCGGGTTTCGGCCGGCGGCGTGGCTGCCGGCATCCGCTTCGAGGAGATCGACGATTTTCATCCCGACCGGCTGTTCCAAAACGTCGAGGCCATGCGCGCACTGCGCAACCTGCGCAAGCGCCTGGTGGATCCGGCGACCTTCGCCGCCGCCGCCGCGGAATTCTTCCCGAGCCGGGCGCCCGCGGCGGAGCCTCCCGGCGAACTGCGGGGAAAGAGCGGCGCGGACCTGCTGAGCATGATGCTGGGAGAGGCTCCCGCCCCTGGTCCCAAGCCGGCGCGCAGCGACTGGGACGAGATGTTGCGGCGGCTGGTGGCGCCCTACGTCGTTTCCAATCCCGATCCACGGCAGGCGGAGCTGGTGGCGCAGGCCGACGCCGCCATTGCCGGCCACATGCGTTCCATTCTTCACGACCGGGCATTCCAGGCTCTCGAATCGGCGTGGCGTGGCTTGTTCTTCTTGAGCCGGAGACTGGAGACCGGAGAGCAACTGAAAATCTTCGTGCTCGATCTGCCTCAGCAAGAGCTCGCCACCGAGGAAGGAATCGCCGCCTTCACCCGCGCCCTGGCGGAGGGAGAGTGGGGAGCCATCGCCGGCTTGTGGAACTTCGCACCGTCCGACGAACCGGTCCTGACGCGGCTCGCCGCCCTGGCCCGCAACGCGCGCGCTCCGCTGATCGCGGGACTGGCGCCCGACGTGGTCGGCTTGGAACGCGTATTCGACGGTTTGCGCCGCGCGCCCGATGCGGCGTGGCTCGGTCTGGCCCTGCCGCGGTTCTTGTTGCGGCTCCCCTACGGCGCCGACACCGACGAGATCGAGTCGTTCTCATTCGAAGAGATGCTGTCGCCCCCGGAACACGAGCGTTATCTCTGGGGCCATCCCGCTTTTGCCTGCGCTTATCTATTGGGCGAGGCGTTTTCGCGCTGGGGATGGCACATGCGGCCCGGCATGGTCGACACCATCGACGGTCTTCCCGCGCACGTCTATCGAAGCGGCGACGAGCCGGAGTTGAAACCTTGCGCGGAGGTGCTGCTGACCGAGGACGCGGCCGAAGCGTTGCTCGATCGCGGCTTCATTCCGCTGGTTTCCATCCGCGATTCCGATCAAGTGCGCGTGCTCCGAATGCAGTCGCTCGCGCTCGCGCCGTCGCTCATTTCCGGAAGATGGCGCTGAGCGTGCGCGAAAATTTATTTTTCTCTTGACTTTCTTTCCGAACAACCTTATATATGAATCACATTGCGATTTTTGAATCGCAAAATTTGATGTTAGGGAGAATCAATCGATGAAGAGCGCAACGAAGAAAGCCGCCCCCAAGAAAAAAGCTGCTCCGAAGAAAAAGAAGTAGCTTGGGCGCGCCCTGAATAAGGGTAGACCAAACGGTTTCACTCCGAGGCCCCGGTTTTCCGGGGCCTTTTTCATTTTCCGGCAAGAATGTTTTAGCCGGTTTTCCCCCCTCCCCGCCGCGCCAGCAGCACGCGAAACGTCTCTCCCATGCCCGCCAGCATCGTCTTCAACTGCATTCTGCGTCGCAGGGCTTCCCCCGCGTCGGCGGCCGACAGCACCGATGCGAACTGGTCGGGCTCGCCGGCTTCGAGCAGGGTTCGCGTCAGGGTCTGCAAGCTTTCCAGGTGGAACCCGCACTGCCGGCCGTGTTCTTCGAGAGCGGTGAAGTTCACGTGCGCGGTAATATCCTGCTCGCCCGGGTTCTCGAGCACATCCTCTCGCGCCACGTGACGGCGGTAGCTCATCAGCGTGCCCCGGGGAAAGCGGATGGTCTCGGCGCGCGTGTATCCGTAGTCGATGGCGAAGAGGTATCCCTCCTCCAGCGCGCCGGCAATCCGCTCCATCCACGCCAGAGCTTCGGTGCCGGCCTCCACCAGCGTGCGTTCCCGATACCGCTCGGCATCTTCGTCGTCGTCATCGCTCTGGGCGGCGGGCAGGGCGCCGTAGCGGAGCAGGTACTGTTCGATTGGCGCCGGTACCGCTCCGCCCGTTTCCCATTGGAAGCGTCCGTCATGAAAGCCCACGCGCCGCTCGAGATACTTGCCCTGGCGCACGATGGCGGCCTCTACGGGCAGGGCGTCGAAGAACTCGTTGGCGAACACCACGCCGCGGAAACGCAGCGGAAACTCACCCGCCTCGATATCTACCGGAACGTAGCGCCATTCGGAGAACGCCGGCGCCATCTCGCGCCGCCCCGCGCCCAGTTCCACCACCGTGAAATCGGCGGGGTTGCCCATGGCGTTTGCCAATTGGCGGATGCGCGCGGCCATCAACAGGCCGAAGACGGGCTGCAGTTGCTCGGCGGTGAAGAAATCGCCGCCGATGCCGAACGGGTCCTTGCGCCGCCGGTAATAGCCGTGTTGCGGATGGTACAGCGCCACCTCCATGAATCGCCGGAACGGGATCGCGCCGCCACGGGCGATCTCGTCCGCCAGCACCCTCCCCGCCGCCGTCATTGGCTGGACCTTGCTTGGTGGGGCGGACCTCCTGGTCTGCGGCCGACCGCCTGGTCGGCCTTTCTTCGGTGACCGGCGCGGGCTTTCTCGTGGGTGTGAAGCACCAACTTATGCTAGCGTGAAGTCACCCGACGTGTTACCGCAGAAGATTCGCGTGAAGCTCAGCTCCGAGGCGGCGGGGGCGATCTCGTTGACTCCGGTGGTGTCGCGCGAGCTTGCCATCGCCGACCTGCTGGAAGAAGTGCTGGCCGTGACCGGCAAGGACGAACCGCGCATCCGCGACATCCTGCAGCGCGGCACGCTGGTGACCGGCGCGTCGCGTTACCGCTGGCAAGGCTGGGAGCCGGACGCCGAAAGCTTGCGCCAGGCGCTGGCCGGTTTTCCGGATCCCGATCCGGCGCGTCCCTTCTCCCCCGCCCAATGCGTGCACGCTGCGCTGCGCGGAGGCAGGCAAACGGTGGAACTGGCGCGGGAAACCGCGGCGCACCATGGCCTGTTCCGCAGGACTTCGTTCTGGGATGTCCTGATGCGCCTGCTGGCGGCCGACCCTCCGCCATATTCCGGCTATTCGTACCGCGACCGTGCCGATCGTTACCGCCGCGAGCTGGCCGCCGCCGAGCGCGACCAGTTGCGCTCCGCCGCCCGCCTGCTGCGCTACTCTTCGTTGCGCCAGCGCATCGAGGCCGAAGGATTCACGGAAGTGGAACTGACGGTACCGCGGTAGACAATCACGGGCTAAAACCTGTGCCACCAGGCTGGCCAGGAGTGGCACGGACCTTAGTTCCCCATCACCCGTGGGGCAGACCATCGTTGTTTGTGGTCTGCCCTACACCCGGCGCTCGGCCACCATAGCCACTCGCCCTGGTCCTTGGCCGATCCGCTTGTGGGCGCCTGCCCCAAAGTCGGTATCTCCGCCCGTTGATTCTAAATAGGGCGCCGCACAGCAAGTGCTTGGCCCACCGTCTTCCGAGAAGTCATGGGTAGAGCTGGAAGGCCTGCGGGCCGTCCGCTACCGGGACATAAACGAAGATTCTGTCAAACACGCCCACTGCCCCACCGATTCTTGCCGCTGCCGTTTTCACCGCCTCCGTATAGCCGGTGCCGATGCCGAGAACCGGCGAGTTGTAAATGAATGCTTTGTCGTAATGCACCAGCAGATGAAACTCGGATACACCGGTCGGTTTCGCAGCATATTTCGTTGTTTTCGCCGTTACGCATTGGACGAGCGCGTCTACCATCCAGTCAGGTGAATACGCGCCACCCCTCGCAGGGAAGGTGAGCCAGTGCGGCCCACGCTTTCGCATGGTTCCGAACGGAACGCAGCCCGATCAGCGGGCGGCAGCCGCCGTTTCGGCGCGAGCCAAACTAGGAATATATGCTCGGTTTCGTTAGGGGGTTCCGGTTGGATGGCGTCGCGGAATGATCTCTCGACCATTTCGATTTTCTTCTCGCGTCCTATTTGGCTCTCATCGAGCCAGGAGGTAAGCTCGACGGCCACCCTCCTGCCGTGACCCAGATCGGTTTCAACATCTGGCGGATCCCGCGCCGGCTGTTGCCAGTCCGTGACGGGCGAACCGGCGAAAAGGGGCATCGCGGCCAGGAACCCAGTGAATACCTCGCGCTCTTCCGTTGGATTCCCCACGCCGATGGCCCCATGACAGTATATCTCCGCATTGCTCGCTGCGGAACTCTATAAGCGAACCATCCTCTTGAAGGCCAGATCGGGGCGGCTTAAGCCGTAGCCAGCTCCTTTGCCGCGTATCCGCCGCACGTGGACGAATTGTCGCCATCCCGCTGATTGACGCCATTGCCCAGCGGTGCCCTGGGCGGAAGAGAGCGTCGGGCGTGACACGCCAAGTGCCATGGCAGGGGCGCGAGTTGCCGATCACGACGGCTTGGTCAGGCTGCTGGACGCTAGGAAGGCCTCGAATGCGCGGAAGGCCAGTCCTTCACACAAGAGCGCCGCGAGTGGCAACAAGCGGCCCCAACCGTCAACAATTTCGTACTCGCGTTTGCCGGCGAGTTCGACGGCCTCGATGAGGGGCCTATCTTCTGGGCCGATCGCGTGGGTGAGTGACCCGGTCCTGCGCCATGTGCAGAAATGCAAATACTGTCGATCGCTCCGAGGTGTGGCGAAGTACCCTCGATCGAGGAATGTGCGCGCAAGCTGTCCGAGTTTCCTAGTGTAGGGATTCGGCACCATGTCCCGAGCGCGCATCCAGTCATCGCACGGCACGTAGTCGTGAACGAGAAGACCGTCGAGTTCCTCCCTGGTCTCGACTTGTACAATGCAGACGACATCGTTCCTCACGTCAGGCAGCTTGTACCGATAGGAGGCTGAAGCCACTTGACGGGATCGCCGCCGACCCTAATGTCTGCCAATGCGTCGCGGTCGTTCGGATCAAGCTTTGCGGCTTGCCTGCGCCAAAAGAACAGGGCATAGGCACAGAGCGTGCTTTCAGAAAGGACTCGCATCGGAAGAGGGGCGGCGAACCATTTGAGCGTACCAGAAAAAGGCCCCCAACAGCGCTTCGGCGGCCATCTGGTCGTATTGTCCCCATCTCGGACTTTGGCCCGGGCGCGGTGCCCCGAACCCGCCGTTCACGACCAATAGATCCTCCCCCCGCCCTCGACTGTTTTGGCCGGACCGCGCCATTCGTACAGAGCGGCGTTATCTACACAATATCGGTAGCGGCCGGGCAGAGCCCACGGGTATTCTCGGGCCTCGAGGCGCCTTTCCCCGAGTGGCCGGCCATCCGCCCCATGGCCCGGATAAACGCCGCGGCGTCAGGGAGGGCGCGTTCCACATTACTATTCATGGCGCAGAGCCGCTAGCGGGTCTACGCGGCTTGCTCTCAGCGCGGGAGCGCACGCGGCGGCCAGCGCGACCACAAGCAGAATCGGAGGCACGGCGGTAAACGTGAGCGGGTCCGATGGTTTCACGCCGAACAGTTGGGCATGGAGCAAACGCGTCAGCCCGAAAGCCGCGACCACGCCGGCGGCCAGACCTGCCACCGTCATCCGACAATCTCGGTGATATCGCTCAGGAAGGATTCCATTGCACCCGGTTCCCTTTATGAAGTATAGACGCGGGGCAGGGTGATGATAAACTAAACACATGCCGCTGCGCCAATACGCAGTAGCGGTGTGTTTGTGCGCCGTGACGGGCGCGCGCGCCCAACAGCAGCCCCCTCCAGCTCCCTCGGACGCCGAGATGAACACCGCTATAGAGGAGTTCAAGGTCCAAACCCGCAATTTGGGTCTGCGCGCCGACAGCCCGCCTAAGGCTAGCCGCCACAGCCCCTTGCGCGACTGGCATGGGCGCCTTTTCGAAAACTTCCGCAACGACGCGCTGGACGCGGTGCCGCACGAGATCCGCCAAAACGGCGGCAACAAAGGGCTGCTGCGCCGCAACCAGTTCGGGTTCAACGTGGCCGGGCCCGTGATCCTGCCCCACCTCGCGGTAACCCGCAACACGTATTTTTCGCTCTCCTACGAGGGTGTGCGCGAGGATATCGCGCGCAGTTATCTGCAGACGATCCCCACCATGGCGCAGCGCACGGGCGATTATTCGGATGTAGTGGATGACGATGGAAACGTGATCCCCATTTACGATCCGGCCTCCACCAGCGTCAATCCCGGCTACGATTCGACGCAGACGGTTTCCACCACCAACCTGCAATATCTGCGCGACCCGTTTCCCGGCAACGTCATCCCGCAGTCGAGGCTCGACCCGGTGGCGCTGAACGCGCTGAAGTTCTATCCGGCGCCCAACACCGACATCGGGCCGTTCTTTCACAACAACTACTTCATCGATTCGCCCGAGACCAACACCGCCAACGGCATGATCGGAAAGGTCGATCAATCCGTCCGCGCACGGCATCGCATCACCGTGGAGCTGGCATTTTCCAACGGCACGCAGGGCGCGGCCCAATGGTTCCCCACGGCCGCCAACCCGGGTCCCGCCAACCGCAATTTCCAAACCCGCCACGGCTCGCTCGAGTACGTCTTCACCGCCTCCGCCCACACAGTGAACACAATCACCCTCGACGTGAACTCCGACGTCTCCGCCGGTGGTGGCCCGCAGGATCAAACCAACTACGCCGCGCGGATCGGCCTCACTGGAATTACGGGCAATGGTTTCCCGCAGATCCAATTGGGCCCCTACCTGAGCATGGGGCAAGCCTATCCGGTGTCGAGCAACGCGCGCGACGTCTACACCTTGACCGACGGCCTATCGGCCAAGCGCGGTAAGCATACGTTGCGCGTTGTGGGGCAGTACGCGCTCCAGCAGGTGAACAGCTTCTGGCCGCAGTATCCGGCGGGCCTGCTCCAGTTCAATGAAGGGCTGACGAGCCTGCCGGGAATCGTCGATACGGGCGACGCACTCGCCAGTTTCCTGCTGGGCATGCCGTATTTCGCCGAGGTAACCATCGACACCGAGCCTTCTTATTTCCGGCGCTCGGAAGGTTCGCTGGCTTTCCGCGACCGCTACGAGGCGATGAAGGGCCTCACCCTCAATTTCGGTCTTACCGCGGAGCTGTTCAAGCCGCGCACCGAAAAATATAACCGCCAGTCGACCGTCGACCTGAGCGCCATCAATCCGGCCAATGGCTTGCCCGGCGCGCTGGTGGTCGCCGGTCAAGACGGCTTCGGCCGTGCTTTCCAGCCCACGCTGGTGCGCCTCGCGCCCAGCCTGAGCCTCGCCTGGAATCCGCGCGGCGATGCCAAAACCGTGGTGCGGACCTCCTTCTCGCGCAATTATTCGGGCATCCCCATCTATTCGGGGCAGTTCGGCACACAGGGTTTCAACTCGTATCCGACCTATCTTTCGTCGGACGCACAGTTGCAGCCGGCCTTCCTATTGGCCAACGGCGTACCGCCGGCCGCCACGCCCACGCCCGATCTTGCAGGGGATGCGGCCAACAACACCATCGCCGACCTGATCGACATGTCGCACCGGGTGCCTACGTATCAGTCGGCTTCGCTCTCCATAGAACGGGAATTGCCGGCATCCGCCATCGTGACTGCGGGGTTCTACTATCAGGGCGGCAAGAATCTGCTGGTCGGGAACGGCGCCGCCAATCCCAATGCCATTCCGCTGGACGATCTGAAGTATGGCGACGACTTGAACGACCTGGCATTCAACCAATCGCTGCGGCCCTATCCGCAGTACCAGGGTTTCAATGTGTATGGCGAGTATCCGGTGGGGCGGTACCAGCGGGACGCCGGCTATGTCCGCGTAGAGAAGCGCTCGTCCAGCGGGTTGTCCCTCAACGCCTATTTCGAATTCAACAAGCAGCTCGACGACTACTCCGGACCCTACGGAACGCAGGACTTCTTCAACCGGAACAACGAATGGTCGGTGACCGCGGGCAATCGGCCCGAGCGCCTCGAACTGAGCTATACCTACGAATTGCCGATCGGGCCGAACAAGCCGTTTTTGCGTTTTCCGGATTGGCGGCGTTACGCGATCGACGGCTGGTCGGTGAGCGGGATGGGCGTGGTGGCCAGCGGCGATCCGATGTACCTCACGCCCCTGTTCAATAACACGGGCGGGGTAGTGCAGGCCCTGCACGTGGACGCGGTGCCCGGCGTGGACCCGCACGTCGCTAGTCCCGGGCCGTCGCTCTGGTTCAACCCGGCGGCGTTCACGCAGCCTCCCGATTTCACCATCGGCGATGTGTCGCGGACGTTGTCGGGCCTCCTCAATCCCGGTACTCAGAATTGGGATATGTCCCTGAACAAGCGATTCCCGCTGGCCGCGGACCGCACGCTGGAGTTCAACGCGACGGCCTTCGATTTCATGAACCACGCCAATTGGAACGATCCGGATAACGTGATCGGATCCACCACCACGCCCAATCTCGATGCCGGGCATATCACCGGCTCGCGCGGCGGGCGCGTGATTCAGTTGGGGCTGAGGTTGAGTTTTTGACGTACAAATTGTGGGGCCGGCCCCCTCGCCGGCCCGTGTGGTTCGGCAACGCTCGCGCCGGACGGCAGGCCGGCCCCGCAATCTCCATCCTTCTGCTGTTGGCGCTCTGCTGTTCCCTGCCCGCGGCAACGTCCCCCGCGGGCCAAATCCTTAAAGTACCGGCATGGACGGACGCGAACCAAGACCCGCCGCTCTCGGCCAAGGACCTGGGCGCCACGGTGGATGGAACGGCGTCGCGCGTGGTGGACGTGAAAGGGCCGGCCGATAATCTGATGCTCATCGTGGTGCTTGATCTGGCGGGCGATCTTTCCCTGGCGGAGCCCGCCAAGGAAGCCTTGGCCTCGGAGATCGAGAAGTTGCCGCCGCGGATGGCCGTCGCCGTGATGCGCGCGCAGGACGGTCTCAAGGTGTTGGTCGATCCGGGCGCCGACCGGACGCCGGCGGCGGCGGCGGTCCGCGACCTGCCGGTCAGCGGCAAAGCCGGACTGCTCGATACCGTCGCAACCGCGACCAGGCTGGCCGACTCGATTCTGGCCAAGAGCGGCGTGCGCGTGGCCGTGCTTTACCTGACCGACAGCGACGTGGAAAACTACCGCGAGGATTTCACCAACCCGGTCATCAATTCGAGCGACACGCACGACCTGAGCCGCCGCTTTCCGGAGGCCTTGATCCAGGCTAAGATCTCCAAAGTGGCGGCCGTAATGGCGGAGCGCCAGGCGCCGCTGTTCGTGGTGCACCTTCGCTATCGTAGCGACCGGCTGGGCGAGTCCTATCAGAACGGTCTGAAACAGTTGGCGGAGGTCACCGGCGGCAGCGCTGTTTTCTGCCGGTCGAGCGAAGAAATCTCGGGCGCCATCCAGCGCGCACTGGCTTTGATTGCGTCTTCCTACAGCGTGGCGGTGGCTCTGCCGGAGCGCTCGCCCAAGATCGTGCAGGTGCAACTGGATACGGGCGGCAAGTGCAGCCTGACCTATCGCACACGCTTCGTGATGAAAGAGAGATAATACGGTGGCAGTGAAACGCTGGAGTCTCGCGATCGTGGTGCTGTTGGCCGCCGCGGCGGCAGTGGTGATATGGCAGGTGCGCGTAAGCCGGCAGCAGGCTGCGCGCCTGGCACAATCGGCGCTGGAGAACGCGCAGTTGCGGCAGCGGGTGGCCGATCTCACTCATGCCACCGCCGTGCCGGCCGCCGTACCTGCCCAGCCCGCGGCGGCAAGCCCCGGCGCCCCGGGAACCTCCAAGCCGGCGGCCAATCCGGAAGACGCCATCGCCATCCAACTGCTAAAGATCAGCCTTGCGGACGCCAATGCTTCCGTGGCGCGCCTGCAACTGCGCGCGGATGAGGCCGAAGCGCAGGTCCGCGATCTCACCGTGGACAACAAACGGCTGGCGGCATCGGAAGCCGATCTGAAGGAGGATTTGTCGGCCGTCAACAATACGGTGAATGCGCTCGAAAAGGAGCTCAAGAGCAACCGCGACCGGGTATCGCAGGTGGAGATCGCCTATCAGAGGCTGCGCGACCAGAGCGGCACCGACGCACACAAGTTAACCGAGATCCAGCAACTCGCCGCCGAACTGCAGAGTATTCACAAGCGGCGCGAGGTTTACCTGAACGGAATTTTGCGGCGCTACCGGCAGATCACCGAGCAATACCGGTCGATGGCAGGCATGATGCAGACGCAACGGACCGACGCTCCCGCCGCCGGCAGCGCCGACCTGGCGCGCATCCAGGATTCCATCGCCATGGCCGAGGAGGATCTGCGCCAGTTGAATAATTTGAATGCGCAGGCGCTGCTGATCCAGAAAAAGATGGCGGCGCAGTGAGCCAATGTCTGCCCTCCGCTACTCTTCCGGCAACTCGCCGGTATCTTCGGCGCGGTTTTCGAATTTGGTCTGGGCGTGGAGAAAGACCAGGTTGACGGTGCCGATCGGGCCGTTGCGCTGTTTGGCCACGATCAACTCGGCCAGCCCGCGCAGGTCCTCACGCTCACGCTGGTAAACTTCCTCGCGAAAGATGAACCCCACCACGTCGGCATCCTGCTCGATCGAACCCGATTCGCGCAGGTCGCTCAACTGCGGCCGGTGATCGCCCTGGCGGGATTCCACCGCGCGGCTCAACTGGCTCAGCACCAGCAAGGGCACGTTCAGTTCCTTGGCCAGCAGTTTCATGCCGCGCGACAGCGCGCTGACTTCCTGGTTGCGGTTCTCAAAGCGGCCGCGCCCGCTCATCAACTGCAGATAGTCCACCACCACCAGGCCGATGTGGCCTCGCTCGGCCTTCAGCCGCCGCAGCTTGGCGTGCATGTCCATCAGGTGGATGCCGGCCGTGTCGTCGATATAAAGCGGCGCTTCCACCAGCTCGTGCAGCGCGTGGTTCAGCTTACGCCGCTCCTCCTGCGTCAGGTAGCCGGCGCGGAAACGCTGGCTGTCCACCCGCGCCGTAGCGCAGAGCATACGGGTGAGCAGCGACTCCTTGGACATTTCCAGCGAAAAAACCGCCACCGTCTGTTTCAGCTTGAGTGCCACGTGCTGAGCGATGTTGAGCGCCAGGGCGGTTTTGCCCATCGACGGGCGCCCGGCCAGGATAAACAGCTCGCCTCCGTGCATGCCCCCGGTGTATTCGTCATACTTGGCAAAGCCGGTGCTAATGCCCTTGACCCGCTTGGAGGGATCGAGAAAGGCGTTGATGCCGCCGTCGTAGTCCTCCAGAATCTGCTGCGGGTTCTCCAGGCCGTTCCTCACCCGCGTCTCGCCCAGCCGGAGCAGGGTTTCTTCGGCGCCGGCCAGAATCTCGTCCGGTTCTTCCTCGCCCAGCAGACAGCGGTTCATCATGCTTTGCGAAGCGGTGATGATGCGCCGCAGAATGGCTTTATCTTTGACGATGCGGATGTAGCTGTCCAGATTGGGGATGTGCGGCAGGCCGTCGTCGAGCGAAACCAGGTAGGTGAGCCCGTCGCAGGCCTCCAGCTCGTTGAACTTCATCAGCTCGTTGGCGATGGTGATGCGGTCGATCTTCTCGCCGCGCTCCTGCAGCTCGCCCATCCGCCGGAAGATGCGGCGATGCTTCTCCAGGGTGAAGTCGTCGGCTTCGAGCGCGCCGGCGGCCTGCACGTACATGGCGTCGTCGAGCAGGATCGACCCCAGTACGAAGCGTTCGGCATCCAGATTCGCGGGTAAGCCTTTTTCGAGCGGGTTAACAGCAGTCATGGTGCAATCGATACAGGGTAACTCCGGGAGAGTTCCCCTCAAGCGAATAAAGTGCCGCGAGCGCATTTTTTCTGTGGACGCCTGAATCGTTCAAACACCGCCGGTTCCACACCGGCTTCCACCGCCGTGCACAGGCTTTCCACAGCGCCCAAAAACAGGAGTTCTTCTCTATGTTTTATCAGATTCCGGCGCACTCGCGATACCCTGCCAGAGGGAGGACCGACGGATGCCCGAATGGGCGATGACAAAAACGATGTGGCACGACATCTTCGTGCTGGGTGCGCCGGTGATCGAGAAGATGCTCCGGCCCATGCTGGTCTACGTGTTCCTGGTGATCGTGCTGCGCGTCTTCGGCAAGCGCGAACTGGCGCAGTTGAACCCCTTCGACCTGGTGGTGCTGNNACGCCATCATCGGCAACGACAACTCTCTCAGCGGCGGCCTGATCGGCGCTTTCACCCTGCTGGCGTTGAATTACCTGGTGGTGCGGTTTCTGTTTCGCCATCGCCGGCTGGACCAGTTCCTGGAAGGCAAACCCACCACGCTGGTCGATAACGGCCACATGATCAAAAAGGCGCTCGCCAAAGAACTGCTGAGCCGCGCCGAGTTGTTGACGGTGCTGCACCGGCAGGGATTCGACGGCCTCCACGAAGTCGAGCGCTGCGTGCTGGAGCCTGGCGGAACTTTCTTCATCCAGCGGAAAATTCCGGCCGACGAAGACATCCGCCACAAGCAGGTCCTCACCCGGCTGGAAACCCTGGAAGCCAAGCTCGACCTGCTGCTGGAAAAACGCTGAATGGCTGCATTGGCAGGCGGAAGCGCCGCCCCGCGATTATAATATAGTGGTGCCGAAGACCAGGGATTTGGAACTTCGCCTGGAGCGCACTGAGCAGCAACTGCGCTTGTTTCAGAAGATCAGCCGCTTCATGGTTCGCGACATGAGCCTTCGGGAGGTGCTGCAGGGCGTCGTGTCTCTGGTGGTCGAATTCACCCAGTGCGATTCCTGCCTGGTGTATCTGCTCGACGGCGAAGAAATGGTGTTGTGCGCCTCCAATACGCCGCACCCGTCGACTATCGGCAAGATCAGGCTCCGCCTCGCGGAAGGCCTGACCGGCTGGGTGGCGCGAGAACGCCGCCTGCTGGCCATCTCTCGCGAAGCATATAAGGATGTCCGCTTCAAGAGCTTCAGCGACCTGCCGGAGGACAGTTTCGAGGCTTTCCTTTCGGCGCCGGTGATCGCGCGCAACCGCGTGGTGGGCGTAATCAACGTCCAGCACCGCCTGCCGCATCAGCACACCGGCAGCGAAATGGAGGTCCTGACCACGGTGGGCGAGCAAATCGGCTGCGTGCTGGTTCTGGCGCGCATGTCCCGCGCCGCGCTGGAGGCGGCTAATCACGTGGAACTGGTTCTGTCGGCGGGACCGGTGGAGATGAAAAGCTGATTGCCGCGATCCGCCATCGGTTTGCTTCTGCCGCTCTGGCCGCCGGGTTGATTCTTTCCGCCGGCCCCGCGACCGCGCAGCGCTGGCGTATGCAGTATTTCTACGACGAGGAAAAGTCCTCGCTGGTGCTGGTGGACTTGAAATTTGCGTCCGCCGAGCGCGGCGTAGCGGTGGGCTATGTTCTCACCGAGCGGAACCAAAAGCCGGTGGCGCTGGTCACTTCCGACGGCGGAGCGCACTGGGTGCGCACCGCGCTGGTGGAAACGCCGGTTTCCCTGTTTTTCCTGAACGAAAACACCGGTTGGCTGGTCACCGCCAAAGGTCTGTGGGTGACGCGGGAAGCGGGTCACGGTTGGACGCGGCTTCCCAAAGTGCCGGCTCAGATCCTGCGGGTTTGTTTTGTCGACGAGAACAACGGATGGGCCGTGGGCACGAAGAAGACGATGCTGGCGACTCACGATGGCGGCCAGCACTGGACCGCGGTTCCGGCAGCCGCCGAACAGCCGGGCGAACCCCAGTACAGCGCCTATAATACGATCGTCTTTCCCACGCCGCGCATGGGCCTGGTGACCGGTTGGAACATTCCGCCGCGCCGCTGGCTGCAGGACGAGCCGGATTGGATGGATCCTGAAGCCGCTCTCGACACTCACGATACTCCCCATCTGAGCTACACGCTTGTCACCAACGATGGCGGCAAGACCTGGAAATCCAGCTCGGCTTCTCTTTTTGGCGAAACCGAACGCGTCCTGTTGAGCCCGCGCGGCATGGGCCTCGCCCTGGTGCTGCATTCGGCTGGATTTCAATACCCCAGCGAGGTGTATCAGATCGATTGGACGACCGCCAGGAGCACCTCGCTTTATCGCGACAAGAAATTCTCCGTGACCGATATCTGGATCGCGCCGGACCAAACCGTGTATCTGGCTGGGATCGTGAACGGCGGCCAATTGCGCGGCGTGGTTCCCGGAAAGGTCCAGGTGCTGAGCAGCCGCGATTATACCGGCTGGAACGAAGCCGACGTCGATTACCGCGCCAGCGCCAATCGTGTGATGCTGGCAGCCATCGATTCCACCCATATGTGGATCGCTACCGACACGGGAATGATCCTACGGTTGGAGCCTGCGCCATAGGTCTCGCTTAGTCGATTTCAAAACCACCACTTCCTCACGGTCGCGGCTCGGAAGCGCGCGAAACCGAGCCGCGACCGTGAGGGAGCGGTTGCTCATTCCGCCAAAACAGGACAGCAGAGCTTCGTTTTATCCACACGGCCTCCACGAATATTGTTGCTAAGCGTTTGAAAGCAAGCCAAATAAATCCTGAGGAAAAAGTTCGTAACGGAACTGAAATCGATTGACGCCGAAGGGCCAACGGGAGCATAGTGAATGAGGTTCCAAGAGGTTTGAGAATCAGCCAGCCTCTTCGGCGGTAGCGGTCCTGGAACGGTGATCCGTAGTCGGCCCTTCTAGCAATGGGAGGGCAGTCTAGCAATAGAGTAAGGCTGCGGGGAGCGAAGGGAGATCGGGCCAAAGGAGAAGGCGGTCCAGCGTGTAGCGGGGTCGGCCGACGCGTTGATC
>PLRS01000093.1 GCA_003164035.1 Bryobacterales bacterium | reverse complement strand
CGCTGCGCTTGTGGGGCAGCCAATCGGCCGCCTTTCCTGGCGGCTCTTCCCTTCGCCCACCTGCCTACCTGTTTCGAGGGCGCTCCGCTAGCCTTGTAGCGCTACCAACAGAAAAAGGCTCAAAAATGCACAAAATCGCACAAACCAAATCGGGGTGGGTTCGCTCTACTGTGGCCGAATCGACAGACATGAATGGTCTGATCGATGCCGCCGCAATTCGTGGCCCATGCCGCGGAGCGGGCAATTTTGCCCGCAGCCGGCTTTCAGCCGGCTGGACCCGCAAGAATGCGGGTCCGCAGCCTGAATAGGCTGCCCCACGGATTCTGGAAGGGTGTCAAGAATTAGCCGGGACACCACGCCGGCACCGGATGGGAGTCGAGCGCGGTTGCAACGTGGCGCCGGATCGCGACAGGCCGGATTTCACCGTAAAGTGCACAAAACTGCACAAGAGCGCACTCTCCACCAATCGGCCAAAACTACTCTTAACCGACAGAAACCAAGATGTTTACCCATGTCGCAAGTTTGTTTTTTCAGACCACGACCCCAAAACCGCCCGCACAAATGGCCCACCGCCAATCCTGGCCGCCGAAACGGCCAAACGGAGCGTCCTGGCCACAGTCTTGCGCGAAAATGGAAGTACCACCGGGGAGGGGCATTTACAATGACGGGCGAGAGCCTCGAGCATGCCGAACTGAATTCCGAACCAACGATCGGCTACGATCCATTCCTGCGGGGCCGATTTCCGGTCGGAGTGCGCACCATCGAAGCGCCGGACAGGACACGCAATCGCGTGTTCCCTTGCGAGATCTGGTATCCGGCGGCGGCGCGGTACGCGGGCCAGGATCTTGCGGTGGCAACCCAGGATTCTTTCACGGATCCGCCGGGAGTCGCGGCGCGGAGCCAGATGGCGGTGCGCAACCTGGCAGCCAAGCCGGGGACTTACCCGCTCGTCGTTTTCTCTCATAGCAGCGGCGGCAGGCGCCGGCAGTCGACGTTCCTTTGTACCCACTTGAGCAGCCATGGGTACGTGGTGGCGGCCCTCGATCACTCCGAGGTGGTAGCCGCGGAGCTGGCTCGCCGAGACGGCGAAACCGCCGAGCGAAAGGCTGCGCGGATCGAGGGCTGGATTCGGAACCGCGTACCCGACATCCGGTTTCTGCTCGACCACCTGCGGGGCGGCGCGGGCTGGGATTCGGAAGCGAAAGTGGACAGCGCGCGGATCGGAATCGTGGGACACAGCTTCGGAGGCTGGACCGCGCTGGCCGCGCCGGAGGTGGAGGGGCGCATCCGGGCCGTGGTGGCGCTCGCGCCCGGCGGCAGTTCCCAGCCGAAACCGGGGATTCTTCCGGTGAAGCTGACCTTCGCCTGGGGCGCCGACGTTCCCACCCTGTATCTGGTAGCGGAAAACGATATTTCATTGCCATTAGCCGGCATGTACGAGCTGTTCGACAGGACGCCGGCAACCAGGCTCATGGCGATCCTGCGCCGGGCCGATCACTTGCACTTCATGGACGGCGTCGAGCGACTGCACGAGGCCGTGCGAGCCATGCCGTTCAGCGGGGAGCTAGCCTGGATTCCGAAAGAAATGCGTCCCATTGCCGAGCTCTGTTCCGGGGAGGAGGCGCACTTATTTGTGCGTGGATTAGCTCTCTGCCACCTGGACGCGGTTTTGGGACAACGGGAAGAAGCGCGGCGCTTGCTGGCAGGCGGCATCGAAGCGGAACTCGCAAAGCGCGGCGTCGCCGCGATCGTGCATCGGCCCTGAATGGGCAAGTGACCGCGAACACGCGGCGCCCGTAACCCGAGCCGCGACCGTCAGGGAGCGGTTGCCGCGCAGGGCCGCGAAATTCTCGGATCGGTCCCATCGGTCCCACCCCCAGCACGGGGCGCCCCTTTTCAGGCATCATGGTATTTCACCGGTTTTTTGGAAAGGAATTACGTGCCAACTACGGTTTCCATCGAAGAGCTGTGCATTAACACCATTCGCATTCTTTCGGCCGACGCCGTGCAGAACGCCAACTCCGGGCATCCGGGCATGCCGATGGGCTTTGCCGCCGCGGCTTTTACTCTCTGGGATGAGTTTCTGAAGCACAATCCCAAGGACCCGTCGTGGTTCGACCGCGATCGCTTCATTCTCTCCGCCGGCCACGGCTCCATGCTGCTCTACAGCCTGCTGCACCTGACCGGCTACGATCTGCCGCTGGACGAGCTGAAGCGCTTCCGCCGGCTGGGCAGCAAGACGCCGGGCCATCCCGAGCGCGGCCATACGCCCGGCGTGGAAGTGGCCACCGGCCCGCTGGGGCAAGGTTTCTCCAACGGCGTGGGCATGGCCATCGCCGAAGACTGGCTGGCGGCGCGCTTCAACCGCCCCGGACACACTCTCGTCGACCACCATACCTATGCCGTTTGCGGCGATGGCGACCTGATGGAAGGCATCACCCAGGAGGCTGCCTCCCTGGCCGGCCACCTGAAGCTCGGCAAATTGATCTACCTGTACGACCAGAACGGCATTTCGCTGGGCGGCGCCGCCAGCCTGATCTTCACTGAAGACGTGCGCAAGCGCTTCGACGCTTATGGCTGGCACACCGTGCAGGTCGCCGACGGCAATAACACCGAAGAAGTCGCCGCGGCCATCCGCCAGGCGCAGGCCGAAACCTTGGCGCCGTCGCTGATCCTGGTGCGGACGCATATCGGCTTCGGCAGTCCTAACAAGCACGACAATTTCTCCTCCCACGGCAGCCCGCTGGGCGAGGAGGAGCTGGCGGCCACCAAGAAGGCCTTGGGCTGGCCGACCACCGAGAAGTTCTATCTGCCCGATGACGCCGTGGCGCATTTCCGCAAAGCGATCGACCGGGGCGCGGCCGCCCAGTCCGATTGGCAGAAGCGCTTCGCGGCCTACCAGAGCGCATTTCCGGCCGAGGCGGCGGAATTCGAGCGCATGGTGGCCGGCAAACTGCCCGCCGATTGGGCCGCGGATCTGCCCCAGTGGAAGCCCGGCGATAAAGCCATTGCCACCCGAGTGGCCGGCGGCCTGGCCATGAATGCGCTGGCCAAGCGCATCCCCGAACTGATGGGCGGATCGGCCGACCTGAATCCTTCCACCGAAACCGCGCTGAAGGGTCAAGGCGATTTTCAACCTCCGAGCGACACGCCGATTGCCATGGGCGCGGTCGGCGGCGGTTGGGGCCGCAGCGGACGAAACGTCGCCTTCGGCGTGCGCGAACATGCCATGGGCGCGGCGGTGAACGGCATGGCGGCGCATGGCGGCGTGCTGCCGTTCTCGGCCACCTTTTTGGTCTTCAGCGATTACATGAAGCCTTCCATCCGCCTGGGAGCGCTCAGCCAGTTGCGGGCCATTTACGTCTTCACCCATGACAGCATCGGTGTTGGCGAAGACGGGCCCACCCACGAGCCTGTCGAGCAACTGGCCGGCCTGCGCTCGATTCCAGGCCTGGTGGTGCTGCGCCCCGCCGACCCCACCGAAACAGCCGAAGCTTGGGCCTTCGCCGTGCAGCATCCCGGCCCCACCCTCCTGGCCCTTACGCGCCAAAACGTACCTCATCTCGACCGCGGCCGCGCCGTCGGTCCGGATGTCGCCAAGGGCGGCTATATTCTCTCCGAAGCCGAAGGCGGCGCACCCGAAGTCATTCTGATCGGCACCGGTTCGGAGGTGTCGCTGTGCGTGAAGGCTCAGGCCGCGCTGGCGGCTCAAGGCGTCAAGGCGCGCGTGGTCAGCCTGCCAAGCTGGGAGCTGTTCTCCCTGCAGGACGCCGCCTACCGGGAAAGCGTCTTGCCCAAAGCCATTACCGCCCGCGTAACCGTGGAAGCCGGCGCCACCTTTGGCTGGCAGAGATGGGCCGGCAGCGGCGGCGAATGCATCGGCATCGACCGCTTCGGCGCCTCCGCGCCCGGCCCCGACGTCATGGCCCACTTCGGCTTCGTGCCCGAGACGGTCGTCGCCGCCGCATTGCGCGTGCTCGGCAAGTAACCTCTCGTAGAGCCGGCGATCATACCGCTCACCCAGGCTAGGTAGGGCAGGCGGTTCCGCCTTGGTGGGACAGGCCTCCCGGCCTGTCGTAGCCGCGAAGCGGCTCTTCCAGCCAGCGACAGGCCAGGAGGCCTGTCCCACTCGGCAACTCGAACAATGCCCGTGCCGTACAATGGACAGCATGAGCGAAAACCAATGGGAAAGAGGACGGATCATCGGCATCGGGGGCATCTTCTTCAAATCGCCCGAGGCCCAACAACTGCGCGACTGGTACCACGCCCAACTGGGCTTCGACTCCAGCCCTCACGGATTTGGATTCCTTTGGCGGGACCACGCCCGGGCTGAGGTGGAGCGGCGCACCGTGTGGAGCGTCTTCAGCCAATCGAGCAGCTACTTCGACCCCAGCAAGGCGCCGTTCATGATCAATTACATGGTCGACGACCTGGACGCGTTCCTGAACAAGATGAAGGCGCGGGGCGTCCAGATCGACCCTAAACGCGAGTCGCACGCCTACGGCCGCTTCGCCTGGATCTTCGACCCCGACGGCAACAAGATCGAACTCTGGGAGCCCCCGGCGTAGCTTGCTTGGGCCGGCTCAAAAGCGGAGCGCAATGGCCGATAAGACGGACATGAGCAGCTCCATAAACAGCCTTTCCGGTTTCCTGCAGTCGATTCTCACCAGCTCGCTGCAAAGCGCCGGCTCGAAAACCAGCACGGCCGCCACAAGCACCACCGGCACCGCGTCCGCTTCCGACAGCACCAAACTTTCGCCATTAGCCCAACTGATGAGCAGCCTGCAGCAGTTGCAGCAATCGAACCCGGCCGAGTACCAGCAGGTTACCAAGCAAATCTCCACGAACCTGCAAAATGCGGCTCAAACCGCCCAGTCGGACGGCAATACCGCCGCGGCAAACCAACTCAACACCCTGGCGAACGACTTCACCACTGCCTCCCAGACCGGCCAATTGCCCAATATCCAGGACTTGGCTCAAGCCGTCACCGGCAGCAGCTCCGGCAGCGCGTCGAGCACGAGCAGCGCGACCCAGACGCTAACCCAGATCCTGTCTGCCTACCAGGCCAATGGGGGACAGGACCAGACGTTGAACCCTCTGTCGATCATCAACAGTACGCTCGAGAGCGCGGGAATCGGCAGCTCCAACTCCTGATCGCCGGCCGGCCGGCCCATAGGCGCCAACTTAACGTGGCGCACGCACTCCTGCGTGCCGCGTCGAGACTTTTCTCGACGCCTGCGCTCGGACCGGGGCTGTCGCGCTGCGTGGGCGAGAAACAGCGGCGCGCTTGTACCTTTCGACGGAGACGTGTGTCTGAGGGCTCGGAATCGCGCCACGAAGGGGAGTCTTCCAATCGAACCAAAGCGCGTCGAGACGAGTCTCGACGCGGCACGCAGAAGTGCGTGCGCCACGTTGGGGCTAAGTTAGCGTCTATGCGCCGCCGATCCGCCTGTCCCGGACGACCCGTCATGGCGGTAGAATCGGGCCGGAGGAGCTATCTTAGCGCTATGAAGTACGTCATTCGTCCAGCCCTGCTCGGCGCCTTTGCCGCCAGCCTGCTGGCTGTCGGATTCGCCCAAACCCCACCCGCGGCCGCACCCCGCCCGGCAGCGCCCGCCGCACGGGTGAAAAAACGCATCCTGGTGATCGGCCAAACCCACGGATACCAGCACGATTCGGTGCCCGTCGCCATGGCGAGCATCTGGAAATGGGGCCATGACACGGGCCTGTGGGACGCCTACCTGCGCACCGACACCGAACTGCTCACGAAGAAGAAATTGGAAGCCAACGCCAAAACGCTACCCGATTTCGACGCCGTGGTCTTCGCCAGCACCACCGGCGAGATGGACCTCGACGACCAGCAGAAAGCCGACCTGCTCAGCTTCGTCCACGAGGACGGACGCGGCTTCGTGGGCGTTCACGCTTCGAACGACTCCAACTACAAGTGGCCGGAGTACGGCGTGCTGAGCGGCGGCTGGTTCGACCAGCACCCCTGGATGACCTTCGATGCGCCCATCATTCTGGAGGACCCCGATTTTCCCGCCGTGCGCCATTTCCCGAAAGCCTTCCTGAAGCGCGACGAAATCTACCAGCTCAAGAACTGGTCGCGCGATAACGTCAACGTGCTGCTGCGGTTGGACGAGACCAAGCTGAACTACGACAACAACCCTCGCATCCACCGCGCCGACCGCGATTTTGTCGTAGCCTACGCCAAGACGTACGGCAACGGGCGGGTATTTTATTCCACTCTGGGCCACACCAACGAAGCGTGGGACGACCCCGATATCTCGAAGATGTATTTCGAGGCCATCCGCTGGGTGCTGGGCATGACGGAGGGCAGCACCAAGCCCCACCCGCGCCCAGCGCGCTAATACCATTGTGTGCGGTTGGCGGTAAGGGAATAAGTATTCCAGTCACCGCCAACCGACTCCCTCACGGTCGCGGCTCGGTAAGTCACCGTAAACTCGCGGCGCCCGTAACCGAGCCGCGACCGTAAGGGAGCGGTTGGCACAGCTATTACAGAACAACCGCGCGCGTTCCCCGCCGAACTTGTGGGACGAGAAACGAGCCTGTTCAGCAGCTCGGGCCGAAGTCGTCCTCGAACGCCTGGGCTAGGGCGGCGCCCCAATCGCCTTTGGGCTTCAGCAGGCCGGCGAAGAAGCGGAGCACCGGCGGCTCTTCGCGGAACTCCAGGCCACCGATCAGGCGGCGGTGGGCGTAGAGCCACTCGAGACGGTCGGCGGCGTATTGGTAGTGAGACATGGTGAAGACCCGCCGGGGCACGGCGAGCCGAACCAGTTCCAGGTCCGAGGGAACGTCGTTCCCTTCCGCGTCGCGATCCATCGATACCGAGCCTCGCTCCATGCCGCGGATGCCGGAGGCGATATAGACCGCGGCCGCCAGGGCGCCGGCGGGATATTCGGACTGCGGCACGTGGTCGATAAATCGCATGGCGTCGATGTGGCATGCCAGCCCTCCGGCGGGCGTAACCACGGGGATACCCTTCTCCTGCAGCAAACTGAGGAAATATTTGATGGCGTCCGCCGAGGAGCCGGCGACTTCGAGCTCGGTCATTTCCCGCATGCCGACCGCCATCGCCTCGATCTCTTTCGACGACATGCCGCCGTAGGTGAAGAAGCCCTCGTACACCGGCAGCCAGGGCCGGATGGCTTCATAGAGATCCTTGCGGTTGGTGGCGATCATGCCGCCGCGAACGGCGCAACTCTTGCGTCCGGAAAGGTAGCAGAGGTCGGCGACGCTCATGATTTCCCGGATGATATCGCGGATGGACGTGTTTTCGTACCCGGGCTCGCGCTGGCGAATGAAGTAGGCGTTTTCGGAAATCAGGCTGGCATCGACCACCAGGAAAATGCCCAGGGGCTCGATCAACGCCTTCACCTGGCGCAGGTTCTCGAGCGAGAACGGTTGGCCGCCGATGAGATTGGTGGTGGCCTCCATGCGCACGAACGAGACATTGGCGGGCCCGGCTTTGGCGATGGCGTCGCGCAGCCGGCCGAGGTCCATGTTTCCTTTGAACGGGCAGGTGCTTTCCGTGTTCAGCGCCTCCGGCCCATAAAGCTCCAGCACCTTGCCGCCGGCCAGGTCGAAATGCGCCTTGGTGGTGGTGAAGTGATAATTCATGGGCACCACCTGGCCTGGCTTGACGAACGCCTTGGCCAGCAGGTGCTCGGCGGCGCGGCCCTGGTGGGCGGGCAGCAGATACTGGTAACCGAAGATCTCACCCACTGCGTCGAGCAGCCGGTAAAAGCTCTCCGAACCCGCGTAGGCGTCGTCGGACTGCATCATGGCGGCTAACTGATTGTCGCTCATGGCATTGGTGCCGCTATCGGTCAGCATGTCGAGAAACAAGTCGCGCGACCGGAGCAGGAACGTGTTGTACCCCGCCTCCTCAATCGCTTTCAACCGTTCGCGGGCAGGCGCCAGGCGGACTTTCTGCACAATGCGCACTTTGTGCATTTCGATGGGGATTTCGGTTCCGTTAGATAGACGTATGCTCATAACCGTCCTGACAGGGGTCGATTTCCTGGAATTCGGATCTGAAAATCCATTCATAGCACGATTGCACCGGTGAATTGGGGAACTGGCCCAACCCCAAGCGCAAGCCCGGGAGCTTAGCCGATCTGGGGATTTCGCGGTTTAGGCGCGGCAACCGCTCCCTTACGGTCGCGGCTCGGTTACGGTTGGCGCGCGTTTTCAGTCGCTTACCGAGCCGCGACCGTAAGGGAGCGGTTGCCGGGAACGGCTCTCCCCAGCTCGGTTAAGCGCCCTTCGACAGTCCGGTCCCCACGCGCCCGCCGCTGCGCTACACTCGGAGCTTTGAAGCGAGTTCATTTCACGATCGCGGCCCTGGCGGGCGTCGCCCTGTGCGCGGGCCTGGACTATCGCGAGCCTTATCGCCCCCAGTTCCATTTCTCTCCGCGGCGGAACTGGACCAACGATCCGAACGGGCTGGTCTACGATGGCGGCCGGTTCCACTTATTTTTTCAGTTCAACCCGTTCGGCGACGAATGGGGGCATATGAGCTGGGGCCACGCGGTCTCTGGCGATGCCGTGCATTGGCGTGAGTTGCCGGTGGCGATACCCGAAGCCGGCGGCATCATGATCTTCACCGGCAGCGCCGTTGTCGACCGCCGCAATACCAGCGGCTTCTGCCTCGCCGGCCGGCCATGCCTGGTGGCCGTCTATACGGGGCACTCGGAAAAGCTGCAAACCCAGAACCTCGCCTACAGCAACGACGACGGCCGCACCTGGACCAAGTATTCCGCCAACCCGGTGCTGAATCTGCACCGGGCGGATTTCCGCGATCCCAACGTTTTTTGGCTGGACTCCGCCGGGGCGTGGATCATGGTGGTCGCGCTGCCGCCGCAGCACCGGGTCCTGTTCTACCAGTCGCCCGACCTGAAGCATTGGAAGGAGGCTGGCGGGTTCGGGCCGGCCGGCGCCACCGGCGGCGTGTGGGAGTGTCCCGACCTGTTTGAAGCGCCCATGGAGGGTACGGGCGAACGCAAGTGGGTTTTGAAGGTCGGATTGAATCCCGGCCACATCTCCGGCGGTTCCGGCGAGCAGTACTTCGTGGGGAGCTTCGATGGAGCCCGGTTCACGCCGGAGCCGGAGGGCGCCCCCGGTCCGCGTTGGACCGACTACGGGCGCGATTGCTACTGCGCCCTTACCTGGAACGGTTTGCCCGCCGGCACTGGGCCGCTCATGCTCGGCTGGATGGACAACTGGCAATATGCGGACAAGACGCCGACCTCGCCGTGGCGAGGCCAGATGACCCTCCCGCGCGCGGTGTCGCTGCGGCGAACGGCGCAGGGAATCGACCTGCTGCAGAAACCGGCGCCGGCGCTGGAGCGGCTTCGGGGCGAGCACATGTCCTACTCCGGCACCAGCGTGGAGGGCGCCAATCGATTCCTCGACCGGGTTCGCCCGTTCGGGGATTCGCTGGAGTTGACGGCGACCCTCGAACCTGGCAGCGCTCGGGAATTCGGACTTCGGGTGCTGAAAGGGGATGGCGCGGCCACCGTGATCGGCTATGATCGAGCCACGTCGACGCTCTTTCTGGACCGAACGCGCTCGGGTGAGGTCGGCTTCAGTCCGGCGTTCCCGTCCCGCAGCGCCGCGCCGCTGGCGCTTCGGTCCGGCAGCTTGCCGCTTCACGTGTTTGTGGATAAATCCTCGGTAGAAGTTTTCGCCGGAGATGGCGAAGTTACGCTTACCGATCTTGTTTATCCCCTCCCCAACGCAACGTCGGTCGAAGTGTACGGCAACAGCGGCACAATCGGCCGCCTGAGGATCGAAGCCTGGCGGTTGCACTCGATCTGGTGACCCTATAGTGGCTACGTGCTAACTATCGACAGGATTGTACGATTCAGAACGTACTGATAAGCTGTCCCATAACGTTCCTTTCTTAACTGATATCGGGCCAATCGGTCGGCGACTTACCGGTTGGCCCTCCCGGAATCCCCCCAATCCCTATCTTTGAACTTCGCTTGGTAGTGCCTTAAGCTCTTAGGAATGGGATCAATTTTGTCCGCCAGAAATACCCGTTTTCACAGCCGCCGAACGGCCAATTTCACCGAATCGGTCATCCGGGAAATGACCCGCCAGGCGCTCCGGCACGGGGCGACCAATCTGGCCCAGGGCTTTCCGGACTTCGCCGCCCCGGACGCGGTGAAGCAGGCCGCGGTGGAGGCGATCCGGGCCGATATCAATCAATATGCGATCACCTGGGGCAGCCAGGCGCTTCGTTGCGCCATTGCCGCTAAGTATCAACGGCACTATGGGTTAGAGTTAGATCCCGAGGGCGAAATCACGGTTTGTTGCGGCGCTACCGAAGGCATGATCGCGTCCATGCTGGCGGTGGTCGATCCGGGGGACGAAATCGTGCTGTTCGAGCCGTTTTACGAAAACTACGGCCCCGACGCCCAACTCTGCGGCGCCATCCCGCGTTACGTCACCCTGCGGCAGCCTGACTGGAGTTTCGATCCGGACCAGTTGCGCCGTGCGTTCTCGCCCCGCACCAAGGCGATCATTCTGAATTCGCCCAATAATCCCACCGGAAAAGTGTTCAGCCGGGCGGAACTGGAGTTCATTGCCGGCCTATGCCAGGAATTCGATGCGCTCGCCATTACCGACGAGATCTACGAGCATATTCTGTACGATGGAGCGGCTCACTGCCCGATGATTACCATCGACGGTATGCGGGAACGCACGATTCTGGTCAATAGTATGAGCAAGACTTATGCGGTCACCGGCTGGCGGGTGGGGTGGGTGCTGGCCGGGCCGGAGTTAACCGAATCGATCCGAAAAGTCCACGATTTTCTTACCGTGGGCGCCGCCGCCCCACTTCAGCAGGCCGGCGCTCTGGCTCTTTCGTTGCCCGATTCCTATTATGAAGGGCTGGCGGCGGATTATAGCGGGCGCCGCGCCGCGATCCTCACCGCGTTAGCCAAGGCCGGATTCCGCTCGTTCCATCCGCGGGGCGCCTATTATGTGATGACGGACATTTCCGGTTTCGGGTTTGACGACGATATTTCGTTTGCCCGATTTCTAATTGAAAAGATCGGAGTTGCTGCGGTGCCCGGTTCGAGTTTCTACGCCACACCGGAAGGTGGTAGGCAACAAATTCGCTTTTGTTTTTGCAAAAAACATGAGACTCTGGACTTAGCCGGTCAGCAGTTGATGAATATTTCCTCACAGCTTTAATTGCTGTCCAAGGAGGCCCATGCTTCCCGAATTCTTAATACCCGAGGCAACCGTGCGCGAGGCAGGCACGGGGCCTGAAATTTTTATCGGGAGCCATCAGGGTGAGACTTTGGATCTCAACCTTGGCATTACCCGCATCGTTGAACAGGAGAGCGTTGACATCTCCATCTGGGGATCGAGCGATGGCGCCGTCTGGTCGTCCAGGCCTTTGATTTCCTTCCCGCAAAAGTTTTATTGCGGCAACTACCAGATTGAGCTCGACTTATCTCAATTCCCCGAGGTGCGCTACCTGCGCGCCAAGTGGCAGTTGAACCGCTGGGGAAAGGGCGATTCGAAACCTCTGTTTACGCTGTATTTGTTCGTGTCGCAAGCCGTCGCGCAACCGGTCGGCGCACCCGTATAACAGCCGGGCCGCGCCCGGAGCGGTCTGTTCTCACAAGGCGAAGCGTAAATGCTGGCCGCACCAGCTCTCGGGGGGGGGGGCGCGCTTTGGCTCCCGAGGGTTCGTGAGCCGCCCGCCGGTCTGGTATTCTTGAGTTGTCCGCTTGAGCCCCGCCATGATCACGCGTGAAGAAGCCCTCGACCTGTTTCGCTCCGGCGACCTGATTGGAATCGGGATGGAAGCCGACGCCCTCCGCCGCCGCTGGCACCCGGAAGGCGTGGTTTCGTACATTATCGACCGCAATATCAACTACACCAATTTCTGTACCGAGTACTGTTCCTTCTGCGCCTTTTACCGGCCCATGGGGCACGCCGAAGGCTACGTGCTGCCAAAGGAGACGATCTACCAGAAGATTCAGGAGACCATCGACCTGGGCGGCACCGGTGTCCTCATGCAGGGCGGTTTGCACCCCGATTTGAAAATCGAGTGGTACGAGGATCTGTTCCGCGGCATCAAGCAGCGCTTTCGCATTCACCTGCATTGCCTGTCGGCTCCGGAAGTGACCAACATCGCCGAGGTTAGCGGTTTGAGCCTGCACGATACCATCCGGCGGCTGCGGGATTCGGGTTTGGATTCGATTCCCGGCGGCGGCGCCGAGGTTCTGGACGATGCCGTGCGGCACCGCATCAGCCGTCTGAAGTGTTCGGTCAACGAGTGGATCGACGTGCATCGCACCGCCCACCAACTGGGCATGCGCACCACCGCGACCATGATGTTCGGCTGCGGCGAGACCCTCGAACAGCGCATGAACCACCTGGAACTGGTGCGCAATCTGCAGGAGGAAACGGGGGGATTCACGGCCTTCATCCCCTGGACCTTCCAGCGCGAGAACACCTCGCTCGGCCGCTTCGTGAAAGAAGAAGCGACCGCCGTGGAATACTTGCAGACGCTGGCGATCTCGCGCATCTACCTGGACAACATCGAGAACGTGCAGGCCTCCTGGGTGACGCAGGGCCTCAAAACCTGCCAGCTCGGGCTGCGTTTCGGCGGCAACGACGTGGGCAGCATCATGATCGAAGAGAACGTGGTTTCCGCCGCCGGGGCGCATCACCGCGCCAGCGAGGAAGAACTGCGGCGCCTGATCCGCGATGCCGGTTTCGTCCCCAAGCAGCGGGACACGCTGTACCGGACCTACTTCCTGAATTAGGAGCGAAGTCAGAAGTCAAGGAAGTCGAGGAAGACAGAAGTCAGAATGGGCCCCGCGTTGCGTTCTTCCACCTTCCTCAGCTTCCGGCTTCCTCGGACTTCCCGACCTCCCGCGGGATTTCAAGGATGGGGCGCCGCGATCGCGAAATCCCAGATCTGCATGTTCATCTTCCCGGAAGTGAACTCGACTACCGCATATTCACCGGGCGCCAGCGGCTGCTTGGGCCAGATTTTGTACAACTCGTCGGAGGCGAGCTGCTGGCGTAGGATTTCGATCTCGGTGGGAGTTTCGGTCATTTCCCTGGCGGCCGAGTCCCAAAGCAACTCCTCCACCACCCGCACGTTGCCTTTGGGGGTCAATTTCAGGATTCCGAAGCGCTCGGTATCGGAAAGCTGAATGTAAAACTCCTGTTCCGGCTGATGGAAGACCAGCTTGGAATGGGCGCCGGGGATTTCGAGCTGCCCCCTTCCGGTAGTGGTGGGCACTGGCGAAAAGACCCGCAGCAGTTGGCGGCCCTTGTCCATATGCACGGTCGATTCGGCCGCCTCCAGTGGTTTGGCCCGGTCGCCCTCCAGCCAGTACACGCCGGGATCCACCGGAATATTCGAGGCTTCGGCGTGGATGGCCTGGGTTTCGGCGTGTTCCTCCGCCATCGACTTCACGTCGCGATCGATCTGCTGTTGCCGCGCCGCCGCCTCGCTTTGGGTGCGTTTCAGATCGACCATGTCGAGCGGGATTTCTTCCCAATCGCTGCGTTCGACGCTGTAATAGCGGACCCGATCGCCCTCCACCCGGTACTCGCGCACCAGTTGGAAGCCGCCTTCCTTCAAATACAGCTTGAGATTGGCCGCCCACAACGCCGCGGCCGCCATCAAAAGCAGAACCACCACGCGCCGAAACATGTTGCCTCAACCATCAGTGTACCCCGCTAACAAATCCCTTTGCCCGCCGTCCACCTTCGTAAGGGTGAGTTCGCCCTGGGCCAGCCGTGCCCAGCAGTATTTTGAACCGGCGCGCGGGCGCCTTCGTATAACCGAGAGACGCAAGCGATAATAGGTGATTCGAGGTTTTCAACGTCATTATGTTTCGTCTGCAATCCGTTGTAGCGGTTGTCGTGAGCGCGGCCATCGCCGCGCCTGCGTTCGCCCAGAACCAGAGCTTCACCCAAAATACGGGCTCGGGCGTGATCTACGGGCTTACCGCGCCGTACCGTCCTCATCTGGTGGCGAAGGTCAGCTTCGGCGATTCGAACCGCATCGACAGACTGATACGCGCCGGCGTACTGTACCTGTCCCTGCGCGATGCCATCGCGCTGGCTCTCGAAAACAATCTCGATCTGGAATCGGCGCGCTATTATCCCAAGCTGGCACTATCGGATTTGCAGCGCTCCTCGGCGGGGCAGTTGCTCCGCAACGTCTCGACCAGCCTCGCTTCCGGGCCGTCTTCGGCGTCGCTGGGCGTCACCGCGTCGCAGAGCCAGGTGGGCGCTTCCGGCAGCTCCTCCGCCAGCAGCAGCAATAGCGGTGTGCTGAGCGGCTTGAGCGTGCAACTGGCGGGGTCGGCGATTCCCAATCTCGATCCCACGCTGTACGCGTCCGGTTCGTTCGCGCACACCACCAACATCGAAACCACCACCATCCTCACCGGCACCACCGCCCTGGTGACCCAATACAAGAGCATGATTTACGGCATCCAGGAAAGCTACTGGACGGGGACCACGGTTTCGGTCGGGCTGCAAAGCCTGCTGGGCTACAACCAGAACGCACCCACCGCGATCTTCAACCCGGTGGATTATGCCTATGGCCAGATCGTGATTACCCAAAACCTGCTGAACGGCTTCGGCCTGGCGGTGAACAAACGGGCATACCATAAGGCCAAGAACAATCTCCGCGCCAACGATCTCTCGTTCCAGGCGCAGGCGATCGCCACCGTGGCCAGCGTGGTCAACCTGTATTGGGACCTGGTTTCGTACGACGATTCCCTCAAGGTGCAAAAGCAAACCGTGGAGTTGGACAACCGCCTTTACGAGGACACCAGGCGCCGCGCCGAACTGGGCGCCATCGCCCCCATCGACGTGATTCAGTCCGAGGCCGACCTGAAGAACGCGCAGCAGGCCGAGATCGCGCAGGAGGCCCAGGTGCTGAAGCAGGAAATGATCCTGAAGAGCGTGCTCACGCGCAGCGGCCTGGACAGTCCGGCCATCGTCGCCGCACGCATCGTGCCCACCGATCACATCGATGTGCCGGCGCAGGATCCGGTGATTCCGCTCCAGGACGAGGTCGCCGAAGCGCTTCACAAGCGCGTGGAAGTGGAGCAAAACAGCATTACCCTGGAGAATGCGCGCCTCGACCTGCTGGGCACCAAGAATAACCTGCTGCCCACCTTGCAGGCGCAGCTCACACTGCAGAATAACGGCCAGGCCGGCCAGATCAATGCGTTGAATCCCAACCCTGCCTCTTACGGCCCTGTCAGCAACTTCCTTTTGGGCGGCTATGGCACCGCGCTCGGCCAGGTGTTCAATCGCAATTATCCGAACTACACGGTGGGAGTGTCGCTCACCATCCCCTTGCGCAACCGCTCGGCGCAAGCCGACATGGTGACCAACGAGCTGCAGTACCGGCAGTCGGAAATTCAGCGGCACCAGCTCCTCAACAACATCAAGCTGAACGTCATTAACGCCATCACGGACCGGCGCAACGCCCGTGCCGCCTACGAAACCAGCGTGGTGGCCCGCAAGCTACAAGACGAAACCCTGGCCGGCACCCGGCGCAAATACGATCTGGGAACGGCCACGATTCTCGACGTGGTGGTGGCCCAGCGCGACGACACCGCGCGCCAGCTTACCGAAATCGAGAACCTGCGCCAATACCAGGACGCCAACACCAATCTCAGACAGATGATGGGCACTATCCTGGAGGCCTACGACGTGAGTCTCGACGAGGCCAAGACCGGCCAGGTCGGCCGCGAGCCGGATCTCCCGGTGGCGCCGCTGCAGCCGCAGCAGAAATAGGAGCGAGGGTCTCGGCTCGCGAGGCAACGCCACGGGAGCGCCGCCAATACGAGGGAAAGCAGTGAAGAAGGAATACGATTTCTCCAAAGCGACACGGGGGCCGGTGGTGAAGGCCGGACCCGGAAAGACCCGGATTATGATTCGTTTGGACAACTCGGTGCTGGACTGGTTTCGCCAAAGAGCGCATGAGGCGGGAGGAGCGAGTTATCAGAACCTGCTCAACGAAGCGCTCCGCACCTACGTAGCGGCGGGAAAGGAGCCGCTGGAACGTACACTGCGCCGGGTTATCCGGGAGGAGTTGCGGAAGGCCGGGTGAGTTGTCGCGCCTGCTATTCTGGAACTTGGCACGCATCTTTCCTTTTCAACCCTTTCGTTACAGCCCAAAAGCCGGCCCGTTGGGCGATCTGGTCACTCAGCCATACGACAAGATTTCCCCGGCCATGCAGGCGCGGTACCTGGCGCTGAGCCCGTATAACCTGGTGCGCATCATTCTTGGCGAGCGCCGGCCCGGCGACACCGACACCGGCAATGTGTATACGCGCGCGGCCGGGCACCTGGAAAGCTGGATCCGATCCGGCATTCTGGCGGCCGACCCGGAACCCTCGGTCTTCGCCTATTTTCAGGAGTTCACCGAACCCGATACGGGCGAACGCCTCACCCGCAAGGGCTTTATCGCCCTGGGCGCGGTGGAGGATTATTCGGCGGGCGTGGTTCACCGGCACGAGCAAACTCTGGCCGGTCCCAAAAAGGACCGTCTGGAGTTGCTGCGGCACACCCACGCTCAGGCCGAGCAGCTTTTCCTGCTCTATCCCGACCCGGAGGGGGCGATCGATCGTCTGCTGGACGAAGCCGCGCAATCGGCCCCGCTGGGCGAGGTCGCGGACGAATACGGCGCCATTCACCGGCTCTGGCGAATCTCTTCCGCCAGCCCTATCCAGCAGTCGATGGCCGACAAGAAACTCATTATCGCCGATGGCCATCATCGCTACGAAACCGCGCTGGCGTTCCGGAACGAAAACCCCACACTTGCCGGTGCCGATCGGGTGCCCATGACGTTCGTCAACATGCACTCGCCCGGATTGCGCATTCTGGCTACCCACCGGCTGGTGAACGGCGTCGATACCGGCCACTTTCTGGCCAAAGCCGCCACAGAGTTCCGGGTCGAAGAAATCGGCAATCCGGCGGTTCTCCGCGCTGCCTGGGCGATTGACAACGGCAAGGTCGCGATCGGCGCGGCCATCGGCAATCGCTTGTACCTGCTCGAAGAACTGGCTGCTTCCGGCGACCTGGACGTCCGCGTGTTGCATCGCCAACTGCTTGAAGAAAACCTCGGCATCGACCCGGCCGCGGTTCGCGACGAGAAATACCTGCGGTACATTCGCGGCCTCGATGCCGCCATCGCCGCCGCACGCGAAGGCACGGCGCAAGTCGCTTTTCTGCTGAAACCCACTTCGATCCGGCAGGTCGCCGACACCTCTTTCGGCGGCGGCGTCATGCCCCAGAAGTCCACCGATTTCTACCCGAAGCTGTTGAGCGGGCTGACGATCCATAAGTTCTCAAGCTTTCCTGGCCGGTAGATTGGCGGCCCCACCCCTTATCGGGCCGTAGCGGCGGAAGTCATTGCTTGACTCTTGCTTCGAGGCTGCCAGCTCGATGCAGCCCGGCGCGAGTCGAGCGCCCGTGAGATCCGGCGAAGAGTGCCGGCGCGGAACACGGCGCACTCCCTCACCCGGATAACCGTCCATCCCGCCCGCCGAAGCCGCTGCGACACGCGGCGGTCGCGACGCTGGTTCGTTTCGATCTTGTCGCGCCAGAACTTGGTGTGCGTTCGCGGCAAGTACTTGCATCGCGTACACCCGTGCCAGAAACAGCCGTCGACGAACACGGCGATCTTTAATGCCGGCCACGCAAAGTCCGGCTTTCCGGCGACCGGCCATTGCTTGCGATATCCCCGCAGCCCGGCCGCCCACAATAACCGGCCGAGGGCCAGTTCGGTGGTGCGGCCTCCCGTCGACCGCACCGTGGCCATGATCTTAGATCGGACCTCTTTGGAGACGTGGTCCATACGGATTCTCAGCGCCCACGTTTGGAGTACGTGATGAGGTCTTGATCGCCGATTTCGTCCGACGGCACGAGGCGGTAGTGCTTCTCCTCGACGACCTTGACGTCTTCGCCGTCGAGCGTCGACTCGAAAAGGGCGATCGTATCGTCCGCCGTGAACTGCGCGGAAACGGGCCGGCACGTGAGCCGCGCGAACTTCTGGACGCAACACGCTATATCCTGACGAGTCTGGGTCACGCCGAGCTGGTCGGTACCACCCTTCGCCTGGACGGGGATCGCGAACTGCTGCCCGTTACGATTGACCCCCACGTAGATCTCGTCCACCTCGATTTGGCCGATACCACTGACAGTAGTTCGCAGATGGTTCTGGAGGGAGTACGCCGCTATGCCAAGGAAGATGTCGATCAATCGGTTGTATCGCACCTTAGCAAGCAGTGCCTGTTCGTCGCTGAGAGCATAGGACGCGACGATCTCGGGCGTAGCGTCCGGTATCTTGATGGCGATCAGATCCGGCCGTGGCACGATCCGGATTAGCGTGCCGAGCCGAAACCGATACAAGCCCTTGCCCGCAAGCTCGATGCCCCACTCCATGCCTTTTGGGGCCGTGGCCACGATCTCCGGCGGCAGGGCGGTGCGAAAGCGGAACGAATAGATCGTATCGCCCAGGTTCTTGGGCAACGCAATCCCAAGCGATTTGGCGACCCCAACGAACTCGTCGCGAGAGAAATCGAATTGGGTTTCTCCACGCCTGTAATGGCGTTTGAAGATCGTGCCGACGATCGCGGAGTAGCGGTTCGGCTTTTTTCCGGGAGAGGCGGCGGGTTTCTTCTCAGCCATGTACGCCGGCCTCGGGCGGCATGCGCTTGCGTTTGGGTACGACGTCGGCCTTCACGCCATATCTGGCCGCGGCATCCGACATGTCGAACGAGAGCAGGCGCTCGTCGCCGAGTTCGATTGAGCGCTCGGGCCTCCGCGGCGCGATATCGAGCGCTTCGCGGACCTTCGAAGCCGCCGCGCGCGCAAGAAGTGGGGGAACCGAGTTTCCTATCTGGCGAAATCCGTGCCACTTCGTTACGTGCAGCCGGAACCAGTCGGGATAGGAGTGTAGCCGGGCAGCCTCGCGCACGGTAATGCATCGCGGCGAGTAAGGGTGGATCGGGCGCGGCGACGTAAAGGCGCCCCTGTCGCTCGCGGTTCCCGCCCGAATCGTGTTGCAGACCCCATTTGGGTCTAGCTTGTGGAATCGGCTGACCGGCTCGGTGTCCCCTGGTTTCGTTTCGGAGAACCGCCTCCTCGATAGTTCCGTGTGGATCGTGCGCCGGCTTGAAGTCAGGAGAGTGGAATCGAACTCTCGCGGCACGGTGTAGTCCTCGGGATCCGTCTCATGCCCGCGGAGTGGAGCCGAATACTCGGTGGGCATTTTGAATCGCGCACGGACCCAGTCCCGATCCAGCAGTTCGTCATAGTCCTCGGCGTCCGGGAGATCGCGCAACGCTTCCCAAACGGTGGGCGTACTCCTGAGGAACAGGTTGCCGTGCACGCCATTCCCGTTCTTCGGAGGCTCGTGCGAGCGCCGCGGGTACTCCGGCAACGGGTGGCCCTTCCGCGCGCCGAACAGGAACAGGCGCCAACGGTCCTGCGGCACCCCGTAGTGAGCTGCGTTCAGGACTTGATAATCCTCCACAACCCGATAACCGTTCTTCCCGAACTCGCAAATGATCTCGTCGAGGAAGCGTGCATGTTGGCCGATGGTCAACCCCCGCACGTTCTCGAAGACGAAGTACGACGCCCTAAGATCCGCCACAAGACGGACGAAGTGATGCACGAGGGAGTTCCGGGGATCGTCTAACGCCCGCTTGCCGATCATGCTAAACCCTTGACACGGCGCGCCGCCGAACACGACATCCACATTAGCGTCGCCTATTCGCGACTCGCGCCGTATATAGGCGCCGTCGATATCGGCAACG
Organism: Bryobacterales bacterium; assembly: GCA_003164035.1. Classification (GTDB taxonomy): domain Bacteria; phylum Acidobacteriota; class Terriglobia; order Bryobacterales; family Bryobacteraceae; genus JBEKYD01. The sequence continues at coordinate 49,055 of PLRS01000093.1, read as the reverse complement.
CTCCGACAAATGGCTGCACAGTCCGGGAAATTGAACTCGTGCGTCGAGCAATGGACCGGGTCGTACTCGACCGCCGCCGCGACGTCGAACCCCGCCTGCTCGAAGCCGAGACTCATGCCACCGGCGCCCGCAAACAGGTCGACGCCGATCGGTCGTCTTTTCCCCTTTGTCATCGGCACCGCAATACATCCCCGCCGCGATTCACGTATCGATCCCTGCCGGCCCACGCCTCCGCCAAAAACATCCATCTACCAGAATGATTTTACCGCCGCTTGGAAGCGCAATGTTGGGCTTCGCGGCAACGACCCGCCGGCGGGATCGGCCTCGGCGGGCCGCCCGAAGAACGGCGCGCACAGGCACGACAAACCGTCTTGTCGTCCTTCGCCCGGACCCGGCGCGTCCGCTCGCTACGCTGTTCCGGCGTGAGCGTATTCACAGGCTGCCTCGCTTCGGGGGAGAACACCATTCTACACTTCTTATCGGCCGGCCGGAGCAGCCGGGTGCTTAACTGCTTAACCGATCAGTGGATTTCGCAGTTTAGGCGCGGCAACCGCTCCCTTACGGTCGCGGCTCGGTTACGGAAGCCACGCGTTTGCAATCACTTACCGAAGCCGCGACCGTCAGGGAGCGGTTGCCGGGAGCGGATTTCCCCAGAACCGGAGAGCGCCCCCCTTCCCCCGGTGGTATAATCGCCATTAAGCACCTTTTATCTCCAATGCAAAAACATCCTAAAGGTCCGCAAGCTCGAATTCTGCTGGCATCCGTCTTCGGGCCCTATGCTCAGAACGATGAATTCGGCTCCCGCGAGATCAACCCCATGGAGCTGTATCACAACCAGGTGACCAGGGAGCAGGGGCCGTTTTCGCTGCGCATGTTTCACCGGTCGTGGGGCATCCTCATGATTCAACGCAACATCTCCGCGCCCACGACGGTGCTGGATTTCCCTACACGCGAAGCGTTCGAAGCCGAACTGGCGGCCCACGATTACGACATCGTCGGCATTTCCTCGATCATTGTGAACGTGGGTAAAGTGCGGGAGATGTGCCGCATAGTACGAAAGATCGCGCCGCGCGCCACCATCGTGATCGGTGGGCACGTGACGGCTACCCCGGACCTGGAAAAAATGGTGGATGCGGACCATTTCGTGCGCGGCGACGGGATTTCCTGGATGCGCCGCTTCCTGGGAGAAGACGACAAGGCGGCCATCCGCCATCCGGAAATCGTCTCCGGCTTCGAGGCCCGCACGCTGGGCGTGAAGCTGCCCCAAAACAAAGGCACCAACGCCGCCACCATCATTCCTTCGGTGGGCTGCCCCATGGGTTGCAATTTCTGCACCACTTCGGCGTTTTTCGGCGGCAAAGGGCACTATCTGAATTTTTATAATACCGGCGAAGAACTTTACGGCGTGATGAGCGAGATGGAGAGCAAGCTGGGGGTGCGGTCCTTTTTCGTGATGGACGAGAATTTCCTGCTGCACAAGCGGCGCGCCATGGAGTTGCTCGATTTCATGCGGCGCAACGGCAAGGCTTGGGCGCTGTACGTATTCTCTTCGGCCAATGCGATCGCGCAATACACCATGCGGGAACTGGTGGAATTGGGCGTTTCGTGGGTGTGGATGGGCCTTGAATCGCTGCACTCGTCTTACTTGAAGTTGAAGGGCGCCGACACCATCGCACTCACCCGCGAACTGCGGCATCACGGCATCAAGGTGCTGGGCTCGACCATCGTCGGCCTGGAGCACCACACGCCGGAGAATATCGCCGGTGAAATCGAGCACGCCGTCGCCCACGATACCGATTTTCATCAGTTCATGCTGTACACCCCAGTGCCCGGCACGCCGCTTTTCGCCGAAATGACGGAGCAGGGCAGAATGCTGGAGGGCGTCGACCTGGCGGACATTCACGGCCAGGACAAGTTCAATTTCCGCCATGCCGCCATCAGCCGGGAAGATTCCAAGCGCTTTCTGGACGGCGCCTTTCGCCGCGATTTCGAGCGCAACGGGCCCAGTATCTACCGCATTTGCCGCACCACGCTGGAAGGCTGGCTGCGTTACAAGAGCGACTCCGACCCGCGCGTGCGCTCCCGTTTCGCCTGGGAAGCGCGGTCGCTGGGCACGGGCTATGCCGCCGCTCTGTTTGCCATGGAAAAGTACCTCCGCCGGGGCAATCCGCAAATAGCCGAAAAAATCCACGTTTTGCGCCGGCAGGTGGCTCATGAATTCGGATGGTTGAGCCGGGCTGCAACGCTGGCATTGGGTCCGGCGCTGCTATGGGCGGCGCGCCGCGAACGGAAACGCCTCGCGGCCGGCCAAACCTACGAACCGCCAACCATCATCGAGCGCCGCAATTGGGACCTTCCCGAAGCGCGTCTCGATGCCCTGTCCGCTCTGCTTCCCGTTCCGGAAGAACCGGTGGGCGCCTGAATACTTGCGTTCGGAAACGCGGGACAGGACTCCCGGCCTGTCGTAGCCGCGCACGGCTTTTCCGGGCTGCCTGACAGGCCAGGAGGCCTGTCCCACCCGGCTCCCTGTTCCCCGGCGCTTTCCTTCTATAATCGGACTGATGGCTCAAAACAGTTTTGGCGCGGCGGCGAAGCTGCGCGTGGGCGCCGCCGAGTATGGATATTTCCGGCTGGCGGCAATAGACGAAAAGGGCGCCGGCCAAACTGCGCGGCTGCCATTTTCCACCAGGATTCTGCTTGAAAACCTGTTGCGTCACGAAGACGGGCGGCGGGTTTCGGCCGTCGACATCGAATATGTCGCCGCCGGAGCCGCGGGGGTCGAGAGCAAAGAGATCAGCTTCATGCCGGCGCGGGTATTGTTGCAGGATTTCACCGGCGTTCCGGCGGTAGTGGACCTGGCGGCGATGCGGGATGCGCTGGCCGCCATGGGCGCCGACCCGGCGCGCGCCAACCCGCTGATGCCGGCCGACCTGGTGATCGATCATTCGGTGCAGGTGGACCACTTCGGGACGGCGCAAGCCTTCGACCTGAACGCCCTGCTGGAATTCGAGCGCAACCGCGAGCGTTATATGCTGCTGCGCTGGGGGCAGACGGCGTTCCGCAATTTTCGCGTGGTGCCGCCCGATACCGGCATCGTCCACCAGGTGAACCTGGAGTATCTGGCGCCGGTGGTCTTCACAAAGGACGGCGCGGCTTATCCGGATTCGGTGGTGGGCACCGATTCGCACACCACCATGATCAACGGGTTGGGCGTGCTCGGCTGGGGAGTGGGCGGCATTGAAGCTGAAGCCTGCATGCTGGGCCAGCCAATTTCCATGCTGCTGCCGCCGGTGGTGGGTTTCAAGCTGCACGGCAGGTTGAAGGAAGGCTGCACCGCGACGGACCTGGTGCTGACCATCACCCAGATGCTGCGCAAGAAGGGCGTGGTGGGCAAATTCGTGGAATTCTATGGCCCGGGGTTGAGCGCGCTGAGCCTGGCCGACCGCGCCACGGTGGCCAATATGGCTCCCGAATACGGCGCCACCATGGGCTTTTTCCCGGTCGACCACGAAACCCTGGCATACCTGAAATTCAGCAACCGCCCGGCCGAACTGGTGGCGCTGGTGGAAGCCTACACCAAAGAGCAAGGGCTGTTCCGGACCGACGAGACGCCCGACCCGGTCTATGCCGATACGCTGGCGCTCGACCTGGCCCAGGTGACGCCTTCGATGGCCGGGCCCAAGCGCCCGCAGGACCGCGTGGAACTGGGTGGGGTGAAGAAGAATTTCCACGACGCCTTCCCCGGCGCGGGCAAGAGCAGCGAGACGGCGGTTGGGGACGGCGCGGTGGTGATTGCCGCCATTACCAGTTGCACCAACACTTCCAATCCATCGGTGATGTTGGCGGCGGGGCTGGTGGCCAAAAAGGCGGTCGAGCGCGGGCTCACGGTGAAGCCGTGGGTGAAGACCAGCCTGGCTCCCGGCTCCAAGGTGGTGATCGATTATTACAAGAAGGCGGGGCTGCTCGACTCGCTTGAGAAACTCAAGTTCAACCTGGTCGGTTTCGGCTGCACCACGTGCATTGGCAACAGCGGGCCGCTGCCGGAGGCGGTGGCGCAGGCGGTGAACAAAGAGAACCTGGTGGTGGCGGCAGTGCTCAGCGGCAACCGCAACTTCGAGGGGCGGGTGAATCCGCTGGTGAAAGCCAACTACCTGGCCTCGCCGCCGCTGGTGGTGGCGTACGCGCTGGCCGGAACGGTGGATATCGACCTGACCAGCGACCCGTTGGGCACCGGCTCCGACGGCCAGCCGGTTTACCTCCGCGACATCTGGCCCAGCAACGAAGAGATCGCGGCGACCGTGCGCACGGCCATCGACCAGGGCATGTTCGAACACGAATACGCCCACGTTTTCGATGGCGATGCGAGTTGGCAGACGCTGCCGGTGCCGACCGGTAACACGTTTCAGTGGGACGCGAGCTCCACCTATATCAAGAAGCCGCCCTACTTCGAGCAATTGGCGGACCCGGCCCAATCGATTCACGATTTCGCCGGCATGCGCGCGCTAGCGATGCTGGGCGATTCGGTGACGACCGATCACATTTCGCCGGCGGGGTCGATTCCGGCCGACAGCCCGGCGGGAAAGTATCTGATCGGGCTGGGGGTGAAGCCGGCCGATTTCAACTCCTACGGCGCGCGCCGCGGCAACCACGAAGCCATGGTACGCGGCACGCTGGCCAATATCCGCCTGCGCAATCAGCTCGCGCCCGGCACCGAGGGCGGCTGGACGGTGCACCTGCCCGGCGGCGAGCAGCAGTTCATCTACGACGCTGCCATGGAATACCAACGGGAGGGCGTACCGCTGCTGATCCTGGCCGGCAAGGAATACGGTTCGGGATCGTCGCGCGATTGGGCGGCGAAGGGGGTCATGCTGCTGGGCGTGCGGGCGGTAATCGCGGAGAGCTTCGAACGCATTCACCGCACCAACCTGGTGGGCATGGGCCTGCTGCCGCTCCAGTACAGCGAGGGCGAAAATGCGGCCTCGCTGGGCCTCACCGGCAAGGAAGTGTTCCACATCGAAGGAATCCCGGCTGCGCTCAACGGCGGCGGCCGCAAGGCAACCATACGCGCGGTAGGGGCCGATGGCGGCGAAAAGAAATTCACCGTAACGGTGCGCGTGGATACGCCGCAGGAAGTGGAATATTATCGCAACGGCGGGATTCTGCCGTATGTGCTGAGGCAGTTGGCGGGGTAAGGCGTAGCTCCGGGGCCTTCGTGATACGCATTTTGCGTTCATAATCACGCATCATGCGTACGAATCGCGCCCGGGGGCATTGTGTCTGAGGTGGTAGCTGGCCCTATATGGATCATGCCCAGGAGATCGCAGAGTCGAGGCTAAAGAATCTCCCATAGTATCATACACATACGGCAAGGTGCCCGATATTTCCATTGACACCTATGCGCTGCCGTGCGAGAATCGGATTGCTAATCTAATTAAGATATTTACTTCCGTTACAGAGGGGTAGGCGAGAGCCTACCCCTTTTTGATTTTGTGGGTATCTGTTCATGCCGCAGATTGCGCTCTTCATCGACTACGAAAACATTCACTGGACCATGGTGCGGGAGTACAATTTGGAGCCGGAAATCTCACGCTTCATCTCGGTCCTGAAAGAACGTGCCGAACAGATGGGGCACGTCTCGTACGTCGCGGCATATGCCGATTTTGACAATGCGGACTTCCACGGGCTACAAAGCGAATTCCAGCGAAACAATGTTGAGACCCGTCACGTTTTCTCGAAAACCTTTGGAGCAACGCGAAAGAACGCGGCCGATATCGAAATGAGCCTGGATGCTCAAGAGATGGCGGCTAATCGGAATGACATCACAAAGTTCGTGCTCGTGTGCGGAGACAGGGATTTTATTCCCATCGTGAAACGCTTGCAGCAAAAGGGTAAGGAGGTTCACATCATTGGTCTTCGTGCTAGCACAAGTCGGGATCTCCAGAACTTTGTCGGGTCCAACTATACTGCGGTGGAGGAGCTACTAGGCATCATTCCGGCAAAGCCACAAACAGCACTTCCGGCGCGTTCACAAGACGCTGCGATCTCTTCCGACGGGGTCTGCACTAAACTCGCATCGATCGAAGGTCGCTTGGCATTCGTGTCGGTTTCCCATTTCCTGAAAAACGTCCTGGAGGGGGACAACTTCCCCGAGAAGAGCGCTGCCTTTAATCTCTCGGTCGAACAGGGTCTCATCGAGGTATATAAGATCCCCAACCCGAAGTCCGCAGAACGCCCGACTAGTTGTTGTCGCCTAATGGCTTCAGGGAAGGCCAGGCTTGTGCCGCAATCTTAGGTCAGTTTTTTGTCAACGCGCTTTTCAGGCAGTGCCCACCTTGGCATCCTCGCGATACACGCTACAATCGAATAAGCGATGGGGTCTTCCGTGCGCTCCTTTGGGGGGCGCTTCTGGGCGCTGATCGGCGCCACGTTTCTCGGATTTCTTGGGATGGGCACGGTGTTGCCGCTGATAGGGCCGCACGTGCGTCATGACCTGGGTGCATCGGACCAGTCAGTCGGTTTGGTGATCGGGATATTCTCGTTCGTGGCTCTGGCGGGCAGGCTGATTTCCGGACCGCTGGCGGACCGGCGCGGGCGCAAACTCGTCTTTCTGAGCGGGCTGGGCAGTTGCGCGCTGGCGGGGGTTGCGTATCTGCTGCCGTTCGGCTTGCCGGGAGCCTATGCTGGGCGCATTCTGCAGGGTTTTGGCGAGGCGTGCCTTTATACCGGCGCGGCGGCATGGGCGGTGGAACTGGCCGGCATCGAACGCAGCGGGCAGACGCTGGGGTACCTGAGCAGCGGGATCTGGGGCGGCATCTCGGTGGGGCCGATGGTGGGCGCGTGGCTGGGTTCGTTCGGCCGCGCCGCTACCATGCAGGTGATCGCGGCCAGCGTGGCTTTTGCCGTGCTGACGTTGATTCCCGAGGATTATCGGCCGGCGCCGCACGCGCCACGGATGCCCCTGATGCGCAAGTCGCTGCTGATGCCAGGCCTCGCCCACGGATTCACCAACGTGTATTATCCGGTGGTGACCGGGTTCCTGGTGCTGCACCTGGCGAGCTACGGACATTCCGGGCGCGCGGCATTCACGGCGTTCGCGGTGATGGTGCTGGTATCGCGCTTTTTTCTGGGCGGGCTGCCGGACCGGATTCACCCGGCCATCACTTTCTACGGCGGCATCGCGGGGATGGCGGTAGCTTTGTGCGTGCTGGCCGGCGGCCCGAATCCAACCATGGCGATCGGTGCGGCCGCGCTTCTTGGCTTCGGATATTCGTTTCCGTGGTCGGCGGTCGGCTCGACCGTGCTGCGCAAGACGCCGCCTGGCGAGCGTGGGTCGGTGGTCAGCCTGCTCAGCGCGTTCTATGATTTATTCGTGGGCGTCAGTTCTTTTGTAGCGGGTGGGGTGGCCAAGCACTATGGCTACTCGGCGGCGTTTCTGATGGCGGCGGCGGCGCTGGGCGGCGCGGCCATTGCCGGGCGATGGGTATTCGCCGGTGTCAGTCCGATAGTGGAGGACGGCGACGCTGGCACCGACACCGGCGCCGCAGAGTTGTGTATGGCGGGAGAGACTCCACGCGCGGGGGCGAACTCATGAAGACAGGTTGGCTGACGATGCTGCTGGCTTGTTTGCCAGCCGCTGGCGGGTGGTGCCAGGAGCGGCCGCATTCGGTGCCGATGATACCGGCCTCGACAGCCTCGCCCGGGGATTTGGAAGCTGTCGTGACGACCGATGCCGGCGAGTTCCGCTTCGAATTCGCGCCCGACAAAGCGCCGCGGCACGTGGCGCAGTTCATGAAGCTGGCGCGCGAGGGCTACTACGACGGCAGCGGGTTTTTCCGCGTGGTGGCCGGCGGGATGATTCAGGGCGGCGATCCGCTGCTGAAAGATGCCGCGACGCCCCGCAACCAGTGGGGCACGGGCGGGTTGAACCTGTTGCCGGCGGAGTTCAGTGACATGAAACACGAACGCGGCGTAGTTTCCACCATCAGCATTCCAGGTAAGGCCGACAGCGATGGCGCGCAGTTTTTCGTATGTATCGCGCCGCAAGCGGCCCTGGACGGCCACTATTCCGCTTTCGGCCGCGTGACCGAGGGGATGGACGTGGTGGAGCGCATCTCGCAGGCGCCGGTGGACGCGACCGGCGTCACCGAAAAGCCGGTGCGCATCACCAAGGTGACCATCGAAAAGAAGCGCGACGAACCGTTCGCGAACGCCACCATCGACGAGCTGCGGCGCACGGTGACGATCGAGACCACCCTGGGCAAGGTTCGCATTAAAATGGAGCCCGACTGGGCGCCCAACCACGTGCGCAACTTCCTGCGGCTGGTTTCGACCGGCTGGTACGACGGCACGGGTTTTCACCGCGTCTTGAAAGGTTTCGTGGTGCAGGGAGGCATGCCCGATACGCGCGCCAGCGGCGCGGGGCACTGGGCGGACCGCTGGGTGCGGCCGCTGAAGGGCGAGTTCTGGCCCGACATTCAGCACGTCCGCGGCGTGGTTTCAATGGCGCGCACCGACGATCCGGATTCGGCCACCACATCGTTCTTCATGGTGCTCGGACCGGCGCCGAACCTGGACGGCCAATACTCCGCCTTTGGCCGCGTGGTCGACGGAATGGATACGCTGGCGGCCTTCGAAAAGGAAGAAATCAAGGGAGAAACTCCGGTGCGGAGGCTGGAGTTGATTCGGGCCACGATCGATCCGAAGTAAGGGCAACCGCTCCCGGGGAAGCTGTAAAAAAATCACAAATCGCAGGCGGAACCGCCTGCGCCACCAAAGCAAGTGCATTGTTTCAATGGTGGGGCAGGCGGTTCCGCCCATTGGCGCTAGCTTAACGTGGCGCACGCACTTTTGCGTGCCGGGTCGAGACTTTCTCGACGCCTGCCTCGGACGGGTGCGACGTGTGTTTGAGGGCTCAGAATCGCAGCTCCGAGAGGGAGTCTCCCAATCGAACCAAAGGGCGCCGAGACGAGTCTCGACGCGGCACGCAAGAGTGCGTGCGCCACGAAAAACAGGGCGGACCACAAGAAACGATGGTCCGCCCCACATGCGGCAGTTACTGAATCAGGGCGGCTCCGTTGATGGGGCCGGCGATTTTCAGCGTAAAGCGCAGGGCCAGTTCGCCCTCGGAACTCACGTCGAAGAGAGACACATCGGAGTTACCTCCGCTGCCGCCATCGATGACGCCAAGAAGGTTGTTCTGAACCGCCAGATCCGTCGGCGCTCCCGGAAGCGTTGCAACGCTCGCCTTGTCGAAGAAGATGTTGCTGTCGCTGACCAGGTATCGTAACAGTTGCTGGCCCGGGCTATCCGCCGAAAATAGAAAGTGTCCGAAAAGAGCGTTCCAGCAGGGCGCGTGGGTAATCGCCCCTTGTTGACTGGTGAAGGGCGTCGGGCCCGTGGCGGTGCTGACGATTTGACCGTTCACCACGAGCACCTGCAGATCCGAATGCGCGATCGTGACGTACACGTTAGCGCCGTCGGCAGCCATGCCGAAAGGGGTATTGTTGTTGGGAGCGGCCGGCAGCATGACGCGAACGCTCGGCCCGGATATGCCCGGCGACCCTTCGGTTTCCAGGTTCAAAAGCCCGATGCTCCCGCTTTTTTCCGAATAGATGGCTCCGCCGGTGTAGGTAGTAATCTGCGCGGAACTCCCGTCGCCAATCAGGAGCTGCGCGATCCCATCGTTAGAGCCGACGGTATTTCCGTACACCGGGAAAGATTCCGCCGTGCTGGCACAAAGGACGACCAGATGATTGTGACCGAAGGCCACAGACAAGGGCGCCGTAGTCGTCTTGACCGTCTGAACGGGCTGCATGGTGTTGCCCTGGCGCATGAAGATCGTGACACTAAGCGAGCCGTAGTTGACGACGGCCGCGAGTTCACCCTGAACCGCTACACCACCGGCGTTTCCGCTGGCTCCGCCGGCGCCGCCCGTCGGTACGTAATCGGTCTCTCGTGTCACGGTATCGATTACCGCCAGGTAGTTGGTGGATCCATTGGTGGCAGTCAGAAACAGCGGGGCCCGCGACTTATCGGCCCCGAAGGCGGCGGGCGCCGCGAGGGCGCACGTCAGTGCGAACAGTGCCAGCGCCATTCCGGCGCGGCTTCTTTCCTTTAGCATGGAATGTCTCCTTATTCACAGTTTGCGGAATGCGTAGTTACCGAGGATGCCGCTACCAGGCCGACTTGCGCCAGGCCGGTCGCCGGAATCTCTGAACTTCAAATGTCTATTCGCTGTGAGGGAGACAGAAAGTTACGGTGGCGGGTCAAACGGAGGTATTTTCCCTGGGTGTAGGGCAGACCACAAAAACGATGGTCTGCCCCACAGCGGCCCAGTCACTTGAGGACGATGGTCGCGCTCTGCTGGCTGCTGCTGGCGGCGCCGATGGTAAGCACAACCGGCACGGCTCCGGTCGCGGCGGCGGCTGGAGCGGTCACTTCCACCTGCAACACGCCGGCTAGCAGACCGGGCGCCGAGCCGGCGAAGACCACCGGAGCCGTCTGGCCGCCGATGGTGGCGGAGATGGTAAGCAGCGGCGTGCGAATGATGTCGCCGCTGATTACGCCGTCCTGGCCGGCCGGGTCTTCCACGCCATCGCCGGTCGCATAGAGCACTACCACCGATCCTCGCGCGGCGGGGTTGCTCGTACCGTTGACGGTGCCATCCTGGTTGAAGGCCACAACTTCTCCCGAACCGTTTTCGGCCGAGGTAAACAATCCGGGCGCCGAGGCGGCCACCGGAATCGAAAACGCGGACGTGGTCTGGCCGCGGTAGGCGACGACGACGTTGGCGGTGGCGGAGCCGGCAACCTCATAGGGAACCACCACCGCGGTTTGCGAAGCGGACGCGAACAGAATGGGCGCCGGCGTGCCGTTGAAGGTGACGGTGGTGGTGGAGAGAGTAGTGGCCATGCTGTTGCCGGAGGTGGGCAAGTTCCCGTCCACCAGGGGCGAAGGCCCGATGGTGCCGCCATTGAGCAAGACCACTTCTCCGGGGGCGATGGAGGCGGCCGCCAGGCCGCTGGCGCCGTTGCTCAAACTGGAAACCGCCGCCGGCGGAGCGATACTGGCAAGCAGCCCGTGTACCTGGCCTTGAATGCCCGCCGTGAAGTAGAGAGTGTTGGGGTCGCCGCCGCTCTTGCCATTACCGAAAGTCAGTGCCCACAACCCGGAATTCGCGATGGGGCTGCCGCTTTGGTTCTGGAGCGCACCGAGAGAACTGCCGGTGGTCAGGTTGAAAGCGTTGATCGTTCCGTCGCCGAAGTTACCCACCAATAATGCGCCGCCGAAAGCGCCGAAGGTGGAAGGCGCTATGGCGACTCCCCATGGCGCGTTCAGGGGACCGTTCGAAACCAGGCGCTGCAGTACGTTGCCGCTAGTGTCGAATACATCCACCAAGCCGTTTCCGGCGGCACTTATTGGTTCATTCTTGTTAGTGTTTTGCAGAGCATAAGTAACATACAACTTACCGCCCAGGTTCTGGATATTATACGGCGCGTAGCCGCTCGGAAGATTCGGATCGGTGAATCCACCTGAAACCGTGGTGGCGTGAAAGTTAGTATCGAAAACTTCGATCTTGCCCGAGTTGAAATTGGCGGCATAGAGGTTCGGGCCGGCGGCATAGAGGGCCAGGCCGGTGTAGACGGCGCCGGCGGAGGAATTATCCACCAGGACAGTGGCCACAGAACCTCCGTTCCAGGCGGAAATGGTTCCGTCTTGGGTAGCGAAGATGAAAGAGGCGGCTTTGCCATTAGACAGCAAAAAGCCGGTCGAGCTATTCTGCACCTGACCGGTGGGCCCTGTCAACGACTGCTTGGTGGCGCCGGATGGAATGGCGACGACGGTGGTCGAGGCCACGCCGGAGCCATTATAGATTGTCGAGGTTGCGCTACCCTGATTGGAGATCCAAAACGGGCTCCCGGTGCTTTCGGAGAGCCCCCACGGATTCACCAGATGAGCATCGGTGAAATCCGCCATGCCGGGGATATCCGAAACCAGGTTGTGCTGGACATATACGTTGTTGGTGATGGTAGCCGTCGTGCTCTGCGAGAAGGCGGGAACAGCCGCTGCCGCAAAGAGCGCTAACGCGGCGTAACTTGGGCGATGAACGTTTCGAGTCATTTGGCACCCCTCAATGCCGAATAGCCGGAACAAAGCGGACGTGCGTAGAAGCCAACCGGCTTCCCTTGCAGATGCGCAATTCCAGGTAGTCGCCTCGATTATATATCCCGCGTGCGATTCATGCCCCGTTTTTCATGCTTTACATCTGTAAATGAGCGGCGCGGAGGTTATGGCCCCGGAGTGATACGGGCGACTATAACTCCAATCGCGGCAACCGCTCCCTGACGGTCGCGGCTCGGACTCGTGGCATGACTGACTGTATTGTGAGTTCCGAGAAGCAGGGCAGGCCTAAGTGAGGTTTCGCACACCGAATCGAATGGACGGCGTCAGAACGACTTGCCCTTCAGGCGGGCGATGTTGAATCTAGCGGTGTCGGCCACGGCCATCACGGCCATCACACCGGCCTGGACGGGATCGCTGACGACCAGGTCGGCTTCCTTTGGCACGCTGCCGGCCATGTTCAGGCTGATCACCAGCAGGCCATGCGCCCGCACCTCGCGCACGGCCGCGGCGATGTCGCCGCCCATCAGCGAGCCCGCCATTACCAGCAGCTTGACACGCGGCAGGCGGGGCACGGCGCGGACGGCGGCGGCCAGCTTCTGCTCGCCCACCAGGGGGATGGTATCCACCGAGATGTACTCGCCGCGGATGTTGTGACGGTCGGCCTCCGAGACCGCGCCAATCGCCACCTGGCCCACTTGTGCGCCGCCGCCCATGATGACGATCCGCTTGCCGTAAATCTGACCCATGGTCTGCACCAGCTCGACCCTGGTGACGATGGATAGCTTGCGGAGATCGGCCACCAGCTCGTCCGGGTCGGTGGGCAGGACCACTTCATAATAAGTGCGGTCTTCGGCGGGCCAGTTGGACAAGATGTCCACCGAGGTGATATCTCCCTGATGTGCGGCGATCACGCCCGTCACCTGGTGCAAGATGCCGGTTCTGCCGGTGGCTTCGACAAGGAGACCGATAATTCGACTGGCCATGAGACGCTCCTATTCTACAGCGGCTTCGCCGATCTGCATGACCACGGAGCGCACTCCGCCGGCGGTGGCATCGGACAACTGGACCATGGCGATGCGAATCAGATCGCTGGTGGGATCCATCCAACCCTCGGTGCCGAACGCCCCGCCGTGGCCGAAAGTGCCGGGGGAATGGAGCAGGAGGGTGCCTTCGGGCTGGTTGACGATCTCGAAAGTCAAGCCATAGCCGGTGCCGCCGAGCCATCCCGAGGGAGAGACGTTGGGAGTGAAGACGCGCGTCATGGTGGCGATGCTCTGGCGGGAAAGATAGCGGCGCCCGTCGGCCGTGCCTCCGGCCAGGAGCATGCGATAAAACTTGAACAGGTCGGGAGCGGTGGAATAGAGGCCGAATTCGGGCGCGGGGTACTTGGCGCCGGCGCGGTACCTGGCGGAATCGCCGGCCAGGATCTCCGCGCCGGAGCGTACCAGCTTGCCGCCGGCGTGCTTGTAGACCAGGGCGATGCGATCGCGTTGTCCATCGGGATCGGCAGCAGGTTCGGGCGGGAAGAAGAAGCTGTCTTTCATGCCGAGCGGCTCCAGGATTCGCGTCCGGATGAAATGCACGTAGTCTTCGCCCGAGACCACTTCGACGATGCGGCCGAGCGTCGCGATGCCCATGTTGCTGTAGCGCCAGCGCGTGCCCGGTTCGAAGCAGAGATGCTCCCGGGCGTAGTGGTCGACGGCTTCGGCCAGGGTGAGGCGCAGGGTTTGCGGGTTGTCGGCGATCTCGCCGCCCGGGTCGCCGGCCAGGCCGGAGGTGTGCGACATCAACTGCCAGAGGGTGGGCGGATGGCCCGGCGGATGAGTGGCGCGATTGCCGTCGGGCAAAGTATCTTCCACGAGTTGCCCCTTGAACTCGGGCAGGTAGTCCTGGACGGGGCGGCGCAACTCCACCTTGCCCTCCTCCACCAGCATCATGATGGCGACGCCGGTGAAGTTCTTTGTCATGGACATGATCTGGAAGATGGAATCGGGGGTCATGGGTTTGCGGCTTTCGACGTCGCGCCAGCCCACGGCTTCGAGCAGGGCCACCTGCCCGTGGCGGGCCACCAGAGCCACCGCGCCGGGTATTTCCTGGCGATCCACCAGTTCCTGGAGGCGGGGGCGAATGAGCTTGAGCCGGTCGGCATTGAGCCCCGGCGTTTCCGCGATGGCGGGAAGCGCGGCGGCTGCCAGCGCGACGGAGAGAAGGCAGTGAAGGGAACGCATGATCCTTTTCAGTGTAGTGCGTCCCAGGCGGAAAACGGGGAAGCGCCCGCGCCCGCTCTTCGCTTAGTACACCGTTTCGTAAGCTCGGTAACGTATTCGAGGGCAACCGCTCCCTTACGGTCGCGGCTCGGAAATGCGCGAGTCCGAGCCGCGACCGTTAAGGGAGCGGTTGCAGGATGTATGACTGTAATTGCGAAAGCGAGTACTTAGCCGGGCGGCTCGCAGTTGATCATCCACGGGATGCCGAAGCGGTCGACGAGCATGCCAAAGCGGGGAGACCAGAAGGTCGGCTGGATCGGCATGGTCACTTTTCCGCCTTCCGCCAAGGCGTGAAAGATACGCTCGGCCTCCGGCGGGTCCTTGACGGCATGGATACGGAGAAACCTTGGGGCGATTGATAGCGGCCGGGCGGACAATCGCCGCCCATGAGCACCCGGTCGCCCACCTGCAGGGTGGAGTGAAGGACCCGGTCGCGCCATTCGGCCGGCATTTGCTGCTCCGCGGGTGAACCCGCGTAGGGCGTAGAGAACGTGATCTTGGCGCCGAGACACCGCGCGTAGAACTGGAAAGCCGCCTCGCATTGGCCGTCAAACAAGAGATGAGTACTGAGTTGCATCGTTCCCTCCTTACGTTACTCCGTGAGCTGAGAACCCCCGGCGATGGCACCGACGATGAGAAATGGCTCGTCCCCGCTAACTACCGCGCCGGGCAGCGGAGCGTCGGGGGGTTCGTGAGACAGGTCTCGTTCGCAGGCGAAGAACCTTACGTACGGCCGGCGCTGCCCGGTAACCTGGTCGCGGATGGTACCGCGGAGCATCGGATAACGCGTCTCCAGGGCGTCCAGTATCGAGCACGGAGTGACCGGCGGCTCGACATCGAGCTCGACCTCGCTGGCGAGGTGAGCCAGCGTGCGCAGATACGCCGGCAGGACGACCCGGATCATGCGAGCGTCTGCACCTCGACCGAGAGCACGGCCGGAAGATCGCGCACGATGGGTGCCCAGTGGTCTCCGGCATCGGGGGAGGCATATACCTGCCCGCCGGTGGTGCCGAAGTACACGCCGCATCGATCGAGCGAATCCACCGCCATGGCGTCTCGCAACACGTTGACGTAGCAATCGCGCTGGGGCAGACCCTGGGTGAGGGGCTCCCACTCATCGCCGCCTGTGCGGCTTCGGTAGACGCGCAGCTTCCCCTCGGGCGGAAAGTGTTCCGAGTCGCTCTTGATGGGCACCACGTAGACGGTGTCGGGTTCGTGAGCGTGGACGTCGATGGGGAAACCGAAATCGGTTGGGAGATTGCCGCTGACCTCGCGCCACTCGCCGCCGGCGTCGTCGCTGCGCATCACGTCCCAGTGCTTCTGCATGAACAGCACGTCCGGCCGCGCGGGGTGCATGGCGATGCGGTGGACGCAGTGGCCGACTTCGGCAGCCGGTTGGGGGAGGAACGGCGAGTGAAGTCCGCGGTTGGTGGGCCTCCAGGTCTGGCCGGCGTCGTCGCTGCGGAATACTCCCGCGGCCGAAATGGCGATGAAGATCCGGCCCGGGTTGACCGGGTCCAGAAGGATGGTATGGAGGCCCATTCCGCCGGCGCCGGGCTGCCAGCGCGGCCCCGAGCCGTGTCCGCGCAACCCGGCGAGTTCCTGCCAGGTCTGGCCTCCGTCGGTGGAACGGAACAGGGCGGCGTCTTCCACTCCGGCGTAGACCGTGTCGGGATCGTTGAGCGACGGCTCCAGATGCCAGACCCGCTTGAACTCCCAGGGGTGCGGCGTGCCGTCGTACCACTGGTGCGTGCCGGGAACGCCATCGTAGACAAACTTGTTGCCCACGGGCTCCCACGTCCGGCCGCCATCGCTGGAGCGCTGGATCAATTGCCCGGACCAGGCGTTCGATTGCGAGGCATACAGCCGGTTCGGATCGGCGGGGGAGCCCTTGAGATGGTAGATCTCCCAGCCGGCGAAATGCGGACCATCGATTTCCCACTGCTCGCGCTTTCCGTCCGACAGCAGCACGAACGCGCCTTTCCGTGTGCCCACCAATACCCGTACGCCGCTCATCCCCTCACTCCTCTCCTGGTTCCCGCGCTGAACACCGCTCCCTTTGGTCGCGGAGCTGCAGGACCGCTTGCTCTCGGCCTGTCAAGGAATGGCCCTTCCAATCACCGGCAATCGCTCCCTGATGACGGTCGCGGCTCTGGCTCGCGGCGGTCGAAACTGGGCAGGAATGGTGCGGAATCCCGCTCTCGCCACCTTCGCCGGACCTCGGCAAGGACTGCTTCGCGATTCTTCTCCATCCTCGACATCAAAGCGCAGGGCGCCGCCGTCGGGACTTTGGGTAGGATAACCAGACTGCTTGCAAAAGGCAAGTAAATTCCGGACGGCAATCGGCCGCCGATCAGGCCGGGGCGGAGGCCGTCGGCGAAGAGCCTCGCGCAATGGAATCCCGCAGCACGTTCCGCACGGAATCCATCACCGATTGAACTTCGCCGCCGCGGGTGATCGGGCCGTGGCCGGTGACGATAATCGATGGCCGGAGCGCTTCCAGACGGTCGATCGATTCCAGCCAGACGCGCCAATCCGCGGGAGTGCCCGCGTCCAGGTTGGGGAGATACTCGCGAATCAGGCAGTCGCCGGTAAACAGGACACGGTCCGCCGGGTCCCAGACCGAAAGGTTGGTCGGGGTGTGACCCGGCGTTAAGAGGATCTCGACGGTGCAGTCGCCCAGTTCGAAGGCGGTGTCCCGGTCGATCCGGCGGTTGGGATTGACTAACGACGTTTGGAAGAAAAACGCGCTTGCCTCGGCGCGTTCACGACGAACCGGGTTGGGGATTGCCTGGTTGAATTCTTCGATTTCCGCTTCGAACTCGGCCTGGGTTCGCGCGATTCCCGGATGGCCCCAGACGTCGATCCCCCGCTCGCGAAAGAAGCCGTTTCCGCCAATGTGATCGAAGTGCTTCTCGGTGTCGATGGCTTGCAGCCGATTTCCCGGCCGCGCAGCCACGGCGTAGCCATGAATGGACTGGGCCGCCAGGGTGTTGCCGCCCGTGTCCACAACCAACGTCGACTCGTCGCCGACGATGAACCCGGCATTCACGCACCACGGCGGCGAGTATCCCAGGCCCGTCACGGCGTAACAGCGGCCGGAAAGACGCATGTTCACCAGTATCGCGCAGGGTGGGACGGGCTCCGGCGTGTTGCCGAAGTGGCGCTAAGTATTTGGTGTGGGGCAGACCACAAGACAATGATGGTCTGCCCCACAGCGCGGGTTTAGGTTGTGCTGGCTTCGAGAGCCAGGTCGGGGCTGGTGCCGACTCCCGGCACCTTGGCTTGCGCCGTCCAGGTGGTGCCGTTGAAGCTGGAATACCAGATCGACTGATCGCCGGCCTCGCCTTTCCATGCCGCGTACAGCGCGCTGCCGAACAAGGCCAGGCCAGGCCCCACGCTGCTGCCGACACCGGCGATCTGTTTTTGCGCGGTCCAAGCGGTGCCGTTGAAGCTGGCATACCAGAGACGCTCGTCCATGAACTCGCCCTTCCAGACCGCGTAGAGGACGCCGCCGAGCGTAGCCAGAGACGGTCCTTCGCTGGTACCCACGCCGGCCACTTGCTTTTGGGCCGCCCAACTGGTTCCGTTGAAGCTGGAGTACCAGATGCTGGGATCGCCGTAGACACCCTTCCATGAAGCATAGAGGACGCCGTTGTAGACCGCCAGCGCCGGCCCAACGCTGGTAGCGGTGCCGGGGATCTGCGCCTGCGCCGTCCAGCTTGTGCCGTTGAATTTGTTCCAGAACAGGCGCTGGTCGCCTTCCACCCCTTTCCAGGCCATATATAGGTTGCTTCCCAATACAGCCAGCCGCGGACCGGTGCTGGTGCCGACGCCCGAAACCAACTTTTGCGCCGCCCAAGTCGTGCCGTTAAAGGTGGTGTAGTAGATGCCCTGGTCGTCTCCTTCGCCCTTCCACGCCATATAGAGCGTGCTCCCCAGGACCGCCAGAGCCACGCCGGAACTGGTTCCCACGCCGGGGACCTGCTGCTGGGCGGCCCAGGTTGTGCCGTTAAAGGTGCTGTACCAGATGCGCTCGTCGCGCTCCTCTCCCTTCCAGGCCATGAACAGTTTGCCGTTGTATTCGGCCAGCGCGACCGGGAGCCCGACGCCTTCCAGCGCATACATCAGCGCCGTTCCGTCCACGCTGCCGAACCCGGTGCAGGCGTCCCAACCCGGGCCCGACTTGTATCCGGGCGCTCCGCTGGTGGCGTTGCTTTGGCCATCGTTGACATCGCGGTATACGTTGGTACCGGCGAAAGCGTAGAGGTTGTAGTTCAGATAGCCGACCGGCTCGCCCAGGTTGGCATTGAGCAGCGCCACCAGGCCGGCGTACAGCGGACCGACCGCGCTGGTTCCTCCCCAGGGACCGTTGGGGGAACCGTACAGGATGAGTTCGTAGCCGCTGTCCGGATCCGCATTCCCGGCAACATCCGGAATGCCGCGGCCGACGTGCGCCCCGGGGTTCACGGAAGCGGGGACACCAGCCCAATTCTGCCAATAAGGCAGCGGAAAGACGACGCTGATGCCGCCGCCGGTGGCGCCGTTATCGTTCCAGGTGTCTTGTGTGAATGTAGTTCCGGACACGTTCGAGATGGTGGTTCCGCCGCAGGAGGTAAGCCAGGGGTCGGATCCTGGGTAGTTCACGTGAGCTTGGCCGTCGCTAATCTGGCAGCTCGATCCGTCGTCGCCACTGGCGGCAAAGACGGTAACGCCCAACACGGACGCCTCCTGGAAGGTTGCGCTCACTGCTTCGATGGCCGCCTGAGTCCAAACGCTGCCCCCGGCAACGGAGATCTCGTCTTCCGCCCAACCCCAACTGATGGAAATAACCGAGGGATGGTTCGTCGTATCGTGGATGGCGGTCGTGACAGCGTCCACCCAGCCTTGCTCCGTCCATGGCGCGAAGTACACCGCGATCTTAGCGCCTTGGGCAACCGCGCCCGCCACGCTGATATCCAGCGCGACCTCCGTGTCGTCCCCGTGCGGACTGGCTGCAGTGCCCGGAGAATTTGTCGCCCCGTCGACACCGACAGCGACGACGGTGGGCGCAGTGAGGCCCTGGCCCTTAAAATATGCCGTGATATCGCTCGGGATAAAACCGCACGTGCCGATGTTCGAGTCGCCGAATTCCAGAAGGCCGATGGTTTGTCCGGCCGCTGTGGGTGGAGTCGCCGGAAAATCATAGAGCTTGGCGACTTGAGGCGGCGTCAGCGGCGTGGTGGCTTGTGCGGGTCCACGGACATTGAACGCCCTCGCCATCCTCCGGTTGTCAAGGCCAAACACACCTTCGACGATATCCGTGAGTTCGGACGGCATTTGGACTGTTCCTTCACGGCCGCGGTAGTTGCCGTCGGGCGATTCGTAACTGCCCAGGGAGACCGCGAAAACGCGGTTCATCTGCGCCACCGTACCGGAGACGACGACTGTGCGGCGGGAAATGCTGCTTTCGACGATCCGGAGACCGTTGGTGCGAGCGAATTGCGCAATCTGTTCGATGTCGGCTGGATCGGCGCCGTAGCGGGCCGCAAACTCCTGGCGGGAGAGAGCCGGGCCGCGCCGCAGCGAGGAAGGGCCGGTCTGTTGCGGGCTGGGCAGCGGTGGCGCATCGGCACGCCGGCGCACCCTAATACTTACAGACAATATCTCTTGCGGATCCGCCGGTCCGACCCGGCGAGCGCCGCGCGCCGGGCGTCTTCCCGTCTTACTCAGTTCCTTGTAATTCGTCGGACTTTCACCCATATTGCGATCTCCGTTTCTGACTTGGATTGGAAGTAAGCAGGCACACAAGCGAATCGCCGGAATCTGTCGTATTTCAGGCAGCCGCCGTTCCGCGCATACGATAGAACTGGGGCACCTGCCCCTCTTACGATTGCTGTACCCCTCGCAATCGTGTCTGGAGTATGAAACAACTTTAATGGGGCGTCAAGGGAAATGTCGCGAATCAGTACCGGGTTTTCCGAGCCAACTTAGTAAGAACCCTTAAGAAATCGCGCGTGCCTATAACTCGATGAGCCAGCCAGGTTCCAACCCAGGTCTGTCCGCCGTCGTCCTGAGCTGTATCTCGAAACTATCGAGGTTGGCAATTCTCCCGCCCGACTTCATGCACTTCAGCTTCACTAGGGTGGATACCCGACTCCTGGGAGCTATCTTCTCCCAAGCCGCGGCGTAGTAGCACAGCTCTTCGAAGACATGGTTCAATTACTGTCCTGCCGTTCTCCCGGTCAACTTAAGTGCTCGTTTTCGCAATTACAGACTCGTATCCGGTAACTGCTCCCTCAATCGCGGTCGCGGCTCGGTTTCGCGCGTTTCCGAGCCGCGACCGTCAGGGAGCGGTTGCACGCAATTACGTTAGCGAACTTCCGCAGCGGTGTACTAAGTTCGTACGCAATGGCTTTGTCAGATTTCGCCTTCGCAGCCAGGCACACGATATTCTTGGGAGTCAGGCTGGACGACAGCTTGAGCGGGCGCAGACACGCCTTCGGCCAGAGCCAGGCGCCACTGTCCGACTTCCGTTTTGAACTCTTCGGTTGGAGGTGATGCCGGTCTGAGCGAACGTCGCGGCAGGACCGCAATCCATTCAGCCCGGTTCAAGCGCAGAGATGGCGCCGACGGCGGCTTCGGGCGCCAGCCGCCCTGGGTGACAACGGCCTCCGGTTCCAATCGGCCCCGTGGAGACTCCGGCACGCTCCGCCATCGCCCTGGCGGTGCGCTTCGCCCGGCCTCCGCTTCTACTGCTGTCCCCCCGGCGCCCTCGCTTCCTAAACCCCTATGCGCTGGCGCGATAGGGCTGATCCTCGCTCGGCAACAAACGAAAGCGGTGCGAGTTCACCCGCACCCCGACGCGGTTGCCCTCCGCGCGAATCACGAACCCGGTCACTTGCAGTTCCATGGCCACGCCCTCCCCGTAGGAAGCCGGCCACTCGATCGAAAGTTCGATGTGCGCACCCACGGGAAGAGTTCTGCGGCAGCGAAAGCCAAGCCCCCCAGTACTCAAATCGCAGGTCATCCCCGTTCCGGTAATCGGCACCGAGCTCCGCTGCGAAACCCGATACTGCACCGGGAGGTGAATTTCGTACCTCCGGCGCGACCGCCGGTCATTCTTGGTTTGATCCAAACTCTTGCTCCTCTGCCTCCAGGCTGAACTGTTAGCGTAACGGCGGCGGCAAACCGGAGGCCTTTTCGTGATTGGTTCGTTAGGTTGCAATTCTGAATCCATTTCGGTGTCTCGCTGCAAATAAAGTGTTTGCAACGGGGAAAAGTTTCCGAATTTTTTACGCACCGAGCAATTTCTACGGGGCCGTCCCCCAGGGAAGGTACACAATTACACCATCCCGGCCGTCCGGCGGCGCGGTTCTGCTACCATGGATTTTCCTAGCAAATCCATGGCATTGCGTCTCCATAACACCCTTTCCCAGCAAGTTGAGGTCTTCACACCGTCCGAGCGCAACACGGTCCGCATGTATACCTGCGGCCCCACGGTTTACGACTACGCTCATATCGGCAATTTCCGCACCTTCACTTTCGTCGATATCCTGCGCCGCTGCCTGCGCCTCAACGGTTTTGCCCTCGAACATGTGATGAACATTACAGATGTGGATGACAAAATCATCCGCAATGCGGTCGCGCAAGGCAAAACTCTCGCCGCCTACACCGCCGTCTACACCCAGGCTTTTCTGGACGACTGCGCCGCTCTTCGTCTGGAGCTTCCGGAACGCCTGGTACGTGCGACCGAGCACATCGAAGACATGCTGCTGGCCATTGGGAAGCTGGGAGAATCGCGCCACACTTATGCGTCGGAGGGTAGCGTCTATTTTCGCATCGCCACTTTTCCGGAATACGGCAAGCTTTCGCATAACGATTTCCGGGGCAACATCGCCGGCGCTCGCGTGGATGTCGACACCTACGATAAAGCCGACGCCCGGGATTTTGCGCTCTGGAAGGCCGCCAAGGAGGGCGAGCCGTTCTGGGAAGGCGCTCTTGGCCCTGGCCGCCCCGGCTGGCACATCGAGTGCTCCGTAATGGCCCTTAAGTACCTGGGCGAAACGCTGGATCTGCATGCCGGGGGCGTCGATCTGGTGTTCCCCCATCACGAAAACGAAATCGCCCAGTCCGAGTCGCTCACCGGCAAGCCGTTCGCCCGCTTCTGGGTGCATGCCGAGTTTCTGCTCGTGGAAGGCCAGAAAATGTCGAAGTCGCTGGGTAACTACTTTACCTTGCGCGACATTCTGGCGCGCGGCTATACCCCGGAGGCAGTCCGCTACCTGCTGGCATCGGTGCCGTACCGCAAATCGCTGAACTTCACCTTCGACGGGTTGAAATCCGCCGGCACCGCCATCGACCGGCTGCGCAATTTCAAGCTGCGGCTGGAGACCGACCGCCTCCCCGATGGTGCCAGCGAGGTCTGGAGCGCGCGCACCGCCTCGGCGCAAGGGACATTTCGGAATGCGCTCGACGACGATTTGAACACGGCCGAGGCGCTGGCTGCCGTGTTCGAGTACCTGCGCGACGCCAATACGGCCATGGACTCCGGCGAATTCCGCGCCGGCAACGCCCCTGCCGCGCTCGATCTACTGACCGCATTCGATGCGGTTTTCGACGTGTTGAAACCCTCCGCCGCCGCCGGCCAGTGGAGCGATGCCGAAATCGAAGCTTTGATTGCCGAACGGGCCGCCGCCAAGAAAGCCAGGAATTTCGCCCGCGCCGACCAGATCCGCCAGCAACTCTCCGACCAGGGCATTCTGCTGGAGGACACCAAGAGCGGCGTGCGCTGGAAACGAAAATGAGAACCACCAAATCCGGCAGCCCGGCCGCGGGCGCCTGCCAGATCCACACCAAGGCCGTGCACGCGGGCGACCGGCGCAAACCTTCGTCCGCGATACCGGTCACTACGCCCATCCATACGGCCTCGAGCTACTTTTACGAGACCAGCGCGCAACTCGACCGCATTTTCGGCCGGGAAGAGGAAGGCTACGCCTACGCGCGCTACGACAACCCCACCAACGCCGCGCTGGAAGAACTGCTCACCTCGCTCGAAAACGGCTATGGTTCCCTGGCCTGCGCATCCGGCATGGCGGCCCTGCAACTGGCCATCTCGACCGCCCTGGCCGACGGGCGCAAATCCATCGTAGCCGCCGACGCGCTCTACGGCGCCACGGTGGGATTGCTGCTGAACGTGCTCGAACCCTCCGGCATCGACGTGCGCTTCGCCGACGTCTGCGACCTGGCCGCCCTGGAAGCCGCGGTGGCTGAGTCGAAACCCGGCTGCATTTTGATCGAATCCATTTCGAACCCGCTGCTGCGGGTGCCCCAGGTAGACCGGATTGCCGCCATCGCCCGCGCCGCCGGAGCCGCTCTTGTGGTGGACTCCACCTTCGCCACCCCGATGCTGCTGCGTCCGCTAGAGCGGGGTGCGCACTTCAGCGTACACTCGCTTACCAAGTACCTGGCGGGCCACGGCGACGTTCTGGGCGGCGCGGTGGTCTGCGATGAAGAGCACTTCGCTGCCCTGCGCGCCCTCTCGCGCACCATCGGCGCCGTGCTCGGCCCGTTTGAAAGCTACCTGACCATGCGCGGCATCAAGACCTTCCCCCTGCGCATGGAACGGCAGTGCGCCAACGCCTGCCGGCTGGCAACCTGGCTGGCGGCCCACCCCAAAGTCGAGCGCGTACATTTCCCCGGCGACCCCTCCCATCCGGACGCCGCCGCCATCCGCCGCCTGTTTCCACCGGATCTCTATGGCGCCATGGTCAGCTTCGAAATCAGGGGCGCCGGCCGCGACGAAGTCTTCCGCTTCCTGGATGCCCTGGAGATCGTCGTCCCGGCCACTTCGCTGGGCGACGTCCACAGCATGGTGCTCTATCCGGTAATGGCGTCGCACCGCGAGGTTTCCCCCAAACACCGCGAGCGAATGGGAATCCGCGACAACCTGGTGCGCCTTTCGGCCGGCATCGAATCGGCCGGAGACATCATTGCCGATTTGGAACGCGCGTTGGCTGCGGTGTGAAAGGTAGTAATCAGTAACCAGCTCAAGGTCAGTACCCGATTTCGGAGTTACGTCCACGTATTAAAGAAAACCGCTCCCGCGGCTCGGTTTCGCGCGTTTCCGAGCCGCGACCGTCAGGGAGCGGTTGCCGGGAAACTAGACCGTAACCGCGACGCAAGTCTCACCGGTTGCTCCTACCCCATCGAAGGGCTCCTCCGGAATACGTTCACCGTCTTCAGACATGCTCTCGACAACCATGCGGACGACCTCGTTGATGTTCTTGAGGGCTTCTTCCCGGGTCTCGCCTCACGTCGACCCGCCGACGCGCTCCAGCGCGGGGCAGTAGACGTGCCATCCCGCGGGATTGCCGTCGAAGTCTTCATCGGGCTCGATAACTACTTTGAAATTGTAGGTTTTCATCGCCATCTTGGCAGCACGCGGCCCTAACTATCCCGGCCGACCGCCATGACAAAATACTCGGCCGGGCCGGGACCGGGGTTGCGCCAGCCATGCTCTTGGCTGGACGCAGTGATGACCACCGATCCGGCATCGATACGGCTGGTTTGGGAGCCCAGGGTCACGTCCAACTGGCCGGTTCGCAGCATGAGGATTTCTTCGTGAACGTGGCTGTGGGGCGGGTGCGGCTGCTGCCCCGGCCCGAGCTGGGTCATATGCAGGTCGATGTGATAACCGCTGTGCGTGGCGCCGTCGAAGACCGCCCGCGTTTGGTTTGCCCCGTTGGTTTTCACCGGCAGGTCTTCGTACTTGTAAGCCTTGGCAGCCAGGGGCGCATCCGGCTTGGGCGCATTCTGTGCGTGCGCGGCTTGGGCCGCCACGAGCGGCAGCAGCGCGGCAATGTCTCGGCGCGAATAGTTCACGGAACCTCCTGGATCGATAATAGCGAGGTTCCTGTAGCGCCGGTGACCGAGGCCTCACTTCGTATATACAATTACGACATTGGCGGATAACTGACCGACAACATTCGGAGGGCTCGCGTGCAGCGTGAGTCCGTAGCCGCTCGGCGCCGGCAAGATCGTCGGCGGCAGTTGCACGTCTATCTGAAACACGCCGTCAATGAGCCCAGGCGCGTTTCCGGCGTAGAGAATATTGAGTGGGATCGCGTCGCCGTCCACCATTTCGAATTTATTGAGCGACGGGTCCCAGGGCGTGGCACTGGTGGGCGCCGCGCCGTCCTGGCTACCCGCAGGCCAGGTCGCGCCAGTGCCGAAGAGGCTCACAATCGAGCCGGCGGACGCTGGATTGGATGCCGAATTCACCGTGCCATCCTGGTTGAGCGCGGCGGCGTGGGACCGGTCCGTGGTGAAGATGCCGAGCGACTGCGCGATCCCCAGTTGGATCGACGGGTTTCCCGACGGCGTGACCACCTGCAGCGTAATCGGCGCTGCGGAGCCCACACCCGTCGGGACCTCGAACGGTACCTGGAGGTTGATCTGGTCCGGACCCGCGTAAAGCAGCGCGGCGGGCGTCCCGTCGAACAGAACCTGCAAACCCGCGGTCGAGGCCGGCAAGTCGAATCCATATAACGTAATCAGCGCTCCCGGATAGAAACCCGGGTTCAGCGCGTAGGAGGCCGAATTGGCGAATCCCACGATGGCCGGTGAGTCGAAGGCATAACTCGGAGGTAAGGTCAGCAGCGCGCCCTGAGCTCCGAGCAGCAAGAGACTTCCGCTGCCGCTGAAGGCCGGCGGCGTGGCGATGGTGCCATGGGGAAAACGGAAAAGCTTCTGCACCCCGGTGCCGGAGGGACCGAGTTGCAGGACAAAGTCGGAACCCAGATTCGGGACCCCGGCCAGCGTGGGGAATTGCGGCGACGAGCTCGAACCGGCCAGGTATTCATTGCCCGAAGCGTCCAGCAGCAGTCCCGCGGCGTTCACATCCGCGGATTCCCCCAGGTCGGTCGCGTAGTTCAGCGCCGAGCCGTCCGGCTTGAGCTGCGCGACGAATAGCCCCGACGGTCCCGTTCGCTCCGAAGAGCCGGGGAGTTCAAGCCCACCAGTCGTGTACCCCCCCAACAGGTCCAGATTGCCGCTACCGTCCTGGACCATTGACAGGCCCCCGACGACGCCAAAGCTTATAGATAGTTGATCGTCCCAGAGGAGTTTCGAGCCATCCGCCGCGACCTCAATCACGGACCCGCCCCCGCCTGGGCCCCGGGCATCGGCTACGGCTGCCGCGCTCCCTGAAACCGGCACGATGGCGCTCACCGACGCGTACGTCGATGCGTAGCCGATGCATTCACTGCCCATGCAGTTTGCGGAGCCCGTTTCGAGCAGCGTGCCGTACAGCAGCTTCCCGGCCGGAGAGATCTTTACCAGATACGAGTAGAAATAGGTGTTGAAGAAGCTGTCCGCTCCTTTCTGGCCACCCATATACGCGCCGGGTGTGGTCGGAAAATCCGTCTCATTGGTCGTCCCTCCGACGTACGCATTCCCGCTGCTATCGAGTGCAATCGCCGTAGTCTTGGTGGCGTGGTAGAGTGGCGAGCTCAGCTTGCCGGCCAGATAGGTGGCAAACAGCAGTTTGCTTCCTGTGGGGTCGAGCTCGATCACGAAACCGGCCGTGCGGTAGGGGACCTTCTGCGCCACGATGGGGTTCACCAGGTCGAAATCATCCGAATCGGTATTTCCCACGATCCAGACGTTCCCGCTAGGGTCGACCGCGGCGGCTTGCGGTTCGTCATTGCCGCTGCCCCCAAGAGAGGCTAAAGGCCCGGGCCCCCCACGGAACGGAGCGCCGCCCAAAGCGGCCAGGGCGATCTGCGCGTGCGAATAGCAGCAGACACTGAGCCCGGATGCACTGTTCGCCTGGTTCGTTCCGACCAGCAGTTGGTCCCCGTTCGGCAACTGCAACACCCGGCTGTTGGTAAGGCCCGGACCGAATTGCAGTTGCACCTGCGCGGCGGCAAAGGGCAACAGCGCAATCAGAGAAAAGACAAACCTGTAGATCATGGCGTTGGCTCAGCTCTAAGACCCGCGAAGAGCCGAATTCACTACACCCGAATCCAAATTCCCCGCCGAAAAGCGCCCTACAGGTCGAACCGAATCCCTTGCGCCAGCGGCAGTTGTTCCGACCAGTTGATGGTATTGGTCTGCCGCCGCATGTACGCTTTCCAGGCGTCGCTGCCCGATTCGCGTCCGCCGCCGGTATCTTTCTCCCCGCCGAAGGCGCCGCCGATTTCCGCGCCGCTGGTTCCCAGATTGATGTTCGCGATGCCGCAATCGCTGCCGCGATGGCTCAGAAAGGTCTCGGCGGAGATCAGGCTGCCTGTGAACATGGCCGACGACAGGCCCTGCGGCACGTCGTTGTGCCAGTGCACGGCCTCGTCCAGGGTGTCGAACTCCACCAGGTAAAGGATGGGGGCGAAGATTTCCTCCTTAAGGATCGGCATATCGGGGCGCGCGCGCACCAGCGTCGGTTCGACGAAACAGCCCGTAAGCTTCCCGCCGCCGCTCAGGATCTCGCCGCCCTGCTCGCGGATGCGGCGGATGCCGTCCATCATGTCGTCCACGGCGCGGAGGTTCACCAGCGGTCCCATCAGGGTGGCCGCGTCCATCGGATCGCCCACGCGCACCTGCCGATAGGCGTCGACCAGCGCCTCCCTCATGCGCGGGGCGATTCCACGCTGGAGGAACGCGCGGCGCGTGGTGGTGCAGCGCTGGCCCGCCGTTCCCACCGCGCCGAACAGGATGGCGCGCAGAGCCAGATCGAAATTGGCGTCGTTCATGACGACGACGCCGTTGTTGCCGCCCAGCTCCAGAATGCTCCGGCCCAGCCGCCGCGCCACGGTTTCCGAGACATGGCGGCCCACTTCGGTCGATCCGGTGAAGCTGACCAGCGGAATGCGCACGTCGCCAATCAGCGCCTCACCCACCGTCCGGCTGGGCCCGATCACCAGATTGAAGATTCCCTTGAGCCTATGGCGGTCCGTCACGCGGTTGCAGATCTTCTGGACCGCGATGGCCGTAAGCGGCGTCTCCGACGACGGCCGCCACAGCACGCAATCGCCGCACACCGCCGCAATGAGCGCGTTCCAGGACCACACCGCCACCGGAAAATTGAAGGCGCTGATCACCCCCACTACGCCCAACGGATGCCACTGCTCGTACATGCGATGGCCGGGCCGTTCGCTGGTCATGGTCAGGCCGTACAACTGGCGCGACAGCCCGACGGCAAAGTCCGCGACGTCGATCATTTCCTGCACTTCGCCCCGGCCCTCGGCCAGGATCTTGCCCATTTCGAGCGTCACCAGCGCGCCCAACTCCGCCTTGCGCGCGCGCAGTTCGTCGCCGATTTCGCGCACGATCTCGCCCCGCTTCGGCGCCGGCACCATACGCCATTCGAGAAACGCCGCGCGCGCGTGTTCCACGACGCACTCGTAGTCGGCTACCCCGGCCATTCGCACCGCAGCCAGCGTTTCGCCGGTGGCGGGGTTCACGGAAGCAAGCTCGTCGCCGGCGGGACAGGGAATCCAGTCGCCATAACAGGCGCCCGAATTCACCGGCTCGATTTCGAGCCTCTCGAGGATTTCGTGGATGGAAGTGTTGGCGGTCGGCACGGTTCCATTGTAATGGGGTGACGACGTCCGGCCTGGCACTTATCGTGCAAGGGAACCAGCGACGTATGATATCAGCTTTATATATAATTAAAATATATGAAGGCGTTGCTGGTCCAGTTGGACGAACAGACGCTAGTTGCGTTGAACCGCGTAGCGGCACCGCGAAAGCGGTCCGAGTTTGTTCGAGAGGCAATACGCAAGGCGGTCCGCCGTGCCGAGTACCGTGCGATGCGCGATGCTTACAGCAAACAGCCCGATTCGGCAACGGATGCTGACGACTGGTCGACGCCCGAGGAATTCAAGGCGTGAGACAGTTCGAAATCTGGTGGGCGAATTTGCCCGCGCCGGCAGGCCGGCGGCCGGTGTTGCTATTGAGTCGCAACGATGCCTACCAGTACCTCGGCAAGTTCGTCGTCGCAGAGATCGCCACGACGATCCGGGCCATTCCCGTCGAGGTCCGGCTGGGCAGCCGGGAGGGCCTCTCCTTGCCTTGCGTCGCAAACCTGGACAATCTTCGGACCGCGGCGCGGCAATGGCTCGACTCTCGCGCCGGCTCTCTGGCACCATCGCGGCACAGGGAGGTAAAGCGAGCTTTGGGTTATGCTCTGGGCTGGGATGAATTGATTGATTTGGGTTAGCCTGCGACCCGTGAAATTCTGCTGGTTTCTGATATTTTGATCGCAAGGCAGCAGCAAGTCGAACCCTCTTTGCTCCGCGTAATTCTACCGTCGTTTGCCACAACCCGCATTCTCCACGGTGTTATCCTCGAAAAAACCATGCGAAAGTCGATTGCGATCCTCCTTTTTCTTCTTCCCCTCGGCGCACAGAACTTCGACCCGAAATTCTATGCGGGGCTGCGGTGGCGCTCCATCGGGCCGTACCGCGGCGGGCGGACAGTGGGCGCGACTGGCGTTCCCGAGCAGCCGAACGTGTTTTATGTCGGCGTCAATAACGGGGGTGTTTGGAAGACGGACGACGCCGGGCGCACCTGGTTCCCGATATTCGACGATCAGCCGACCGGCTCCATCGGCGACGTCGCGGTGGCACCGTCGGACCCCAACACGGTCTACGTGGGCTCAGGCGAAGGGCTGCAGCGACCGGACCTTGCGGTGGGCGACGGCATGTACCGCTCAAACGACGCCGGCAAGACGTGGCGGCACCTGGGGCTGCGCGACGGCCAGCAGATCGCCCACATCATCGTCGATCCGCACGATGCGAAGCGTTTGTTCGTAGCCGTTTTGGGCCACCCTTACGGGCCCAACGCGGAGCGCGGCGTGTACCGATCTACCGATGGCGGCGACCACTTCGAGCGGGTCCTCTATAAGGATGAGCACACCGGCGCGGTGGATCTGGCTTTCGATCCGCGCAGCGCCGCCATTGTTTACGCCGTGTTGTGGCAGGCGCGGCAAGGGCCGTGGGAGAACGGGGCGTTTTCGGGGCTGGGCAGCGGCTTGTTTCGCTCCACCGATGGCGGCAACACCTGGAAGCAGCTCACCGGCGGGCTGCCGGGTTTCGACCAGGGGCTGGGCCGCATCGGCATCGGCATTGCGCCTTCGAACGGGAACCGCATGTACGCGCTGGTGGAAGCCGGGAGCGACACCGGCGGCGTGTACCGGTCCGACGATGCCGGAGCCACCTGGAAGCGGGTCAATCACGAAAACCGGGTATACGGGCGAGGCTCGGATTTCGCCTGTGTGCGGGTCGACCCGCGCAATCCCGACGTCATCTACATTGCCAACACCTCCACCTATCGATCGACGGATGCGGGGCAAAACTTTACGGCGATTAAAGGCGCGCCGGGCGGCGACGATTATCACACCATCTGGATCAACCCGCTCAATCCCGATATCATTCTGCTGGCCGTGGACCAGGGCGCCACCATCACCGTGAATCACGGCCGCACCTGGAGTTCGTGGTATAACCAGCCCACGGCGCAGTTCTACCACGTGGCCACCGACAACGAATTCCCGTACAACGTGTATGGCGGCCAGCAGGAGAGCGGCTCGGCGATGGTTTCGAGCCGGGGCAACGACGGCCAGATCACGTTTCGCGAATGGCACCCGGTGGGAGCGGAAGAGTACGGCACGATCGCGCCCGATCCGCTGAATTCCAATATCATCTATGGCGGCAAGGTGAGCCGCTACAACCGCCTGACGGGCGAAGTGAAGCAGGTGGGACCGGGCCGGGGCAGCTACCGTTTTCTGCGCACGGCGCCGCTGCTATTTTCGACCGTGGACCCGCGCGTGCTGTTGCTGGGCGCGCAGGTGCTGCTCAAGACCGCCAACGGCGGCGAAACGTGGAGCGCCATCAGCCTGGACCTGACGCGGGAAACTTCGGACGTTCCGGAAAGCGTAGCGGTGTACGCCGAGGCGGCCAAGAAACAACTGGCGTCGCGCCGCGGCGTGATCTACGCCATCGCTGCTTCGCGCCGCAACATCGATACCATCTGGGTGGGCACCGACGACGGCCTGATTCAGCTTACCCGCGACGGCGGCAAGAACTGGAAGAACGTGACCCCGCCGGAGCTGACGCCGTGGAGCAAGATCTCCCAGCTCGACGCTTCCTATTTCGACGACGACACGGTGTACGCGGCGGTGAACCGCTTCCGCCTGGACGACCAGCGCCCGCACATCTATCGTACCCACGATGGCGGCGCCACCTGGCGCCAAACGGTGCGGGGATTGCCCGCCGGTCCGGTGAACGCGGTGCGCGAAGACCCGGTTCGCAAGGGCCTGCTGTATGCCGCTACAGAACTGGCGGTTTACGTTTCTTTCAACGATGGCGACGACTGGCAGCCGCTGCGCCAGAACATGCCGGCCACATCGATTCGGGACCTGGTGGTTCACGACGACGACCTGGTGGTGGGCACGCACGGCCGCGGCTTCTGGATTCTGGACGATATTTCGCCCCTGCGGCAATTGACTGCGGAAACGGCCACGGCGGCGGCGCAGCTTTTCGCACCGCGGGTGACCTACCGGTTGAACCGCGACACCAATACCGATACGCCCCTGCCGCCCGAAGAGCCCGCCGGGCAGAATCCGCCCGACGGCGCGATTCTGTATTACTACCTGCGGACCGCCGCTTCCAGCCCGGTGACGCTGGAAATTCTGAATGCCTCGGGCGGCGTAGTGCGGCGCTTTGCCAGCACCGATCAACCCGCGCAGCCGGACCCGCTGCTGAACGTGCCCACCTATTGGATCCGTCCATTCCAGTCGCTTTCCCCCGAGGCCGGCATGCACCGGTTCGTCTGGGACCTGCACGCCGCGCCAGCCGGCGGGGGTGGGCGCAGGGGCGGAGAGTATTCGATCGCCGCCATCTACCGGGACACGCCCGGCGCCCGAGGCGAATGGATGCCCCCCGGCACTTACGCGGTGAAGCTGGCGGCCGGCGGCGCCAGCTATACCGAACCGCTGGTGGTGAAACCGGACCCGCGGCGCTAGCAAGGAATGGACGCCAGGGGTCCCGTTCGACCGCCGGAAGCTGTGAAAAAAACTCTCCGAAACGCGCTGAGCAGGCGGAACCGCCTGCTCCACCATTGAAAACAATGCACCTGCTTTGGTGGCGCAGGCGGTTCCGCCTGCGATTTCTGATTTTTTCACGGCTTCCAAGGGAGCGGTTTCCGCGCCTAAACTGCGAAATCCCCCGTTGGCCCTGCCTACGCCGCATGTTATAAGAAAGGTTCGCGCATCGCCTCCCTTGCGAGCTTTCAAAATATGGAACCAACTGCCGATATCGCATTGATCGGTCTGGCCGTGATGGGTCAGAACCTGATCCTCAACATGAGCGACCATGGCTACCAGGT
This sequence comes from Bryobacterales bacterium, assembly GCA_003164035.1. GTDB lineage: Bacteria > Acidobacteriota > Terriglobia > Bryobacterales > Bryobacteraceae > JBEKYD01. The sequence continues at coordinate 16,302 of PLRS01000093.1, read as the reverse complement.
GGTAGCCTTTAACCGCACGGTTGCGAAGGTCGACGAGTTTCTCGCCGACGCCGCCAAGGGGCACCGAAACGTCGTCGGCGCTCACTCCATCGAAGAAATGGTGTCCCTGCTGAAACGCCCCCGCAAGATCATGTTGATGGTCAAGGCCGGCAAGGCGGTGGACGACTTTATCGAAACCCTGCTCCCGCACCTGGAACCCGGCGACCTGATTATCGACGGCGGCAACTCCCACTTCCCCGATACCATCCGCCGCACCAAGTATTTGGAATCGAAGGGCCTGCTGTTCATCGGCACCGGCGTTTCCGGCGGCGAAGAGGGAGCTCGCTTCGGCCCCTCCATGATGCCCGGCGGCAGCGTGAAAGCGTGGCCGCTGGTCAAAGAAATATTTCAGGCCATCTGCGCCAAGACCCCGGACGGCGACCCGTGCTGCGACTGGGTGGGCGAAAACGGCGCCGGCCATTTCGTCAAGATGGTGCACAACGGCATCGAGTACGGCGACATGCAGCTCATCTGCGAGGCCTATCAGCTCATGAAGGGCGGGCTGAAGCTTTCGAACGAAGAGATGCACGACGTCCTCACCGAGTGGAACAAAGGCGAGCTCGACAGCTACCTGATCGAAATCACCCGCGACATTCTGGCCTATAAAGACGAAGCCGGCGACGCGGTGGTCGACAAGATCCTCGACACCGCCGGACAGAAGGGCACGGGCAAGTGGACCAGCGTCGAATCGCTCGACCTGGGTGTGCCGGTCACGCTCATCGGTGAAGCCGTGTTCGCCCGCTGCCTGAGCGCCATGAAAGAAGAGCGCGTGGAGGCCTCCAAGATCCTGTCCGGACCCCAGTTCACATTCGAGGGCGACCGCAAGGCCTTCATCGAAGATATCCGGCAGGCGCTGCTCGCCTCCAAGCTGGTTTCCTACGCGCAAGGCTTCATGCTGCTGCGCGAGGCCGCCAAAGAGTACAAGTGGAACCTGAATTACGGCGCCATTGCGCTGATGTGGCGCGCCGGCTGCATCATCCGTTCGGTGTTCCTGGGCAAAATCAAGGACGCGTTCGCCCGCAACCCCAACCTCTCGAACCTGCTGCTCGATCCCTACTTTACCGGGGTGGTGGAACGTTGCCAGGCTTCCTGGCGGCGCACCGTCGCGACCGCGGTTAGTGCCGGAGTTGCCGTGCCGGCCTTCACCACCGCGCTTTCCTTCTTCGACGGGTACCGCAGCGAACGCCTGCCTGCCAACCTGTTGCAAGCCCAGCGCGATTACTTCGGTGCCCACACCTACGAGCGCGTCGACCGTCCGCGCGGCCAGTTCTTCCACACCAACTGGACCGGCAAGGGCGGTAACGTTTCCTCCAGTACCTACAATGCTTAGCCCCGCGGAACTGCTCGCCCGCGCGGCCACCATTCGGCTGCTGCTGATGGATGTGGACGGCGTGTTGACCAACGGCAAGCTCTACCAGTTGCCCGGCCCCGATGGCAAAATGGCCGAAACCAAGGGGTTCGACTCGCAGGATGGCATCGGCCTGCAATGGCTGAGCTGGTACGGTATCCCGACCGGCGTCATCAGCGGGCGCCTTTCCCCCGCCACCGAGGAGCGCGCCCGCCAAGCCAAGATGAAGTACGTCTACCAGGGCCACATCGAGAAAATCCCGATCCTCACCGAGATTCTGGCCGACGCCGGGGTGGACTCGAACCAAGTGGCCTACATCGGCGACGACTTTACCGACGTCGTGATCATGCGGCGCGTGGGCCTCGCCATCGCTACGGCCAACGCCCGCGCCGAAGTGAAGCAGGCCGCCCACCACGTCACCGAAAAGTGCGGCGGCGATGGCGCCGTGCGCGAAGTAGTGGAAGTGCTGCTCAAGGCCCAAGGCCACTGGGAGAAGATTCTGAAGCACTACGAAATCGGGTAGAGCGGGCGGACGGTGGATGCTGGCCGACCTATGGGGACTGATCCGTCCCTGGCGGGCCGCTCGGAGACAGCTCTGCCTCCGGGTCAGGCATCTCCTCCTCGGCCACTTTGCGCAGGGCCGCCAGACCATGTTGGGCGGTGTGCCAAATCAAAGCCTCGTCCACCGCTTCATATTCGTGCCGATAGACGTTCCCGGCGGCTGCGATAGCCGCCCAATCGATCCCCGGATGTCGGCGGAGCAGATCGTCGGGAAGGCGCCGCGAGGCTTCCGAGATGATCTCCAGTGCGCGCACCACCGCGTAAACCGTCTTTCGGTCGGCCCGAAAAGCGGGAAAATCGAGATCCGCGGTAAACCCCTGGATCGCATCGACGTTGTCAATGATGTCGGCCAACCGCTGAGCGGGATTCTTAGAAGGCATGAACCGCGTCGTGCAAAATACTCGCCCGGAGCAAAGGCTTCAGCGTACGCCGATTTACGACGTCGCTGGAGCCTTCGAGGAGTTCGTCGATGTACAGTTTCGTCCTGGCATACTCAAAGATGCCCATCGGCCTGTTCTCGTCGAGATCCACGAGCACATCGACGTCGCTTTCCGCGCCAGCTTCGCCTCGTGCCACCGAACCGAATACTGCTGCATGCGCGACTCCAAGCCGCCGCAAGTCCGCCTCGTGCGCCCGGAGTGTGTCGAGAACGTGTTGGAGATTCGATCTCATGGCCCATCACGAGTTTACCAGACCGGTACTTCGGTCGGCGCCGCAGACGCGACATTTCACAAGGAAGCTCTGGGCGGGTAACGTCCTGTCTGTCGCCGCCTTTACGTCTGTCACCGCTTTTACCGTCACGTGCCACGATCCTCCAAGCGCGCGCTATGCTGCAAATTGAGGCAACCCTCGGCATGTTGACAGCCTACCTGGATGAGAGTTCGGATGATAGGGCGTACGTCGTTGCAAGGTTCGTTGCCAGGGACGAGCTGTGGACAAACTTCTCAACTGACTGGCGAACCGAACTTGCGGCCCCTCCGAAGATTTCGCACTTCAAGATGCACGACGTGTTCACTACGAAGACGAACGGCGTCTTCAGAAACCATCCACTTCAAGAGCGTATCGCCAAGACGGAGTCCCTGATTTCCATCATCAACACGCACCTGCCTTGCAGGGACGATCTCGCAGTAAACGTCGTCATGGATGTCCGCGCCTACAAATCGATACTCGAACCAGCCCTGCCACGCACCTACCAAAATCCCTACCTATGGTGTTTTCAGGGCATTCTCGTCAGTTGCTCGTCATGGATCAAAGCAACGGCGGCGGGCGAAACCATCAACTTCACCTTTGACGACAACAAAAAGGAGTTTCGCGATGCCCTCCGCCTCTATCAGCGCGTCGCCAATCTTCCCGGCTTCGTAGAGGTCAAGAAAGTGGTGGGAACCATTCGTCCCGGCGATGATAAAGCCGTAATGCCCCTGCAAGCCGCCGATCTGTTGGCCGGGCAAACACGCCTGTACGGAACCGACAAATCATCGGCGACGTTCATCCCTTCGATCGCCCGAACTCGAAGAAGTCATTTCAGCTATCTCCTCGGTAAGAACAGACTCGCGGCAATACGGCTTCGGATAGAGGAAACATCTGCGTGGGTGCAGGAGTTCATGAAGCCATAAGTGGGCCAATGTCCACGGGGCAAACGGTGCAATGGGCCGCGTCCTGCCCCGTCGCGACCCCTACGCGGCTCGCGCCTACCCTCGCTCCACGATCCTGCCGTCCCGCATCTGCACCGTCCGATGCCCGTAGGCCGCGGCTTCCGGGTTGTGCGTGATCATGAGGATGGTCTGGCCGGTGCGCTGGTTCAGATCGCGGAGAATGTCCAGCACGGCTTGGGAGTTTTCCGTATCCAGATTGCCGGTGGGTTCGTCGGCCAGCAGGATGGCGGGACGATTGACGATGGCGCGGGCGATGGCGACGCGCTGCTGCTCGCCTCCGGAGAGCGAGTTGGGCTTATGGTCCAGACGGCCCTCGATGCCCAGCAGCCGCAGCACTTCGGCGAATTGCGCATCCGGCCGGCCGTTGTTGCCGCCCAGAAAGCGCGCCACGGCGATGTTGTCGCCCGCCGTCAGGTTGGGTAGCAGGTTGTATTTCTGGAACACGAAACCCACGGTGCGTTTGCGCAGGCGGGTGCGGCCTGCGTCCGTCATCGAAGCCAGGTCCTGGCCGCCCACCTTCACTTGCCCGGAAGTGGGCGGCGTCAATCCGCCGATGATATGAAACAGGGTGGATTTGCCCGAGCCCGACGGCCCCACGATGGAGAGAAACTCGCCCGAGGGCACGTCCAGATTCACCCCGCGCAGGGCCGGCACGTCGACCTTGCCCAGGCGATAGATCTTGCGCAGGTCGCGGATTTCAATAATGGGGCCGGCGTCGTTACTCATACGCCAGCGCCTCGATGGCATCGTGCCGGGCGGCGCTCAGCCCGGGGTACAGCGCGCCTAGGGCGGCCGCGGTCAGAATGATGACAGCGGTCCGCGGCCACCAGGCGTAAACGATGGCCATTTGGATCGACGCCGGCACCAGCGTGGCAATCAGCCATTGGGCTCCGAAACTGAAAACGATGCCCAGGATCGTTCCGCCCAGCCCGATCAATAAGGCCTCCAGAAGAATGACGCGCAGAATGAATGCATTCGACGCTCCCAGAGCCTTCAAAATGCCGATCTCGCGCGTACGCTGCATCACCGCCATGTACATGGAAAGCGCCACCACGGCGATACCGATCACCACGCCGATGATCACCACCACCACCGTGAATTCCTGGATCGCCGGGATGTTCTCCACGCTGTACATCGCCATGGCCTCGGCCATGCTGAAAACGCCGTAGCCCGGCAGCATCGCCTGCAACTCCCGGACCACAGCGTCGATGTGGCTCGGGTTGTCGACCTTTAGATAGATCTGCCCGATCTTGCCGGTAGCGGCGTTCAACTCCTGAATCGTGGCCAGCGGAACGGCGAGGCGCGTCAGCTTACCCGGCTCGACAATTCCGGCCACGCGCCAGTCGTGATTCATCAACTTGATCTTCTGGCCGACCGAGAGGTGGTGCTGGTTGGCATAGTAGCGGTCCACGATGATATCGTCGGGGCCCTGAAACGGGCCCCCGGCGTCGAAGGTGAATCCGCCCGTCATCCGCTTGAACCTGGCTTCGTCGATGCCGGTGATCATCAGGGGCAGATCGATGGACTGATTGATGACACCCATGGCGAGGGAGACGTGCGGCTCTTGCTCGACCCTGGCAACCAGGGCGGCGGGAATCGACGCCGCGCTGAAAGTAACCACCGATTTGGACTCCGAGGCTTTGATCACGACGTCCGCGCCGACGCCGCGCTGGCGGTTGCGCGAGTCGTCCAATATGCCTTGGGTCATGCCTACCAGGGTGAGAATCAACGTCACCGGCACGCCGATCAGCAGGATGCTCAACAGCGATCGCATGGGGCGGTGCTTGAGGTTTTCGAGTACCAGTTTACCGGTCACTAATGGTCGATCTTTCCTTCGGGCGTCGCGAGAGGAACGGCGGGGGCGCCTGGAGCCCGGCCGACGGCGCGCAGCGTCGTTCCCTCCGGCTGTTCCAATACAAATTTATCATCCGCGACGCCTTTATTGATATCCATTTTCACCAGATCGATGACCACCCCGTATTCGTCCTGCGGGCGGTTGATTTCAATGTGCTTGGGGAAAGCCACGTTGTCGTAGGGTTTCCACTCCGAATAGCGGGCGTCGGTCAGAATGTTGCCCTTGTCGTCGAAGATCAACTGCCGGGAGATTTGCAGGTTGACGCGGTTGAACCAGACGGTGCGGACGAGCTGCAGTTTGCCGCCGCGCTCGCGGATTACGTGCAGGATGTAGGAAGCCTGGTCTTCGTCGGTCAGGTTCTCGAGCAATATTTTTTCCGTCTTCAGGTCCACCGGGCGTACCAGCAGCGCGTCGACGAAGTGCTGGGGGCGCAGGTTTTCCAGCTTGTTGGGCGAAGGCTGGACAATGTCGTTGCTACCCACGACGAAGGCGTTGCGGGAGGGAACGTACAGCTTGAACGACGTGCCGTCGCTGGTCATGTCGAAAGCCTTGCTGCGCACCACCGGATAGAGACCGATGATGCGGATGGCCGCCGGTTTGCGAAACAGAATATAGGCGCGGACGTCCTTGTACTCCGTAATATGGTTCTTCTCGGCGCTGCCGAGAGCCGGGACCATGTCCACCGTGGCATTGAAGTCGCGGACGGCCCGGTATTCGCGGGCAATGCTCTCCAGCAGGGCGGACTCGTCTGCAATCTGCAGCTTCTGCGCGGTGTTGCCGCCCTGCCGCGAGATGACCCGCCGCCGAATGGCGCAGGAGGAGGATGCCGCGAGCAGAGCAAGAACGAGACCCAAACCAATCGAGCGGCGCAGTTTCGCGGACCAGTCGGGCCAATGGGGCATTGTTCCATTGTAGGTGGCTCACGAACGGGGCTGTCAATCGGAGCCATCCGGGGAAGGTCAACCTGCTACAATCGAAGATCCTGCTGACGGATGAAGTGTGGAGCTGGTTGGGAGAGGATAGATGGGTGAAGCGTTAGGCATGATTGAGACCAAAGGTCTGGTGGCCATGATCGAGGCCGCCGACGCGATGGTGAAAGCCGCCAAGGTGAACCTGGTCGGCTGGGAGAAGATCGGGTCCGGGTACGTGACCGCCATGGTTCGCGGCGATGTGGCTGCCGTGCGCGCGGCCACCGATGCGGGCGCCGCCGCTGCGCGCCGCGTAGGCGAACTGATCGCCGTTCACGTCATTCCGCGCCCGCACCAGAGCCTGGAAGACGTGCTGCCGATCGGCAAGGCCGGCAAGTAGCCGGTCTTGAGGTGCCGTCATGATTCTCGCCCGCGTTGTGGGCACGGTCGTCGCCACTCGCAAAGATCCGCGCCTCGAAGGTAAGACGCTGCTTATCCTGAAGCCGATATCGCCGGAGGGCAACGACGAAGCCGGTTATGTGGTGGCCGTCGACACGGTTAGCGCGGGTTTCCGCGAGCGAGTCATCGCCGTGTCGGGCAGCTCGGCCCGCATGGCGGAGGGTTGCAAGGATACGCCGGTCGACACCGCCATCGTCGGCATTGTGGACGAAGTGCAACTGGACTGAATGCCATGTACCTGGGCCGAGTGGTGGGACGCGTCTGGTCTACGGTGAAGGACGAGAACCTTCGCGGCCAGCGTTTTCTGATCGTGCAGCCCGTTACACCCGGTCTCGAAAGCGCCGGGCGGCGCCTGATCTGCACCGATTCGACAGGCGCCGGCACGGGTGAGTTGGTCTACTGGGTGCGCGGTAGAGAGGCCAGTTTCCCGTTTCACCCGGCCGAACCGCCCACCGATACCACCATTGTCGGCATCGTCGACTCCGTTCACCTGGGCAAGAACCTGCTCGCCGGCGGTCCCGGCTAGAGACCGGTTATGCTGATTGCGCGAGTCATCGGCGAATTGGTGGCCACTGAGAAGCATCCCAGTCACGAGGGCCGGAAACTGCTGCTGGTGCAACCGCTGAACCTGGATGGCAGCGACCGCGGACAAGCCGTAGTGGCTCTCGATGCCGTGGACGCCGGGGTGGGCGATAAAGTCCTGCTGGCGACCGACGGCTTCAGCGCCATGACGGCCGTGGGAAGGCCCCACTCACCGATCGATATGGCCGTAATCGGCTTTATCGATCACGTGGACCTGCTCCCAGGGGTCTCGTAAGCGGTGCGGGCCTCCGGCCATCAGGACCGTAGCCAGCATGCATCCGGCTCCCAGCTTGACCAGTTCCACCATCCGGTAAGTATTGTGCAGGACCCAATACTCGCTGCGCTCACCGGAATGCAGGTCGGGGCGGATAAAGTCGATGATTCTTCCCAGCCCGAGCATCTCCGGGGATAGCAGGAACCGTTCCGCCAGTGTCACGGCGAGCATTCCCAGAGACAGACCGAGCGTCAGCTTGCCTTCGCGCGTGCCAAACAACAGGAAAGCGAAGAACAACGCGCCCCAAAACACCTGCACATCTTCCCAGATGCGCTGGTACCAGCGCGCTTGTTCATTCGCCTGATAGGTCAAAAGCATGCGCGCGTCCTCCGGCGCCAGAGCCTTCAAACGCATCGACGCCGCGGGGTTGCCGCCGTTCAGCACGGCATCGACCGACCACGTTCTTTCCCAATCCACCCAGGTCATCAACAGGATGCCTGCCAACCACATACCCAGCAGCAGGCAGCCGAACCTACGCGAGAGCATAGTAGCCTCGATTTTAGCAGCCTGGGGAGGGAACGAAGTCCCCGTTTTCTTCAGAGAAACTCGACCCGGCCGATCATCTCCTCGGGCGACAGCAGGTCGTGGAGCAAAACCACCCGCCGCAACAATTCTCCAATGGTCATCGATTGTTGCCGGCAATAGGCGATGCCTGTGTGGGCCGCACCCTGTGCGTGCAGGCGGAGGAAGTCGTCGTCGTGCGTCGCCACGACCCGACGCTGGCTCGACGCGAAGGCGAGATGCTCCATGTCCGTCGCGCCGTTCAAGCGGACGTCCGCCGCCGTGGTCACGTCGATATTGCGCCGCCGTAAACCTGCCGCGATGTGGAAAGGAAATGTGCTCGTCAAGATGAAATCGGACGAACACCGATCAGGACGCTTCTTCCAGGCGTGCCTGGCGCAACCGGGCTTCCAGCAGAGACGGGTGATCGCGCCGGACCGCCGCCACGAATTCCCGTTCAGCGCACATTTCCTGCTGGATCTCCGCAATGTGGTCGAAATAGTATGCGAGAGCGGCGTGGACGTCGGCAAGAGTGATCGTAGGGATGTGCGAGACGATCTCGTCGGGTTTCATACCCAGGTGTTCGTGCCAAACCACGATATCGAGCACACGCACGCGATGGCCGGCAATGCAGGCTTTGCCCCCGCATACGCCGGCCCTCCTGCTTATTCGGTCATCCACCGACATGCCTTCAGTATAAAGGGTTCGGCGTCGCGTTTACGATGCGCCCCCAGCCATAGGGCGACTGCCGCTACTGCTTGGCTTTGAGCACGTCCACCAGTTCCTGGACCGCCGCGGCGCTCTTCGCCAGCAGGGCTTTTTCCGCTTCGGTCAATTGAATCTCGTAGATCTTTTCGATTCCGCCGGCTCCCAATTTCACGGGCACGCCAACAAAGACGCCGTGGATGCCATATTCGCCTTCGAGGAGGGCGGAACAAGGCAGCACTTTCTTCTTATCCTTTAGAATGGACTCGGCCATTTCCACTGCCGCGGCCGAAGGAGCGTAGTAGGCGCTACCGGTCTTAAGATACTTGACGATTTCGGCGCCGCCGTTCTGGGTACGGGTCACGATGGCGTCAAGCGTGGGCTGATCGAGCAACTCGGTGAGAGGAATGCCCGAAACGCTGGACAGGCGCACCAACGGCACCATGGTGTCGCCGTGCCCGCCCATCACCACGCCCACCACGTTCTCCACCGAGACTTGCAGTGCCTGCGCCACAAACGTGCGGAAGCGCGCGCTATCGAGCACGCCCGCCATGCCGACCACGCGGTTCCTGGGGAACCCGGAAACCCACTGCGCCGCCTGCGCCATGGCATCGAGCGGGTTGGTGACGACCACGATCACGCTCTCGGGCGAACGCTTGGCAAACTGTTCGGTGGCGGTCTTGATCACTTCGTAGTTGGCGATCAACAGGTCGTCGCGGCTCATTCCGGGCTTGCGCGGAAAGCCGGCGGTAATGATGGCGAGGTCGGAACCCTCGGTGGGCCCGTAATCGTTGGCGCCGGTCACCATCACGTCATAGCCCTGCACCGGGCCGGATTCGAGCAAATCGAGACCTTTTCCTTGCGGAACGCCTTCGACGACGTCGACTAGCACGACGTCGGCCAGTTCCTTTTCCGCGATGCGCAACGCGCAGTTGGCGCCCACATTGCCGGCGCCTACGACCGTAACTTTCTTTCGCACAGAAGCTCCTTGGTTTACCTGATTCGGTTCAGTTGATTCGAAAGCCGATTATAACAACCGTCCGGAGCGATGAGCAGTCAGCGATCAGCTCTCAGCCAATGCGGAAGCGGCTGACCGCTGATCGCTGACCGCTGAAAGCTTTCGCTGCTTTATACTTGAGTTTTGCCGAAGAAAAAACAAGTGTTGTACCGCGACGCCGGTGTCGACATCGACGAATCCGACCGCGCCATCCGGTCCATCAAGAGCCTGGCCCGGGGCACTTTCACGCCCGGCGTGCTCACCGAGATCGGAAGTTTTGGAGCGTGTTACCGCTTGTCCGGCTTCCGCGACCCCGTCCTGGTCAGCTCCGCCGACGGCGTGGGCACCAAGCTGAAGGTGGCCTTTCTCACCAATCGCCACGACACCGTCGGCGAGGACCTGGTGAACCACTGCGTCAACGATATCGCGGTGCAGGGGGCCGAGCCGCTGTTTTTCCTGGACTACTTCGCGGTGGGAAAACTGGACGCGAAGGTCGCCGCGCAGGTGGTTTCGGGACTGGCGCGAGGCTGCCGGAAAAACGGCTGCGCGTTGATCGGCGGCGAAACGGCGGAAATGCCGGGTTTGTACGCCGGCTCGGAGTACGACCTGGCTGGGTTCATTGTGGGCGCGGCCGAGCGCAGGCGCCTGGTGACCGGCAAAGACATCCGCGTCGGCGACGTGCTGTTCGGTCTGCCCTCGGAGGGCTTGCACACCAACGGCTATTCGCTGGCGCGCAAGCTCCTGTTCGAGGTAGCCGGGTACGGCCCGAATACGCCCCTTCCCGAAGTAGGCAAGACAGTTGCCGACGCGCTGCTGGCGCCGCATCGCAGCTACTTGAAACCAATCCGGGCCCTGCTCGCTTCCGGCCTGTTGCATGGAGCCGCGCACGTCACCGGCGGCGGCATTACCGACAATACGCCGCGCATCCTTCCCAAGGGAGTGGGGGTCTTCATCGACACTTCTTCCTGGAAAATACCGCCCCTGTTCGAACTCTTGCGGCGCATCGGCAACATACCGGACGACGACTACCGGCGTACTTTCAACGTGGGGGTTGGGATGATTCTGGTGGTGCCTCGCGCCGGCGCCACGCGGGCCGAGGCCGCACTGCGCAAATTGAAAGAGAAGCCGTTCCGAATCGGTGAAGTGATCGCGGCCAGGCGCGGCGCCCCGCGGGTGGAATACCGATGACCCGGCTGGGCATCCTCATCTCCGGACGCGGTTCTAATTTCGAAGCCATCGCCGATAGCATCGCCGCCGGTAGGCTGGACGCCGAGATCGCGGTGGTGATCGGCAACCGGCCGGAGGCCCCCGGTCTGGAAGCTGCCCGGCGCCGCGGCTTGACAGCCGTCTCACTTCCCTCCAAAGGCCTGGACCGCCAGATTTACGATGCCCAGTTGCTGCCCGAATTGAAGCGGCATGCCGTGGACCTGGTGTGCCTGGCTGGATTCATGCGGTTGCTGAGCGGCTTGTTCATCCGGGAATTCCCTAATCGAATTCTCAACATTCACCCTTCGCTGCTGCCGGCCTTCCCCGGACTGGACGCACAGCACCAGGCGCTGGAGCACGGAGTCAAAATCACCGGCTGCACCGTGCATTTCGTGGACGAAGCGCTCGACTCCGGCCCGATCGTGATCCAGGCCGCGGTACCGGTGAGGGAGGACGATACGGTGGAATCGCTGTCGGCGCGAATTCTCGCCGAAGAACATCGTATTTATACCGAGGCGATTCGCCTGGTGACGACGCGCGCTTACGCGTTCGAAGGCCGACGCGTGGTCTTTCGCTGAAGAAACTCGGACATCTTCATGGGCGGCCCCGGACCTTTTTCCATTTGCTTTTCGACGGTGCGTAGATAGCGCCGTAGAATTTCGCTTCGCCGCCTGGCTTCCATCGAGCAGGTTTCCATGTCGAGCAGAATTTCCACCTCCCACGGTTCGAAGACGTTGCGCCTGACGTTGCCCCGAATTACGTCCGCCAACAGTTTGCGGAAGCGGTTCAACATCCGCTCCGTCTCCACCAGGTCGTCGCCGTTCATGCTTCAGTCCATCGGCGGAACGGGACTGAGAGTTTAGGGAACCTTTCCAATTTAGATTGGCGATATCATTAGGGGGCGGGAGCTTCCCGCGGTGAAAAGATTGTTAACGAAACTTGCCCGATTTATGTCACGTCCATTGAGCATGTCTTACCCGACCGTTGCGGTTGCCCGTTCACGCGGCTTACTGGTGCTGTCACTCGTATTGGGACTCTCGGCGCTGCCTGCCTTCCCTCAACACGCCACGTCCAAGCGTTCCAGCGTCCAGGCGAAGCGTTCCACCGTGCGGCGAACGACGATAGCCGGCCGTTTCGTCATGGTGCTGGCGGATACACCGGTTCTGGCCCGGTATCATTCGCCGGAGGAAGCTGCCACAGCCGAGGGGAGGGCCTATCGCGCCCAGATTGAAACCCGCCAGCAGGCCATGATTCAGACCTTGCAGGGGCGCAACATTCGGGTTACCAGCCGGGTTTCGAACGTGCTCAACGCGCTGTTTGTGTCGGCTCCCGGACACACCATCGAAGAACTGCGGGCCATTCCGGGAGTGTCTTCGGTCACGCCCATGCGCCGAGGTAAGCTGAACCTGAACCGGGCCGTGCAGCTTGTCAACGGTCCGACGGCGTGGACGGCGGTGGGCGGATCGGCCAACGCGGGCGCGGGTGTCAAGATCGGCATTCTGGATACGGGAGTGGAGATCACCAACCCGATGCTTCAGGACTCCAGCCTGAGTATGCCGGCCGGCTTCCCCATATGCAGCCCGACCGCCAGCGAGTATCCCAGCGGCTGGCCCTATAACGCCAGTTCGACCGCCGACTGCGCTTTCACCAACACCAAGGTGATCGTGGCGCGGAGCTACGTGCGGCTGCTGGCGGTGGGTTCGAGCCCCAATTACGCCGCCGATTCCGAACCGGACGACTACACGCCGCGCGATCGCCTGGGGCACGGCACGGCGGTGGCGTCGGTAGCGGCCGGCAACGCCGTTGCGGCGCCGGCGCAGTCGTCCACCGGTGGCGCGATCACGCTCCGGGGAATGGCTCCCAAGGCGTGGATCGGCAATTATAAGGTCGGAAACACGTTCGGTCTGGTCACCGATGAAACCATGATCGCCGCGGTGGAGGACGCCGTTGCGGACGGCATGGATGTGATCACCACTTCCGTGGGCTTCACGGCGCTCGGTCCCGCCTCCAGCGATCCGGTGGCGACGGCGTTCGAGAACGCGGTGGTCGAAGGCGGAAAGGTGGGGCTGGCGGCGGCCGGCAACGACGGCGAAGATAGTTACGAGGATGGATTCAATTACCCGGCTTTCAACACCATTTTGTCTCCGTCCATCGCTCCCGACGTGATCTCGGTCGGCGCCACCATAAACTCGCACGCCATGATGCCGGCAGTTTCGGTGAACGCCTCGGGCGCGCCTTCCAATTTGCAGCACATCCAGGCCATGATGAGCGACTCGCTATTCTACCCGTCCTCCTATGGCGCCAACGTCGCCCCGCTCGTCGATGTGGATTTGCTCGACGGCACCGGCCTAGCCTGCGTGCCGCTTGCAGCCAACTCGCTGAATGGTGCGTTTGCCCTGATTAAGGTGACTGCCAGTTGCCCGGTCGCCAATGCCGCCGCCAACACGGTCTACGACCAACAGGCATTGAACGCCCAGAACGCGGGCGCCATCGGCTTCATCTGGTATCAATCCAGCTCGACTTCGATTTACGGCACGGCCAGCCCGCCTTTAGCCGAGGGCATCGACGAGATTGGCCCCGGCGTCGTGATCTCGAATTCCGACGGACTGAATCTCAAAGCCTACATCGATGCCAACCCCGGCGCATCGGTGACCATCGATTCGGCCGGGTCGGAAATGGACCTGACTACTTACGGCGGCTATTTCGGCTATACCCTGGCCGGCAACATGCTTGCCAGCTATTCTTCCTTTGGTCCCACCCCGGACGGGCACTTGAAGCCCGACCTGGTGGCCACCGGCGGCGACGACGTGTATCTCTCGCCCGATCCGAGCGACGCTTACTTTGAAATGCCGGCCGCGGCGGGCATGTATATGGCGGCTGAAACCTTCGATCCCGAAGGGGAAGTGTACAGCGCCAGCGGTTTCGTGGCCGCCGACGGCACCAGCTTTGCCACCCCATTGACCGCCGGAGCGGTCGCGCTACTGAAACAGGCTCACCCCTCGCTCAATGGCCGGCAGATCAAGTCGCTGCTGGTGAACAGCGCGTCGCAAACGGCGGTTGCCTCCGACGACTTCGGGAATACGGTGGATGCCCAGTGGATGGGGGCGGGCCTGCTGAATGCGGCAACGGCCATCGCCGCCAATCTCACGGCGGTACCTTCCTCCGCTTCTTTCGGTATCGTCAACTCGATTCCGTCCCCCATCCAGATCGCGCTGACCAATATCGGCTCCGGCTCGGTGAGTCTGGCCGCCAGCGTGAGTTGCTGCTCGAACAATTCGGGCGGCGGGTACGTGACTACCGGTGTCACCCCCCTGAAGGTCGCGGCCACCCTGTCGAGCGCTACGCTGGCCGCCGGCGCTGCCTCGACTCTCACCATCACCCTCTCCGGGTCGGTGCCGGTCGCGGGTGAATACTCCGGCACGGTCGCGGTCACGGGTTCGGCTACCACGCTCCAAATTCCCTTCATGTTCATCTTTCCCAGCGGTGTGGGCTATAACCTTGTCGTGTCTTGGCCGTCGGTTGCCTGTTGCGACAGCAACGACAACTTTTACGTCAATGGCCTGGCGGGTTCGGACGTGAATACAGGCGCATATCCCAGCCTCGCGAACCTGGAGCCGGCGTCGCCAATCCTGCAAATTACCGACCCCTATGGCGCGCCCGTCGCCAATGCCTCTGTCGCCATTACCGCCACCGCGGGCCTCACGCTGAAAGGAGTCTCCGGGGCACCGGCATGCTCGCCCGCGAGCAGCACAACCTCCATCACCTGTTCAACGGATGCCTACGGATACCTGTACTTCGATGCCGTGATGCCGGCCAGCGGCGCAACCTCGGCCCTAGACATCAACCTGAACAGGCTCGTGGGGACATCCATTCCCATCGATTTCTATGCGGCAAGCGCCCCAACTCTAAGTACCGGTGGCGTCGTCGATAACGCCGCCGGGTTGAGCACCATCGCTCCGGGCTCCTATGTCTCGCTATATGGCTCGGGTTTTACCAGCAATGGCTATATCGACTCCAACACCTTCAGTAACCTGCCGCTCCAGATCGAAGGGGTGATGGTGAGCTTCGACGTCGGCAACGGCGTAACTTATCCCGGTTACATTGTGTATATCAGCCCCAACCAGGTGAACGTCTTTGCTCCGTGGGAGTTGCAGGGATACTCCTCGGCGCAGGTGAAGGTGTATGGCGATACCGGATTCCCATCCAACGTGGTAACCGTCGACATCGCCAACTCTTCGCCGGCATTCTTCAACTACAATAACGGCACGGCCATTGCCACCGACTTGTCCTACAACCTGATCACCACAAGTAATCCGGCCAAGCGCGGCAGCACGATCCTGCTCTGGGCCAACGGGTTGGGGCCGGTTACGAACCAGCCTTATAGCGGAGCGTCGGCAGTGGCGGCCCCTCTGTCTTACACCACCACGACGCCCACGGTAACGATCGGCGGCCAGAAGGCGACGGTAGTTTATGCGGTGCTCGCGCCCGGCACCGCCGGAGAGTTTCAGGTAGCCGTAACCGTACCGTCCAATGCCACGACCGGTTCGGCCGTGCCGGTTTCGCTCTCGATCGGCGGCCAAACCACGGAAGCGGCGACGTTGCCGGTGCAGTAGTTCGCGGCGCGGGCTGGTGGTTTCGTAGCGCCGGCGGATCTCTGTCGCCGGTGGTTTCGGGAAACCGCTCCCTGGCGGTCGCGGCTCGGTAACTGGGTGAAAGCGCACGGCACTCGTGGCCGAGCCGCGACCGTAAAGGGAGCGGTCTCCCGGAAATACATTAGCGAACTTATGAAGCTGTTTACTTGACGTACTTGGTGGGACAGGCCTCCCGGCCTGTCGCTGGCTGGAAGAGCCGCTTCTCGGCTACGACAGGCCAGGAGGCCTGTCCCACTCGGTATTGCGGGGCACACTTAGGGCGGAGTCCGCTCTACGGCGCCCTAAACGGATGTGTTTTTTGCGGTCCGGCGGCCTTAGGCGGCCTTCCGGAGGGGCTTTTGGGTCGCCTGGAGGAGCTTTTTGGCTTCGGCGAGGCGGGTCAGGTGGGTGGCGAGGCGGGCGATTTCCGGGATTGAAAAATCAAATTGCGGGGGGAAGGCCTGGCGCGGGTAGTCGCGCGCGATGTCGCAGGTTTCTCCTTTGCTTTCCGCGAGTTGGGTGAGGAGGGAGACCTCTTCGGCGACGCGCTGGAGGGCTGCCTGGCGCTGCTGCTGGAGCTCGTC
>PLRS01000002.1 GCA_003164035.1 Bryobacterales bacterium | reverse complement strand
CACTGAAGAAGGAAACCGATGCGGGTTCCAAGAGCCGCCTGAAGACGCTGGAGAAGGAACTCGCCGATCTCGAGGAGAAGTCGGCAGCCCTGACCTCGCGCTGGAGCGCGGAGAAGAACAAGCTGTCGAACGCCCAGAAGCTGAAGAGCGATCTGGACGCGCTTCGCATCGAACTCGCCAACGCCCAGCGCAGCGGCGAATACCAGCGCGCCGGCGAACTGGCCTATGGCCGGATTCCCGAGTTGGAAAAGAAGCTTGCCGATATCGAGGCCAAGGAAGGCTCGGGCGAGATGATGGAGGAGGCGGTCACCGCCAATCACATCGCCCAGGTGGTGTCGCGCTGGACCGGCGTGCCGGTCGACAAGATGCTCGAGGGCGAAAAGGACAAGCTGCTGCGCATGGAGGACATGCTCGGCAAGCGGGTGGTCGGCCAGGCCGAGGCCGTGCACGCGGTGGCCACCGCGGTGCGGCGCTCGCGCGCGGGCCTGCAGGACCCGAACCGTCCGATGGGTTCGTTCATGTTCCTCGGCCCAACCGGCGTCGGCAAGACCGAGCTGACCAAGGCGCTGGCCGAATATCTGTTCGACGACGAGACCGCGATGGTGCGCCTCGACATGTCCGAATACATGGAGAAGCATTCGGTATCGCGGCTGATCGGCGCGCCTCCGGGCTATGTCGGCTACGACGAGGGCGGTGCGCTCACCGAAGCGGTGCGGCGGCNNATCATCATGACCTCGAACCTCGGATCCGAATTCCTGGTCAACCAGCCGGAAGGCGAGGACACTTCGGCGGTGCGCGAGCAGGTGATGGGTACGGTGCGGGCGCACTTCCGCCCCGAATTCCTCAACCGGGTCGACGAGATCATCCTGTTCCACCGGCTGCAGAAGAGCGAGATGGGCCGGATCGTCGAGATCCAGTTCAGCCGGCTCCAGAAGCTGCTGGAGGACCGCAAGATCACGCTCACGCTCGATGCGCCGGCCCGCGACTGGCTCGCCGCCAAGGGCTGGGATCCGGCCTACGGCGCGCGTCCGCTGAAGCGGGTGATCCAGCGCAACGTGCAGGATCCGCTGGCCGAGATGATCCTCGCCGGCGAGGTGAAGGATGGCGATCGGATCGCGATTTCGGTGGAAGGCAACGTGCTCACCTTCAACGGCAAGGCGCCGCAGACCGCCGAGATCGCGCAGTTCGAGGCGCCGGTCCCGAAGCGCAAGCTGAATTGAAGTTCCGGTGTAGCAACGATAGCGGGCGAACCAATATTTCGGTTTGTTACCGGCCCGAGCCGGATCGGTTAGTGGGCGTCATCAACCACACCGAAAGTCGATGGTGGAGCTTTGACAGACCTGGTCTGACCAAGGAACCCGCTATTCGTAATTTCAAGCGCGCGCGTAGCCTCGGAATCGTCTTCGCGGTGATAGAAACGCTATTGATGCTGGACTTTGCAGTGTCGCCGGCTGCTGTAGTCCAGGCTCATCTTATCGAGGTAGCCCTTCTGTTCGCACTGGTCTTCTTCGCAACGCTAAAAGTCAGCGCAAAGACATTCGAAGGCAAAGTCAATAAGGCTCTTCAAGAAGAGATCGCAAGGCGTTGTGCTACCGGGTGCGGCGCCCCAGTTCGGGAAGCGGCTCCAGGCCTTTCATTGCAACGGGTGCTCTCGCGCGCCTCGGCGCACCAGGTTGCCGCTGGAGCGTGATTGGGATAGCGATCGAAATCTCGCCCCGATCCTAGTCGTGGGTGACCGCATCGCCGCCTGGGTCATCCTTGCCGCCGGTTGCCACAAGCTGCAGCGAGCCGTCGGGAAGTGGCCTCTACAGCACCTTGGCCTCGTCCCATGGCGCCCGGAGCCAGACGTCATGTTCTTCGGGTGTGGTCAGGATGACCGGCATCGCCTTCGGGTGAACGCGGCCGACTTCGGTGTTCGGCTCGCAGGTCAGGAAACCGAAGATGTCGGTAGTGACCTCGCCTTCTTTGGCCTTCCGGACGCTGGTCCAATTCGTCCATAGGCCGGCGAAACACATCAGCGGCCGGCTTTCATCGGCAGCGAACCAGACCGGTGTCTTCTTGCCTTCAATCAAATCGTATTCCGAAAACGACGTGAACGGTGCCAGGCAGCGGTGCTCACCGAGCCATCGCTTCCAATGAGCGCTGCTGACGTTGCGGATATTGGTGGTACCGCCAATACGTATAAAAAGCCGCTGGTTTTGCCAATTACTATTGGCAGGGATGCCTCAGACCGTCATACCCGAGATAGGTCCCGGAAGCCGGATCGTACGACTTGTAACGTTGGGCACAGTAGCCGGGATCGCCGTTTTGGCCAGTGATGACATAAGATGGGCCGCCGTCGTAGTAGCCACCATCGTAGTAACCATTGCCAGCGTAGTAATCGTCTCCGTAGTATCCGCCGTAGCCGTATCCGAGTGCACCGCCAACTGCCAAGCCGCCAGCAAATCCTAATCCTCTACCGTACCCGTGGCGATAATTGCCACCGGCAAACCGTCCGCCGCCACGTCCGGCAAAGTTGTTGCCGCCATTAAAGCCGCCGACGCTAGCTTGCGCTCCACGAATCCCGCTGCCGATTGCAGCGCCTCTGAAGCTGCTGCCGCCTATGCCGCCACCGTGGAAACCGCCGCCGCCTCCGCCATGGAAGCCACCGCCACCTCCACCGTGACCGCCACCTCCACCACCGCCGCGAGCCATAGCGGGCGAAGCAAGCGCTAGCGCGAGCGCGAGTGCCGATGCTCCAATCAATTTTAAATTCCTCATATACTTCTCTCCGTTTTCTGGAGAGACAGAACTCTCTCCTTCTACTGGTGAAGTACCAACAGTGGAGATCGCTGATCGTTCCGAAGGTAGTGCAACGCTGCTTCAGGGCGGGTTGTGGAGAGTATTGACCGGATATTTGCTTCAACACGCGCGCGTCTGAAGCCGCGAAGGCCTCTCTTGCCTAGTAGAGTAATGCGTCTCAATGGCAGGCGCTCTTCGACCTCCTGGACGTCTTCGTCCTTTCCCATTTCCGTCGGTTGTTGGCTATGGCTTGACCAACCACGGGCGACGATGGCCGCGTTATCTATACGGCTTATCAGATTGGGTGCAGCAAAATGTTCCTCAAGAGCGATAATACGCATAAGGGTTCTCATATTTCAGTCTGTCAGGCCGAAGCGCCGAAGGTCTCTGCTGTTTAGATGTCAATCAACGCCAGATCATCGGCAACTGCGGGAGGTCTGGGACGCCACCTTATGCCGAGATGGCCGCTAAAACGCGTTTTGGAGTCATCGGAAGCCGCAACATCCGTGCGCCGGTTGCATCGAATACCGCGTTGGCGATGGCCGCGCCAACGGTCGTGATCGCTGGCTCACCACAGCCTTGCGGCGCAAGTTCGCTGTTCTTGACCAATACCACCTCGATTCGCGGGACAGCGCTGAAGCGGGGCAGTTGATAGCTGTCGAAATTTTGATCGAGAATTTCGCCGCCATGGAAACGCAATTCCTCCGTCAAGGCGTAGCCCAAGCCCATGGTCAGGCCGCCCTCGATCTGCATCCGCGCGCCCTCGGGATTGACGATAATGCCCATGTCCTGCGCGCAAACCATCCGCAAAACCGTTACTTTTCCGCTAGGCTTGTCGACCTTCACTTCGGCCATCGTCGTCACAAAGCTTCCAGCGTCGCTGCTGCAGGCGATGCCATAACCTTTGCCGCTGGGACGGGTCGCCGGCTGCCAGCCAAAGGCATCAGCCGCGGCCTGCACCACCCGGCGCATCCGCGGGTCCGCGATATGCTTGAGACGGAAGGCCAGCGGGTCGACGCCAGCGCCGGCCGCCATGATATCGATCTGGGATTCGGCGGCGAAGACGTTCATGTTGGCGCCGGGCGCACGCCAAGGACCGACCGCGAAGGGATGCAAATCAGCCGGCAGCGTCCCGCCGGTGTAGGAGAGGCCGCCAGCTGAGGCGATCCGCAGGTTTGGGATGTCGTAGAAGGTCGCCGCGCCACGTTCGCCGGCGGCAAATACCTGATAGTCCCAGCGCGAAATCTTGCCGTCGCCATCGAGTGCCGAACTGATCTTTACGACAGAGGCCGGATCAAACGTATCATAAAAAAACTCCTCGGCGCGGGTCCTTTCGACCATCACCGGTTTGCCGCAGATCTGCGACAGCCGGGCCGCCTCGACAGCCTGGCCGCCTGCGCTCTTGCCACCAAATCCTCCACCCACGAACGGGGTGATGACACGTACGGCTTTGGGGTCGAGCCCTAACGTGGTAGCGATTCCATCGCGGGTCGGAAATGGCGTCTGCGTCGACGCCCACACTGTCGCGCCGTCAAGCCGAACATCGGCCACCGCGGCGTGGGGCTCCATCGGCGCGTGGGCGACGTAGCCTTTTTCAAATCTGGTCTCAAACAGGTTTGCAGCCGGCGCCGTGGCCAGATCGCCCTTGGCGGCGAGCTGTGTCGCAGCGCCGGCATGCGCGAGCAGGTGGTCGAATATCGTGTCCTGGTTCAGCGTTGC
>PLRS01000095.1 GCA_003164035.1 Bryobacterales bacterium | reverse complement strand
CGCCTACCTTCGGGTTTCAGCCGCCACCTCCGCCCAGCGGTGGATTTCAGCCTCCGCCGATACCCGGTTTTGGTGGACCGCCGCTGACCGGTATCGGCATGGGTGTCACCGCGCCGGTCAAGCACGGCACGCTGTCCCGGCAAATCTACGACAAAGCTCTCATGCTCTGTTGCGCGACCTGGTTTTTCAAAGGGCCGGCTGTAACAATCGACGATTACGGCAACTTCGCGGCGTTCATCGACAAGAAGGACACGGTGTTTCAGAAGACAAATGTGTTCGAAGGCTACAAAGAGGCCGGCCTGGCGATCTGAGATCGATTTGAAAGTTTCTTCACGCTTGCAGAGTGCGATGAATTCGGTGTTGCTCACGGCCAGCCAGCGTCACACCGGTTGGCCTGGGCGGCATGCCCATTCCGCGAGGCTACGGAATTGCCCGTGGGCGGAACTTCGAGTTGGCCCGGTCTGGTCGATCCCTTAGCCGCTCACGGTACCCGCTCGCCACCTCAGAACGAGCGGCTGGGCCGGTAGCCCGGGCGGCACTGCACTCGGTATTTCTTGCCGGGGTCGCTGACGATCTCGACGTTGATCTTACGAAAGCCTTCGTTCGGGTTCGGCGCCGGGTAGTAAGTCACCGTGTAGGAGTTACTCATATCTTCGCGGATGCTTTCGAAGGCTTCCACCTGTTTCTGCCAGGTGCGGGCCCAGTAAGCCTTGCCGCCGGTGCGTTGGGCGATGCGGCGGAAGACGCCGCTGGAGATGGGGTCCTTATTGACTTCGTTGGTGGAGATGACGTAGATCGGAATGCCTTCGTCTTCGGCCACCGCGCGCACGTCGTCGGGCGCCACCATGCTGGCATTGTCCGGCCCGTTGGAAAACACGATCACCACCTTGCGGCCCGGCACTTTGGCCGCGTCGCGCAACGTCAGCAACAAGGTGTTGTAGAGCGCCGTATCGTCGCCGGCCACGGCGCTACGCAGGCCGGTAATGGCGTCGGCGTGATCGCGGGTCAAAGCCGCGGCCCGCGACAGGTTGCGGCTGAAGGTGTAAACGGCCACCGAATCGGCGCGGTCCAGCCCGCGCACGAAATCGGCGATGGCGTCTTCGGCGTACACGAAGCCGCGATACATGAAGTTGCTGGTATCGAAGAGCACGAACACGTTGGTGCCCACGAACGCGTCCGGCCGCTCCATGCCCGGCAGCGCGTCTTTGTTGCCGTCCAGAATCGGCTTGGTGGTGCCGTCCACGGCGATGGCCAGCGGCGCGTTGGCGCCTTCCGCGAAGGTGGAAAGCTTCTGCGCGATACCGTCCTCGTAGATGTGGAAATCGCTTGGCTTGAGGCCGTTGATGTAGTGGTTCTTGCTGTCGGTCACCTGAAAGCTCAACACCACCATGTCCACTTTCACCCGGAACAGAGGCCGTTGCGCGTCCTGCGCCCGTGCCAGCACCCCCGCTCCCGCTACCGCCATGAATCCCCGTCGCGAAATAGTCATAGAGTCTTCCCGTTTGGCGAAATCTCTTTCCTACAAAGCCGCTTTCTGGTCCGCCGCCCGGGCCTGGGAGCGGACATCGTCGCCCACCAAACGCAATGATTTCAGCAGGGCGGGCCAATCCTCCAGGTGGGAGGCGAAAATATGCTCCACCAGCTTGCCGGTCCACTCCGGGATGCGCACATTGAGCTGGGCCGGCGCCAGGCTCAACTCGTCGGCCAGCGCCACCCAGTACAGCGTGTTCGATTCCCAGCTCTCGGCCATAATCCGGCTGGAGTACCCCATCAGAGTGGGAAACGTGCGCAGATTGAGCAATTCCGGCCGATAAGACGTAGACAGAGTAGGCTTGGGCGAGCCGAACGCCCGCGAGATGGCGGCGTAGTTGGCTTCCTTAGGATTGTCCCGCTGCAGGCGGCGCAATTCGTCCCCCAGCGGCGACCCGTCATCCGCGCGGCGCGGCGCCAGCGCGCGGGCGATCAGAAACAGTTCGGAAGGGGTGGTCTCCTCGGCCGCTTCCTGAACCTGTCCCTCCGCCAGCAGCCGCGACAGTTTGGCCGTGCGCGCCGGCGAAGCCAGCCGGCTCAGTTCGCCCGCCACCTCCGCGCGAAGCTTCTCGTCCACCGCCGCCCCGGCCATCAATTCCCGCCCGTACCGCAGGTGTAACCCCACCCAGTGCACCTCGACCGGAGTGACGTTCCACCAGGTCGGAATCTTGGCGCTGAGAATCATCTGCGGCACCAGGTCGCCCCAGATCAAGGCCTGCGTCTTGGCCGGCACCAGGAAGTTCTGCTCCGCTTCGGCCAGCGAATACGGCAGTGTGGCCAGCGAGCCTACCAGCCGTCCCCCGCCGTTCGAGGGCCAACCCGATCCGTAGGGCTCGGTCGGCTTCCACATCCGGCTCTGCCCTTCGGTGCCGATGAAGTCGTGGCTGCGCACGAACACCGGGTTGGTATAAAGAACCTGCGCGCCCGGCGGCGCGTAATGCGCATACACGAAGCCCATCAGGGTATCGCGCATCGACGGAGCCAGCAGTCCGGAAATTTCCTTCAGCCGCGCGGGGTCGCCGCCGGCCCTCTCGATCGCCAGGCGGAGGTTGAGTTTCCGCTCCGCCTCCAGGTGCCTTTCGCTCCAATAGCCGAAGCCCACGGCGTTGCGCTCGCTGGAGGTGAGCGGGGCGCGCGGCGGCGGCGCTTCGGTCACCCGCGCGGCCAGCTTCGAGATCTCGCTCAGAACCGCTTTATCTTTCGATCCGCTATTCAGCAAGTCGGCCAACCGAAGCAGAGTGTCGAGCGAACACAGGTGCTGGGCGTCCAGGATTCGCACCAGTTCCTGCTCCACCTCTTCCCGCACTTCCACGTTGCCCGATTGCGCCGCCCCGGCCAGCAGATCGAGCATTCTCTCCTGCGCGCCCGCGCCTTCCGCGCCGCCGGCAAAGCCCAGCAGCGCCTTCACCCCGTTGCGCGAGGCGTCGAACAGTTCCCGGTTGCCGCGCACCTGAACGAACGGCGCCGAAACCGCCAGAAAAGCTTCGTCGGCGCGATCCTCCGCGATGGCGCCATCCCGCACCAGAATCTGCCACAGTGCCAGCAACGCCTGGAACGACCCCGCCTCATCGGCGCGTTCGAGCGTGTCCCGCTGCTTATTGATGGCCTCCACGGCTTCAAAAAACTGGGCGATGGATTTGTCACCGATCCGCCGCGATTCGCTGAACAGGGTGTACTGGCTGCCCAGGCCGTGGTAGTTGCGCGCCAGCTTGTCGACGGTGGCCGGGGAAAGCGGCACCGGCCGGTCGCGGTCGATATCCGAGATCGCCATGAAGATCTTCAGCGGCTCGTTTTCCACGCTCTTGCGGCACAGCGCGAACAGCGCCTCCACCAGGTCGTCGGGATCCTTCCAGGAAGCCGCCAGGCGCGTCAGCTTACCGTCGTACTTGCCCTGCGGGCTGTCGGTGAACAGTCTCTTCCACACGTCCAGGCTGCCCGGAATGCGCGGCCTGCCGGAGCCGTCCAGCTCGAGCTCGGTCGTCAATAGCATCATGTCGGTGTTGGAGCGGAACACCGGCCGCGCCGGTCCCGGACTGGTGATTCGCCCCCGTATGGCGCTGTAGAACCGCTTGATCCGCGCCGGCTCCAGCAGATAATCCCGCAGCGGTGTATCGATGCGCGCCAGCGAGTCGTACAGGCTCGCCAGCCAGCCATCGTCCTTAGACACCAGCCGGTCGAAAAACGCGGCTCCTTTCTCTGGCGATACGCCCACCATTTCCTGCCACGCCCTTTCCGCCCCCGCGCCGCCCGGAATCACCGCCCTGCCGTCGCGGATCTGGAACATGCCGCCGAAGAAATCGAGAACGTGCGAATACGCTTTCCAGTGGCTGTAGCTGCCGGCCTTGCGCAGCGCATCGGCGGTTTCGTAGTCCAGCTTGGAAAACCCCAGGTACAACCGGCATACCGCCGGATCGGCGATCAGCGCTTCCAGGAAATCCTGCGTTTCCTTGTTCCCGTTGGTCCAGTACTCGGGCCCGAACAGCACCGGCGCCAGGGTGGGATGATAATCGTAGTGGAATGGCCGGTTGGTGCGCAGCGCCTCTTCCAGCTTGTTCACCGGAAAACCGGAATCGGCCGTGATGAAAGCGCGCGCCGCGTTTACGGTTTCCAGAACCAGCTCCGACCCGCAGCCTCCACGCATCCGAAATCCCAGAATGCGCAGCAAGTCGCCCACGTTAGCCGCGTCGCAGGCCGCCACGTCGATCGCCTTCCCGTCGCCGGCCAGCTTCTCCAACTCCCGCGCCTGGGAAAGATAACGGTGCACCAGCTTCATGTACTCGGTCTGTTCCATGGCTTCGTTGGAGTGGGAGGCTTCATAGCCATTGGTCACCACGTTGCGGGCCAGCGCCGGGAAAATGTCCTCCGGTGTGGCATCGCTCGCAATTGCCGTCATGCGCGCAAACGAACGCAGCGGACCGGGAATGACGGCCATGGCGGCTGCCGCCGCCGGCGCCTGGCCCGGCAGCGTCAGCGTCTTACCGGTCGCCTTCGCGTAGGCTTGGGCGTGCGAGGCGGCGGCGTTGCGGTCGCCAGCCAGCAGGTCGTATGCTACCAGGCGTTTCGCTACCGCCCCCGCGCGCCCCGAATCGCCCGCCTGCGCCAGTGCCGCCAGCAGCTTCTCGTAGGCGTCCCGCGCGCCCGGATCCCCATATCGATCCAGGAATTCGGCGTACTCGCCCAGCGCGCCCGCGTCCTGTGGACGGTTCCGCGCCGCTTCGGCCAGCGCCGCCCGCGCACCAGCCGCGTCCCCGGCAACTTCCTGCGCCCGCACCCGCGGCGCAACCCACACCGTCAGGATTGCCAACCACACCCAAGTCTTCATGCGGCCCTCCCGCTTATGGAGTCTCACTCTACCTAAACCGAAGATCCGATGCAACCGGGGCGGGATTCGGAAAAAATCAAATTGGTACTAAAACGTTTCCTGGCGCGCGGTTCGGTGCCGGGCGCGCCGCCCCAACCTGTCCAGGGGCAAGCATGTATGGAATGCAACTCCCGCCGCCAAAGGACGGCGGACGGGTGTACACTATTCAGGACCTGGTGGTCCTAAATAGGACTTCCGGATAAGGAGGCCCGCATGCGTGCGACAGCGATAGGCGTAGTAGTTACGTTACTTTTTGGGTCGGGCGCGGCAACCGCCGGTTTGGTAGTCAATGGCGGCTTCGAAACCGGCGACTTCAGTGGCTGGACCATCTCCGGCGCGGGGACGCTCGGCGTCGACTACGGAATCACGAATGTGGTTCCACACTCCGGCTCTTTCGCCGCGTGGTTCGGCGACCCGACCGGCTTGACGTTCCTCTCGCAGGTCATCGCGACCGTTCCCGGACAGGAGTATGAAGTGAGTTTCTGGGGTGCCAACAACAATCAGGGTTATCCGGCCCAGAACGAGATTCAGTTCTACTGGAACGGAACCTTGGAGTTGGACGGGATCGACGTTGGTACTTTTCCGTGGACTTTGGAGGAAGGCACGATCATTGCCACCGAGAGTACCACCGAAATCAAGTTCGGATTCGAAAACGGGCCCGGATGGTCTAACATCGACGACGTCAACGTCGTCCCGGTACCCGAACCCGGAACCGAGATTCTCTGCGGCGCGGCTCTTGGCATTGTCGCGATGTGCCGTAAGCGCGCAGCCGCATCCGAACGGGCAGGCTCCCGTCGCTCCACACCGGAAATTGAAGGCGCCGTCGGCGGCAATACCTCTGCCGCGACAAGCGCTTCATGTCCGGCTTGGGTGACCGGAGCATCCCGACTTCGGAGCTATGCAACCGCTCCCTGGTGGCGGTCGCGGCTCGGTTTTGCGCGACATCGACGACAGAACTCGATTCGTGGCCGTTTCCAGCGCCTGCAGCACCCGTTCGCGAATTGGCTCCCCGAGGGCAACCGCAATCAGCGCCGATGTACCGATGATCACCGGCCTGGAATTCCGAAGGCGTCGTATCCCAGGATTTCTTCCGGGGTGCGGGCGTCGACCACCGGAAGCGCGATCCTGGCGCAGAGCGCGTCCACTTTCGTTCGATCGATGGGACGCGCCGTCTTCCGGAGTTTTTCTTCCAGGGCGGCAATTACGGCATCGCTGAGACTCACGCCCATACGCTTGCCGACTTGCTCAGCCAGACGATGGGCCGCCGGATTCTTGATGTACAGCATCGGGACTCGGCAAGGCCCTGCCCTCCTCCAGCAAACACTGAGCCAGGTCCTCCCTGGCGCTGGCAATCATGAGCCGGGCGTCGGCTAAATCGAAGCCCTGCGTGACGGCTCCGGGAAAATCGAGGGCCTCCGCAACCACCATTTCGCCGGCCGCGCGCGGAAGGTGAAAGGGGACATGGTAGCGGAGCATACGGCCATCATACGGCATCGTCCCGCTAGCGTAGTGTCCACAAAGTAGGTGGGCAGGTACGCGAAGGGAAAAGCCGCCTGGAAAGGCGGCTGCAGCCATGATTGGCTGCCCCGCAGCGCAGCATAGCTGCAGCCAAAAGCGCCGGGAGTAGTCCCGGCGTGGCAGACTGAGAGTCCGC
The DNA here is from genome assembly GCA_003164035.1 of Bryobacterales bacterium. Lineage (GTDB taxonomy): Bacteria > Acidobacteriota > Terriglobia > Bryobacterales > Bryobacteraceae > JBEKYD01. The sequence goes on along the minus strand of PLRS01000095.1, from coordinate 6,172 downwards.
TCCACGAGAAGTTATTTATTGGACACTACTCTAGCCCCGCCCGGTCAGCTTGGCTCCCAACGCGCCGCCGGCCATCGAAAGGCACGTAATCATCAGAAACAGGCCGGCCAGGGTGAACACCAGGAAGAAAGCCACGCCGGAGCCGCTGGCCAGCAGTTCGTTGAGTTGGCTGACCACGGCCGGATCCTGCTGCATGGGCAGACTGTGCAACTGCTGGCGAATCGTCTCGGCCAGTTGACCGTTGAGTGCGGCGGGGATTTTCTCCAGCGCGAATACCACGGAGGCCAGACCGAAGGTCAGAAGGCCGGTGATCCACCCCAGGCGGACACCCGCGCCGACATTCATCCGCGCCCCGGTCTTGCGGCGATAGAACCACACCGCGAAAAACCCCGCGGCCAGCCAGTTCAGAAAGGGCAGAAATCCGGTCAGCACGGTCGCGCTCACCGCCAGCAGCAGGGCGATGCGCACGGCCGCGCGATTGCGGAAATCCACCCGCGGCGAGCCGGCGGTCTGAAGTACCGGCGGAGGGACGTGGATCTCGATCCGGTCCTTCACCTCCTCGGCCGCCATCGCGCCGGGAATCTCGCGCTGCGGCTTGCCGCACTTATGGCAAAACAGAGCGTCGGGTGGCAGTTGTGCGCCGCAGGTACAGAATTCTGGCATTCGCAGTGAAACCTCTACCAGTTTAGCGCTGGCGGGCTCCCGGCGATCAGCCCGCAATTTCAGCCGAAAATCCCACCTGTGGTAGGTTTCCTTCATGGACAATATCTCGTTATTGGTGCTGTCGGAACCCACCGACCGGCAGTTAGGCATGCTGGAACAATTGCCCGAGGGAACCAGCTTGGCCGTGGGGACGGCGCCGGAAGCTTTCGAGCGGCTGGCGGCCGCCGCCAGCGTCATTCTGAACTGGTCGGGCACAGCCGCCTTGCTGCGGCAAGTGCTGCCCCTGTGCCCGCGCGTGCGCTGGGTGCACACCCGCTCAGCCGGTCTCGACGATGTGCTGTTCCCGGAGTTAGCGGAAATGCCGCTGGTGCTGACGAACGGCAACGGCGTCTTCAGCGACTCTCTGGGGGAATTCGCGCTGGCCGCGATTCTGTTCTTCGCCAAGGGCTTTCGCCGCCTGGTGCGCAGCCAGGAGGCCGGAGCGTGGGACCAGTTCGAAGTGCACGACATTGCCGGGCAGACGGCCGGCATCGTGGGCTACGGCAGTATCGGCCGGGCCGTGGCGGCGCGCTTGCGGCCGCTCGGCATGAAGCTGCTGGCGCTGCGCCGCGGCGGCCCCGAGGCGCAGCCGGACGCGTGGGTCGAGCGCGTGTACAGTCCCCATGAGCGCCTCGAGATGATCGCCCGATGCGACTACCTCGTGGTGAGCGCGCCGTTGACCGCCGCCACGCGCGGCATGATCGGGGAGGCCGAGTTCGCCGCCATGAAACCCGAAGCGGTGGTGATCAACATCGGACGCGGGCCGGTGATCGACGAGGCCGCCATGCTGCGGGCGCTCGCTTCCAGGCGTATTCAGGGTGCCGCGCTGGACGTGTTCGACACCGAACCGCTGCCGCCCGGCCACGCCCTTTACGGCCTGGGCAATGTGCTGCTGTCGCCCCATTCGGCCGATCACACCGGCGACTGGATGGATCGCGCCATGCAGTTGTTCCTGGATAATTTCGAGCGATTCCGAACCGGCCAGCCGCTCCGCAACGTGGTGGACAAACGGCGCGGTTATTGAGCGCTGCTTCTCACCGCGCCACTTGCCCATTCGTCATTCGCGCCAGTTCCTGCCGGTACAGGGGATTGCGCGGATACTCGTGGGCCAAGCCCTCCAGCAGGTTGCGCGCCCGGCCCGCGTCGCGGTCGCGCAGCGCCGCTACCGCCAGCAGCAGGCGGGCAAAAGGCGCCAGGAAGTGACCTTTATCGGCGGTGAGCTTCAGACGCGCAATACCGGTGGCGCGGTCCGTTTCTCCGCCAGCCAGGCGGCACAGCCAGCGTACGAACGCCGGCCTCACGCTCAGCATGTAATTCTCCACCCCCACCGCTACCCAGGCGTCGCTATATTTCGGATCGGCGGCCAGCAGTTTCTCCGCCAGCTCCCGCCCGGCCTTCATCTCCACAAAAGACGCCGCATAGCGCTTCTCGATCAGCGCCTGATAATCGGAGCGCAGACCGTGCGCCAGCACCGCCGCGAACATGGCTTCGTGATCGTCCGGCGAGCGGTTGGCCAAACGCTCGGCCGCCGTCAGCGACGCTTCCAACCGCTTCTTCAGCAGCGGGTCGGGGCTCAACCTGTGATCGGTGATGAAATGCTGATCGTGGGTGAAAAATTCCGATTGCAGAATGTGCAGCCGGTCGAACTCGGCGAACAGATACACGGCGGCGTCCGATACAGGGGCTATGGGGTCGTTGGGATGTTCCCGGCTCCAACCCTGAAAGTCCGCGTGCGCCCCATCGAAATCCAGGTTGTAAAGCGCCGCGTAGCCGGCTTCGATGGGTGTTTGCGCCCCCAGCCGGAAGGCCCCGGTCAGAGCCAGCAGCAGGTAGAAACAATTTCGCATATCGTCAGATAGCGCCCTTCGCGGACCGGGCGGCGAGCGGCCGCGCCCCTTGCCCTGCCGCGCGCGCCTCGCATCCGGCGTCGATTGACGGTACGGTTATAGAAACAGGCATCTCTCTCCGAGTTCCATTATCCCTCCATTATTACTGCAACTTATGACGGCACGGCAAGCCGGCCGGTTTCAGGTGCTTTTCAGGGGCCCGCCGCTCGACTCCCGGATCACCAGGGTGGGCTCGATCAAAATGGCCCCACCCGCTCGCCTCCGCTTGGAGGTGATGGCTTTGGCCAGTATCCCCGCCGCTTGTTCGCCGATTCCCGTACTGCGCTGGTCCACCGTCGAAAGCGGCACGCGCAGCAAATCGGAGTAATGCATGTTGCCGGCGCCAACGACTTTGATCTGCTCGGGAATCCGGTAGCCGGCCTCGAGGATGGCTTTCATAGCGCCCGCCGCAGCCGGATCGTTGTAGCCGAAAATCGCATCGGGGACGGGGTCGAGCGAGAGCAACCGCCGCGCCGCCTGGTAGCCTGTGGCGTCGTCCGCGGCCCGCTCCACATATTCTTCCACCGCCTTCAAGCCGGCGGCGGCCAGCGCTTCCCGGTACCCTTTGAGCCGGCCTACTCCGGCCGGGTGGTGCGGTCCGGCGATGTGGGCGATCCGCCGGCAGCCGCGCTCGATCAAATGCTCGGTCGCCAGCCGGCCAATAGCCTCGTCATCGGCGCCCACGTAGGGCGCGCTTGGGCGCGAAACTCTGCGGTCCACCAACACGTACGGCACCCCGCGCGCTTCGATTTTCGCGAATATTTCTTCCGCGTCCGGCGGCTGCACCGACGCCAGGATCAGGCCATCCACCTGGCGCGCCAACAGACGTTCGATCTCGCTCGCCTCCAGGCTGGCATCTTCTTCGGAATTGCAGATCACCACGTCGTAACCGAGCGGCCGCATGGCGCTGGCTACGCCTTTGGCGATTTCGGCGAAAAACGTGTTCATCAGGTCCGGCACCACCAACCCCACGATGAACGTGCGCCGCGCCGCCAGGCTGCGCGCCACCCAATTGGGCTGGTAGTTCAGTTCCTTGATGCGGGCGAGAACGCGGCTGCGTGTCTGGGCACCGACATCGGCGCAGCCCCGCACAACTTTCGAGACGGTCATAACCGAGACGTTCAGGTCCTGGGCTATGTCTTTCAATCGCACTGGCGCATTCGGCGGATTTGGCATGGACGCACCGGCGGCGCCGCGGCGATAACCGTTAGCGCCTGACTTCATGATCCCTCATTTCCGCCCGCCGATGAAAGCCCTTTCATTTCGCTCGCGCTGGAACCTCCACCGGCGCCGAAAGCCAGCTCATGCACAAGGATGGGGACGGTATCGTTGACTATTGCGTGCCGTTTTGGCACACTGGGCGTCGCGACAGCCGGAATTCTTTCAAGAGGTGGGGGCCGTCACGTGCGAGGCGGCGTGCTGCAATTCGTTCGGAAAAGGCCGTTGGGCGCCCTGGCGACAAAATGATCTCCTCGCTCCGCATCAATGGATATCGCGGGTTCGAACGGCTTGATATGACCGGCCTTGGCCAGCTGAACCTGCTGGTCGGTAAGAACAACAGCGGGAAAACTTCTGTCCTGGAGGCCATGCATCTACTAACGTCTAGGGGAGATCCTGCGGCGCTGTGGCAGGTTTTGTGGCGGCGTGGAGAGCGGTTCCCCGTAGAACAAGATCCACGACGGCCGCAACCGGAAGTTGACATCTCCCACTTATTCACTGGGCATGAAATACGTCCAGGAGCCAAATTCACGTTCGCAACCACGAACGAAGCACCAGAAAGCTCAATCACCTTTGAGATTGCCGAATTGGGCCCAAAGGAACAGGTGGACCTGTTTGGGCCAGATGAGGAGGTTGCGGTTCCATCCAAGCGATTTGCGCTCGAGATCAAAGGCACGCCGCAGCCGGTTATCCAAATGATTCCGCTAAGCAGATCTGGAGGTCTCGGCGGCGAGACCTTAAATTTGTCCCACGGAGTTGGTCTATGCAGACGAGCAAATGAAGCGGCACCCACTCAGTACATTGCAACGGAGTCACTGACGGGTGATCAGCTAGTCTATCTATGGAATAGAGTTCAACTGACACCTCACGAGGAGCTAGTACTCAGAGCACTCAGATTCCTCGACCCGGACGTAGAGAGGGTTGCAGCACAACATACTGCCCAGGCTTACTATGGCGCCAGCTCCGGTCGCGGTGGTTTTATCATTAAGCGCAAGGGCAGTGACTATCCAATTCCACTTGGCAGCTTAGGCGACGGAATGTGGCGAATGCTCACGATGGCGATAGCCATCACGCAGGCCAAGGGCGGCGTCCTCCTTGTCGATGAGATCGATACCGGATTACACTACACGGCCATGGCTGAGATGTGGCGCTTGATTTTTGGTGCAGCCCAGGAGTTTCATGTTCAGGTGTTCGCCACTACCCACAGCTACGATTGCGTGCATAGTCTTTCCACTATTTGCGCGGCCGACGCCGAGGCCCGGCGCCATGTAACCATCCAGCGCATTGAGGCTGGGAAGCACAAGGCGATCCCTTACGATGAGCGCGAAATCAAACTTGCTGCCGAACGCCACATTGAGGTTCGCTGAAAAGTGGAAGACGAACATGCCCCAAACCAATTGATTGTGGAGGGGCAGGACGACCGACAATCGGTTGTGGAACTGATGCGTGCGCATATACCCGGATGGCCACAGAGAGGCAAGGCGAATGCTCCGGTCAGAATCAGGATCGGCAATAGCGCAAGTGAGATACTGGCCGCTGGCTATCTGGAAGCTAATCTAAAATCTTCCCCACTTAGAATACTAGGCGTGATGTTGGATGCAGACGGAGGCGTCAAGCCGGGAGACCGCTACAACAGCTTCCGCCAGCAGTGTCAGGGCATGTTCCCAATGCTTCCCAGACATTTGCCAAGAACCGGTCTTATTGCCGATCACGCAGACAAAAGGCTCGGCCTGTGGGTCATGCCTGACAATTCGTCGGAGGGCGGGCTGGAGGCGTTCTTGAAGCACTTCGTTCCGCCGGAAGCTAGCCGACTATGGAGTCATGCCGTCAATGGCTGTATTGAAGCCCGGAGCTGTGGGTCGCTATATCGAGATTCTCAACTCGATAAGGCCCATATGTATTCCTTCCTGGCGTGGCAAGACCCGCCCGGTCAATCGCCAGGAAATGCTATCAGCAGGGATGTTCTAGATCCACATTCGCCGAATGCCGCGCCGTTTCTGTCGTGGTTTAGAGCCCTCTACGCCATTTAGGGCATGGGCACATGCCGGTCCAACTCCGAGGTGCGTGCAAAGCGTGGTCCTGAATGGCTTTCTCTTGCCGGCCGGGAACCACTGCGGCTCGTACCGGACCCCTTTAACCAGTTTCGGATTTCAGTTTCACCGTTCGAGGCGCCGGCTACGCCGATCTTCTTCCGGCCCGCCGGTTCCTTATAACATACTGAAAACAAATCACAAGTATCCGGGACTCTCGTCTCAGAGCCGCTTCTTTCGCCAGGATTCGCCTCCGGCTTCGAATCCACCGCCGCGGTGGGCCAAGTCCGCCTAACCCGCACAATGCTGCATAATGGGTTTTGGATGCCCCAGGAA
>PLRS01000168.1 GCA_003164035.1 Bryobacterales bacterium | reverse complement strand
GGCCGATCAAGCACTATGCGCGACAACTCGTCGTCATTCGGCGCCCGGATTAGTCTTCACCGGCGTGCCGATTATGCTCATTGTCTTCTCTGTTATGTGATTCTATTGCTGCGCCGATGCTTAGCTGTCAACAAGCAATCGCCGTGACCGGACTTCGGGACGGTTGCGGGGGGAAATGGGGTTTGTGCATTTTTGTGCATGGAAGGGCCAGGACACCGGCGGGAAACCGGGATGGGCGACGGGGTCTTGTCGGGAGTGAAGGCAGGAGGAGGACGGCAGGAGGAGGACGGCAGTTTTCCCCCCGTCCCGGTTTTCCCCTCGCTAAGGGTGGAAGATCGCGCCCAAATCGCGGGTATGGGCCTTTCCACGTTGCACAACCATTTCCGGGCGCTGACCGCCATGAGCCCTCTTCAGTATCAGAAGCAGCCTCGGTTGCAGGCAGCGCGGGGACGCATGCTCATCGATGGTTTGGACGCCGCGAGTGCGGCCTTTGAGGTCGGATACGAAAGCGCCAGCCAATTCAATCGCGAATACAGCCGTCTGTTCGGCCAACCACCGATGCGGAATATTCGGACCCTCCGCTCGCCAGGCGCTCCGTCATTAGAGTCCGCCAACAATGGGTAGGAACGCTCTCCGCTCGTGACAGTTTCCGTGAAGCGCCGTTGAAACATGGAGCCGACCGCTGTACGCCGCCCACGCTCATCCGACTCAGCTAAGTATTCCATCTCGGAACGGCCACATAATGAGCAACCGCTAACGGTCGCGGGTCGGTTTCGCGCGTTTCTGAGCCGCGACCGTTAGGGAGCAGTTGCCCGGAAATACGTTAGCGAACTTATGAAGTCGTGTATTAAGTTACCTTAACCGCGCATTGTGCCACGCCGCCCAGGCCCCGATTCCCGTCTGCCCGGCATTGCCCGGCACGAACCACTTCGCAGCTCCGGGACGCGTCCGCACAATCAGCCACTGGGCGAGCATTTGCCCGCCGACCGCCGCGGCCTTGACGCCAATCGAGAACTTTCCGCCGGAATACAACCATCCCCGCTCCTGTCCGCATCGGGCGGGATCCTGATTGCACTGTACGCTCGTAATCGTATCGGCGGCGTTGGCGGCTGTCATGATTGCCAGAGACCATTTCCAGACAGTCTTACCCGGTGCGGATACGGCCGGCCGCGGCCAAGGGCTGGCGGCATGAGCCGCCGTAGTTATGGTTTGCCCGTTCATCGCGGCGGTGAGGGACATTCCAACCGCCAACAGGCTGCCGGTAATACCTAAGCTTTTCATAATACGATGCCACACGACATGATGGATACCTAACCGCGGCGGGCCTTCTCCGATTCGACGCCCAAACGTCTGGCGCGGGAATGAAGTGGCCGGCGGAAACGCCGAACCTACTCAACGCGGGATTATGTAGTGTAACAAGCCAACGTGGCAGTTAGAGCGAGTAACTTACCAGTAATAGTACCGGTACGGTCTGCGTGCCGCCCATTACTTGACTAATCGTTGTGAGTTATCGGGGAGGGATTGCAGGGGCTTCTCACTGCATCGCCGGGCGCGCCTTGCGCTTTAGGCCAAGGCCCGTTTGCAATATTCGAAACACTTACGAACTTCGGCGACGGTGTCCATGCCCGGCTTGCCGTACTCGTATTCGATATTGGCGGGGATGGGGTACTTGTTGTGTTTGAGGAGCTGCAGGACGGGCTTGATGGGGGTCTCGCCCTCGCCGAGCGGCAGGTTGGCGCCGTGGTTCTTCTTGCGATCCTTGATGTGGAGGACGGCGATGCGGTCGTGGTGTTGCTGAATATAGGCCACCGCGTCGTAGCCGGCGGCGGTGAAGTGGCCGATATCCAGATTCACCCAGAACAGCGGGGTCAGGGCCATGGCGGCGGCGAAGCTCTCGGGAGTGGCGAATTGATTGGGGTCTTCGGTATGGTCGTGGCCGTGCATGGCGACGCGGATTTTGTACTTTTCCGCTACCGGGGCGACGCGCTTGATGACGGACAGGGTGGAGGAGGCGGTGATCAGGTCGAGGCCCATGGCTCGGGCCATTTGAAAGCCGCGGTCGATTTCCTCGTCGCTGAAGCTATCGTTGAAGCTCAGGTTGTAGGCCAGAAGCTGAATGCCCGCCTGGTCGAACTTCTTACGGATGCCGGCGAAGAAATCGAGCGGCGTGGCCATGCGCCATTCATGCAGATTCTGCCCCTGGGGCTCCACGTGGCCCTGGTAGAGCTCGCACTCGCCCAGGCCGATGGTTTTCATGGCGTCGATGGCGGCGTCCAGGCTCATGTCGCGGAAGCTGTAGGACTGGGCGCCGATCTGGACGCCGTGAATGCGGGAATCGATCTTCTTGGCCGCAGCCAGGGCCGAAAGCGGCAGAGCGGCCAGCGCCGCCTTGCCGAACTCGCGTCGGGAAAAGTTCATTCATTGCCTCGCGCGCACGCCAAAACGATATACCAGCGCGCCCGCGCCCACGGTGCCAAACGCAGTCAACGAGGCCTGCGGGTGCAAGATCACGCCGAATACCATCATGGCGGCGCCTACCAGGATATAGGAAGCGGGAATCAAAGGGAAAGCGAAATCCACCGCGCGCAGGCGCTGCCAGCCCGCTTGCCGGCGGCGAAACACGAAGATCGAAGCCACCGCCAGCACGGTAAACAGCGTGAGGCTCATGCCGATGTACAGCACCAGCTCGCGGAACGGGGTGAGGGTCATCAACATGGCGCACAAGCCCTGGCTCAGAATGGCGAAGACCGGGGTATGAAAGCGCGGGTGGACTTTGGCCGCGGCGCGGAAAAAGGCGCGATTCTTGGCCATGGCGAAATAGACCCGCGGGCCGATGGTGACTTCCGCGTTCACGGTGGCCACGATGGCCAGCGCCATCAGCGCGGAGAATGCGCCGGCGACGCCGGGACCGAACAGGCTGGAGGCGGAAAGCGAACCGACCGCCACGACGCCTTTCATTTTTTCGATCGGCGTGGAGTAAATGAAAACCACGTTGAGCGCCAGAAACGCCACCGATACCAACGCGCAGCCGACGGCCAGCGCGGCCGGCAGGGTGCGCTCCGGACGGCGCACTTCCTCGGCGACATAGGTGGCCGCGTTCCATCCGCTGTAGGCCACCATCACCCACAGCAGGCTGATGAAGAACTGCTCCGGAACGGGGACGGTGGAGGTGCGCACGGCGGCTTGGGAGAAGTGGCCCCAACTGCCGGCGCCGATGGCCAGGCCCAGCACCACGAAGCTGAGAATCACCAGCAGCTTGGTGCCGGTGAGCACATTCTGCACTTTAGCGGTGAGCGCCACGCCGAAGCAGTTCAGCAGGGTGAAAGCCGCGATCAGAGACGATGCCAGCACTTGCCCGGGGCCGAGGTGGAGGGAGAAATCGCCGGAGCCGATGACGATGGGAGCTTTAGCTTGGCTGAGCGCGGGCCAGAAGTGGGCCAGGTAGTCGGAAAAGGCGAGAGCCGCCGCCGCGATGGGCGCCGAAAAGCCGGCGAAGAAGGAAACCCACCCGGTCATGAATCCCCACTCCCGGCCGTAGGCCTGGGTCAAATATACGTATTCGCCGCCGGAACTGGGGAAATTGATGCCCAGCTCGGAATAGCTGAGGGCGCCAGCCAAGGCGAAGGCTGCGCCCACGGCCCAGCAGAGCATGATGAGCCAGGCCGAACCCAGGTCGCCCGCCATGAAGCCCGTGCTGGTGAAAATGCCCAGCCCCACCATGTTGGAAATGACCAGGGCGGTGGCGCTGAAAAAACCGAGCTGGCGCAGCAGCCCGGGCCGCGAAGCTTCGAGGGTGGGATTCGGCATGCGGATCTTAAGAGCTATTGTAGCCGCGTACGGAGCATAAGTCTTCCGCGGCGGAAAGCTGGGTGCGTAACCGATCTGGGATTTGACAGTTCAGGTGCATCGAGCCAATGGAGCCATGTCGTAGCGCTCCCCGGTGCTTGGGGTGGCTGAGAGCCGATTGCCGATGGCTGAAAGCGCCCTTCACCGAAAGGGCTTTCGTTAATTTTCAGCGTACCAAACGGGCCACTCCGCGAGATTGATCCCGCGCCGGATCGCGCGCGCCCGCGGATCCTCGCGAATGGAATCGAAGATCGGGTCGAGCATCAGCGAGACGAGGTCGGGTTCATGGTCGCGAAAGGATTGTTCCAGCCAGTCGAGCGCCGTGCCGCGACCGTGGAGCGCAGCCGCCGCGAACTCCGCCAGATGGAAGGCGGATTCGCCGGAGGTTTGCCGCGCGGCCAGCAAATCCCGCCACCCGCCTTGAGGATCTCCGTCGATCGCCCGTACCCAGGCGCGATGGAAGGCGTCCGGATCAGCGCTAAAGTAGGGACCCGCAAGCTGAGTCTGTCCTTGGGCGATGTAGACGCGCGCCGCGAGATTGCCAAAGAAACTCGTGTAGGAGGGTTGCGCCTCGCGCCCCCGCCGAGCAAGCCCGAGGGCGTCGTCCCAGCGCCGCGTGTAATAGTACAATTCGCCCAGCAGACCGTCAGGGGCATCCCAGGACGGATCCAGCATGCGCGCGGTTTCGAGCTTACGCTCCGCCTCGGCGAAGCGGCCCACGATGGCCAGATCGCGCGCTTTTCTGAAGTAACCGGCGGCATAGCGCGGATCGAGATCGATGGCGCGCGAGAGTTCGGCGCCCGCTTCCCGCCATTCCCATTCAGACTCCAGAGCAAGACCGAGCGCGGAGTGCGCCTCGGCGAGCGTGGGATCGAGAGCCACCGCCTTGCGAGCCAGATCGACGCCGCGCGGCCCGCCGTCCCTCCAACTCACGCAGCCGTTGTTGACCGCCACCAGATAGTTGGCAGCGGCGCCGGCATACCCGAGGGCGAAATCCGGCTCGAGCGCGATCACGTGCTCGAACAGCGCCGCCGCCTCGCGCATTCTACCCGCCTCCCGCGTGCGTGCCAGCGCGCTGGCTCGAAGGTACAGCTCCAACACTTCGCTGTTCCGCGGCAGCCATTGCGCCGGCGCATTGTCCGGCACATTGGAAGATGCGCCCAGCGCTCTGGCGATGCCCAGGACCGCGCTGTGTCCGATCGCACTCAGATCCGCCACCTTCCCCCGATAAGTCTGGGACCAGAGATACTTGCCGGTACCGGCGTCCGCCAGACTCACAACGATCTGGAGCCCGTCGCCATCGGAACTGACGCTTCCCGTAACCGCGGCTTCCGCTTGCGCGGCCTTCGCCGCGTCGGCGGGATTCGCCGCGCGGGCAAGTTTAGGCCAGGACGCGCGGGCCATCACCTCAATGCCTTTGGTGCGCACCAACGCGCTCGTCAGCCCTTCCCGCAGTCCCTCCCCGATGTGGCCTAGGCGACTGTCCGAGCTCAGGTCGCGAAATGGCAGCACCACGACGGTACGCGCGTGGACTGGCGGACGAAGGCGGCTCAGCGTGAACGCCGCGGCCAATCCCACGGTCAGGGCGATCGCCGCCACGGCTGCCGCCCGCACCGCGGATGAGGCTCGCTTTGGGACCGCGGCGGGCAGAGCGGCGGATGTCGCGCACTCTTCGATTTGGGCAACATAAGATCCCTTGGGCAGCCGGATGCGCAGCCGGCTCTGGCGCCCTTCCGTCTCGTAGTACTCGGCCAACTTCAGCCGAAGCTGGCGCGCCGTGCTGCGGACGATGGAATCGACTTTGGGGTCAAACGACGGGCCGCGATCGAAAACATCAAGACCGATCGAGTACTCTTTGAGCGACTCGCGGTCGCCGACAGCCGATTTTTCGACGATGTACCGCAGCAGCCGGGCCAGCCGCGGACTGCCCGCGAATATCGCCGAAGCGAGGACCGATCCCAGTTCCTCGCGTTTCCCCTCGTCTGCCAGCTTAATCCGTCAATCATAACACCGACGCACCCCCTCCGAACTGGGGGTGCACACCCCAATTTCACGCTGTCCTACCTTTCATTCCCGCCAAGGGAAACGCATCATGGACGAGTTCGCCGCTGGAACCGGCGCGGACATTTAACGATCAGAGGGGGATATTCATGAAATTGAAACATTACGTGCCTGCCGCGGCTGTGCTTCTGGCATGGACCGCTCTTAGCGGGCACGCTTACGCCGACACGGTTCTCGATAACATCAACGGGGGCGCAACGCCGGAGGATTCCGACGTCACCAACGGACTCAGCGACGTTGGGTGGGTCTATGTCCCTACCCTAAGCTATACCCTGGACGAAATCCTCACGAACTTCGGGGACGGCGACGGCTTCACGTCGACCGTGACCCTTTCGTTCTATTCCGGAATCCCGAATGTCGGCGCGACGCTCCTTGGCACGGAATCCTTTACGAGCAACGCCGGCTTCCAGGGCGCCTTGTTCGGATCGGATATCTCGATAACCGCCGGGGATACTTACTTTGTCGGCCTGAGCAACACGCTCGGTGACGGCGTCGATATGGTCGCGGCGGCCTTCAGCGTAACCTTAGCGCAACCGGCGGCGCCTGGCGTTACCTACACCAACGGCGTGTATACGGATGACAACGGCGCCACCACCGATTTCAACACGTTTTTCCCCCTGGTGAGCGCCGGCCTTGACAATGCATTCGCGGCGCCAATTCTCGACTTCCAGGGCCCAAATCCGACGCCCGAACCGGGATCGCTGGCGCTGTCGATAACTGGCGGCATGGCGCTGCTGCTCGGCTTGAGCTGGAAACGCCGCGCCGTTTCCAGACGGCTCGGTGCCTAAAGCGGTGGCGGCAGGGTGCTTAACCGATCCGGGGAGATCCGTTCCCGGCGACCGCTCCCTGTAAAAAGAACTCATCGGTGACATGCGGTCTCAGGCCGGTCACCCCAATTACAACGCCCATCCCTGGCGCGATAGTTTTCAGTCAACGACCCTTATTTCCCCAGATCGGTCAAGCACCTCGGAAAGCTCCCGGCAATCGGCGCCCCGGTGTCGCAACCGCCCCGGCCGCCGGCCCACCTGTGTGATCCTAGAAAAAGGGAATGCACGGATACGAGTTCATAAGGATAGTGGAACACCAGCCGGAGCTGATCGTGGCTCCCGCGGCGGTCTTCCTGGTGACGCTGGCTATCTGCTGGGTGGTGCGGCGGCTGCTGCTGCGCGGGCTGGAAGCCTGGACCGCGCGCTCGCAAAGCCGGGGCGGGGCAATCGTGACGGAAGCCCTGAGCGGGCCCACCATCATCTGGATGCTGGTGCTGGCCACGCACCTGGCCATTGAAAGCTCCGATTTGCCCCACGTGGTTTCGGCGATTTGGGCGCCGCGGGTGCTGGTCGCGCTGGTGGTGATTTCCTTCACCATGGTGGCGGGCCGCGTCGCCGGCGAACTGGTGCGGTACTGGGGCAACCAGGCGCAGGGAATTCTGCCGGTAACTACGCTCACCGAAAACCTGGCGCAAATCGCGGTGCTGATTCTGGGCATCGTGATTCTGCTCGACGTGGAACACGTCAACATCACGCCGATTCTTACCGCCCTGGGTGTGGGCGGCCTGGCGGTGGCGCTGGCGCTGCAGGACACGCTGTCGAACCTGTTCGCCGGATTTTACGTGGCGGTATCGCGGCAGGTGCGGCTGGGCGATTACATCAAGCTGAACACCGGCGAGGAAGGCTACGTGGTGGACATCAGTTGGCGCTCGACGACGATTCGCGCCCTGGCCTCGAACCTGATCTTCATTCCCAATGCCAAGCTGTCGCAAGCCAATGTGACCAACTACTGGCTGCCGGATAAGCGCATGGCCGCTTCCATCCAGGTGAACGTGGCGCTCGATAGCGACTTCGAACGGGTGGAGCGGCTGCTCGACGAAGTGGGCAAGCAGGCGGCCAGCGAGATCCCCGGCCTGGTGGCCGACCCGGCGCCGTCCGCTGCCTTCGACCCCGGCGTGGGCGATTTCGCGCTAGGCTTTACCGTGGGGTACCAGGTGGAGGAGTTCAGCCAACAGTTTGCGGTCCGCAACGAATTGCGCAAGCGCGTGCTGCGCCGCCTGAGAGCCGAAGGCGTCCGCATTCCTTATCCCACCCGGACCCTGTTCCTCGAGAGGGCGCCGGCCGAAACCCCGAAGGAGTGACCGAATCCGATGAAAACCTATACGATTGCCGTGATCGCGGGCGATGGCATTGGGACCGAGGTGGTCCCGCAGGCGCGGCGCGTGCTCGAACGCGTAGCGCAACAGCATTCCGTGGCGTTTGCGTTTCAGGATTTCGATTGGGGAGCGGAGCACTATTTCCGCTGGGGCCGGATGATGCCGGCGGGCGCACTGGAACTGCTGCGTCCGTGCGACGCCATCCTGCTGGGCGCGGTGGGCCATCCGCAGCTCCCCGACCACGTCACCCTGAACGGGCTGCTGCTGCCGATTCGCCGGGCTTTCGACCAATACGCCAATGTGCGCCCGGCGTACCTGTACCCGGGGGTGCGGTCGCCGCTGGCCGGCTACCAGGGAGGCGAAATCGATTTCGTGGTGGTGCGCGAAAACACCGAGGGCGAATATGCCCAGGTGGGCGGATTCGTGTATCACGATCAGCCGGAGGAAATCGCCATCCAGACTTCCGTTTTTACCCGCCGCGGGGTGGAGCGCATCGTGCGCTTCGCGTTCGAGCTGGCGGTGAAGCGCGGCAAGAAGAAGCGGGTGACGTCGGTCACCAAGTCCAACGCGCAGGGCTACAGCATGGTGCTGTGGGACCGGGTATTCCGCGACGTGGCGGCGGATTTTCCGGACGTCGAAACCGAATCGCTGCTGGTGGACGCAGCGGCCATGAACTTTGTGCGGCGCCCGGCCAGCTTCGACGTGGTGGTGGGCTCCAACCTGTTCGCCGATATTCTGAGCGACCTTTCGGCCATCCTGATCGGCAGCATGGGCCTGGCCGCCAGCGCCAATCTGGACCCGCTGCGCCGGCATCCCTCGATGTTCGAACCGGTGCACGGATCGGCGCCGGATATCGCGGGAAAAGGGCTGGCCAATCCGCTGGCCGCGATTCTGAGCGCCGCCATGATGCTGGAGCACCTGGAGCTGGCAGCCGCGGCGCGGCAGGTGGAAGCCGCCGTGGCGGCCGTGCTGGCCGAGGGGAAGGCGCTGACCGCCGATTTGGGCGGCAGCGCCAGCACCAGTGCCGTGACCGACGCGGTAGTGGAGAAGCTGGGTTAGTGATCGCGCCGGAGTCCCGTGGGGCAGACCAGATTGGTCGGGCCGGAGGTGGGACAGACGATCGTTTCTTGTCGTCTGTCAGGCTTTCCGCATGGGACGACCGCGTGACAGACGACAAACGGCGATCGTCTGTCCCACTTGACTTCCCCGGCCCGGAGGCTGCCTGCTAGTGGCCGCCGACAAGCACTCCGAAGCTACCGGCCGCCACGCCTTTCTGGTGGCCTCCGGCATGCTGCTCCGCAGCTTGACCGGGCTGGTGCGGCAGCACTTGTTCGCCCGCTATTTCGGGCAGCTTAACCCGGTCGCCGACGCCTTCAACGCGGCTTTCAAGATTCCCAATTTCCTGCAGAACCTGTTCGGGGAAGGGGTGCTTTCGGCCTCGTTCATTCCGGTCTACGCGCGTCTGCTGGCGGAGGGCGACGAGGAGGAATCCGGCCGCGTGGCCGGCGCCGTGTTCGCGCTGCTGGCCCTGACCG
The DNA here is from genome assembly GCA_003164035.1 of Bryobacterales bacterium. Classification (GTDB taxonomy): domain Bacteria; phylum Acidobacteriota; class Terriglobia; order Bryobacterales; family Bryobacteraceae; genus JBEKYD01. The sequence continues at coordinate 120,079 of PLRS01000168.1, read as the reverse complement.
CTTCGCTGCTGACGGTGCTGGGCATGGCCGCCTCGCCATATCTGGTCGATGTCATCGCCCTGGGCTTTCACGGCGCCAAGCGCGAGCTCACCATCCAACTGATGCGGATTCTGTTTCCGGGTACGGCCATGCTGGTGCTCTCGGCCTGGTGCCTGGGAATACTCAACAGCCATCGCCGCTTCTTCCTTTCCTACACCGCTCCGGTGGCATGGAACGCGGCCATGATCGCCAGCCTGGTCGCCTTCCACGGCGGCGGCCAGTTGCGCCTGGTGAACTTTCTGGCCTGGGGATCGGTAGCGGGCAGCGGGCTGCAATTCGCCGTGCAGTTGCCGGCGGTGCTGAAGCTGGCCCGCTGCTTGCGAGTCCATCTGGATACGCGGTCGAGCCACGTGCGCGAGGTGGTGCGCAATTTCGGACCGGTGTTCCTGAGCCGCGGTGTGGTGCAGATTTCGGGCTACGTGGATTTGGCTTTGGCCGGGTTGCTGGGCGACGGGCCGGTGACGGCGCTCACCAACGCCCAGACCCTGAATATGCTGCCGGTGAGCCTGTTCGGCATGGCCATTTCGGCGGCCGAACTGCCGGCCATGTCGAGCGCGCTGGGCAATAGCGATGAAGTGGCGGCCTATCTGCGGCGGCGCCTGGATGGCGGTCTGCGGCGCATCGCGTTCTTCGTGATCCCCTGCGCCCTGGGCTTTCTGGCGCTGGGCGATGTGATGGCCGGCTTCCTTTTCCAGAGCGGCAGATTCCACCGCGCCGATTCGGTCTATGTGTGGGGCATACTGGCCGGCTCTTCGGTGGGCCTGCTGGCCACCACGCTGGGCCGCCTGTACTCCTCCACCTACTGGGCGCTACGCGATACGCGCACGCCGCTGCGTTTTGCCCTGATCCGCGTGGCGCTGACTACCGGCCTGGGGTGGCTCTCGGCCGTACCGCTTCCGGTGTGGCTCGGCATCGCGCCGCGCTGGGGCGTAGCGGGGTTGACCGCCTCCGCCGGCGTGGCCGGCTGGGTGGAGTTCACGCTGCTGCGACGCGCGTTGAACCGCCGCATCGGATGGACCGGTCTGCCCGCCGCGCTTACCGCCAAGCTGTGGCTGGCCGCGGCGATTGCCGGCGCAATGGCTTGGGCCGTAAAGCTCGGTATCGGAGTCGCACGGCCGCAGGTCGATGGCGCCCTCATCCTGGGGGTCTACGGCGCGGGATATCTGGTCCTAAGCTACGTCCTGCGCGTGGAGGAATCGGCCGATGTGGTGAGCCGGTTGCGGCGGATGGCGGGGAGATTGGGACCAAGGTAGATCAGGGTTAGAAGGAGTTCGGCAGGTCAGGGCCCGGAGGTTAGCGACTCAAGCGCTCGCCTGAGTATACAGGCTTTCGACTAAACGCTTCACTTCATCCGAAGCGAGCGTCAGGCGGAGCCAATCTCGAAGAGCGGTTTCGTCGTCGATCCGTGTGTCGGCCAACTTCTCATTGGGCGCCCCTTTCGGTGCCGTGTCCACAAACACGGGATAGCCTGTCGGTTGCGTCGGAAAGTAGTGCATCAGGAACAGCGTGTACTTGTATCCGCCGAGCGCCGGGACAACAATATTAAAGGCAAATCCAACCTGTGCTCCAGAGGTCCAGGTTTCAACGTCCCCCGTAAGAACTCCCCGCGTGCGCTTCGTAAGCAGGCCCGCCTGCTCACGCAAGATCGACAAGGGCGTTGCGGTTCTGCCCAGCTCCAACTTTGGCCAAAGGTCCTCGTTTATCTTTAGCATATTCAAAATCCTAGCCTAAACAGCAACGGCAGATGGTCGGAGCCAACCGCACGATCCGGCAGCCCGCGGGATGTCATCAAGGGAAATCGCCCGGCGTGCGTGACGATCTCAACTCCGTCTGGTGGAAACATATCGAGCAGGCTGGGACGGACGAGAACCTGATCGAACATATTCCAATAATAGTTCACCTGCTCACCTGAATTGCGATAGTACGTCCCCGGCGGTTTTTGGCCGTGCTCTCCAAAATGTCCCCACATCGGATTATAGAAGAATTGGTACTGCCGGCCCCGCACAGTGCAGAACTCCTTCAACGCCTGGCTCCGCGCCATGGTCGCGTTGAGACCCGCCGCGCCGACGACGCCAGCCTCAAACGGGTTCATATTGAGGTCCCCAACGAGGATCGTTCGATCATGGCCAACGCGATCCTCGGCCGCCGCAATGTCTCCCGCCAGAGCGGCGCACTCAAGCGCCTGGCTCTCGGCACTCCAATGGAGCTTGCTCGGCAAATGAACCGCCACCACGATGACGTCGGTGAGGCCGTCAAGGAGCATCCGCAGGATTGTGAATCTCTGGCCATCCTGCGAGGGGCGAAGGTGGTCAGGCGAAAACGCAGTGAAAATCCGAATCGTTTCGTCGACGACCGCCGCTGGGCCAGCCGCATGATGAAAAGTCCTCCCAGGCCCCGGTTGAGGCTGTGGAGGATCTCGTCGGGAGCGATGTCGCACTCCAGCAGGATCACCACATCAACGTTCCTGGACCGAACCAACTCAGCAACAAGCTGCTGAAGGGGTTTTCGATTCAGGTTCCAACACAAGAACGTAGCTTCTCCCTGCCACAAAAACACCATAGCGCACCCGTGGCAGGCGGCCGCCCTGCCCTTTACTGCCGCAGCCCCGGCTCCAGGAAACGGCCGTCCACGGCGGCGTCCACGGCTTGGCCGAAGGCTTCGAGCGAGCAGGAATAGCCCGCCGTGGCTCCGCTGCAGCCCGGCAGGAACACTGGTGCTGCCGCCGGCTGCTCCGCGCCTGTCAGCGGCTTCAGGTAGCGGATCTGGTCGAGGGTCTGGCTGACGAAAAGCGCTCGCACTGAGTATTCCCCGCTCGTCCGGTTCCGGTGCAATTCGAAGACGATCGCGCCGCCGGGGGTGGTGGCGTTGAAGGTCTGGTCCGGCAATAGCCAGTCCATTCGCAGCAGGCCGCCCAGCCAGGTCAGGTTCGAATCATGCCCCGCCAGCAGAAGGAAACGGTCCCGAGGCGTGCCCATCGCGCCGGGCACGCTTCGCCCGCCGGCCATCTGCTGAAGGGTGGCTTTGATGCGGAACGCGAGATCGGACGCCGCAATCTGGGCGTAGTAGGGGGTTCGCAGGACGAAGTCGTGATAGCGGGTATTCATCTCCATGAGGCGGTCGAGCGCCGCGCGCGGAACCCGTCCCCATCCCACTTTTTCCATGGGGAAGCCTTCGGTGTACTGGAGCAGGAAATGTTCGGCGAAATCCGCGCCCATGGCTACCGGACCGTCCACGGTGACCAAGCCCCGGCCGGGCGCGGCGGCAACAATGGCGGGCGCGATGAGCAGGCTCTTCTTCGAGCTGTCGCAATCGGGGCCGGCGCAATCGAGCAGCACGTGGCGCATCTGGTCGAGCGGTGCGGCAAATGCGCGGGTCCACCAATCGGGGCGCGCGCCCAGGCGTCCCAGGATGGCGCCGGCCAGTTTCTCGGCGTCCGCCACGGACCTCGCCGCGGCAGGCCCGAATAGGGGGTTGGCTTGTCCAGTAGGCTTCGTGTTCACGTCTGTCTGACAGCCGAGGCCTTCCAGCAGGGATTTCGCCGATGCAAGCGTCCGCTGGGTGGTGTTCGCCTCGGCGTAGATCGTTGCCGGGTCGCAGGCGCCGTTCGGGAAGATATCGGCATAGCGAGCCCGATACCAGGCTCCCATCAGGCGGAGAGCCGCACCGCCGTGTTCCGTCAGTACGCCGCTCGCCACCGGCCATGTGGGCCAAGGCTGCGCATTGTACAGGCTGCCCCGAATCTCGCTCGCGAGCGGAGCGCGAACTCCATGCCGGCTGAGGACCACCACGGCGCGGATTTCGTCGTTGGCATCGGGCCGCTGCCGCTCTTCGGAGAACAGCAGCGGCGCCAAAACCGCCAGCAGCAGAGCCGGGAAAAACGCGTTCCTGAGCATCTCTCCAGCTCGTGCGTCAAAAACGATAGCGGATCGCCATTTGCGAGATTCGCGGGCTGCCGGCCGAGGAAATCACTCCGAAGGTGGAACTCCCGAACGTGGTGCCCGGGTTTCCAAAGTTGGTGTGGTTCAGCGAATTGAAAGCTTCGAAGCGCAGTTCGACGGCCTGGCGCTCGGTAATGCGGATGCTCTTGGCCAGGCTCAGATCGAGGTCGGCGAAGCCGGGGCCGAGGGCAACGTCGCGGCTGGAGTCACCGGGTGTGTTGAGAGTCTGCACCTGGAACGCGGTGGAGCTCAGAAAGTCGAGGCGGTTGACTTCGGGGCTGATACCGGTCTCGGGGTTGCCAACCAGATTCGGCCGCAGCGTGCCACCGTTGAGGCTGTAGAACTTGTAAGTCTGATTGGTGGCGGGGTTGGTGCCGCTGCTGGCGAGTGTGACATTGAGGGGCAAACCGTTGTGGAGGGTCAGGATATTGGCGAGGTGCCAACCGCCCAGGAAGCCATCCACCGCGCGGTTCCAGTTGGAGCCGAACTGGCGCCCGCGCCCGAACGGCAATTCATAGATATTCGAAAAGGTGAAGTTCTGGTGGCGCGGGGTTTGCGCCTGCGGACCTTGCTCGATATTGAAGTCGTTGCTAATCTGCGGCTGTGTGTTGGCTCCCCAGGCGCCGGCTTCGTCGATGGCGCTGGCGAAGGTGTAGGACGCCAGCGCGTACCAGCCGTGGGTCAGGCGCTTCTCGTATTTGAGCTGCAGCGAGTTATACCAGTTTCGCGCCACCTGCGAGCCGACCGTGATCCCCGACCACTCAGGATAAGGGCGGTTGGCCGCCACGCTGCCATCGAGACCGAAAGGCACCTGGTTGCCGGGGTTCTCGGCGAACTCGTCGTAGCCGCGGTTGCCTACGTAGGCGATTTCGAGAGTGGACTTCAACGGCAGTTGATATTGCATAGCCACGTTGAACTGGTGGATACGAGCGGCATGATAGTTTTGCTGGCGCGCGGTGAGAGAGATGATACTGGTGTTGTAAGTGTTAAAGAGATTGGCCGGCACGGGCTGAGACAGGAGCAGGGGCGGTGGCCCGCTGGAAACCTGCATCAAAGTGATGGGAATGAGCTGCGGAGGGTTCGCGGCCAGGTCCACGTCGGAACCGGACATATCCTCGCCCGAGTAGAACAGGCCGTAGCCGCCGCGAAGGACCAGCTTATCGGGAACGATCTGCCAGGCGGCGCCCACGCGCGGGCCGAAATCCCGATGGTCCGGATTGACCAGGTAGTCGGTCGGACCGGTGCCGTGGATCAGTTGTCCCGTCTGGAAATCGAAGTTGATGTTTTCGTAGGGCGACGCTCCGTAGAAAGGCGTTTCGTATTCCCAGCGCAAACCGAGATTCAACGTCAACGTGGGAGCGACCTTCCAATCGTCCTGGATGTACACGGCGTAGGCCTTCTGCAGGACGTCTTCGATTTCCTGGTTGTTGGCCTCGAAACTGTACACCTGGCCGGTCAGCATGTCGGCCAGCGCGTCGTTGGTGAAGTTACCGTTGAAATCGTATTCCGGCACGGTGCGGTTGGAGTTGAGGTTGGTATTGCTCTTCTGGCGCGTTTCAAAGCCGGTACGGATATTATGCTTGCCGTGAACGAAAGAAAGGTTATCGAGCACCTGGTAGAGAGTGGGCTTCTGATATTGCGGGCGGAAGCCGCGGGTGCCAAGCTCGTTGTAGCCGGTGGGGTTGATGAGGGGAAGGCCGCCGTTGCCGGCAAGGATCGCCTCGGATGGGATGCCCTGGAACCCGAACGCGGCCGCGCCCTCGCCGTTCGCCGACGCCTGCGTGAAGTTGGCGTTGGTGCTGGTGAAGCCGAAGCGGAAAGCATTCACGATGGCCGGGCTGAGAATGTGAGTCCAGCTCGCGCCGTAGCTCGAGTTGGTATTGAATTGGCCGCCCTGGTTTCCCACGCCATCGGCCAGGCCGGGAAAAATACCATCATTGAAGATATCCTGCCGCAGATAGCTGAAGCGAAGAGACAGGACGTCTTTGGCGCTGATGTTATAGTCGCCTTTGACGTCTCCCTTATGGTCTCGCTCGGTTCCGGGAGCTTGAATACTGTAATTATTAATGTTCTGGCCGCTGGCGGATATGGTGCCGGGAATGTTCGCGGCCGGATAAAGCGCCAGCAGCCTGGCGCCTAGCGGATCGTCCAGCGAAACGGGGATGGTGTTATTGGGGATGGGGTTCTTGGTTCCCGTATAGTAAATGCTGTGATAGAACGCGCCGCCCTGTTCGGCCGCCGTGGGCACGGTCTCGATGAAGGGGTTGCTATAGTCTTCCCGGAACCCTTCGTAGTCGACAAAGTAGAAGATTTTGTTCTTGCAAACCGGACCGCCCACCGTACCCCCGAACTGATTCCAACTGAGATTCGACTTGGGCGCTCCGGCCAGGTTGGAGGCCCAGGCGTTGGCGGCGAAAACCGAGTTTCGGTTGTAATACCAGGCCGAGCCATGCACGGAATTGGTGCCTGACTTGAGGACTACGTTCACCACCGCGCCCGCCGACCGTCCGAATTCGGCCGAGTAACTGTTGGTCTGCACTTTGAACTCGGCAATGGCGTCCGGCGAAGGCGCTATCACTTGCGAGGAAAGCGACTGCGCGTTATTGGTGCCCTGGTTATTGTCGACACCGTCCAGTATGAAGTTATTCTGCGTCTGATAGTTTCCGTTGGCGACGAACCAGCCCACCCCGCGCGTGGTGGAGCCATCGAGAGTGCTGTCCGCCGCGCCCGGCACCAGCAAGGCAAGCTGCGTGTACCGCCGCGCGGCCAGCGGCAAGTCCACGCCCACGTTGCCTTGGATTACCTGCCCGAGCGACGCCTGTTCCGATTGCACGATATTGGCCGAAGCGGAAACTTCCACGGTAGCGTTCACGGTGGCGATTTCGAGGCTCACGCGCACCAGTTTATGTTCGTTGACGTCGAGCGAAAGATCGGTTACATGAGTTTTCTGGAAACCCGGTTTTTCCACGTCGACAGTGTAGCTGCCCCGAGTTACCAGAGAGAAGCTAGCGTAGCCGTCCGATTCGCTCACCTGCGACTGCGTTACGCCGGTGGCGGTATTGGTTAATTTGACGGTGGCTTCGCCAATTCCCGCGGCACTCGCGTCTTCCACGAGAACGCGAATCGATCCGGAATCGGTCTGCGCTGGAAGGATAGCGCAGAGTGCCGGTATAAGTAGTAAGAGTCGTTTTGTCATTTGGAGGAGTTCTCCCGCATAAAGGCTCCGAGATCTTCGTATTGATCCGTAGCGATCAAGTTGACGCCGGCTTCGAGGGCGGCTTTCCATCGTGCTTCGGCGCGCTCGCGCGAACCGAAGTTATAAGATGCGCCCCAGCCCCGATTGCCGGCTGGAGAGAAACCATCGAGAGTGTAGAAACGAATCCAGTAGCCCAGGCGGTGCGCATGGTCCACCAGGGCACGAAGGCGCGCCGCGGCCGCCGGCGTCCAGTCTCCGGCCCGTGTCTGCCCGCCCTCTTCCACCTCGCCCCAGGGGTTGTTCCACCAGCGCCGGTAGTTGGTGGCTGGCGTGGTAAGAAGCCGCTCGGGTGGAACAGTGGCGGCCAGGTGCATGCGTTCTTCCCTGGTTTTGCCGGTGAGCTTCGCGGTCTCGGCCGAACCGAAAATCCTCAAGCGCTCGCCTTTCGGCAAATCGCGGAAGAACACCTGCTCCTGTTCGTCGGCGTCTTCGGTAAGAACCAGCAGCGGCTTGGGATCGAAGGGCGCGAGGTGGTGTGGGTCGGCCGTCTGCGGCGCGGTTGTGATCCAGTCCCGATATTCGCCGACGAGGTCCCAAACGGCGCGCAGCAGGTTTGGATCCAGGGACTTGAAATCGAAATGAAGCACGATCAGCGGCCAATGCGCCCGATCGTTGTCGGCAAGCGCCTTTTCGATGATCGGCCGGACGCGTTCAAAGAAGTGGTCGCGAAGCGTGGGCTCGGCGCCCGTCGTCTTCGGCGTGTGCGTGACTACCGGACGGCCCTTGCCGGTGGCCGGGTCGGAGGCCCAGGCAATATCCTGCTCGATGCCGACCGGGAAGCCAGTCTTCAGAGCGCGGTCGATCCGGTCGGACCATTGCCCGTCATAGGGATAGCAGTTATGCGCGTCGAGGACCGGCCGGTTGTGGTTCAGGAAGTCGAGCGGTACCGATTGCGCGCACAACAGGACCGTGGTGCCCAGACAGCCCAGAAGAAATTTCATTGTGAGGCTAAATGTAGCGCGTCAGAATGAAAGTCGAATGAGGACTAAGTTTCAAATCGGTGACATTCACGACGCCCGATTTCTTCCGCGGGTCGGAGCCGTGACAGGCTGTGGTCCCTATTACTGGTTCATCCTGGTCGCAGTGACTTCCACGTCGAATTTGCGCATGCCGACCGGGTCGTCGATAGATGCCACCACGGCCGGCTTACCGGGAGAGACCAGAGTATCGATGTTCACGTTAAGCTGGCCAATCGCCGGACGGCCGCCAGCCGGCTGGCCGGTTGCCTTGTCGGGCGGGACTACACTGCTGATGTCGAGGTTAGCGCGCACGCCGATCTGGCCACCGGCGGCCTCGCGAACTTCGCACCCGATGTTCACTCCAACGTCGACATAGCTAAACTGAATGTTCACCACCGCCGGCTTGCCGGCATCCTGCGACTGGGTTGCCACCGGAACCCGGTTGCCGACCCGGAATGTGCCTCTGGACTTGCCCTCGAGGATCATGGTGTAGCGCCGCGCGGCGCCGGGTTGCGCGCCGTCTCGAAGGTTGAACTCTACTTTGTAAGTTGCGGGCTCGGGTTCTTTTTTGTCCTGAGCGGAAACCGGCATGGAGAGTAACAGCGGCATGACCGAAGCCAGGGCCGCCGAGGCGAACTTCATATTTGGTCCTCCGCTGACTAAGACGCGGAGGGCCGGCGGAGCGTGGAGACTAAGTACCGTTGTTCGTAATTACTGCGACGTATTCGGTCGCCGAGTGGGACAGGCCTCCTGGCCTGTCGCTGGCTGGAAGAGCCGCTTCGCGGCTACGACAGGCCGGGAGGCCTGTCCCACCCACACTGGCGCGACCTCCGGCAAGCGGCGTGCCCAGCGTCGCTCGCTTTCACGGTACCATCGGATTTGTTGCCCGTCCAGGTATCCATTCTGATTCCGGTTTACAACGAGGAGGAACTGGTGGCGGCGGCTGTCGAACGCGTGCTGGCCTTGCCGCTTTGGGATTCGGTTCCGGTGGAGGCGATTGCCGTCGACGACGGCTCGACCGACGGCTCCGGCGAAGCGCTCGACCAGATCGCCCGCGAGCGTCCCTGCCTGCGCGTGATCCACCACCGGCGCAACCGCGGCAAGGGGGCGGCCATCCGCACCGCTTTGGAAAACGCGCGCGGCGAGTTCGCGGTGGTGCAGGATAGCGACCTGGAATACAATCCCGCCGACCTTGCCGCCCTGCTCCGCCCTCTGCTCGAAGGCCACGCCGACGCGGTCTTCGGTTCGCGCTTCGCTTCCGCCGGCGAGCGGCGCGTGATGTATTTTTGGCACTCGCTGGCCAACCGCCTCCTCACCACGTTCGGCAACGCGGTGGCCGATCTGAACCTGACCGATATCGAAACCGGCTACAAGGCGTTTCGCGTTGCCCTGGTCCGCTCCATCCCGCTGCGCAGCGCGCGCTTCGGCATCGAACCGGAGCTCACTGTCAAACTGGCCCAGCGCGGCGCGGCCATCTACGAGGTACCCATCAGCTACCGCGGCCGCACTTACGACGAAGGCAAGAAAGTCGGGTTTCGCGACGCCCTGGCGGCGGTCGGGACCATCCTTTATTTCGGCTTCCGGCGCGACATTTATCTGGATCGCGGCGCCCGCATTCTGGATGCGCTGGCGGCGACGCCGCGATTCAACCGCTGGATGGCGGAATCGATTCGACCCTACGTGGGCGCGTCGGTGCTCGAAATCGGCGCGGGTATCGGCAACATGTCCAAGCAACTGGCGCCGCGCCGCAAGTCCTATACCGCCACCGATATCGACGGCGAACACCTGGCTCGCCTGCGCCAGCGCCTGCAAAGCCGCCCCAACCTCCGCTCCTGCAAATGCAATCTGGCCGAGCCGGACGACTTCGCGCCCATCGCCGGCCAGGCCGACACCGTCATCTGCCTCAACGTGCTCGAACACATTGAAGACGACGCGGTCGGGTTGCGGAATATCGCGAGCGCGCTCGCGCCCGGCGGCCGCGCCATCGTGCTGGTGCCGCAGGATCAATCGATTTACGGAACCCTGGACGAAGTTCTGGGCCACTACCGCCGCTATTCCCGCGACGAACTACGCTCGAAGCTCGAAGCCGCCGGCTTCACCGTCGAACGCCTCTTCGAGTTCAATCGCGTCACCCGTCCCGGTTGGTATTGGAACGGCCGCATCCTGAAGCGGCGCCATTTCGGCCGCTGGCAGCTTCGCATCTTCGACCGGCTGGTCTGGCTGTGGCGCCGCATCGACGGCAGCCTGCCCTGGCCCGCCGTGTCTTTGATCGCTGTGGCCAGGAAGCCGGAAGAGGGAAGGTAGAGGGCGGGAGAGAGAAGGTAGAAGTTGGAAGGTACAGCCGCCCGCTCATAGCTTCCTCCTTCTTCCTTCTTCCTTCCTTCTCCCTTCTCCCTTCCAGCTTCTCTCTCCTGCTATTCTTAGATCCGGATGGCCATCCAGGTCGGAGATTCGATCGGCGATTACCAGGTGGTCGGACTCCTGGGCAAAGGCGGCATGGGTCGCGTTTATCGCGTTCGCAGCCTCCTGACCGAGCGCGAGGAAGCCATGAAAGTGGTGGCCTCCGACGTGGCTGAAAATCCCGAACTGGCCGAGCGCTTCCTCCACGAAATCAAGCTGCACGCGCGCCTGAAACACCCGCACATCGCCTCGCTGCTTTCCGCCCAGCGAGTGGGCGGCCTGATCGTCATGATCCTGGAATTGGTGGACGGAGTGAGCCTGGACACGCTGGTACGCGCCGGCCCCATTCCGCCGCGGCTGGCCTTGTGCTACGCCGGCGAGGTTCTTTCGGCGCTCGCCTATGCCCATTCCATGGGCATCGTGCACCGCGATATCAAGCCCGCCAATATCCTGCTCACCCGTCAGGGCTCGGTCAAGCTGACCGACTTCGGCATTTCCCGCGCCGCCACCGATCAGCACCTCACAGGCGCCGGCATGGCGGTGGGATCGCTCTGGTATATGTCTCCCGAGCAGATCCGTTCGGCCCCGGTGGACGCGCGCTCCGACGTGTATTCGCTCGGCATCAGCCTCTATGAGATGCTTACCGGCCGGCGCCCCATTCAAGGCGATAGCGAATACGCCATCATGAACGCGCAGCTCCAACAGATGCCAGCGCCGCCGGCGGCGGTGATTGCCGGCTTGCCGGTGGGCCTTTCCGAGATTGTGATGAAGGCGCTGGCCAAAGATCCGGCCATGCGGTACCAATCGGCGACCGAGTTTCAAGCCGCCCTGACCAATCTGGGCGGTTCACTTCCGGAGACGGTTGCCATGCCCGCGACGGCGACGGCCTCCAGCCTGACGCCGGCCGAGATCGATCGCGTCGCGCGCAGGCTTTCGGCCAGCCTGGGGCCCATCGCGCGCCGTGTCGCCGAAGATGCCGCCCGGCGCTTCCCTACCCCGGCGGAAGTGGTGGCGTACCTGGCCGAGCAGATTCCGGACGCCGCCGAACGCGCCAAATTCCTGGCCACCGCCGGCGCCGATACCGGCAGCGCCAGCGGCATCCGGCCGCCGATCACCCACTCCGCGCCCTCCCAGCCCGGCACGCCGTCCGCGGCGAACTGGGAGCCCGCCCTTCTCGACCGGCTCGCCGGTCAACTGGCCGCCTACGTCGGTCCGCTGGCCAGGATCATCGTCAAAAAGGCCGCCAAGACTGCCTCCGACGAACCGTCGTTGATCGCCGCCCTGGCCGCCGAAATCGCCTCCGACTCGGACCGCCGCAAGTTCTTCGCCGAGGCTGCTAACCCTCGAGCATTTTAATCGCCCGCTCCAGGCTGCGCCGCATCCGGTTGAACGACCCCGCCAGCACCGCAATTTCATCCTTGCCCTTCACCGGAAGCTCGGGCATATCCATCTTGCCCACGCTGATTTCATCCGCCATGGCCGACAACTTGCCGAGCGGCCGCACCACCGCCAACAGCAACGCCAGGTCGAGCACCACCAGGCTGGCCAGGAAGACCGCGCCCATATCCACCAGCAGCGCCTGAAACGCCTGCGCCGCCATGGCTTCCGGCACGGCCATGGGCACCGACACGATCTGCGCAGCCACCGTCTCGCCGGCGTTCCATCCGAAGCCGTTATTGGGACCGTAGTGCCGAATCTGCCCCGCCGGCGCCGCCGCGGGAGTGGAATGACACTGCAGACACGGCGGGTCTGCTACCATCGGTCTCGCCAGGTAGAGCGAGCGCCCGATGGGTGTATCGCGCTCCCCCACCAGCTCTTTCTGCCCCGGATGGTTGCGAAAATTGTTGATGATGTCGGCTTCCCAATCCACCGCCCGGTCGCGCGGATTGGTCGCATTCAGCGCCGCTTCCTTGTACGAATAATCGGGATAGGACGCACGCAGATAATTGAAGTTCTCCGTGGCCGCGTAGGCCGGCACGGTTTGCGCCAAAAACGACCGCTGGTGCTCCTGCTGCGTCACCAGCAACGGGCCGATCTGGCGGGTAGTGTAGGAGCGTACCGACATCATGGCCGCCCGCATCAGCCGCGCCTGCTCCAGCACCTGGTCGCGCGCCTGCTGCTGCAGGAAGCGGTACGAGACCGCGCCCGCAATCCCCAACCCCGCCGCAAACACCAATCCCAGAATCAAATTGAACTTCATCAGCAGCTTCATCCCTTTACGAATCCCCCAGTGTTGGATTCTATCAGGTGAGGCAGGCGCTTTTTCCCGTAGCGGTGGCTTAGTACCGTTGTTCGTAATTACTACGACGTATTCCGTTGCCGAGTGGGCAGGCCTCCTGGCCTGTCTCTGGCTGGAAGAGCCGCTTCGCGGCTACGACAGGCCGGGAGGCCTGTCCCACCAAATACGTCACTGTAATTCCGAACGCGAGCATTTAGGGCGCCAGCAGCAGCGTTTTCCACAGGGTACGGAAACCCACCGGCAAATCGAGCTTGTCCCCATGGAAGAAAAACGTGGCTACGCCGGGCAGCCTGTTGGTCCGGATCGTCTCGCTGGTTTGCCTCAAACCGCCGATTGCCCAAGGGCCGCCATTGCTGGCGCCGCCGGATCCCGAGGCGCTGGCCTGGAACGGAGTGTGCAGCGTCTGTTCCACTCCAGGCGCGGCGCCTATCTCCACCACGTCGGCGTAAAAGCGGTAGCGGATTCCCTCCACCTCCACCTCGGTAAACTCCAGCCCAACCACCATGTACGGGACGGGATCGGTGTAGTGTTCCAGGCGGCGAATGCGGCCGCGCACCGCTGAACCCGCCGCTATTGCGGCCGTGCCCTTGGCCGGAACGTTCGACGCGACTACGCCATCGATCAACGCACCCACCGCCACGTCGGAGGTGATCCGGCTGCGCAACTTCACCGCGATCTCGAGCCCCGCGGGCAGCGGCCGCAGCGTATCGTCGACAGTCGCGGCGCCGAACCGGGCCGGCTGGCCGGCAGCCCCCGGCGCGCCAAAGTCGATCGACGTGTCCGCGCCGAATACGCGGCAGTGAGTGAACTCGATCCGGTTGTCGAAGGTCTCGCCGGATGCCTTCACCAGGCGGAACTCGGCGGATTCCGGCAGCAGCACTTCCAGATTGTCGCCCAGACGGGTTCTCGCATAATCGATGGCCGTAACCATTTCGGTAACCGCCATGGCGGGCGGAATATCCTCGGCATCGAGTTCCAGCCGCGCCACGTCGAGCGTCTGGGGATCGGCCCAATACGAGCCGTGCAGGCCCACTTTGCCGGACCCCTCCGGCGTTTGAACGGTCTGCCCGCTCCACATCACCGGCAGCCGGTAATCCCAACGCGCCAGGCGGCGGCCGGCGACCGCTTCTTCGCCTATGTACCGGTTGGAGACACTGCCGGTCACCAGGATGGTTCTCAGGTATAACCCGAACAGCCCGTCGCCGAGAGCGCCGCTGCCGGCAAAACTCGACGGGTGGTTTTCCGAGAACCTCCGGCCGCCGGGCGAGGCGTAGAGTTCCTTGTTGCCGTTGGTCAGAACTTCCAGGCGAATCGTGTCCAGCGGCGCGAGCGTGCCCTTGGCCGGCCGGTACTGGCGGTGCACCGTCTCCAGGCAACTGACGTTGGGCAGGCGCTGCAACTCCCCTTGGACATGGCGTTTGACCTGCGAAAGCAGCAGCACGCCCGGAGGCAGATCCTGAGCGATTGCCATGGCGGCGAAAACCAGGCCGGCGGTGAGCGGAAAGACGCCGCGCTTCGTGGGTTGAATCCTCTTCCTGTATGATCGCGCGATTGGGCACGGCGGGGACAATGGAAAATGAGTTGAAGCCTTCCGTCGCATTTCGACCGCTCGCAGAACCTGTCGGGCAGACCATCGTACTTTGTGGCCCTACACCACCGAGCCAAACATTCTCGCTCGTCCTCCCATTCGGCCTCTTATCGGCGCGAGATCGCCGGCGACCGGAATGACACGGTGGCAGACCACAAAAAACGATGGTCTGCCCCACGGGCCGACCCACTGCCCCGCGAGCCGAAACTTGGCATGGTTATTTCACGATGAACCCTAACTCCCGCGCAGTTCCGCGATCATGGCGTCCAGGGCGATGCTCTTCTGGATATTGCGGCGGATCAGGCGCGCGATCTCGTCGGTGCGTTCGACGGCTTTCCGCAGCCAGGCGAAGGAGACTTTGGCGGCAAGCGCTTCCAACTCGCGGGCGATATCGGCGTTGCGAATGGCGCCGGCGCCTTCCTCCAGCAGGAGCAGGTCCCGCAGCAGCTCGTAAAGGACTTTCAGGTAGAGCTCCAGCTTTTCGTTCCGGCTGCGCGCGATAGCTTCGGAAACCGGCAGCCAGGTGGCGAAGGGAGCGGCGCCGGCGGCCACCCGGAGCAGCGCCAGCATGGCCGAGCGGCGTTTGTCGTAGGCTTCCAGATCGAGCGTCACGGCCACGCCCGGGCTTCCTCCCGCCAGAGCGATGCGCCGCTCCGCGTGGTCCAGGCCGCGGCTGCGCACGAACCGCGCCATCTCTTCCGGGCTGAGCGGCGCGAACTGAAACGGCACCGACCGCGAGCGGATGGTGGGCAGCAGGTCGTAGGCGTTCTCGGCGGTGAGGATCAGGATCAGGTGATCGGGCGGCTCTTCCAGCGTCTTGAGCAGCGAATTGGCTGCCTGTTCGTTGGCACGGTCCACGCGATCGATCAGAAACACCCGGCGGCTGCCTTTATTGGGCAGGAATTGGGAACGCTCCTTGAGCAGGCGGGTTTGCTGAATGGAGATCTGGCGCAGCGGGCCGTCGGGAGCGAAGGTAACGAAATCCGGATGGCTGGCAAACAGCAGCGGGTCTTCGTTGCGTTTCTCGGGAGCCAGCTTTTCGCGCCCGGCGACGATTTCCAGGTTCTCCGGCAAGCTCAAATCGTCCAACTCGATACGCGCCGGATCGGGCAGGATTTCGGCGGCCAGGCGGCGGGCGAGGGTGGCTTTGCCGACGCCCTCGGCGCCCGCGAACAGCAGGGTCTGCGCCAGCCGGCCGCTCGCCAGCATCTGTTCCAGGGCGCCGGCCACGTGCGCATTCCCGCAAAAACCCTCAAACATGCGCGCTCACCAGTTCCCAGACCGCGCGTTCGATGGCATCCATATCCGCGGCGCCATCCACCAGCTTGACCCGCTCTGGCTCGCGCGCGGCGAGGCGGTGATAGGCCTCGTATACAGTGCGATGAAACTCGAGCGATTGTTCATCCATGCGGTCGCGCGAAACCGCGGCGGCGTTGCGCGCATGGGCGCGTTCCAAACTGGTGGCGGCATCGATATCCACCAGTAAGGTCAGGTCGGGCTTCAGTCCGCGGCAGGCGATCCGGTCCAGAGCCAGCACGTTTTCCGAGCCGAGACCGCGTCCATAGCCCTGATACACCAGCGAGGAATCCGTGAAGCGGTCGGCCAATACGATTTCGCCGCGCTCGAGCGCCGGCAGGATGCACTGGTCCACGTTCTGCGCCCGCGAGGCAAAATACAGCAGCAGTTCGGCGTTGGGGCACAGTTCCCGATTGGCACTGTCGAGCAGCACGCGGCGGATCTGCACTCCGATGGGCGTACCGCCCGGCTCGGCCGTCTCCACTACAGTGCGCCCGCGGCCGCGCAGGCGCGCCGCCAGACGCCGCAACTGGGTCGTCTTGCCCGACCCGTCCATGCCTTCGAAAGTGATAAACGCCCCGCGCTTCGCCATGCGAACATTCATTGTAGCGGGGAAGCTTTCAGCGATCGACGATCGGCTTGCAGCTAGCCGATTGCCGAATCGGCAGCGCTTGGTTAAATTGGCATATACATGAAAATCGCTTCTTTGCTGGTTTGGCTTGCCGCCGGTGTAACCTTCGCGGCGGCGCCCGACGGCGCTGCGGTCGCGTTGCGCTGCGGGCGGCTGCTCGATGTGCAATCGGGGAATCTCATCGAAAACGCCGTCATTCTCACGTCCGGCGGCAAGGTGACGGCGGTGGGCGCCGGCCTTGCGATTCCACCGGGTGCGCAGGTGGTACAACTCCCCGAGGCCACCTGCCTACCTGGCCTGATCGATGTGCACGTTCACCTGACGATGAATCCCACCGATGCGGGTTACGAAGGTCTGGGCATTTCCGTGCCGCGCTCGACCGTCACCGGCGTCAGGAACGCGCGCCAGACGCTGCTGGCGGGCTTCACCACCGTCCGCAACGTGGGCGCGGACGGATACTCGGATGTCGCCTTGCGCGACGGAATCGAGGCCGGCGATATCGATGGGCCGCGTATGTTCGTATCCGGGCCGGCGCTGGGGATCACCGGGGGCCATTGCGACAACAATCTGCTGGCGCCCGAGTTCCACTACACGGCGCCGAGCGTCGCCGATGGGCCGTGGGCGGCTCGCGCCAAGGTTCGCGAGGTGATCAAATACGGCGCCGACCTCATCAAGATCTGCGCTTCCGGCGGGGTCTTGTCGAAAGGCGACCAGCCCGGCACACCGCAATATACGCTCGAAGAGATGCAGGCCATTGCCGACGAGGCGCATAAGCTCGGGCGGAAGGTGGCCGCGCACGCCCACGGCACGCAATCGATCAAGGATGCGATTCGGGCCGGCATCGATTCGGTGGAACACTCCAGCCTGATCGACGACGAGGGTATCGCCCTGGCGAAGCAGCACGGCACGTTTCTGGTGTTCGACATCTATAACGACACGTTCATTCTGGAGGAGGGCGCCAAGCACGGCATGCTGCCCGAATCCATCGAAAAGGAGCGCCGGCTCGGCAAGCTGCAACGCGAGAATTTCCGGCGCGCCATGCTGGGCGGGGCGCGAATGGCATTCGGTACCGATGCCGGAGTCTATCCCCACGGCGACAATGCCCGCCAGTTCGCCGTCATGACCGAGTACGGAATGAAGCCGATCGACGCGATTCGCACCGCCACGGCCAATGCCGCCGAACTCCTGGGCCGCGGCAAGGAAGTGGGCTTGGTTGCGCCAGGTTCCTTCGCCGACGTGATCGCCGTCGCAGGCGATCCACGCACCGACGCGACCTTACTCGAGCACGTGAAATTCGTGATGAAGGACGGGCAGGTATATAAGAACGAGCGGGAGAAATGAGGGCTGACCTACCGCGCCCAGGTACCGGGACGGCCCTACCGCTACCGCCGGAACTCGAACAACCGGCGTAAAATTAAGATTATGGAGAAAGTAGTCCGCGTTTTCGACACCTTTGAGGAAGCCGATGCCGCCGATGCCCTTTCCCGCGCTCGGATGACCCCGCAGCAGCGGGCCGACATTTTCTTCGAACTCCGAGAGCGAGCCCACCCCGATGCCTTTGAGCAGAGACTTGCGAGAGTTTATCGAGTGCTTGAACTCGAACGAAGTTGAGTATCTGGTCGTCGGCGCGCTCGCCGTTTCGTGGCACGGATTCCCTCGGTACTCCGCTGATATCGATTTCCTGATTCGCCCCAGCCACGCCAACGCGGATCGCGTCCTGCGGGCGCTTTCTCAATTCGGATTCGGCAGCCTCGATATATCCGCCTCCGATCTGACGGTTGCCGGAAAAGTGATCCAGCTAGGTTACGAGCCGAACCGTATTGACCTGATGACTTCCGTCACAGGCGTGAGCTTCGACGATGCATGGGAAGACCGCGCCACCGGCGAAATCGATGGCCTACCCGTCACCTTCATCGGCCGGTCGTCTCTTCTCCGGAACAAGGACGCGACTGGCCGGGCCAAGGACCGCATCGACGCCGAGGAGCTCCGGAAGCAGAAACCATCGAAGTAGCTTCCACCGTGGATGGCCGCGATTTGGGGATGATTCAGATAAGAAACCGTGACAGGCTGTCCCGCCGCTTTGTCCTCATCCCGGATGCCCCCAACTTCTCCGGCGACTTCGCTGCCCTGGAGCCGAGAAGAAACCAACCGCAGGGGTTACTGTTTGTCCCCCCGTTTCTTGACGAAAAAAACTCATTCTTCTGGCCGAGCACCCGGTTTTCGTGATCATATTTCGCATCGGATCGGCGGCCCTCATGGCTACCGGCAACTGGCATCCGCTGCCCCAACAGCGGTATCGTGAGGTCATGGGAATGACGTTGAATATCCCGGACTCGGTTCTCCAGGGCCTCCGCATTCCCGAAGGGGAGATTGCGCAGCGGCTCCGGTCCGAGCTTGCTATCGCGCTCTACGCTCAAGGCGCGCTTTCACTGGGGAAGGCCGCGGAGCTCGCGGAGATGGACCGTATGCCCTTCGGCGAGTTAGTCGGGCAGCGCGGCATCGCCCGGCACTACGGCGAGGCGGAGTTCGCGCAAGATGTCTCCTATACTCGTAGTGAGTAACACCTCGCCGATCTGCAACCTCGCAATTATCGGCCGCCTTAATCTCCTTCAGACGCAGTTCGGGCAGATCAGGATTCCTCAAGCCGTGAAGAGCGAACTCGACCGACTTTCTCACGCGGACGCGTCAAAGGGCATCCAACAAGCCTTCCGCGAAGGCTGGATCAAACCGCATGCACTCCGGGACGAAAGGGTGGCACGGCTGCTCGAAGCAACTCTCGATCCCGGGGAAGCCGCGGCTATAGCGCTCGCTCTGGAAATGTCCGCCGATTGGATTCTGCTGGACGAACGCGACGGCCGTACTGCGGCTGAGCGCGCCGGTCTGCGGGTTACAGGCTTGCTCGGTGTGTTGCTGCGCGCCAAGAAAGACGGACAGATTCAGGCCGTGAAGCCGGAAGTGGAAGCTTTGCGCACGCGAGCACGGTTCTTTGTGTCGCCTCAGGTGGAGCGGAAGATCCTGGACCTTGCCGGAGAGTAGCGAGCATTAGCGATTTCGCAGGGCGGCCCTAGCTGAAAGCTGACCGCTGATCGCTGAAAGCTTTTCTACGCCACCCCGTTCTTGAAGCGGATGATTTTGGCCGGCGCGGCCTTTTCGATGCCGCGCAGGCAGCGGATCAGTTCCGCTTCCTGCAGCGGCTTGGCCAGCACGAAGCGTCCGTTGCCTTCGAAATCGGCGGCCAGCTCCGGGTCGTAGCGATCCGAGAGGAGAATGAAAACGCCCACGCGCGACTGCAGCCGCTCCGCCAGCTCCACCCAATTCAGACCGCCGGCATGCACCGAGCACAGGGCCACATCGAAACGCATGCGCTGCGCCATGTCGAGCCCGTTGTCGGCGTCCGGCGCCGGCACCACCCGGTAGCCGCGCGCCGCCAGCAGCCCCACCAGTTGCCGCAGCACCGCTTCGTCCGGCTCAATGGCGAGCGCCGTCAGCCGCCGTACCGAATCGCTGTGCGGGGCGGCCGGCATCACGGTGGTTTGGGTGCGATCGGTGGCGGCGAGCGGGAGCTCGATTTCGAAGCGCGGATCTTCGTTCAGCCGTTCGATCAGGCGGACTTCGCCACCGTGGCCGGCAATCACGCTGCGGGTGACGCCCAGCACGGCCGCGGTTTCTTCGGCGTCGCGCGCTTCCCGGCCGCCGGAAAAAACGATCTCCACCAGCAGCCGCCGCGCCAGCACGCTGGTGCGAATCGTCAGCACTTTGGTCGGGGCGTCGGCCAGGGACTGTTCCACGTGTACCAGCAGGTTCAAAAACACCTGCTCCAGTTGACCCTGCGAGCCAAGCACCTGTAGCGGCTCGCGCGAAGTCAGGTCCCGCAGCCGAATCCCGGAAGCCTTCCAATCGCCCTCGCGAAAATCGATCAGGCCGCGCAGCAGCGTGGAGATGGGCACCGGCCGAGCCTCGGCCGCGTCCTCGGAGGCGAACGACAGCAGGCGCGCCACCATGGAAGCGGCTTTTCGGGCTTCACTGGCGATGGCCGAAACATCGCGCTCGAGATTTCCCCCGCGGGCGCGTTCCAGCGCTCCCTCGGCCAGTTCGCCGATCGAGGAGAGGGGCGATTCCAGGTCGTTGACGATACCGGAAATCAGGCGGCCCACCGCGGCCAGCTTCTCCGTCCGGAAGAGCTGCTCCTGCACCGAACGCCGGCTGAGCAGGCGCAGCGAGACGGCGATCTGGTTACCCAGGTGCTGCGCCCACGCCTGTTCATCCGCCGAGAAGTCGCGCGGGCGGTCGTCCTGATCCAGTTCCATCACGCCGACCACCTCTTTCTGCGCCAGCATGGGAACGAACAGAAGCGATTTCGGAGCGGCCACGCCCGCCGGACCCGATACGGGAAAAGGGCTGCGGTCGATGTCGGGGATGGCCAGCAGGGTGCGGTAGTGGAAGCAAGCCACCGCGCCGGCGGGCGGGCCGTTGGGCGGGGTCGAAAGCGAAATGGATACCGCCTCCCCCGTGTCGCCCGAAACTCCGTCCAGAGTCTTCGATCCCCGGTTGTATAAATACAGGCGCACCTGGTTCACGTCCAGAATCGGGGGCAGGGCGTCCTCGATCCGCTTGAATATGGCTTCCGCCGAGGGCGCGCCAAGGATTTCCTCGCCCAGTTGGTAGATCTTGCGCAGCCTCTCCCGCTGAGCCCGCAAGCGCCCCTCCCGCCGCCACAGGAACAACCCCACCAGCGCCATCAAAGCCAGAAATCCCAACACGAAAACCGGCGATATCCCGTGCGTGCCCGGCTTTTCGGTGACCGGCGCCGGCGATCCCACCATCACCTGGTAACCGCGGTTGAACGGGGGATGCGTACAGTACTGGAAACCAACCCCGGTGACTTCGATGTCGTCGCCCACTCGAACCGCGCCAAAACCGCCGTCGGATCCATCCGGACCGGTCGGCATAAAGACGTTAAACGCGCCCCCGGGCTGCTCCAGAACAAGGTAAACCCCGGAGGCGGCCGAGGCGCTGTGACGAATCCTTCCAGTAACGCGCACCAACCGCCCCAGGTAATCCGCTCCCGGCAGCGAAGGCACCTCGATGGCCTGAGGCGGCGACGTCCGTGCCAGCAGAGAGATTCCGTCCGGCACCAGCACCACCATACCATCCACCATCGACACCACTCCGCGGGCCTCGATTTCGTCGCCCGGCTGGTACGCCTGCAACTGCTGCTGGTCGTCGCCGAACATCTGCAGCGCCGCGCCGGCGGCGGAATCTTCAATGGTCAGGATGCTGTAACCGCGTAAGCGAAAAGCGCGTGAGTTTACGGTGCCTCGAATCATCGCGCGCTCGCCGGCGTGGGCGGCTTCCAGGTCCGGCGGCATTCGTTCGTTAAGCTGGCGAAGCGAAAGGAACGCGTCGGTCCGCTGGCGGCTGTCCGCTTCCGCGCCGGGCAGGTTGTGCGCCGCCAGCAGCGCCAGCAATATTGCGGAAGTTAAGCGACAGCCGACTGGGCTTCCATCCATCCAAGTAACTCGTTGTCTAGAAAATTATCGACACAAATTGCCGCATTCGGCAAGTTAGCATGCGAAGTTAGTATACCGACTACCCTCATTCTTGCCGCCAGAGCGGCGTTTAATCCCGACTGAGAATCTTCGTACACAATACAATTGCGGGAAATTGCTCCCAATTGTGCCGCGGCCAGAAGATAAATCTCCGGGTCGGGCTTGGGTTTCGACACCTGACCGCCGTCCACCACTACCGAAAAGTAAGGGCGAAGGCCGGACTCCGCCAGAATGAAGTCGGTGTTTTCACGGTCCGCATTGGTGGCCAGCGCCTTCGGAACGCTCCGGTAGCGCTCCAGGAATTCACGAATGCCGGGAACTAACATTTGTTTTACTCGCCCCGAAGCCAGTTGCCGGAACAGCGCTTCCTTCTCCTTGCCACGGCGGATCGCTTCCTCATCGGTCAGGCCGTCGCCGAAAAAGTCGCGCACGATCTGGTCGTTCCGTCTGCCGTACATGCGCTGCTGCATTTCTTCGGTGGTGGCCAGCCCGGAGCGCCGGTTGTACTCCGCCCAAGCGATGCGGTGGAGTGGATTGGAATCCACCACCACCCCGTCCATGTCGAAAATCAGGGCCAGGCCGGCGGCAAGCGGACGGCCGCTCACTGGGCCGGCTCCTCGGAGCCGGAGTCCTCGAGGCTGGCGGCAAGCCATGCGAGATATCTCGGCGCTCCGGCGATTACCGGCAGCGCAAGCACCTCGGGGACCTCATAGGAATGGACTGACTCGATCTCGCGGCGCAACACGTCAAATTGCCCGCGCGAGGTTTTGATCAGGAGCAAACATTCCTCGGAGCACTCGATCGCTCCTTGCCAGCGATAGAAACTGCGAGTTGCGCCAAGGATGGTCACGCATGCCGCCAGCTTACGTTCCACCAGGCGCCGGGCCAGACTGCCGGCCTCATCCTGGTTCGGGCACGCACAAAAAATCACTATGATATTAGTCATTCGGGAAAATATTGCAGAGCAACCGGGGTCAGCAATGTTACCATTATCTTCCGGGTAGTCGTAGGATGAAAGTACCGTTCGGCAGGATTGCTTACGTAGCGGCGTTTTTTTTGGTCGTCGGGTATGCGGTGGAAACCCTTTGCGGCCCCAGGGGCGTCCATGCGCTGCTGGAGAAGCAGGACCAGATTCAGAAGTTGGAGCAGCACAACGCCGCCCTCGCCAAGGAAGTCGAACGAATGCGCGAACACATCAAGCGCATGGATGAGAACCCGGCCCAACAGGAGCTCGAGATCCGCGACCGTCTGAAACTGGTCCGCCCCGGAGAAAAAGTGTTCATCACCGGAGACCCCGACAAGCCCGATTCGCCGCGATAACCGACCCCGCCGCGGCGCTACAATCGAGTAAACGCAATGGGTAAGCGCATTATGATCGCAGTGGCCGGGGCCGGTGTCGGATCGCTGGCCGGGCTGTTTTTTTCCTTCCTGGGCGCGGGCAACACGGCGCTAATTGCCTGCGCGGCGATTGGCGCGATCCTGCCTTTGGTGGTTTTGGGATCTCCAGGCCGCTGATTTTCCTTGGCTTTCCACCCCCAGTCGATATAAGCTAGACCTCGCTGGCGTGAATTTCGTAACATTTACGCCCTGTCCAGCGACCCGAGGTTGAAATCATGATTTACTGCGCGAAATGTGGCGCGTCCATGAATGAAGGGACGGCCTTCTGTCCATCCTGCGGCTCCCCGCAGACTCCCGTTGCAGCGCCACCGTATGCGGCCTCCCAGCCGGCTGCCTGGGCGCAACCGGCGGCGCCCGGTGCGCGGGCCCCTTCCGTTTTCGATGCCGGCTACGCCACCTGGGCTAATCGGGTGATCGGCTTTCTGATCGACGGCCTCCTGATCGGCGCCGGCATGGTGGTTCTCTACCTTATACTCGGAACGGTGCTGGCGGGAATCGCCGGCCTGGGCGGGCACGGCGCATTCAACGGCATGTGCTGCATGTTATTGCTTCTGTTCCCAGTTGCGACCCTGCTGGTGGGCTTCTATAACTCCGTCTACCTGATTGCCCAGCGCGGCTTTTCGATCGGCCAGGGAGTGGTGAAAGTTAAGGTTGTAGACGCTTACGGCAACCTCCTCACGCAGGGGAACGCTTTTGTCCGCCTTTTGGCCCGGGTCGGATTGGGCTTTGTTCCATTCGGCTCCCTGCTGGACATGTTGTGGCCGCTTTGGGATGATCGCGGGCAAACCCTGCACGATAAGGCCGTAGGCTGCTACGTGATCAATAACCCGTCTGGAATGTGAGCCCTTTGTCTCGCAGAGTGTATTGCCGCCTGTCAATCCGTGGGACAGACCATCGTTTTTCGTGGTCTGTCGTGCCCTCGCCAGGCCCTAACAGCCTGACAGACGACAAAAAACGATCGTCTGTCCCACCCTCCGGGCCAGGTAAGCCTGCCCGCGTTCCGTCCGCCAAAACCGTAGTCGGCGCGCTGATCGCCGCCGATCTGCTGGTCTTGCGCCTGCTGGTTTCCGGCGATGAAAATGGAGTGACTTTGGCGGGCCGCCCGCTCGCCTGGGTTTGCGCCTTTCGCCGCCAGACCGGGCTTCCCTGTCCGGCCTGCGGCATGACTCGCGCGGCCGCGCTGGCCGTGCATGGCGAATGGTGGCGTGCCTGGCGCATGTCCCCCGGCGGCACGGCGCTGATGGCGGGCCTGGTGGTGGCTGCGATGGTACTATTGGGCCTGGGCCTAGCCGAGTGGCTGGGAAAAGCGACGACCGGGCGTGCGCGGAATTTCCTGCGGTTGGCGGCGTTGGTATATGCCGGAGGCGCGACCGCGGTTTGGCTGGGCGGCTGGATCGCCCAACTGGCGGCGGCTTGGCCGGGCTATGGAAACCGGTACTGAATTTTCGGAAAACTCTTGCAAACACTGGGTTTTCCAGGATAAAGTTCTCACAATAAGGAGATTTCATGGCATTTTGTGCGAGTTGTGGCGCTCCGATGGAAGGCCGTTTCTGCGCCAAGTGTGGCGCGACCGCGGGGGCCGCTGCGCCTCCGCCCCCGGGAGCCTATGCGCCCCCTCCGGTGGCCGCCGCCCCCGGTTTGACCGATAACGCGGCTTCGGCCTTGTGCTACCTTCTAGGCGTCATAACGGGAGTCGTTTTCCTCGTGCTGGCTCCCTACAACCAGAACAAGACGATCCGCTTCCATGCCTTTCAGTCCATCTTTCTATGGGTGGCGTGCGTCGTGATCTGGGTCGGCATATCGATCCTTCACATGATCGTGATCGGCGCCACTTATTACGGCGGCGGCTTCGGGTTTTTGCTCCTGATTACGTCGCTGATCCACTTGGCCATGTTCCTCTTCTGGGTCTTCATGATTGTGTCGGCTTACCAGGGGAAGAGAATCGTGCTGCCGGTAATCGGGCCACTGGCGGAAAAGCAGGCCTAGTACCATGACCAGGAGATCCGGTGCCAATCAGCAACCGCTTGCTGACGCGCGCGGCTCGGTTACGAGCCACGACCGTGAGGGAGTGGTTTCACGCTACCGCACAAAATCATGCGGTCAGGGGCTTAGCGCGGCCACAGGCGTGAAGAAATCGCCCGGCAACAACCGGGGGCTCTAGAGCGTCTTATGCTCCAGTGAAGTCTATTCCTGCGGTAGCTCTTCTGGCGTGCGGGGCTTGGGCCCAGGCCCCGCGCATCGGCGATATCAACGTTTATGGCCTGCGCAAGGTTTCGGCGGAAAAGGTAATGGCGGCGGCCGGGCTCGCTTCCGGCGGAGGGTTGCCGGCATCTAAAGGCGACGCCGAAGACGCCATCGAAAAGCTCCCTGGCGTGGTCCTGGCCCGAATCGAAGCGGTGTGCTGCGACGGCTCGGTGGCGCAGGTGTTTGTCGGCGTTGAAGAAAAGGGCGCTCCCCGGCCTTCCATGCGCTCTATGCCGGATGGTGGCGCGCACCTGCCCCAGGAACTGGCCGATACCTACCACGGATACCTGGTTGCCGTCGCCAAGGCCGCGGCCCGCGGCGAAGCGGCCGAAGACCTGACCTCCGGCCACCCGCTGATGGCCGACGCGGACGCGCGCAGTTTTCAGGGCCGGTTCCAGGACTTTGCCGGCCAGCACACTTCGTGGCTCCGCGACGTGCTGCGCAGCGACGCTTCCGGCGAAGAGAGGGCCATCGCGGCAACCGTCATCGGCTACGCGCCGGACAAAAAGGAGATCCTTAACGATCTGCAGTTCGCCTTGCAGGACCCCGACGATTCGGTGCGGGTCAACGCCATGCATGCCCTGGCGGCGGTGGGCGTTTATGGGCAGAAGCACCCCGATCGCAATCTGCGCGTCTCGCCCACCTGGCTGGTCGAGCTATTGCACTCGATCATGCTTTCCGACCGGCTGGAGTCCACCAAAGCGCTACTCATCCTGACCGATGCGGGCGACGAGGCGACCCTCGGGCTGATCCGCGACCGCGCCCTGGGGGACCTGATCGAAATGGCGCGCTGGAAAACGCTGCGCTACGCCTTGCCGCCATTTCTGCTGGTGGGCCGCGTGGCCGGATTGAAAGACGCCGAAACCGAGCGTCTGTGGGAGAAAGGCGAACGCGAAACGGTGTTCACGCGCGCTGGCGCGCCAACCCGGAGAAAGCCATAAAAAGGTGATTAGGAGGTGAGACAGACCATCGCCTTTCGTGGTCTGTCGGGCCCTCGCTTGGCCGTAACAGCCTGACAGACGACAAAAAAACGATCGTCTGGCCCACATCTGAGTCAGGCTGGCCCTCAGCGGCTACCGGCCCGCCGGTACTCGTCTGCCGTCATTTGATGGGGCGATTTACGGCGGCGTTCGGGGGTTGAAGTCTGGTGAAGAGCCAGGCGCGCGCCACCCGCCAGTCCCGGACGACGGTAGGTTCCGAGACTCCCAGAACCGCGGCAATTTCCGCGTTTTCCAGTCCGCCGAAGTAGCGCAACTCCACCACCTGTGCCTGGCGCGCGTCAAGCCCGGACAAATCCTCCAAGGCCGCATCGAGATCGATCAGATCGACCGGGCTCCCCGCCTTTCCGGGAGCATCCTTGATCTCGGAGATATCGACGTGCGGCGCGCGGTTGCCACGTTTGCCGGTGTTTTGGGCACGCGCGAAATCGATGAGAATCTGCCGCATCAGACGGGCGGAAACCGCAAAGAAGTGCGCCCGGCTGGCCCACTCCACCGGTGCGCCACGCATCAGGCGGACAAAGGCTTCATTGACTAGCGCCGAGGGCTGTAAGAGGTGACCTTCGCGTTCCCCGGCCATGTTGTACTGGGCCAGGCGGTGCAGTTCGGCGTAGACCACAGGCGTCAGACTATCGAGCGCGGAGCGGTCACCGCCGCTCCAGGCCTTCAGCATGCGGGTCAGCGCAACCGAGGAGAGACCCTGCACCTCCATGGCAAAATTATATCCCACCGTGATCGCTCCACCGCGAATTCCCCGCCTTTACATTCAGAGGAGTTAAAACGATGCTGCGACGCCTTTTCGCCCCGACCACGGTAGCCCTGCTGAGCGGAGGACTGTGGCTCGCCCCGCTTCGCGCCGGCGAATCCAATAAATCAGTACCCGCGGTAGCCGCCAAGCCGGATGGCATGGAGATGCATACCGAGGATCTCCGCCCCTTCACCCATCTTGCCTACCTTCCGGCTGGAGCCGATCCCGGCACGATTCGATTCGAAAAAATGAAGCTGGTCAAGGTTGCGACCAGGGTCAAATACACCATGGACTCGAATTATTGCAAACAGCTTGCTTTCAGGGATCCCGGCGGCTCCATCGCCTGTCCGTCAGCCGAAACCGAAGCGTCCGCACCGGCCTATGAAGTCACCTATTCAGTAACTGGCCAGCCTCTGGCATCGGACGAGCACGCCAGCCCCGACTTCACCTTTAGCGTTTACTTTCGGCCGGACGAGTTGGCCGCGGATATGCAAAGAGCTCTCGCTGGTGGAAAACTGAGCCGCGCCGACCGAACCGCCTACTTCGCGGTGAACACCTACCGGGAGTCGGTAAGGCGAGTCGCCATCGACGAGAGAAAATCGCACTTCTGCGAGGGCGACTTTGTGGATGGCGCGTGGACTCACACCGATCCGGGCTGCAAAGACGATGTCAGCTTCACTACGGTCACCGCCCCCTCCGGCTACATCACCGTCAACGTGGAACCCGCTTCCCCGAAACGGGAGCGGGCCGAGATGCTCTCCGCGAAATAAGGCATCCGAACGCGCCTGGCGGCGTACACTACGGGTATGCTCTTCACCCGGCGGCACGCGCTGGCGCTCACGGCAAGCGCGCTGGCGGCGCAGGATCGCAACGCCAATGGGCCGCGGCCGCGGGCGATGCCGGCGATCTGCCTGGATTCGGAGGCGCTTGTCAAGATCGGCTACGACGAGATGGGCGGTCTGCTGGGGATGATGGGATTCGACGGCGCCGCCATCGCCGTTGCGCCGGGTGCGCACGTCACCCCCGAGCATGCCGACCTGGACCTGATGCGTTTCGTGGAAGCGTTGACCGGTGTGGGGCTGGACGCGGTGGCGATATCGACGCCCCAGTCCTTTTCGCCGCAGGACCGCGCCGTGCGCCTTTCCATGGCCGTGGCCGGGATGATGGGCGTGCCGTTGTTCGTCCCCGGCCGCTCCAAATCGCCGGGCACCATGCCGCGGGAACTGGCGCTGCTGGCGTCGATTGCGCGCCAAACCGGAACGGCGGTCGGCCTGGCGCCGGAAACCGTCGCGGCGCTGACGGCTGCCGGCGGCGACCCGCTGGCGCGCCTCGATGCCAAAGCGGTGGGCTACGTATTCGATCCGGCTTATACCGCCGCGCGGACCGGCGGTGACGGATGCCTGGCGGGTTTGCGCGCCGCCCTGCCGCGGCTCAAGATGATTGCGGCGCGCGACTACGCCAGGGCCGCCGATGGCGATGGCAAATTGGGGCCGGCCAGATTGGGCCAGGGAATGGTGGATTGGCCGGGCGTGCTGGCGGTGCTGGCGCAAGCGAAATACCGCGGCCCGATCACCATCTACGTCGATCCCGCTTCCACCGATTCCCTGCCCGCCATCCGCGCCGACCTGGCGTTCCTGAAGCAGGCCGTGACAGAAGCGTATCGATAGTGGGACAGGACTCCTGGCCTGTCGGCGTGCCTGAACAGTCGATTCGATGCGCCGACAGTCCGGGAGGCCTGTCCCACTCAGCTAGACGGCGGCCATTTCCACCTGCGCGCGCCGCGTGATGGGGACGAAATCGCGCACTTCCTGGCCGACGTAGATTTGCCGCGGGCGGGCGATTTTCCTTTCCGGGTCCTGCAGTAGTTCCTGCCACTGCGCCAGCCAGCCCACCGTGCGCGGGATGCCGAACAGCACGGTGAACTGGTCGGGCGTGAATCCCATCGCCTGGTAGATGATGCCGGAGTAGAAATCCACGTTGGGATACAGCTTGCGCTTGATGAAGTAGTCGTCGTTGAGCGCTATCTTCTCCAGTTCCAGCGCGATGTCGATCTTGGGATTGCGCCCGGTGACTTCGAACACTTCCTCCGCCACCCGTTTGATGATGCGGGCGCGCGGATCGTAGTTCTTATACACGCGGTGGCCGAAGCCCATCAACTTGCGGTGCCCGGCCTTGACCTCGGCGATGTAGTTGGGGATGTTCTCGATGGCGCCGATCTCGTCCAGCATGCGCAGCACTTCCTCGTTGGCCCCGCCGTGAAGCGGGCCGGAGAGCGCGGCAATGGCCGCGGCGGTGGTTACGAACGGGTCGGCGTTGGAGCTGCCCACGGCGCGCATGGTGCTGGTGCTGCAGTTCTGTTCGTGGTCGGCGTGGAGAATGAACAGGACCTCCAGCGCCCGCGCCAGAACCTCATTGGCCACGTAGGTCGGCTCGGTACGCCGCCATAACATGTTCATGTAGTTCTTGGTGTAGCTCAGCGAAGGATCGGGATAAACGTAAGGCAGGCCGAGGCGATGGCGGTACGCGCAGGCGGCCAGGGTGGGCATCTTGCCGATCAGGCGCACAATCTGTTTGCGGTTGCACAAGGGATTGGAAAGAATGCGTGCATCCGGATAGAAGGTGGAAAGCGCCGCCACGGTGCTGATCAGAATGCCCATGGGGTGGGCGTCGTGGTGGAACCCGTCCATGAACTTTTTCACGTTTTCGTGGATCATGGTGCGCTGCATGACCGCCTGGTTCCACTTTTCCAACTCTTCCTGGGTGGGAAGCTCGCCGTTCAGCAGCAGGAACGCGACTTCCAGAAAGGTGCAATGCTCGGCCAGTTGCTCGATGGGGTAGCCGCGATACCGCAGAATACCGGCGTCGCCGTCCAGATACGTGATCGCACTGTGGCACGACGCTGTGTTCATGAAGGCCGGATCGTAGGTCATCAAGCCAAAATCGTCCGGCCCGGTCTTAATCTGGCGTAGGTCCAACGCGCGCACGGCGCCGTTGGCGATCGGAATGGTGTAGGTCTTGTTGGTCCGGTTGTCCGTGATGGTTAAAGTGTCGTTCTCCATGGCAATCCTTCGGCACCGGCGGGCGGCCCGGCGCGCTCAGGTCGGCGCCGATTTCCTCAACTCGGCGCGGCCTTCTCTATTGTGAAATGTAGCAAAAGTGTACGTCATGTGGGAATTTCCCTTTAGGGCTATCCCTCATGGCGGTACACCTCCCAGCCCAGGTAACTCGAAAAAGCCTCTTCCAGAGCCGCCGCCGAGTGCGAAGCGTTCATGGCGGCATGGTGCTCGAAGCCGTTGCGGCAAATGTAGCGCATCAATTTCTGAAGCCCCGGGATCGCCACCACGGCGCGATTGCCGAAGGTGTCCAGCGGATCGCCGGTGAAGCTCCCCTCGCCAACGTAAGTGCGCACTCGGCCGGCGCGATCGTCGGTGCTGATGCGTCCGAACGTCACCGGTCCGGCGGGGGTGCGGCCGGAAAGCGCTCCGAAGGTGTTCTCCTCGCCCAGAACGCTGCCCAGAATCGGCGCCGTACCCATGCGAATGTCCGGCAAATAGCTCTTGGCCCAGTTGCCGCAGTGGAAGAAGACGCACTTGTCGGGGTCGTTGCCGTAGTTGTTGTTCCAATCCACCAGCGCGCTCGGCCGCAGCGAGGCCAGTTGCATGGCATACATGGCGACCACGCCGGCGATATCCACTTCGCACGCGCTGGGCAGCAACGCTTCGCTCATCATGCTCATCACGGTGCAGACGTTGACGCCGAAATTCTGCTGCATCGAGTTCCAGCATTGGATGGCGGTGGCATTGAGATCGAGGTTACGCATCCAGTCGGTCAATACAATGGCGAGACGCGCCATCTGCCGCAGCGAAGCGTCGGGCACACCGGTTGGGTCGGCGTAAGCGCCAATCTCTTCCAGCTTGGTTTTGAGGCGCGGATCGCCGTCCGGGATCTTGCGGGTCAGGGCGAGCACTTCCGACAGGTCGATGGTGGAGATGCTGATGCCGGAAGCCTCCAGGAGTTTCTCGCTGTAGCGGGTGGTATTGAAGGCGTTCGGGCGAGCGCCCACCGCGCCGATGCGCGCCCGGCGCAGACCCCGCACCACGCGGCAGACCGCCAGGAAATCGCGCAGGTCGGCTTCGAAGCTCTCCTCCGCCGGGGAGACCACGTGCCGGGTGGTGAGGCTGAACGGAATGCCGTACTGGCGCAGGTTGTTGCAGACCGAGATTTTGCCGCAGAAGGCGTCGCGGCGGCGGGCGACGTGGAACTGGTCGAGGTCGTCGGGGTAGGCCTGCACCAGCACGGGGACGTTCAGTTCGGCCAGCTTGAGGGTGTCGGCCACGCCTTTTTCATCACCGAAATTGGGCAGCGACACCAGCACGCCGAGGATGCGGTCGCGGGCGGCACGGAACAGTTCGGCGCAGCGTTTGGCGTGCTCCCAGGTTTCCACCGCGCCCAGTTTCCCGCTGTGTTCGTCGAGCACGACGGCTTCGATGCCGAGCCGATCGAAGACCCGCAGCAGGTCCGCTCGGGCTTCGCCAACGAGCGCGTCCGGGAAGAAATCGCGATTACCGAGAATGATTCCGATACTTGGCTTAGACAAGACGAATCTCCTATTTTCGCCCGAACAGGCCGAACTCGGCGGCGTTGGCGGGCGTGACCAGTTCACAATCGATGGATTGTTTTTCCGGCGCGCCGGTGGCGCCGGTGGTCAGGAACTTGTGGACCTCTTCCACGGCTAGGCGCGCAATCACGCTGGCGGGCTGCAGCACGGTAGCTTCCAGGGCGCCGCGGCCGACCGCCGCGATGGCGTCGGGGCTGCCGTCGAAACCGACCACGATCACTTTGTCCAGGCCGGCGGCTTCGAGAGCGGCGCGGGCGCCCAGCGCCATGGTGTCGTTACCGGCGATCACGCCCTTTACGCCGTGATGCGCCTGAATCATGGTTTCCATTTTCTGGAAGCCTTCGGTCTGGCTCCAGTTGGCCGATTGCTGCCCGGCCAGGATCAGGCCGGGATAGCGGTCGATCACGTCGTGAAACCCACGCGTGCGGATCTGCGCGTTATTATCCGATTCGCGCCCCAGCAGTTCCAGATAGGAGCCTTTCTCACCCATCAGGCGGACGAATTCCTGGCCGCCCAATTGCGCGCCCTGGTAATTATTGGAGACGATCTGGGCCACGGCCACGCCGGTAGCGTTGATTTCGCGATCGATCAGGAAGCAGGGGATGCCGGCGGCCTTGGCTTTGCGCAGGGCGGCGACGGTGGCGTCGGCGCCGGCGTTGTCGAGCACGATGGCGGAGGCGCGATTGGCGACGGCCACGTCGATCAGCTCATCCTGCCGGTGGGCGTCGTCGTCGTGGGAATTCACGGTGGTAAGGTAGCCCAATTCGCCGGCGCGGGCCGCGGCGGCGTCGGCCTCGGCTTTAAAAAAGGGATTGTCGTGAGAGGGGGTAATAATGGCGATGGTTTTGCGGGCCGGCGGAGCGGGGGAACAGGCGGCGAAGAGGGAGGCCAGGGCGAGCACGAGTAATAGTGGCGCCCGCCGCCGCAGGGCGCAGAGGCGTCGAGTAGAGACTCGACGCGGCACGCAGGAGTGCGTGCGCCACGGTGATCTCTGATAACCGAACTGAGCGTACACTTTCAACTCCTCCTCGGTTGCAATTGGTCGACGACCACGGCCAGCACGATCACCAGGCCGCGGATGACAAATTGCCAGAATTCGGAAACGCCGGCCAGCACCAGCCCGTCGGCGAGTTCGCCGATCACCAGCGCGCCGACGATGGTACCGCCGATCGATCCGCGGCCGCCCGAGAGCGACGTGCCGCCCAGCACCACCGCGGCGATCGCGTTCAGCTCGAAGGTTTCGCCGGTGGCGGGATGGGCCGCGCCCAGCTCGGCCGCGATGATCAGGCCCACCGCCGCCGCGCAGAAACCGGAAATCGCGTAGACGGCGGTCTTGATGCCGCGAACCCGGACGCCGGACAGCTCCGCCGCGCGTTCGTTGCCGCCCACGGCGTAGACGCGCCGGCCGAAGGGAGTGCGCGCGGCCACTACCGCGGCCACCAGCGCGAACCCCAGCATGATCCAGATGGGGAGCGGAATCGAGGCGAAGGTGCCCGCGCCCAGCACCGGAAGCCCGGTGTTGCCCAGTTCGGGACGCCCGCCAAGATCGGGGAAGGTGGCGCCGCCGGAAGAGAGCAGGGCCGCGCCGCGCGCCATGTAGAGCGTGCCCAGGGTGGCGATGAACGGAGCTACGGAAAGGCGCGAAACCAGCAGGCCGTTGACCAGCCCGACCGCCAGACCCGTGGCCAGCGCGGCCGCGACCACCAGCCAGGTGTGCTGGTAAACCACCACCCCCCAGCCGCGAAACACCAGGCCATGGTGGATCAACCCGCCGGCCACCATGCCGGCCAGGCCCACGATGGCGCCCACGGAAAGATCGATGCCGCCGCTCAGAATCACGAAGGTCATACCGATCCCGAGAATGGCGTTGATGGCGACGTGTTTCACCAGAATGGTGAGATTGGCGGAGGTGAGAAAGGCCGGTGAGATCCAGGCGAAAATGCCGCCGACCAGAACCACCGCCAGCAGGGCGCGGGACAGTTCGCCAAAGTGGGCTCTCATGCCGCGCCGCCTCCGGCCGCGGCAACCAGCGCTTCATCGGTCGCCTGAGCGGCGGTGACGGCGGCGGCAATCCGCCCGCGCGCCATTACCAGAATCCGGTCGGCTACGTCGCGCACCTCGGCAATTTCGGAGGTGGCGAACAGGATCGCCATGCCTTGAGTGGCCAGGCGGCGCATCAGGCGGTAGATTTCTTCCTTGGCTCCCACGTCGATGCCGCGGGTCGGTTGATCCATTAAGAGCACCTTGGGTGAAGTGAGCAGGCAACGCGCGATGACGGCTTTCTGCTGATTGCCGCCGCTGAGCGCGGTAATCGGCACTCGCGGGCCGGCGGCGCGGATTCCCAGATCGGCAATCTGGGCGGCGGCGGCGCGATCCTCGGTGCGCGCCGAAAGATACCCCGCACGCGCCAGACGGCGAAGCGCGGCCAGGGTAATGTTGGCGCCGAGCGGCAGGGTGGGCACCAGGCCCGAGCGCTGGCGATCTTCAGAAACCATGGCCAGGCCGCGGCGAATGCGGCCGGCGGTGTCGAGCCGGTCGATGCGCGCGCCGTCGAGCCAGACGGGATCTTGGGAAGACCGCAACCCGATCAGGCTTTCGAGCAGCTCGGTGCGGCCGGCGCCCATCAATCCGTACAAGCCCACGATTTCGCCAGCGCGCAGCTCGATTTCACCGGCGCGCAGGACCGGGGGCTTGTCCGAGCTGGCCGCGGTTTCCCGCGGGTGGGCTTCGGCGGCCCGCCCCGTCATGCGCGCCACGATCCAGCCGGCATCGATTTCGCCGGCCGCGGCTCGGCCCACCACGCGGCCGTCGCGCAGCACGGTGACGTCGTCGGCCAGACGAAGCAGTTCCTGCATCCGATGCGAAATATAAACCACGGCGACGCCCGCGGCGGTAAGCTCCCGCACCACGCGGAAGAGCACCTCCACTTCGGCCGCGCTGAGGGCGGAGGTGGGTTCATCCATCATCAGGACGCGTACGCGGCGCGCCAGCGCCTTGGCGATTTCGACCAGTTGCCGACGGCCCAGCGGCAGGCTGCCCACCAGCGTATCGGGCGGAATGGGATGGTCCAGGCGAGCCATCAACCCACGCGTGACGCGCCGCTGGCCGGCCCGGTCCACCAATACTCCGTAGCGGCGCAGCTCGTGGCCAACGAAGATATTCTCGGCCACGCTCAGGTCGGGAAGCAGGTTCAGTTCCTGGTGAATGACGCCGATGCCGAAGCGATCGGCATCGCGAGTGGATTCGAGGCGGATAGGGCGGCCGCTTTCGAGAAGCGTGCCGGTGGTGGGTGTTTCGATGCCCGCCAGAATCTTGACGAGGGTGGATTTGCCGGCGCCGTTTTCGCCGACCAGGGCGTGCACCTTGCCGGGATAAATCGCGAAGTCGACCGAATCGAGGGCTTGCGTGCCGGGAAAGGTCTTGCCGACGCCGCGGGCTTCGAGGATCGGGAGGTCAGTCATGGGAGGGCCTCGCGGCGCACCGTGAGGAGGTGGGACAAACCATCGTCTTTCGTGGTCTGTCAGGCTCTCGCCAGGCCGCAACAGCCTGACAGACGACAAAAAACGATCGTCTGTCCCACCTTTTGTGCCGCCCCCGCTGCCACCGAATGTGCAAGGGTCGGGAGGGTGCTGTCGTCAACGGTGTCACTCCCCAATTATGGTCAGCCGCACGGGCACGATGGATTGACCCGGCGAGGTACCCGGGTTCCAGGCGCAGGCGCCGGCGAATTCAACCAGTTTGCCGCGGAGCGAGGCGGGGTCGCCCGCGGCGTGAGCGGCACGGGCGGCGCGCTCGTTCAATGCGTTGCTTGCGTCGGCGAATTGCAACTGGTTGACGAAATCGCTGAAACGGATGATGCCGGTAGCGTCGCGCAAGGCGCTGCCGAAAATGACGGGGCCCAATTGCAGGGTGACGTCCGCGCGGCCGTCAAAGGGTGGAACGTCGAGCGAGGCCGGATGGGAGAGCGAGGCCGCATCCACGGCCAACACGCGGCCGCGGCCTTTGAGCAGAAGAAAGCCGTGGGTCGGCCCGAATTGCGCGCGCGCCCGCTCGGGATTGGACGCCGCGGCATCGAGAACCGCGCGGACGTCGACGGCGGCGTCGAGTACCGCGGGCACGATGCGGCTGTCCCAGAGGCGATCGACCAGGGCTTTGGGATCGGCCGGAGCGGAGGCGGAATCGGAGAGCGGGACCACGGTCCATGGGGAACAAGCGGAGAGCAGCAGGAGCGCGGCGATGAGACTCCAAATTGTCATCGTGGCTGGGCTGCTTTGTGGGGCAGGTTGTTCAACCTGCGGACCGATTGTCAATCGGTCCAGCCGGGCGGCAGCCCGGCTATCGTTCGCAGAACCTGAAACATAGCTCCAAACCCACGAACTCTGAGAGCTTGAATTGGGCCCGGGTTCTTGCCCGTCGCCGCACGGCCGGGCTGCGCCCGGCTGGACCGATTGACAATCGGTCCGCAGGTTGCCAACCTGCCCCACAGCTCTAACAGGGGGGAGCAAAGGTTTCTCAGTGCGCGGCATGGGTATCGGCTTTCGGGGAGAGAGCGCGGTGGACGGCTTCGCGCCACTGGCAGAGCAGGTGCTCGCGGGCGCTGGCGGCGATCGATGGTTCGAAGCGATCCGCGGCGTTCGGCTCGGGGACAAGCTCGGCGAGCTCGTCAAGATTGCGCCACACGCCGGTGGCGAGACCGGCCATCCAGGCTACTCCGCGAGCGGCCAGGTCGGGCGAATCGCTGCGCAGCACGGGGCGTCCCAGGACATCGGCCTGAAACTGCATCAACCGATCGTTACGGCAGGCGCCGCCATCGGCCCGGAGTTCGGGCAGCGGAATACCGGCTTCGCGTTCCATCGGAAAAAAGACGTCGGCGGCTTGAAAGGCGATGGAATCCACGGCGGCGCGCGCCACCTGGGCCGGGGTGGAACCGCGCGTCAGGCCGCAAATCAAAGCGCGCGCGTCTTCGTCCCAGTAGGGAGCGCCCAAGCCGGCGAAGGCGGGGACCACGGTGACGCCATCGGCCGATTCCACGCTATCGGCCAGAGCGGCGACCTGGGCGGCGGGATCGGCGAATCCCAAAAAGCGGCCCAGCCATTCCACCGTGGCCCCAGTACTGGTGATATTGCCCTCCAGCGCGAATTGGGGCGCGGCGGAAACCCACCAGGCGACGGTGGAGGAAAGGCCGCCTTGGGGAAGCGGCAGACCGGGGGTAGCGGTCATGAGCGAGGAGCCGGTGCCGTAGGTGGCTTTCACCGTGCCGGGCCGAAAGGCGCCGTGCCCGAATAGGGCGGCATGCGAATCGCCGGCCATGGCGGCGACCGGAATTCCGGCGGGCAGGCCGATGCCAGTGGCCGTCACCGCAAAACGGTGGCTGGACGGGTGAATGGCAGGCAGGCATGCGGCGGGGATGCCGAACAGGCGCAGCATTTCTTCATCCCAGCGGAGACCGGCCAGGTTCATCAACTGGGTGCGGGAAGCGTTGGTGGCGTCGGTCGCGTGGACGGCGCCGCCGGTGAGGTTCCACAGCAGCCAGGTGTCCATCGTGCCGGCGCACAGATCGCCGCGCTCGGCTCGTCGCGGGCCGTCGGCTGCGTGTTCGATGAGCCAGCGCAGTTTGCCGGCGGAAAACAGCGGGTCGAGGCCCAGGCCGGTACGCGCGCGGACCAGCGGCTCGGCGCCCCGGGAGCGCAGCGCGGCGCAAAACGGCGCGGAGCGGCGGCACTGCCACACCGCGCAGGGGCCTGCGGGCGCGGAGGTGGCACGATCCCAGAGAGCCACGGATTCGCGCTGGTTGGCGATGCCGATGGCGGCGATTTCCCCGGCGCCATTAGTGGCGATAGCGGAGACGCAATCGGCG
The DNA here is from genome assembly GCA_003164035.1 of Bryobacterales bacterium. Lineage (GTDB taxonomy): Bacteria > Acidobacteriota > Terriglobia > Bryobacterales > Bryobacteraceae > JBEKYD01. The sequence goes on along the minus strand of PLRS01000168.1, from coordinate 82,321 downwards.
GCGGCCTCCACGACGGTGCACCAGAGGTCGGCCAGGTCCTGTTCCACCCAGGCGGGCTGAGGAAAACGGATCGGCACCGGGCGCGAGGCGCGGGCGACCACCGCGCCACGCTGGTCGAGGACGAGCGCCTTGGTGTTGGTGGTTCCCTGATCAATTGCCAGTACGAGCGGGCGTGCCATGGGCCACTTTCTGTTCCACCAGTTCCAGGGCCGCGGCGCGAATGCCGGCGGCAGTAATGCCGAAGTGCTCCATCAGAAACTCGGCCGAGCCGGTGGGGGCAAACACGCCGGGAACGCCGATCAGGCGCATCGGCACCGGCCTCGCTTCCACCACCACCTCGGCGATGGCGCTGCCCAATCCGCCGTGAACCGTGTGCTCTTCGGCGGCGACGATGCCGCCGGTTTCTTCGGCGGCACGCAGGATGGCTTCGCGATCGATGGGCTGCACGGTGGAGAAGTTTAACACGCGCGCGGAAATGCCTTCGGCGGCAAGTTGGCGGGCGGCTTCGAGCGCGCGCCAGACCACCGTGCCATTCGCCGCCAGGGTCACATCCGAGCCCTGACGCAGGCAAACCGCGCGGCCGATTTCGAAGCGGTAATTGTCGGGATGGACGGCCGGCACCTTCATCCGGCTGATGCGCAGGAAGACGGGACCGTCGAAGGCGGCGGCGGCGCGCACGGCCCGATCGGTTTCGGCGGCATCGGCGGGCACCAGCACCGTCAAACCGGCGATGGCGCGCATCCACGCCATGTCTTCGATGGAATGGTGGGTGGGGCCGAGCTCGCCATAGGCCATGCCGCTCGCCATGCCGCAGAGTTTGACGTTGCGGCGCGAATAGGCGCAATCGACCTTGATTTGTTCGAGAGCGCGCGCGGTCAGAAAGCAGGCCGCCGCGCACACGAACGGGATCTTGCCGCCGTTGGCGAGTCCGGCGCCCACTCCGACAAGGTTCTGTTCGGCGATGCCCACGTCGATCAGCCGTTCCGGGAAGCGCTGGCGAAAGGCTTTGAGGTTGGAGGATCCGACCGAATCGTTGGTGACGGCGACGATGCGAGGGTCGGCGGCGGCCAGCTCCAGCAGGGCGGCCGAAAAAGCCACCCGGCAATCGGCGGGCGCGGTCATGGAGCAGCCGCCTCCAGTTCGCCGATGGCGGCGGCGACCTCTTCGGCAGTGGGCACGCGATGGTGCCACTCGGCGCGATCCTCCATGAAGCTGACGCCCTTGCCCTTGTGCGTATGCGCAATCACGCAGTTGGGCTTCGAGGGCTCGAACGGCAAGGCGCGAAAAACCGAGAGCAGTTGGGCGTGGTCGTGCCCGTCCACCTCGCGCACGGCCCAGCCGAAGGCGCGAAACTTCTCCGCCAGCGGGTTCAGGCGCATGGTGCTCTCGGTGGCGCCGCCTTGCTGCAAGCCGTTGCGATCCACGATCAGGGTGAGGTTGTCGAGCCCGTAGTGCGCCGCCGCCATGGCCGCCTCCCAGTTGCTGCCTTCCTGCAACTCGCCATCGCCGGTGAGCACGAACGTGCGCCAGGCGGCGCCATCCATCCTGGCCGCCATGGCCGCGCCCACGGCGACGGGCAAGCCATGGCCGAGCGCGCCGGTATTAGCCTCCACACCCGGCACCTTGTTGCGATCCGGATGGCCGTTGAGCAAGGCGAGCGGCTGCATATAGGTGTCGAGCGCGGATTCCGGCAGAAAGCCGGCCATGGCCAGCACGCCGTAGTAAGCGGCCGACGAGTGGCCTTTACTCATGAGAAAGCGGTCGCGGTTGGGCGCGGCGGGCTGCAGCGGATCGATGCGCAGAATGCCCAGAAAGAGAGTCGTCAGGATATCGGCGGCGGACAAATCTCCACCCGGATGCCCGAGCCCCGCGCGATGCACCATCCGCAGGCTGCGCCGGCGCAGGCGGTTGGCGAGGGCGGCGAGATCGGGGGCCACGTGCTCAGTATATTCGATCTCGCATAAATATGCCAAGAAGCGCACAGTTGTCTGCTAGCTGAGAGCTGACTGCTGATCGCTGACCGCTTTAGTGCATGTACCAGCCGGCATCCACATTCAGGCACTGGCCGGTGAGGCCATCGCTCCATTCGGTGGCGAGGAAGAGGGCGGCGCGAGCCACGTCGAGCGGGCCCAGGCGGCGTTTGAGGCTCTGCGATTCGAGGAAAACGCGGACGTCGTCGTCGCTGACAAAGCGCGGCTCCGACTCGGTCTTGATGGCGCCGGGAGTGATGCAGTTGACGTGTACGTTGTGTTCGCCGAATTCGCGGGCCAGCGACCGGGTAAGGCCGATGACCCCTCCTTTAGAAGCTACGTAATGGCTCAGCTTCACCGCGCCGACGTGAAACGTGACCGAGGAAATGTTGACGATCTTGCCCGAGCGCCGTTCGATCATGTGGGGAGCGACCGCCTTGATGGAGTGGAACATGCTTTTCAGGTTCACGTTATGAATGTGGTCCCATTGAGCCTCGGTCATATCGACGAAGAGGCTGCGGGGATAGATGCCGGCGTTATTCACCAGGACGTCGATACGGCCATGGCGTTCGATGGCGGCACGCGCGACGGCGGCCACGGCCGGCCCATCGGTGACGTCGACGGCGAAGGCTTCGGCGCGTCCCGATTGTGCACGGATGGAAGCGGCAACGGCTTCATTGCGCGCGGCGTCGAAATCCAGCAGAAAGACCTGGGCGCCGTGTTCGGCGAACAGGCGGGCGGTGGCTTCGCCAATACCCGTGGCGGCGCCGGTGACGAGAGCTACTCGATCGTGGAGCATGTTTTCTATTGTCCAACAGCGGCGGACCGGCCGGTGGCACGGGCTTTGGCCGCCGATTCGCATCCTAAGGGCCCGTCGGGAAATAACCGTCCGACGCCGACGTGGCGCGCGCACTCGTGCGTGCCGCGTCGGCACTCTTGCCGACGCCTGGCGTACCGTATGCGAACGGGTGTCGAGAAAGTCTCGACACGGCACGCAAAAGTGCGTGCGCCACGTCGGCCTCCGAGGTTGACACGGTTATCCTTTGACGGTCCCTAAAGTTCGTGCGCGAACGCCTAATGGGCGAAGGTAATGCCGAGCCCGGTGGTATAGAGCAGATCGTTGTCCTTGCGGCCCGGCACCGGATCGCTCAGGTAGCGGTCGCTGACCCCGAGGGTCCAGGTCAGCCACTTCTTGATCTTGGTGTTGAACGCCAGATCGAAGTTGATGCGGTAGTGGGAGGCGCTCACATCGTCGAACATGCGAGAGCTCTGGGTCAGGCTGGTGGCGGCGCTCAACTTGTAAGTGAAGTCGTCGCCATAGTACCCGTTGGCCAGCGAGCGGGTGCTGGCGGGAGTGATGACCGCGAAGGGGCTGGTGGTGGTGTAGATTACGCCGAAGCTGTCGTGCTCGTACGCGAATCCGCCCACCAGGTCGAAGCGGCCGCGGGTCTGCTTCCAAACGCTGTATCCCAAGCCTCCGCCGGCTGAAAAGCGCAGATTCAGGTCTTGGAACTTGTCGTACTCATAGTCGTTATTCACGGTCGCGAACGCGCGTGGCGTGAAGTTCCGGCTATAAGCCCAGCCGCCGCGCACCGCCTCGGCCGTATCCGAGCTGGTACCATTGGCCGTGGCGGAGGCTTTCACCGCGTTGAAGTATACCGACGTCTTGTCGCTATTGGTGGCGCGGGCCGCGCTCACGGCGGTGGTGAACGTGGAGGTATCGGAGTTGCCGCTGGTTCCGGCCAGGCCCACCGTGGCGCTTCCGGACCACAATTGGCCCAGGCCGGGGTGAAGCATCTTTTCGTAAGTAGCTTCCTCATCGCCATTGCGGATGGCGACAACGTCCGCGAAGGCGACGCTCTGGCTCTGATCCTTCAGCTCCACTTTGCCGTCGCCGGTGGCGAGGATCGACTGCACGGTTTTGTCTTTCAGGACGATGTTGAGCTTGGCATCGGACTGAATGGAGGCGATCTGGTCCCAAGGGACCGTGATCAGGCCGGTTAAGGCGCCTTTGACGGTAAGGTTGTTCTTATCCTTTTTTACGATCGCTCCCGTGATACGGTCGCCGTTCTTGAACGTAATTTGATCCGCCCAGATGAGGGAAAACGGAATCAAAAGCAAGCTGACGAACTTCATTCGGCCGAAATCCTTTCTCAACCTATGCCTGGCAGGTATCTTTCCGAACATGCTTTCCGAACACGCTGTCGGAAAAAAGCACGATCTGTTATTATGCAACCTTGCGCGCCCGATCTCCAAGGGGCGGCAAGGAATTCGGGTATAGTACACTGGCGGAAAGCATGGGTCGGAACATTCCGGGGTGGGACCAGTATTATCTGGATATCTGTAAAGTGGTGGCGCAGCGCAGCAAGGACCCCAATACGCAGATCGGCAGCGTGATCGTGGGGCCCAATCACGAAATCCGCTCCACCGGCTACAATTCGTTTCCGCGAGGCATTCGCGACGACGTGCCGGAGCGGCTGGCGCGGCCGGCGAAGTACTTATGGATCGAGCACGCGGAGCGTAACGCGATCTGCAACGCGGCGCGGGCCGGCACCGCGACCGAGGGCTGCACCATCTATGTGGAGATCATGCCATGCATGGATTGCGCGCGTGCCGTGGTGCAGGCGGGGATTGTGCAGGTGGTGATTTCAGCCGAACGGATGTCACAATACTCCAGCCAGTATTACGACGAACATTTCGGCATGGTGGAAACCCTGTTTGCGGAAGCCAAGGTCGTGGTGCGGCGGGTGTAGCTCCGGGACGCGGCCCTTACCCGGCTCGGCCTTCCGAATCGGTGCGGGAGGGAACCTCGCACTGTTCCGGCGTGTAGCTATGAAAACGCCGGCCGCAGGCCCGGCAGCGGTAGGGCTTCTTGCGGAAGCCTTCCAGGATGCGGTCGAGCACGCCCTTGGTGTGAGACGGCCGCACATCGCGGGCGCCGCAGCTCGGACATCGCAGTATGTTGTCGGGTTCTGGTATCACCGCAGCACTTATCGTCCAGGTTAGCAAGGAACGCGTTCGGGTTGGGAGCCGATCAGAGTAAGTCGAAGTCCGGCGCTTCGCCGCTCTTCGAGACGGCAATGGCAGGGGCGACGGCGCGAACTAATCCGGACAACACATTCCCGGCTCCCACTTCAAAGGCCCGGGTTACGCCTTGCGCGGCAAGGTAGCGCAGGGTTTCCACCCAGCGCACGGGATTGGGCACCTGGTGATAAAGGCCCTCGCGCGCTTCGGCGCCGGCGCGGATTTCGCGCGCCTGCCAGTTGTTCACCAGGGGAATGGCAAGGTCGGCGAAAGGCGTGGCGTCCAGATTGACGCGCAGCCGCTGCTGCGCCGGTTGCATGAGGACGCAATGAAACGGCGCGCTGACCGGGAGCGGCACGGCGCGGCGCGCACCGGCGGATTTCGCCAGCGCGATAGCGCGGTTGACAGCCCCGGCGTGGCCGGCAATCACCACCTGCTCCGGCGAATTCAAATTGGCGGCGGAGACCACTTCCCCCTGGGCAGCCTCGGCGAGAATGGCATCCAGCTTTCCTTCCGGGACGCGCAGCAAGGCGGCCATGGCGCCCACCCCGGGCGGAACGGCTTCCTGCATGTAGCGGCCGCGGTCGCGCACCAGGCGCAAGGCGTCGGCAAACCCCAGGCTGCCGCCGGCGACCAGGGCGGAGTATTCGCCCAGGCTGTGGCCGGCCACGTAATCCGCCGTCACACCGCGCTCCCGCAACACGGCCAGCGCCGCCATGGAAGTGGCCAGTAGCGCGGGCTGGGTGTTCGTGGTCAGCTTGAGCTGGTCGTCGGGGCCTTCGAAACAGAGCCGTGAAATCGAAAAGCCGAGCGCCTGGTCGGCCTCTTCATAGGCTTGGCGGGCCACGGCGAACCGCTCGGCCAGCGATTTACCCATGCCGGTGTACTGGGACCCCTGTCCAGGAAACAAGAATGCTGTTTTAGTGCTCAAGCTGAGGATTATAACCGGATTGAAGTAAACCAGGATGCTCGGGGAGCCAGTGGCGCTCAGAGGAGTTTACGGAATTCCTGTGGCGTCAGGCCGGCGTCCCGGACGATTGCCTTGCAACGTCGAGGTAATCGCGGATGGCATCCCGAATGTTCTCAAGCGCCTCCTCTTCGGTGGCACCTTGAGACCAGCAACCCGGCAGTCCTGGGCAGGAAACGCTGTATCCTTCTTCGGTTGCCAGAAGGGAGACGGGGTACTTCATGACTGCCACTGTACACCAGGGCGGCCCGACTGAACCTCGCTCGTCGTAATGCACCGTCCGCGTCTTTCTGTTCGTGCGCTCCCCCGGGCGGCTTTCTTCATCCGGGCAGCGTCCGGCAATTTGTTAGATAATAGTCGCTGGCGCGTCCTGCGAGGGTTTTTCCATGCTTCGGACGTGTATTATCCTGCTACTCTGCGGCACAGCTTTGGCCGGCGCCCAGTTTGTTCGCCGGAGCAGTCCTACTTCCAGGCTTGCCCCACGGCATTCGTGGCGAAGCTCGATCCCACCGGCACGAAAATCCTGTATTCCACCTACCTCGGCTCTGGTCAGCAATACGCCGTCTCCGGTTTGGCGGTGGATACGGCCGGAAGCGTATACATTTCCGGCACCGCATCCCCGCCTAGCTTCATACCGTCAGCCAGTGGACAGGCGTTTTTGTATAAACTGAACCCCGCCGGGTCTGCGCTGGTGTACAGCCTATCCATCACTGCCAGCACCAGCGGCAACGCCGTCGCGGTGGACTCCGCGGGCAACGCCTACTTCGCCGGCGCCAGTTTCGATTCCAACTTTCCGACGCTCAATTCCACATTCACCATCCCGCCCGTGAACAACACATTTGCTACCAATGACGGTGGCACCACCTGGCATGCCATCGACGCCGGTCTCCCCGCCCAATCCATCGTCAACTCTCTGGCGATCGATCCGACCAACACCGCCGTTCTCTACGCCGCCACCACTACCGGTGTCTACAAGTCGGTCAACGCCGGCACCACCTGGGCGCAGTTGCTCCCTGCCGCCACCACGGCGCAACGGATCCTGCTCGACCCCAAGAGCCCCTCGACGCTCTACGTTCTGTACGGCCCCGGCCCCACCGCCCAGCCCACACAATTCGCCAAATCGACCGACGGCGGCAACACGTGGCAGAACCTCACCGCCGCTTTGCCGCCGGCTTGGGTTCCCACTGTTCCACTTTCCATCGGCTCGATTGCGCTCGATCCGGGGAATTCGCAAAACGTTTGGATGTCCATCGATGCTATAGGCGCCCCTTCGGTATTCAGGAGTACCGATGGCGGATTAGAGTGGCAGGACGTTCACGATTTCCCGGCGTACTTCGTTGCCACGGCGGCCAGTCCCGGCGCGACCGGGGCCAGTGTCTTCGTCGATCCAACCGATTCCTCCCGGGTGTACGTTTGCTGCACTGCCGTCCTGGCCTCGACGGCCCATGGCGTGTTCCGCTCCGAGGATGCCGGCCAGACGTGGATTGTGGGAGGTCCAGGCCTCACAGGCCCGCCGGTGCTGGATCCGGCCGACCCGTCCACCTTGTATGCCTCCGGCAATGCCCTCGTCGTCAGTACGAATGAAGGCCAGACCTGGACTCAGATGCCGGTGTCTCCGCTCGCACCAGCCACTCGCGCGGGCAACCTGGCCGTCGACCCTACAGGCGGACTGTATCAGGTCTTCGACTACGGCTCACTGCTCAAAAGCACGAACGGCGGCAGTACGTGGACCGCCCTCACCGGACCCTGGATTGAGAACTCTGAAATACTCGCGCTCGATCCCGTCAATCCTTCCTCGACCTTCTATGTCGCCAGCGCCACCCCTTCGGGGGAACACGCGTTTCTGGCAAGGATCGGTCCAGCGGGCGCGTACGTGTGGGCCACGGTATTCGGCGGCTCCAAAATCGATTCCGCCCAAGCCGTAGCCGCGGACGCCGCCGGCAACCCGTACGTCGCCGGCGTTACCAGCTCGCTCGACTTCCCCACCGTGAACGCGTTCCAAGCGACGAACGCCGGCAAGTCCGCCGGGCTTTCCAACTCGGCGTTCGTCACCCGCTTCGATACAAATGGGAGGATAATCTATTCCTCCTACCTGGGTGGCAGTTGGAACCAGACGGAAACGGCCATCGCGGCGGACGCGGACGGCAACGCCTATGTCGCAGGCTACACCTCCTCCTCCAACTTCCCGATCCTCAACCCGCTGCAGGCCACGCAAGGCTTTGGCCTCTCCACGGGATTCGTTTCCAAGATCGAGCCAAGCGGCGGTGCGCTGATCTACTCAACGTACCTGGGCGGCTCGGATACGTGGGCCACCAGTGCCGTCTCCACTATCGCAATTACGCCGCGGGGCAGTGTGTGGGTCGCGGGAAGCACCACCAGCATAGCGCTTCCGCTCATTGGGGCGCTCCAGCCAAGCAATACCGGGGAAGAGTACTTGGCTGAAATCGATGCCACGGGCGCGAACTGGGACTTCTCGACATACATCGGCCAGAATATTCTCGCGGTCTCGCCACAAGCGAATGGAAACCTGTGGTTGGCGGTTGGCGGATCGACCGGCGAGCTGGATTTCGGGCCTCCCGCCACCATTCCGGCCAGCGTGCCATTGATCCTGAGCACGTATAACGCTGCGAGTTTCGCCCTTTCGGACACCGTCGCGCCGGGCGAAGCGGTCGCCATTTTCGGGGAGCAGCTTGCGCCCGCGGTCCAGCAGGCCTTGTCGTACCCGCTGCCGAATGCGCTCGGCAGCGTCTCGGTTACGGTAGGCGGAATCGCCGCGCCGCTCTACTACGTCTCGCCGGGGCAGATCAACTTCCAGGTACCGTATGGCGTACCGCTGGGCAGCGCGGCGCTGGCTGTCACCAACGGCAGCCAATCGGGCCAACGCACACTGACGATTGCCGCTGTGGCCCCGGACATCTTCACCGCATCCGGGGACGGAAATAGCGGCAACGCTGTTGTAGTACACGCCTCCGATTACTCTCGCGTCACCGCAAGCAATCCCGCACATGCTGGAGAGTATCTGGCCATGTTCTGCACAGGTCTCGGTGCCACCGATCCCCCGGCGACCGCGGGCCAGGCGGCTCAAGCGACGGGGCTTCTGGCCGGGTACTTCTTTGTGGACATAGCCGGGCGCGAAGATACGCCAACTTACGCGGGTCTCGCGCCCGGTTATGCCGGGCTGTACCAAGTCAACTTCCAAGTGCCTGCCGATCAAGAATCCGGCGTCACGGTGATCAACTTTGAGATAGGCATCGGAAGCAGTCAGCTCGTGCCACTCTGGTGCAATAAATACCGCCCATTGTTGGGCAAGATGGCTAGGCCGGGAAACCCCGTCTGCCATCAGCGGAACAGCACGACCCTGGCGCGGTGGCCGTTAGACAATTTCTCATCGCTGGTGTAGAGGACGGCATTCATGGCTTCAGCCAAAGCGATATACGTGGCGTCATAGGCCGTGAAGTTGTGCCGTAGTTCCCACATACGGCCAATCAATGGCGTGTGCGAATAGCGCTCCGCCGGCAGCGCCGCGAGTCCCGCGAGAAATCGATCGCTACCGTCTGCCCCTATACGCCGGCCAGCCACCAGCCTTCGAATCGCACTCACGACTTCGACATCGATCAAATGGGGAACGATGAACGATTCGTCGCGCCCGGCGAGGTCGCTTCGGATGGAATCGGCCAGGGCGCCATTGGTGAGGAGTTCGACCACCACGGAGGCGTCCAGAACGATCATCGTGAGTCGCGCAGATCGCGTATGACTTGCGCGGGGCTTCGCTTGGCCCGGATGGGCCTCACCTGTTGCGTGCGCTCCAGCCACTCCTGCATCGTCGGCCGCTCCGCCGCCCGCGCCAATTCCCTCTTGAGGAAATCCGAAAGGCTCATGCCTTCGCGCGCCGCCCGCGACTTCAGAATGCCATGCACCTGCTCCGGGACGTCCCTCACCTGGATCATCTTCGACATGTCTTCAGCATACAAACATGTGCTGCACATGTCCATCCGAAGCGGGTGCTTAACTTAACCGCTCCCTTGCGGTCGCGGCTCGGTTACGGGCACCGCGCGTTTGCAGTCACTTACCGAGCCGCGACCGCAAGGGAGCGGTTGCCACGTCTAAACTGCGAAAATCCCCAGATCGATTAAGTACCCATCCGAAGGTCCGAACGCGTAGCCGCCGCTAATGGATGGTCCGCGTCTTCCTATTCATGTAATCCATCAGCAGATACTGGCCCAGGTTATAGGGGGTGGTGAAGTACGCCTTGCCGCGGCAGATTTCGGTGATCTTCTGCACGAAGTTGACCAGGCCGTAGTCGCTCGCCAGCATGAACGTGTTGATCAGGATGCCTTGCTTCTTGCAGCGGTTGACTTCTTCGAGCGTCCGGCTGATGACCAGCGGGTCGAGGCCGAAAGAATTCTTATACAGCCGCCCGTCGTCGAGCGTCAGGCAACTGGGCTTGCCGTCGGTGATCATGACGATCTGGCGCATGTCCTTGCGCTCCCGGTTCAGCAGGCGCTGCGCCAGGATCAGGCCATCGCGCGTGTTGGTGTAGTACGGGCCAACCTGAACGCGCGCCAGTTGGCTGATGGCCAGCTCCTCCGCCGTGTCGTGAAACAGCACGCAGCGCAGGCTGTCGCCCGGATATTGGGTGCGGATCAGATGCGCCAGCGCCAGGGCTACTTTCTTGGCCGGGGTGAAGCGGTCCTCGCCGTACAGGATCATGCTGTGGCTGCAATCGAGCATCAGGACAGTGGCGCAGGAGCTTTGGTACTCGCACTGGCTCACCTGCAGGTCGCGGTATTCCAGATTGAGCGGCACCTTCGCGCCTTCGCGGCGAATGGCCGAAAAAAGCGTGGCACTCACGTCCAGATTCAGCACGTCGCCGAACTCGTAGGGCCGCGCCGAGCCGGAGGTTTCGATGCCGGTGGCGAGATCGCGCGTATCGTGGCGCCCGAAGCTCGACTTGCCGAGCGAGCCCAGGAGGTCTTTCAGGGTCTTGAAACCGAGGAAGTCGAGCGATTTATCGGTGAGCTCGAACTTGACGCTGCTCTCTTTCCCTTGGCCCTGGCCGGGTTGGGCCTCGTCGGGCTGGGCTTCGTCGGGTTGTCCCGGCATGGCGATCTGGCCTTCGTCGATCATTTTCTGAACCAGGCGGTCGAGCAGTTGCTCCACCTGCTCGGGCGTCATGGATGCCAGTTGCTCCATCATCTGTTGCATGCGGTCGTCGTCGAACAGGCGGCCTTCTTCCAAGGCCTGGCGCAGCGCTTCCCTCAGCTCTTCGAGGGAGTTCTGGTTCCACTCGTTGAATTGCGAGTACTGGGTGTTGAAGCCGCTTTGCAGCAGGTAGTCGGCCAGCGCGCGCAACAGGTCCTCGGCGCCGATATCGAGATCTTCGCCGGTGTAGCGGGAATAGCGAATCGATTTCACCGCGGCCTCCTCAGTTGTACTGCTTGCGGAAGTTGGGACGTTCGCCCTTCTTCGATTCGCCCTTGGGCTCGTCGCGCGGCTCGCGGCGGCGCTCCTCGGCGGCGAATCCCCGTTCTTCGTTGCGGCTGATGCGGCGATGGGCGTGCAGGCCTTCGAGGATAAACTCGGCGGCGGAGACCCGCAGCGCATCCGGCTCGCTCGAGCCGAGGCCCAGAGCTTTCACCTTTTCCATCAAGCCCTGGATTCCGCCCAACTGGCGCACCATGGTGGCGGAATCGGCCGCCTCATCCACCTTCAGCGAGCCGCCCAGGTCGAACCACTGAATAATCTGCGCCACGTTGACGCCTTCCAGGTATTGGTCGTAAATCTTGCCGACGGCCACGCGGATGATCTCGCGGGCTACGGCATCGCCGCCCTTCAGTTCGCCTTCGTACTCCAGCTCCAGCTTGCCGGTGACGGCCGGCAGGGCGGCGTAGAGATCCAGAATGCGCGGCACGGCCAGCGTCTCCTGGGCGCGCAGGGCGCGGCTCTCGGCGTTGGAAACCACGTTTTCGAGCACCGAAATGGGCAGCCGTTGGGAAACCCCGGAACGCTTGTCGACGCGCTTATCCTCGCGCGCCAGAAACGCAAGCTGCTCCACTACCTCGCGGATGAACTGCGGCACGCGAATCTCCACCGCGGAGTCGCGCTTGATCCAGGCTTCCTGGGCGGTGATGGCGATGCCCTGCTCCAAAGTGGCCGGATAGTGGGTGCGAATCTCGCTGCCGATGCGGTCCTTGAGCGGAGTGATGATCTTGCCGCGGGCGGTGTAGTCTTCCGGGTTGGCGGTGAACACCAGCATCACGTCGAGGGGCAGGCGGATGGGGTAGCCTTTAATCTGCACGTCGCCTTCCTGCATGATGTTGAACAGGCCCACCTGAATTTTGCCGGCCAGGTCGGGCAGCTCATTGATGGCGAAAATGCCGCGATTGGCGCGCGGCAACAAGCCGAAATGTACCGTCAACTCGTCGGAAATATCCTGCCCCCGGCGGGCGGCTTTGATGGGGTCGATATCGCCGATCATATCGGCGATGGTCACGTCGGGCGTGGCCAGCTTCTCCACATAGCGATGGTCGCGGTTGAGCCAGCCGATGGGCGTCGCGTCGCCCTCCTCTTCGATCAGATCGCGGCAGCGGCGGCAAATCGGGCGATAAGGATTGTCGTGGATCTCGCAGCCTTCGACGTAAGGCGCTTCCTCGTCGAGCAGCAGCGTGAGCAGACGGATCAGCCGCGTCTTAGCCTGGCCGCGCAGGCCCAGAAGGATGAAATTGTGGCGCGACAACAAGGCGTTGGCGATCTGCGGCGCCACCGTGTCGTCGTACCCCAGCACGCCCGGAAACAGCGGCTGGCGGCATTTCATCTTGGCAATCAGGTTCTGGCGAAGCTCGTCCTTGACGGTCCGGCGGGCGAGTTTGGCTTCCGAATAAGGGCTCTGGCGAAGCTCCCCGAGGGTACGGGGCAATTCCTGTTGGATGCGTGGCAAGCGATCCCCCCCTCTAGCTCGCAATTCTCGCACACTTTTTGCCCGGGTGCGCGCCTGCCGGTTTGCCTTCGGAGCGCCGCGTTCTATCCGCTACACTGGAGGAAAGTGGAGAAGACACAAGAGCCCGTCGAGAAGCCCGGCCTGTGGAGCCGGTACCGCGATATTTCGCGAGAGGTTCATCGCGGCTTCATTGCCGAGTGGACCGTCACCGTAATCCTGCTGCTGTTCGCTACCGCCAGCCTGGTTCAGGCCTTCGTGATCCCCAGCGCATCGATGGAGTCCTCGCTGCTGGTGGGCGATCACGTCCTGGTGGACAAGCTGGTCTTCGCGCCCTCGGGACCGGTTTCAGGGCACATCCTGCCGTACCGGCAGGTGCGGCGCGGCGATATCATCGTGTTCCGATACCCGGTGGATATCAAGCAGGATTACGTGAAGCGGGCCGTCGGCCTGCCCGGCGACCACATCCGCGTGGTCAACAAGCAGTTGATGCTCAACGGGCACTTTCCCCAGGAGCCTTACGTCCAGCACGTCACCGGCTACGTCGATTCTTATCGCGATAACTTCCCTTCCGACCCCAATACCATTGTGGCCCCGTCTGCCAAGGATATGTTGGACAACCACGTGGTGAACGGCGATGTGGTGGTCCCGCCGGATTGTGTTTTCGCCATGGGCGATAACCGCGACGATTCGCTCGACAGCCGCTATTGGGGCTTCGTGCCGCGCGAGAATATCGAGGGAACGCCCCTTATCATTTACTGGTCCTACGAAGCCTCCACCGCCGATCTGACCAATGGCAACATCGGTATCGATCACGTTTTCGACGTGATCACCCACTTCTTCACCAAGACCCGCTGGGGAAGGGCCTTCAAACTCATCCGCGGGTACCCGCTGCAGTAAGGCCACCCTATCCGCGGCTGAGCGCCGGCTTCTTCTTTCCCCCCGCCACGAAGTGCGCCGCGCCGGCGGCCATCAGGGCTAGCGAGATCCACTGCGACGTGTCCAGAGGACCGCCCCAGAGATTGCCTTGCTCGTGGAAGCGGAAAAACTCCACCACGAATCGCGCCGCCCCGTACAGCAGAATATAGAGGCTGATGATATCGCCGGGCGCGTGCGCTTTGCGGGCGCGGGTATAGAGGATGCCGAAAATCGCGAACTCGGCGAAGGCTTCGTAAAGCTGGGTGGGATGCAGCCGCACCCCCAGCGGAACGCCCACCAGCGCGTTCGCGACCGGACTCGAGAACGTCACCGCCCACGGCACGCTGGCCTTTACTCCCCAGCAGCAGCCGGCGGAAAAACAGCCCAGCCGGCCGATCCCATGTCCCAGCGCGATACCCGGAGCGAATGCGTCGGCCGTTTCTCGCGGCGGGAGCTTGGACTGGCGCATGTACCACCACGCCACCGCCAGCGCGCCAATCAACCCGCCGTAAAACACCCCTCCCGCTTCGAGCGTGGCCATGCTCAAAATCTCTTCCGGATGCTGGAGGTAATAGGGCAGGTCCACCACGAACATCATGAGCTTGGCGCCTACAATCGCCGCCAGCGCGCAGTATAGACCCAGGTTGGTGACGTGGTCCACGCTCAGTCCGGCGCGCCGCGCCAGTTTGCCCGCCATCCACAACCCCGTCAGGAACGCCAGCGCCACCAGCACGCCATAGGTGTGGAGGGTGAACGAGACCGGATTCGAAATGTGAAAAATTTCAGGGAACATTGGCGATTTGCCGCTTGGAACGGAACGCGTCGATCAGAAACAACCCGCTGCCGATCACGATGGCCGAATCGGCCACATTGAAGGTGGGCCAATGATACGGCCCTATATACAACTCCAGAAAATCCGTCACCTGGCCCGATGCCAGCCGGTCGAAGACATTCCCCGCCGCGCCGCCCAGAATGCACGCCAGCCCCCACAGCGTCAACTTCTCCATGCGCTGCCCTCTCCACAGGATGCCGGCGATCAGAACCACCGCGGCCAAAGAAACCGCCGGCAGCAACAGCGTAAGCCAGGTTCCGGCCGAATCGTTCCCTATCCCGAACGCCACGCCGCGATTCTGCGAGCGCACGATGTCGAACAGCCCCGGAATGACCCGGTAATCGTCGGAGAGGGTCACGTAGCGCTCGATCACCCACTTGCTGGCCCGGTCCAGCACAAAGATCGCACCAGCCGCGGCGTAGGCTTTGGTTCGTGCGTCAGCCATTTAGCGTCTCGTCCACGGCGGCGGCACAGGGTGCGCAGATGGTGGGAAAGCGCGCGTCGGCGCCAGTGTCGGTCGTATACTTCCAGCACCGTTCGCACTTGGTACCCTCCGCCCGTTCCACCGTCACACCCAGTTCGCCGCCCGCCGCGGCTTCCAGGGTCACTTGCGAAACGATGAACAAGCTCGGCAGTTCACGCGCATACTGCTCCAGCAGCGGCATCAGGTCGCCGTTGGCCGAAAGGAGAACCCGCGCTTCCAGCGGCGCCCCGATCAGCTTGTCCCTGCGCGCCGCCTCCAGCCCCTTCAGGACTTCGTCGCGCACCCCGATCAGGCGGTCCCAATTAGCGGCTCGCCGGCGCGCGGCCTCGCCGACGCCCGCGCTCAGCTCCCCCGGCTCGGGAAATAGCGCCGTATGCACGCTGCCCGCCCGTCCCATGTGGGTCCAGACTTCTTCGGCGGTGAAGCTCATCAGCGGCGCCACCAGCCGCACCAGCGCATCCAGCAATCGGTATAGCGCCGTCTGCGCGCTGCGCCGCGCCGTGCTTCGGGTGGCCGAGGTATACAGCCGGTCCTTCAACACGTCGAAGTAGATGGCGCTCAGATCCACCGTGGCGAACGCGTATACGGAGTGATAGACCTTGTGGAACTCCAGCGCGTCGTACCACGCGCGGCAGCGCGCCACCAGGTCCTCGGCGCGCAGCAGAATCCACTGGTCGATCTCCCGCAGTTCCTCCGCCTCGACCGCGTCGGTGGACGGGTCGAAACCGTTCAGGTTGCTCAGCAGGTATCGGAACGTGTTGCGCAGCTTGCGGTAGGCCTCCGTCAGCCGGGTCAGAATCGTCTTCGACGCGCGCACGTCTTCGTGAAATTCCACCGAGGACGCCCACAGCCGGATGATCTCCGCGCCGTGTTCGCGGATGATCTCCTCCGGCTCGATGGCGTTGCCCAGCGATTTGTGCATGGCCTTGCCTTCGCCATCGAGCAGCCAGCCGCTCAGCGCCGAAGCCCGGTACGGCGAGCCGCCCTTGATGCCGACCCCTACCAGCAACGAGCTCTGGAACCAGCCGCGGTATTGATCGCCGCCCTCGATGTACATGTCCGCCGGCCAGGTCAGCCCGAAGCGCTCATTCAGCACCGCCAGGTGGCTCGATCCGGAATCGAACCACACGTCCAGAATGTCGCTCTCTTTGGAGAATTCGCCGCCGCCGCACTTCGGGCACTTCATCCCCGCCGGTAACAATTCGGCCGCCGTGCGCTCGTACCACACATCGGCCGAATGCTCGCGAAATAGCTCCACGACGCTGTCCAGAATCTTGCGGTCGGTGACCGGCTCGCGGCAACCCTCGCAATAAAAGACGATGATCGGCACGCCCCACACGCGCTGCCGCGAGATGCACCAGTCCGGCCGCGAGCTCACCATATTGGAGATGCGCTCCCGTCCCCACTCCGGCATCCATTTCACGCCGCCGATGGCCGCCAGGGCCGCCTCGCGGAAGCCGTTGCGCTCCATGCCGATAAACCATTGCTCGGTGGCGCGAAAGATCACCGGATGATGGCAGCGCCAGCAGTGCGGATAGGAATGCGCGATGGTTTCGCTGCCGCACAGCGCGCCGCGCTCTTTCAGCAGCTCGATTACGATCGGGTTGGCCTGCCACACCGTCTTGCCCAGCAACTCTTCCGGCAGCGCGCCGGCCGCGCCCGGCGCCTGAAACATCCGCCCCGCCGCATCCACCGGGCAATAGACTTCGATGCCGTATTGCCGCCCTACCACGTAATCTTCCTGGCCGTGGCCGGGAGCCGTGTGTACCGCGCCCGTGCCCTGTTCCAGCGTCACGTGATCGGCCAGGATACCCAGCGAATCGCGTTCCAAAAATGGATGGCGGAAGATCGCGTGTTCGAGTCTGGCTCCCGGGAAACGCGCGATCGCCTTCGGCTCGCTCCAGCCGCATTTTGCCGCGGTAACATTCAGCAACTCCGCCGCAACGAGATACACCGCGCCGGCCACTTCCGCCGCCACGTACTCGAATTTCGGATGAAAGGCGATGGCCATGTTGGCCGGAATCGTCCACGGCGTGGTCGTCCAGATCAACCCGTAGACCTCTCGCCCCGCCAGCGCCGGGTCGATCCCGGCCGCGTCCGAAGTCAGACGAAACCGCACCCAGATCGAGGGGCTGGAATGATCCTGGTATTCCACCTCGGCTTCCGCCAGCGCGGTGCGGTCCTTGATGCACCAGTGCACCGGCTTCAGGCCCTTATACACGTAGCCCCGGTCCAAGAACTCCACGAACGCTCCGGCGATAGCCGCCTGGTATTCGGCGCTCATCGTCAGGTACGGATCGTCCCACTGCCCCAACACACCCAGCCGTTTGAAATCGGTGCGCTGCAGGTCGATAAACTTCTCCGCGTACTTGCGGCAGGCGCGCCGGATCTGGGCCGCCGACATGTGCGCCTTCTTCGAGCCCAGTTCCGAATCCACTTTGATTTCAATCGGCAGCCCGTGGCAATCCCAGCCCGGCACGTAGGGGGAATCGAAGCCCGCCATGGTCTTCGATTTCACGATGAAATCCTTCAGGATCTTATTGAACGCTGTTCCCAGGTGAATCCGCCCGTTGGCATAGGGCGGGCCGTCGTGCAGAATATACGTCGGCCGGCCGGCGCGGGCGGCGCGAATCGCCCCGTAAAGGTTCTCTTTCTCCCACCGCGCGACCAGCTTAGGCTCGGCTTGCGGCAGGTTGGCCTTCATGGGGAAAGCCGTCTTGGGCAGATTGATGGTCTGCTTCAAATCTACGTTGTGCGAATCCATTTTCGGGAGCTAACTTTATGTTACCAATCCGCGGCGGCGGCCTCGGCGGGCTGGTGCTTAACCGACTTGGGGGAACTGGTTCCCGGCAACCGCTCCCTTACGGTCGCGGCTCGGTTACGGACGCCGCGCGTTTGCAGTCACTTACCGAGCCGCGACCGTGAGGGAGCGGTTGCCGCGCCTAAACTGCGTAATTCCCAGATCGGTTAAGCACCGTCGTCGGCCTCCGCCGCCGTGCGCTACCATCCTCATGATGAACACTATCAGCCGGCGCAGTCTCTTCCAGGCAGCCGCCGGAATCGCTGTTGGGCGCGCGGCGCAGCCGTCGATCGCCGAGGTCGTACCCGAATTGGATAAGGTTCACAAGTGGAACGATTCCAATGGAGATACGTGGGACCCGTTCTGGGCCGATGACGACAACCTGTACGCCTTTCACTGCGACGGCCGGGGATTCGGCAAACAGTCCCGAAACCTCGGTTTCGACCGGCTGAGCGGGCCCGACCCTCTCCAGCTCGCCGGCTCGCTCGTCAATCCCATGGATGCCTATGGCGAGGTGGGCAAGAAGGAGCGTGACGGCGCCACCTGGAAAGCCTGCGGCCAGGAGTCGATCGACTCGGTGTTCTACGCGTTTGTGTCGCGCAACGTGTACGGCAAGGACAGCGGCGATTCCTGGCTGCGGCAGACGGCATTCAATTCCAGCCTGATCAAATCCACCGACCGAGGTGTGACGTGGACTCGCGGCGCCGCCGAAAACTATAGCGACCCGATGTGGCCTGGACCGGCGTTCGGTTCCCCCTTCTTCGTCCATTACGGGAAAAACGGCGGCGACGTGGCTCAGGACGACGCCCGGCTTTACGTCTACGCCATCTCGAACAACGGTTTTTGGAACGACGGCGACCAGTACATTGCCGGGCGGGTGCCGCGGGCGAAGCTGCCGGAGATGCGCGCGGCCGACTGGACGTATTTCGCCGGACCCGGCCGCTGGTCGCCCCGCATCCGGGAAGCCGCGCCGATCTTGAGCCTGCCGAGACGCTGCGGCCAGACCGGGCCGTGTTACATCCCGGCGCTGGGGCTCTACCTGCTGGTGGTCTGGTACAACACCGAGAAAATGATTAAGTGGTTTGAGCCGAACGAAATGCGCTACGAGTTCTACCAGGCGCCGCACCCCTGGGGCCCCTGGACGGCAATCAACGGGTTCAGCGACCGGTTCCTGGCCACCGGACACATGTACGGGCCAAGCCTGTGCGCGAAGTTCCAGCGGCGGGAAGGACCCGACGTGAAGATGACTCTGTTTACGGCCGGTTGCCCGTTCGAAGACCAGCCGTCCGGACTTTACAAAGCGTGGGCGATTCCGCTGATCCTGAAAACCGTTCCGCAGCCCCCATCCAAGGTGGTTCCCGCCACTTCGGCCGACTACGCTTTTAGCGGAACCGGCGTCGACTATATCACCGACAAGGACAAAGGAGCGGGCAGCGTCGCGGTCTACGTGGACGGCAAGCTGGCCGAAACCGTCAGCCTGGCTGTCGACAATTTCCCGAAACTGCGCGGAGTGACCGTGTTCCGCGCGCGATGGCCGCGGCCGGGGCGCCACTCCATCCGCATCGCCCGGCAGCCTTCCGCCGCCGACGCCTTCCGCGTGTACGGCGGGTAGCGGCCGGAGCCTCCGGCCTGCCGCGCATTTCCGAGCCGCGACCGACAGAGCGGTCGCCCTCGAATACGTTGCCGAACTTCCCAAGCGGTGTACTCAGGCGGTTCTTCCCGCGCGATTACAGAGAAGTCAATGGCGAGGTGTAGTGGACCAGGCGGCTGGCGTAGTAATCGGGATCGGCGAACTTCTTCGCGAAGATTCGTTCCCAGCGCGCGTTCTCCTGACACTGGCGGCATTGGCCGCACCTGCAAACCATCCTTCGGCTTCGGTTGGCGGGCCGGGCGGCGTCCTGCCTGCCCCGTCCCCGGACGCAGTTCGTTAATCCATGCGTTCGGATCAATGCCTGAATCGACTCTTGGCTCGATAGTTCCATGACTTGTTCCTCGAATGGGAACCGTCGTGACCGGCGGTCGCCTCTGTGCTTCCCACTGTTCCTTATCGGCTGAAGGCGGCGCGATTTCTACTCTAACGGCAAGCACGCGGCGTCGAGCCCGTAGGCTGGCCGATTCATATCGAAGGATAGCCGGCCTAATACTTTCCCGGCAACCGCTCCCCGGGAAGGTGTGAAAAAACTCTCCGAAACGCGCTGGGCAGGCGGAACCGCCTGCCCCACCATTGAAAACAAAGCACCTGCTTTGGTGGCGCAGGCGGTTCCGCCTGCGATTTGTGATTTTTTCACAGCTTCCGGCGGTCGCGGCTCGGTAAGCGACGGAAAACACGCGGCACCCGTTACCGAGCCGCGACCGCCAGGGAGCGGTTGCCGCGCCTGAATTGCGAAATCCCCAGGTCGGTTAAGCACCCCGTCACCGCGCTTTGGCGAGGTTCACAATATTCGCGCCTCCAATCCGTCTACAAGAGGTGGGTGCGACACACGCGGTCCAGCGGCTCCGGAGTTTAGTTTGATTTCACAATGATTTGGTTTACAATATATTTTCCCTTTCACCGAATGAGGTCTTCCGCATGAAACGAGCGATCCTTCTGTCGCTGATTGTGGCCGCCGCGGCGGCGATCTGGTGGCTCGAGCGCCCGCGTCCGCAAACGCTTGTGTTGACCGGCACCGTGGATGGCAACGAAGTCGTGGTGGGCAGCAAGATCACCGGCCGCATCGTGAGCCTGGCCGTGGACGATGGGCAATGGGTCAAGGCCGGCGATCTGATTGCCGTGCTCGACCAGGACGAGCTGCGCGCCGACCAGGGCGCCGCCGGGGATGCCATCGCCCAAGCCCGCGCCAGCGCGCAACAGTCGGTGGCTCAGACCGAACTGCTGCAAAATACCCTGCCCACCAAAGTCCGCCAGGCGGAGGCGCAGGTGGCGCAAACCCAGGCGCAATGGCAGCAGGCCCAGGCGCAGGTGGCGCAAACCCAAGCCCAACTGCGGCAGGCGCAGGCGCAAATGGCGCAAACCCAGGCCGCGGTGGCCAAGGCCCAGGACAACTTCAATCGCATCCGGCCGCTGGTCGAAAAGGACATCAACCCTCCCCAGGACCTGGTTACGGCTCAAACCGATCTCGACTCCGCCAAGGCCAACCAACAGGCCGCCGAAGCCGGGGCCGAGGCGATCCGGCGCGCCGTGGCGGCGGCCCAATCCGCGGTCGAGGCGATCGCCCGCTCCGAGGCGGCCACGCAGGCCGCCCTGGCCGACGCCCGCCAGGAGGAACGGCAAGTCCCCGTCCAACAGCGGCAGACCGACGCCCTCCGCGCGGCCGAGGCGCAGGCCGTAGCCAATGCCGCCGCGGCTGCCGCCCGCTTCGGCCAGACCCGCATTTTCGCCCCCGCCAGCGGCATCGTGACCCTGCGCGCCGCGCGCCAGGGCGAAGTCGTGAGCCCGGGCAGCCCGATCGTCACCCTCTTCGACTTGAGCTCGACCTGGGTCGATGCCGACGTCGAGGAAACCTACGCCGATCTCATTGCCATGGGACAGACCTTGCGGGTGCGCCTGCCCTCCGGCGCCGAAACCTCGGGCCCGGTGATCTACAAAGCCGTGGAAGCCGATTTTGCCACCCAGCGCGACGTCAGCCGCACCAAGCGCGACATCAAGACCGTCGCCATACGCGTGCGCGTCTCCAATCCCGAGGGCAAGCTCCCGCTGGGTATGACCGCCTGGGTCATGCTGCCGGTGCCGGTCCTGCCGCCTCCGCCGGTCTCGAGCGTGAAGGACTAGCCCGCATGCCCGCACCAAGCCAATTCCCAAACGGGTTCGCCATCCAGGTCGAGGGCATCAGCAAGCGCTTCGGCAAATTGTTGGCCGTCGATGACGTCAGCTTTACCGTGCCCGGCGGCGAGATCTTCGGCCTGCTCGGTCCCAACGGCGCCGGCAAGAGTACGCTCATCCGCATGTTGACGACGCTGGTGCCGCCCACCGGCGGAACGGCGGTCGTGGCCGGTTACGATATCATCCGCGACCCCAACGCGGTGCGCGCCTCGATCGGCGTCATTCCCCAGAACATGACCAGCGACCCCGAGCTCACCTGCGCCGAGAATCTGGGTATTCACGCCCGCTTGTATGGCATCACCGGGGCGCGCCGGCGCGAGCGCACGGCCGAGTTGCTCGAAGCCGTCGGCCTCGGCGACCGCGCCAATGCCCTGGCTTCTACCCTCTCGGGAGGCATGCGGCGCCGTCTCGAGATCGCCCGCGGCCTGGTACACGACCCGCAAATCCTGTTCCTGGACGAGCCCACCACCGGCCTCGACCCGGCTTCCCGCATTTCGGTGTGGGAGATGATCGCCCATCTGCGCGCCCAACAGGGCCGCACCTTGTTTCTTACCACCCATTACATGGACGAGGCCGACCGCCTCTGCGACCGGGTGGCGATCGTCGACAGCGGCCGCATCGTGGCGCTGGACACGCCGGTGGCGCTGAAAGGCTCGGTCCCCGGCGCCAGCCGCATCGAGCTGCAGTTCGAGCCCGATCTGCCCCACGGCGCCTCCGACCTGGAATCGTTGCCCGCGGTCAAGTCGGTGCGCGCGCTGGGCTCGGCCACCTATCGCATCTCGAGCGACCGCGGCCCGGCTTCGGCCCAGGAGCTGATCGAGCTGGCGCGCCAACTCAAGCTGGAGCTGAAAGCCTTGTCGGTGCAGTCGACAAGCCTGGACGACGTATTCCTGTATTACACCGGCCACGGGCTGACGGAGATGGCCGAAGCCGCCGCTCCGGCGGGCGGAGAAAAGAAAGGAGGTCCGCGATGAAGCGGGCATTGGCCCTGGTCGAGCGCGACATGCGCAAGTTCCGCCGCAGCCCGGCGTTGATCTTCGCCTCCCTGGTGATGCCGCTGATGCAGTTGATCATCCTCGGCAATGCCTTCGGCGGCAATATCAAGAACGTCATCCTGGGCGTGGTCAACCTCGATCGGGGACCGCAATCGGTGGACGTGCTGGAGCGGGTCCGCGCCGTGGGAGCCAACGCCCGCACCTTCCTTCCCACCGATTACGACGACGAAAGCGCCGCCGTCCGGGACCTGCGAAAGGGCGTACTGAGCGGAGTCCTGATCATTCCCCAGCATTATTCCCGCGATCTGCTGGAACGGCACCAGCCGCACCTGGCGCTGATTACCGACAACACCGATCGCACGGTGGCGGGCGCGGTGGGCGACCAGATGTCCAGTCTGGTGGCCTCCATCAACGCGCCCCAGGTGCCGCCGCGCGAACCGGCGCAGGCTGCGCTCAACCTGGTCGAGGTCTATCCCTACGTCGACTACATCAAGTATCTGCTGCCCGGTTCGGTGGCGCTGGCCATCTTCATGACCGCCATGATCGGCGGCGGCCTGCTGTTCATCGACGACAAGTCGCGCGGCCTGCACGAAGGCTACATGGTGACCCCCATCACCAAATGGGAGCTCATCCTCGGCTTCAACCTGTCCGGCGTGATTAAGGCGATGATGGCGGGAGAGACCGTCCTGGTGCTGGGGTCCGTGGTGGCGCGGGTCCCCAACTTTTTTGAGCCGGTGCGCCTGCTGGAGCTGACCCTCATGGTCGGGCTCACTTCCGTCGCGCTGATCGGCTTGATGTTCTTCATCATGGCGCGCATCAGCGACCCGCTGGTGCCGCGCGCCATTTTCGGCGTGCTGAATACGCTGCTGTATTTTCCCAGCGGCGCCTTCTATCCCGTCGCCGGATTCCCCCGTTGGCTGCGGGTGATATCCGACTGCGACCCGTTCACCTACGCCGTCCACGGCTTCCGCACGCTGCTGCTCAAGGACGTCGGCATAGCCGCGGTCACCAACGATATTTTCGCGCTGGTGTTGACCTCGGTGGTAGTCCTGTCGGGCGCCACCTTGCTGTTCCGGCGGACCTTGTAACTATGCCGCGCGCTGCCTCTAAGACGACCGCGGCGAAGCTGACGGCCGCCGGCAAGCCGGACGAGGCTGGATTGTGGTTTTACAACTGGAGGATTTGGCTGGAGGCGCGCCGGCGTCTGGATCGCGCCCTGGCGCCGCTCGAGCTGCGCTCGCGCGAGTTCTACCTGCTGGCGATCGCCGGCTTGGGCAACGTTTCGCAGCATGAGATTGCCGAGGTGACCGGCCTCGACCCCAGCTCGTTGGTGGCGGTGCTCGACGGCCTGGAGAGGCGCGGCTGGCTGCGTCGCCAACGCAACCCGCGCGACCGCCGCGTGCAATGGGTGCAGCGCACCGAGGCCGGCGACCGCTTGTTCGGCCGCGCCCTGCCGCGCGCCCGACGCGCCGAGGCGCGCCACATGGCGGTGCTTTCCGCGGCCGAGCAGCGGCGGCTGGTGGCCGCCATGCGCAAATTGGCAATGATTACGAAATGACGAGGGATGCCATGAAACGATTCGGGAGCGTTGTGTTTTTGACCGTCCTGGTAGGCGCCGGCGGCGCCTTGGCGCAGTCTTCCTCCGGCGGCGCGGTGGCTCTGCCCGCCTCGGGCCGCAACAACCAGGGGGGCTCGGCCGGCGCGGTCGAACAGCCCGTGGCGGGGACCACCACCAGCGTCAACACCCTGAATCCCAGCGTGCAGGTCTCCGGACCCTACAGCGGCAGCGCGCGCAGCACCACCGCCATGCCTTTTTCCGGCAACCTGTCGCTCGCCGAGGCGCTCCGGCGCGGCCTGGCTTACAACCTGGGCGCCGTCGGGCTGGCGCAAAGCGTGCGCCAGAACCGCGCCCAGGTGACGGTGGCGCGCAGCGCGTTGCTGCCGAACGTTGCCGCCGGTCTCAGCGAAACGGTGGCGCAGACCGATCTCGCCGCCTTCGGCCTGCGCATCAGCGTGCCCCTCGCCGGCTTCCGCATTCCCACCGTCACCGGCCCGTTCAACTACTTCACTTTGCAAGCCACCCTGAGCCAGACCGTGGCGAACCTGACCACGCTGAACAACTACCGCTCCGCCAAAGCCACCGCCCGCGCCAGCGAGTTCAGCCTGGAGGATGCGCACGACCTCGTCACCCTCGCCGTGGGCGGCGCGTATCTACAAGCGCTGGCAGCCCAAGCCCGTGTGGATGCCGCTCAAGCCCAACTCGATACCGCCAATGCCGTCCTGCATCAATCCACCGAGCAACACGGCCACGGAGTGCTGGCGCAGCTCAACGTCGATCAAAACCAGGTGCGGACCCTCACCCAACAACAGCAGATCATTACCCTGCGCAACGATCTCGCCAAACAAAAGATCAACCTGGCGCGCCTCACCGGCCTTGCTCCCAGCGACGCCTATCGGCTCACCGATAGCTTTCCCTTCAGCCCGGCGCCGGTCCAGAATGTCGACCAGGCCGTGGCCCAGGCCGAACAACAGCGGGCCGATATCAAGGCCGCCCAATCGCAGGTGGATGCCGCCGCCAAGGCGCTGTCCGCGGCGCGCGCCGAGCGGCTGCCTTCGGTCGCGGTGAGCGGTTATTACGAGGCCATCGGCACCAACCCGGCCCAATCCCACGGAGCTTTCAGCGCGGTCGGCACCCTCAGCATTCCCCTGTGGCAGGGCGGGCGAACGGCGGGCGACATCGCCCAGGCCGAAGCCGTGCTGGCGCAACGCCGGGCCGAGCTGGACGACATCCGCGGGCAGGTCGAAGGCGAAGTCCGGCAGGCATACCTCGATCTGGAAGCCGCCGCCGGCCAGGTCGAGGTCGCGCGCAAGAATTTGCAGGTCGCCCAGCAAACCCTGGAGATGACCCGCGCGCGCATGGAAGCCGGCATCATCAATACCGTCGAGGTCGTGCAGGCGCAACAAACCGTCGCCAGCGCGCAATTGGACCTGATCGACAGCGTCTTCGCCCACAATTTGGCTAAACTGAGCCTGGCCCGCGCCCTGGGCCAGGCCGTCGATCGCCTCCCCACCCTGCTGAAACCCCAAACAGTTCCCTTACCCTGACAACTCCGTGGGGCAGCCAATCGTGGCTGCAGCCGCCTTTCAGGCGGCTCTTTGGTGTCGCTCCGGCCCGCAAGGCCCCTATCGCCTGCATTTCTCCGCCGGATTTGAGACACTATCCCCACAGGTCCAGTAATATGCGCAGAATCGCGATTCTCTTCCTCGCCGCCCTCCCGGTCCTCTGTCAAACTCAAAAGCCCGCCGATGAAGCCGGCGTCCGTGCGCTCGTCGCCCGCTACGTGGATGCCCGCGAGCGCCGCGACGCCCAAGCCATCGAGGCCCTCTTCACTCCGGAAGCCGATCAGCTCGTCTCCTCCGGCGAATGGCGCAAGGGCCGCCCCGCCGTCGTTACCGGCACCCTCGCCAGTTCCGAAAGCACCGGCGGACGCCGCACCATCACTGTCGAATCGGTGCGTTTTCTATCCCCCGATACCGCCATCGCCGACGGCCGCTACGAAATCAGCGGCCTCGCCGGTGGCCAGGCCCGGCACATGTGGACCAGCCTCGTCTGCGTGCGGACGCCGGAAGGATGGCGCATCGCCGCTATCCGCAATATGCTGCCCGCCGCTCCCGCTCCAGCCGCGCCAAAGTAAGCACATGCCCCGGTCCGGGCCGCGACCGTCAGGGAGCGGTCGCCGGCGGTTGAATCGTTAGTTCCTGCGATCGCTCCTATCGCTGCTTCGATCAGTCACAAAGCTCGTGATTTTCGCGTTCGCGTCCTCTGCTATTGGTTGCGCAATCAGCGCCCGCCATTGTGGGATAATCCGTATTGCCGGTGGCGGGAAGCTGTGCCAACCTGTAGCGTTTCCGTGCCGGCGTCGAAAGCACGGCGGCCCGCCATGCGCCGCCAGTCGCGAATGTTCACGCTGAAGAATTCGACGAAACGCTCGGCTGCCTTTGGCTCCGGGTCGCTAAGAAACCCGGAAGACATCCACTGCGTTGCTCGCGGACAGGTGTTCCGGGCGGGCGCCCGAGGCTAAGTTAGAGGAGAATCGTGATGACAACAAGTTATAGCAGAAGACAAGTCCTCGCGGGACTTGGCGCGGCGGCGGGAGCGGCGATTGCCTTCGCGCCACCGTCGGCCGCCGCCACAACCAAGCCGATGCGCGGCATTTTCCCGATCCTGGCAACTCCCTACACCGCCGCCGGCGGCGTGGATTTCGAGGACCTGGCCCACCAGGTGGACTTCTTCGAAAAGTGCGGCGCCCACGGCATGGCGTGGCCGCAACATGCCAGCGGCTACCCCGGCGGCGTCAACAAAGAAGAGCGCATGCATGGCATGGAAGTCCTCGCCAAAGCCGCCAAGGGGCGTAAGCCCGCTCTGCTGCTCGGGGTTCAATCGACCGATACCGAGCATATGCTCGAGTTCGCTCGCAAAGCCGAAGAACTGGAGCCGGATGGCCTCATCGCCATGCCCCCCATGGAGGCGAAGTCGATAGAGGATTACCGTACCTACTATCGAGCATTGGGTAAGTTGACTAAGCGCCCGGTATTCATTCAGACTTCGGGTGGGACTCAGGGAATCGATCCGTCGGTCGAATTCCTGATCGGTCTGGCCAGGGAGTTTCCAAACCTCGGTTACATAAAGGAAGAAGTCAATCCGGTCATCGACCGCATGAAGACCCTGATTCACGCCAAGCCTGCCGTTACATCCGTATTCAGCGGCGCCAATGGCTACAGCCTCACCTACGAAATGCGTTTTGGCGGCGACGGCGACATGCCCGAGGCTCAGTTCACCGACGTCTATGTGGCTGTCTGGGATCTGTACCAGTCCGGACAAAAAGAGAAGGCGCGCACGGCCTTTTCGAGCCTGCTGCTCATGCTCAACCAGATGCGTCAGTTCGCCGGCGTGCCGCAGTACATGATGAAGAAGCGCGGCGTCTTCAAGACCACCGTGGGCCGCGACCACAACGGCCAAAGAACCGAAGTGCGGCTTAAGCCCGACGAGATGGCCGAGATCGACTGGAACTTCGAAGCCATGAAGCCGTATCTCAAGGCTTAGTAAATGTTCGCACGCAACCGCTCCCTAACGGTCGCGGCTCGGGCTCGCGCATTTCCGAGCCGCGACCGTTAGGGAGCGGTTGCGCCGAGTTACGTTGACTTAAAACCGAGGCGACTGAAATACCATGCAATCCGATCTCAAAGGTAAGTCGAACGGCTTTACACGGCGCGGCATCATGCAAAGCGTCGCGGGGGCATTGGCGGTAAACGGAGTGCTGCCGCTTGCCCGCGCCGCCGAATCCGAAGGCCGCATGAAAATTACCCAGATCAAGACTTTCGTGGTGGGAAACCCATGGAAGAACTGGGTCTTTGTCAAGGTCGACACCGACGCCGGTCTGGTGGGATGGGGAGAGGCAACCGGCGGTCTCGAGACCAAGCCTCTCGAGGCTCAGGTTCATGAGTTGGAGCGGTTCGCCATCGGCGAAGACCCGATCCATCCGGAGAGACTATGGCAGAAGATGTACAAAGGCCTGTTCCTGGGCAACAACGTTGCTATGAACGGCATTACTATTGCGTGTTGGGATATTCTGGCCAAGAGTCTGAACGCGCCGCTCTGGAAATTGCTGGGCGGCAAGCAGAACCCATCTCTCCGCGTCTACGCCAACGGCTGGTACAAAGGGTCGAGAGAGCCGGCCGCCTTCGCGGAAGAAGCTTCCCGCGTCAAATCCATGGGCTACACGGCGCTGAAGTTCGATCCATTTGGAAGCACTTACCGGTTCTTCGATGCCGGCGAGGAGAAGAAATCGATCGCCATCGTGGCCGCCGTCCGAAAAGCCGTGGGCGAAGACGTGGATGTGTGCATTGAAGCCCACGACCGCTTCAGCGTCTCCACCGCCATCCGCGTGGCTCAGCAACTCGAGGAGTACAGGCCGATGTGGCTCGAGACTCCCGTGATGTCTACCGACATTGAAGCTACCCTTCAGGTAGCCCGGTCGATCAAGGTTCCGGTAGCCACCGGGGAACGATTCAACCGTCTTAGCCAGTTTCTGGAGTTACTGGCGGGGCGCGCGGTGGATATTGTGCAGCCGGAGACACTGGGTATCGGAGGCATTGGCGGAGCGCGTAAAGCCGCTGCCCTGGCCGAAGCGGCGGAGGCTTTCGTCGCTCTTCACCAGGCTCAGAGCCCTTACAATACCGCCATCAACGCCCACATTAACTGTAGCATTCCGAACTTCCTCATTCAGGAGTGTTTCGACGACTTCCTGGAACCTTGGGTGCATGAGATTATGCAGGGCGTCCCCCAGGTGAAGGCGGGGTATCTGGCGCCGTCCGACGCTCCTGGAATCGGCGTCACCTTCGACGAAAAGGCAATGGCCAAATATCCGTACGGTCAGAATAACTTCCTCCGGCTATTCGAGAATGGCTGGGAGAAGCGCACCGGCGGCGGACAGAAGTAATCCGCTGGCGCTGGGCGTGCCGCACCCTGCTAAAATCCGGCTGAGGTGCGACAATGACCGGCGGCTATCGTGAAGGAGTTCTTTTGTGAGGCTGTGGTGTGCGTTGCTGGTTTTGAGCGCCGCAGTGGCCGCGCCGGGGCATCGGTTCGCCTGCACCGACTACACCCAGGGTAAGGTCTTCGTCGTGAACGACGCCGGGAAAGTGGAATGGAGTTACGACGCTCCGTTTGCCAACGACATCTGGGTGCTTCCCAACGGCAACCTGCTATTCAATACCGGGCACGGCGTCAAAGAAGTGACGCGCGAGCGGACGGTGCTGTTCTCTTACGAATCCGCCAGCGAGATCTACGCCTGCCAGCGCCTTCCCAATGGCAATACCTTCGTCGGCGAGTGCAATGCCGGCCGTCTTCTGGAGGTGAATCCCGCCGGCCGCATCGTTCACCAGGTGCGGCTGTTGCCGGAAGGCCAGGACGGCGGCTCGGCCTATATGCGCAATGCGCGGCGACTCGCCAATGGCAATTACCTGGTGGCTCATTACGGGCTCCAGGTGGTGCGCGAGTACGATCCCGACGGCAAAGTGGTGTGGCAGGTGGCAGCGCCCGGCGGCCCGCACAGCGTGGTACGCCTCCCCAACGGCAACACGCTGATCGCGAGCGCCGACCGCGACGGCGCCCCGGCGCGGGTGTTCGAAGTCACTCCGGAGGGGCGGACCGTCTGGGAAGTCCGTGACGGCGACTTGCCAGGCGTCGGCTTGAAATTCATGGCCGGACTGCAGCGGCTGCCCAATGGCAACACGGTGATGAGCAACTGGCTCGGGCACGGCCAGTTCGGCAAGGCCCCTCAACTGATCGAGGTAATGCGCGACAAGCGCGTGGTCTGGACCTTTGCCGATCCCGAGACCATGAAGACGATCTCGAGTGTCCAGCTCTTGGACGTGGACGGCGACGCGATCGCCGGCACGATTTTGCATTGAGGAAGGAGCCGGCAACGATGAACCGGCGCAGTTTTCTATATGGCGGTGCCGCCCTGGCAGCGGCGAGGCCGAGCCCGGCCGACACGGCCCCCGCCAGCAAAGATGGGGTGTCCGAGAAAGTGGCCGCGGCCGCTCTGGCCATGCAGCGCCATTCCTGGGAGCAGGGAATCCTGGCCCAGGCGTTTCTCGATATGGGCGACCGCGAGCGCGTGATCCAGATGGCCAAAGGCGCGATTGTCGAAAAGGACGCAGCCGGGCGGCTGGCGGCCATCGGCGGCGGCGCCACCGATCCCGCCATGGGCGGAACGGCCTACTGGCGCGCCGCTGAGTTGACGGGCGACCCCGCGATGCGGCAGGCCGCGCAAGGCTTACTCGATTTTGTCCTGAAGAAAGCCCCCCGCGCCGCCGATGGAACCTGCTACCACGTCTTCAACGCTCCCGAGATGTGGTCCGACAGTTTCTACACCACCCCTCCGTTCCTGGCGGTGACCGGTTATTATGACGATGCCCTTCAGCAAATCGAGGGCCTGCGCAAGCGGCTCTGGAGTCCCGAAAGCAAGCTTCTCTCTCATATCTGGGACGATGGCCGCCGCCAGTTTCGCGATAAGGCGTTCTGGGGAGTCGGGAACGGCTGGGCGGCCGCCGGAATCACCCGCGTGATTGCGGCTCTGCCTGTCGCCCGGCGGGAAGATCGCGAGCGGCTCTCCGCGTTTCTGCGGGAACTGCTCGATGGGTGCCTGGCTCACCAGCGCGCCGACGGGCTTTTCCCCAACATCCTGGATCAGCCCGACAGTTTTGTCGAAACCAACCTGGCGCAGATACTGGCGTTCACTATCTATACCGGTGTGCCTGGCGGCTGGTTGCCAGCCAGCTACGTCCCAGCCGCGGACCGCATGCGCGCCGCCGCGCGCGCCAAGGTGGACCAATACGGCTTCGTGCAGGGGGTTTGTGGCGCCCCCACCTTCGACCATGCCGGAGTAGCCGCCGAAGGCCAGGCCTTCTTCCTCATGATGGAAGCCGCGGGTGCCCGCGCCCGGCGAGCCAACTAACCGTGGCGCACGCGCCTGCGCAATGCCGCCTAGTTTTCACAAATGCGGGATTCCGCTCAAGTGGTGGGGCGGACCCCTGGGCGAACCCCCAGGTCCGCGCGGGTCCCCCTGGACCCGCTCTTCCTTCGAACCATCGAGCACTTGCCGCAGCCGGCAAGCCGGCCAGGGGGCCGGCTGCGGACCCGGAGGTCCGCCCCACTATCTGTGCCGGCGTTCGATAGCGCGAACACTAGTTACTTCCTCGACCTGTTATATAAGTGACCCGGAAATGAATCTCGATGACTAATACAAGAACCGTAAGTGTGGATGGCGGCGCGCCTGCCGACCGGGTATACGTGGTCGGCATTGCCGCCGTGGCCGCCATCTCCGGCCTGCTTTTCGGCTACGATACGGCCATCATCAACGGCGCGCTGATGTTCTTACGCGACCAGTTCCGGCTTTCGGACTTTCAGACTGAAATTGCCGCCAGCAGCCTGCTGGTCGGCTGTCTTGCGGGTGCGGCCGCTGCCGGAACCCTGAGCGACCGTTACGGCCGGAAGCGCCTGATGCTGGTCGCGTCCGTGCTGTTTTGCGTCTCGTCTTTAGGCACCGCGCTACCCCGCACTCTGCTGGAATTCACGGTTGCCCGCTTCATCGCCGGAACGGCCATCGGAGTTGCCTCCGTGCTGGCCCCGCTGTACATTGCGGAGGTCTCGCCGGCGGCGATTCGCGGCCGGCTTGTCACTTTGAATCAGATGGCCATCGTCACCGGGATACTGTTATCTTACTTTGTAAGTTGGCTTCTGTCCGGACTTGGCCCGTCAAGCTGGCGATGGATGTTCGCGAGCGCGGGAATTCCGTCCGGGATCCTGTTCGTCTCCCTGCTGTTCATCCCGGAGAGCCCGCGCTGGCTGGTGAAGCAGTGCCGCCTCCCGGAGGCCATGGTCACTCTCCGCCGCGTCAACGGGGACGTTGCCGCCGCCAGCGAAGCCGCTTCGATTTCCGAGAGTCTCTCCACCGAGACGGGCTCTCTCCGCGAATTGCTGGAGCCGCGCCTCCGCCGCCCGCTTGCCATTGCCATCCTACTGGCGATCTTCCAGCAGATCACCGGTATCAACACCGTGATCTATTACGGCGCCATCCTGTTTCGGGAGCACGGCGGACAGGGAAGCGCTTCCTCGGCAATCGGAGCCAATGTCACCATCGGCGCCATGAACTTCCTCTGCACGATGTTCGCCGTCATGTTCATCGACCGGATCGGGCGCAAGCCGCTGCTGCTGGTCGGCTCCGCCGGCATGGCCATTTCGCTGGGCGCCCTGGCCTTCGCTTTCCGCATGACGCCCGTGCCGGCAACCCTGATCCTGACACTCGTCCTCTGCTATGTGGCCTTCTTTGCCATAGGTCTCGGCCCGGGTGTCTGGGTT
The DNA here is from genome assembly GCA_003164035.1 of Bryobacterales bacterium. Classification (GTDB taxonomy): domain Bacteria; phylum Acidobacteriota; class Terriglobia; order Bryobacterales; family Bryobacteraceae; genus JBEKYD01. The sequence continues at coordinate 49,652 of PLRS01000168.1, read as the reverse complement.
TATATCTCCGAACTGTTTCCCACCGCCGTCCGTGGCAGGGCGATGTCGGCCGCCACTCTCTGTCTTTGGGCCGCGTGCCTCGCGGTCACGCTATCGTTCCTCACTCTGGTGCAGCACCTCGGCGCCGCCGGCGCGTTCGCCTGTTATGCCGCCGTGTGTGTCGTCACTTTTCTGTTCGTCTGGCGGTTTACTCCGGAAACCAAAGGCCGCACTCTCGAACAGATTCAGGAATTCTGGGGGAAATAATGTCGCGGGTGGGACAGACCATCGTCATTCGTGGTCTGTCAGCCCCTCCCCACGCCACAGCAGGCCGACAGACGACAGAAAGCGATCGTCTGTCCCACCATTTTGCCTGTTCCTCACTTACTTCTCCGCCGCCGCGATTGCAACTCGCCTCCGGCTCAGCGTGGGCTGGCCTTTTCCCGCGTCGGCTTTGGCCTCGAGCAAAAAGTCGCCCGGCGTGTTCGGCACCTCCAGATCGATGTAGAGAGTGGTTTGCCCCAGCGCGCCCACTTCGAACGGCGCCTGCGCGCGCGCCACTTCGCCGCCGCTGGCGGACTGGAGCGATACCGTCACGTTTCCTGCCGCCGGGTCGTATTCGTCATTTACCAGCATCACCTGGAAGGTGTGCTTGCCCGCCGCCAGCTTCGCCTGCCAGAAGCTCAGGTACACTCCCAGCGGCGCGAAGGCCTGGGACATGTAGTCGCGGAAGTGCGGCTCCAGCTCCAGTTTCTCCACGTCGCGGAAGTGATCGGCCGTGTAGCCTAGCGGATCGCTGCTCATCAGGTACACAAAATGCAGCACCGCGGCGTATTGCCGGTAAGCTCGCCAGAACTCCGTGATGCCGGCCAGAAGATAAGCGTTCAGCGCCAACCGGTCCTCGGCGGTGGCGTTCGCCGGCAACAGCCGCGGATACAGATCCTTGGTCAGTTCGGTGGGCGAACCGTCGCGGTTCAGCCACAGCCATCCGTACTCGTTCAGAATCAGCGCGTGGCCGCTCGGCGCTCCCGGAGCCTTGCCATTGGGCTTTTCGAACGTGGTCATGCTGAACTCGGGACCATCCGGCTTCGACATGTCGTAAAACTCGTAGGGATGATCTTCCACCGGATCGTCCGCGCCGGCCGGCGGGTTATAGCTGTTTTCCCAGGGCCGGTTCGAAAGGTCCAGCCCGCGCACCGCCGGAATAATCTTCTCGCCGAACATCGGGTCGAAGGTCTCGTTGTCGGCGTCCCAGATGGCCACGCTCGGGTGATTCCAGTTGTCGCGCATCCATTCGCCGTATTCGCCGATCATCTCGGCGGCGTCGAAGCGCACCTGGTTCTCCGCGCCGTGCCAGCCCCTTCCCGTCCACACGAAGTATTCGTTCTGGATCAGCAGCCCCGCCTCGTCGGCGATCTCCAGCCATTTGTCGGGCACCGGACCGATGCAGAAGCGGAACGCATTCCAGTGCATCTGTTTCGGAATCTCCACCAGCAGCTTGCGCACCCATTTCTGATCCCACGGCAGCACGCCCGATTTCGGATCTTCGAAAAACCGGTGCAGCGTGATATTGGAGCCGCGCAGGAAATACGGGCGGCCATTGAGATAAGCGCGCTTCGTCGCCGTTTCGAAATGGAACTCGCGCATGCCGAACCGGGTGCTGGCCGTGTCCCCGCCGGTGCCCGTTTCGAGCACGTATAGATTCGGCTGCTCCGGCGTCCACAGCTTGGCGGCGGGTATCGGAATCCGCTGCGTAACGGTCCGCTCCTCGCCAGCCGCCAAGCGGATCCTCATCGCCGGGGCGCGCGCCGCCACCGCGTTCGACTTCCATTCATGGACCGTCTGCGCGAGCGCGAACGCTACCGCCTGCGCCGAATGATTGCGCAGCCTGGTCTGGACCGTAATCGACTTCAGGTCGCGGCTCGGCGCCACCTGTATGGTTTCGATGGCGGGATTGTCGCTGAGTTCCAGCGAGACGCTGTCATAAATGCCCGGCGTCCAGCGGTTCTTCTCGAAATCCGTCCCCGCCGAAACCGACGCTGGCAGCACGCCCGGATGCGCGCCCACCCGCACCACGATCTCGTTCTCACCCTGCCGCAGTTTGTACGAGACATCGAATATCGCCGCCGTGAAGCAAGGAAGATGCTCGCCCGCCTTCTTCCCGTTCACCCACACCACCGCGCCGAATTGCGCTTTGGCGATCCGCAAGTTCGCCACACCGCGAACGGCGGCTACATCGAACCGCCGCCGGTACCAGAACCAGTTCCGCTCCTGCCGCGAGACACCGGCATTCGTAACCAGCGCGGAGCGGGGAGCCAAGCCGCGATCCACACGATTTTGAATTAATTGACGGCTCTCGAATTCGTCCACGTCCTTGAAGCCGGGCATGGCCGAATGCGCCAGGCCCGGGACCGGGGCCTTATGGGTATAGGAGGCAGGCGCTCGTTCGCCGTCGATGGAATCGGCGATGTCCCACTGCCCGTCCAGCGACAAGGTGGTCCGTTGCGCGGCCCACAGCGGGGCGGCAAAGACGATCAAAAACGAAAAAAAGATCCGCAAGTAAATTCAGGCTCCTATTCCGAATCTATCGCGGATTTGGGCGGAAAGCGGAAAAACCCGAGGCCGGAGGTCCGGCGCGGATTATCCGGCCGCGGCCAGCGCACGAACCTCATCGGCCGTCGCCGCGGCCATGGCCTTCGCCCGCACGTGAGTTCGATCGTGCCAATGCTGCCATCCGGATTTCACGCTCCGAATCACTTCTTTCCGGTCAAACGGCTTTGCCAGCACGCCCCATGCGCCCAGGTTCAAAACCTCGGCCCAAAGGTGGTCGTCCGCAAGCCCGGAGGTCACGATCAGCGATGGGGCGTTCGGCAGCGTGTCAATATGGTCCAGCACGTCGATCCACGTCCCTTGCGATAGGTCCCGCTCGCAAACGATCACGGCAACCTCGTGGTGTTGCAGCATCGTTACCGCTGACTCTAAATCGCGGGCTGTCAGCAGCGTCCAGGTGGAATGACTGACGATAGCCTGTAAGCGCAAATGGTCCTCATCGAGCGGGCTGAGAGACAGGACCGTCAATCCTCCGTTGGTACGCGGCACGATTGTGGTCGAAGTCCGTTCGGTTCCGCGATGCTCTCCCATGGTCAAGTACCCCTTGTCGCTGTGTCGTGGGACGACACGCGTTTCCAGACGCCAATTGTTTCGGTCCAACGGACTGGTCTCAGCCCCTTGCCACCGGAGCGCAATATTCGGCACCCAATTTAAAAACGATATTGGGTGCTGAATGTACCAAGGGTATATTTGAATTCCTGGGTTGTCAACGAATTTCTTATTAGGTTTTCCCCCGGTATGCTTCGGCCTCCGAATGCAAAAAATCGGATTTCCCTTTGACTTTTACCGGCGTCCAACCAGCTTCGGCGCAGGTCCGTGTCAATCGTGTCGACTCGCGTTATTAAGCTCCATGATTACAAGCAGAAGGGCTGTGGCTCGGCATGCTCTTGGGAACCGCGGCGGTCGCTAACTTACCACCAAAATCACGTGTCGGCGACGGTGGGGTATTCAAATAACGGTACGCATGCGCCGCCCGGATTCCGCCTGATTGATTGCCATATGAAATAGACCGGCGGATTGAATTCACCGCACCCTCGTGGCCGCGGAGCGAACGCTACGGCACGCGTTGGAAGACGTCGTCGAAAGTAACTCGATCGCGGCTGGAATGCCAGACGACTTCGAGGGTGTCGATATGGCCCGCCACGCGGATGATTTCCACTTCGCCCGTCGATCCATCGGTCGAGGTGAACGGCAAGCGAGCTGAACCGGTGCCGGCGGGACCGGCGAATTGAAAATCCACCTTGCCGTTCAGCTTGCGATTCTTAGGAACCTTGTAGCTGCCGGAAAACGAGCCGCGGATCTGGCCCGCCGACTCGTTCAGAGTCAGCAGGAGCGATTCCGGGGGGAACGGCGAGCCGGTCGGCGCATCCGCTCCATGCACCCAGTGCCCCGATAGCGGCGGCACGCTGGGTTTTGGCGGCAGCACTGCGGCCACCGCGGCCTTTGGTGCGGGCGGCGGCGCTGACGCCGGACTAGCCGCCGTCGCGGAGACGGATGGCTGCGGCGCCGGCGCGCTCGGATGCGGTACGGACGCCGTATTCGCCGCCGGCTGGCTGACCGCCGGTGTAGTGGACGTCACACTCGGCGGACGGGCGGGCGAACTCGCCGCCGGAGCGGGCGGCCTCGCGGCTTCGGCGATCTGCTGTCGCGGCGGTGCCGGGTTCGATGCGGCGGCGGGGGTTGCCTCCTTGGAAACCGGCTCGGACAGGTTCTCGTGCCGGGGCGGCGGAACCGGCGACTGAATCATCTCGCGCCTGGCGGAATCGGTGCCGCGGGCTTCCCTGGTGCGCTCATCTTTCTTGTCGGAAGGCCGTTCGGCCGGCTTGTCGGAAGGCCGTTCGGCCGGCTTGTCGGAAGGCCGTTCGGCCGGCTTGCCGGAAGGCCCTTCCGCCGGCCGCTTCGCCGCCGTATCGGCTACGGCTTTCCCCGCGGCGCTCTCGGGCCGTGGCGCCCTATCCACTTCCGGCGCTCGCGGAACGGCCGCGGCCACATCCTCCACTGGCGGCATTGGACCGCGGAACTCCGTCACCTCCCCGATCGGACCGGCGCCCAGTACCCTTATCACCATGGCGACCCGGACCACTCGGGAGTGGCGGACGACCTGAAGGCTTCCCACCCTGATCGCCGCCCGGTCCAGCGGCAGCGTCGTCCTGGTCCCCCCGTCCTGGATTTGCAGGCTCCCGCCCAGTAGCTCCTTCGCGGCCAGCGTCCTTCGGTCCCATTCGATGCGCAGCAGTCCCGCTTGATCGATCGCACGCAGGTGCAGCGGCGCGGTTCTTATCGGCGAGGCCGGACGCGGTGTCGCGGATTGGTACCAGGACGCGCCGCCAATTCCCAAGGCCAGCCCAGCCACCACCCACGGCCAGTAATGGCCCTTCCTTTTGGATGCCCCCGCCTCCACCAGTTGCACGCTGCGTCCCACCGAAACTATCGGGGGAGGCTCGGACAAGCTTCGGGGCGCCGCCAGGTTCACCGTCCGCGCCGCGTGCGGCATGCGAGCCGTTCTTGGCGAAACCGCCAGCCCCGCATCCTGATAATAGGTTTCGAGACCAGGCGTTATGGGGTCGGGATCCCGGACATCGGCCAGTTCGGCCTCCACCAGGTCGAACTCCCGGTAACATTCCTGGCCGCGGATGGTCCCGTCCTCTTCCTGAAAAAAGAAACCCGCCCTGACGCCCGCGTGGAAGGACGGACGCAAGACCAGCGCCACCTGCCACTTCTGCGGAAAATAGCGGCGGTGCAACTCCAGGTCCCTATCGCTGAGGAAGATCCCGCTTCGCGTGTGCGAGTGAAACCAACCCACCAGCGCCGAACCATTCAGCACTGGATCGCGGCGCGACCTCTCCATCAGCGCCTCCAGATTTGCCAGATCCTTGTCGGAAACCAGGAAGCCCGGCCCGTGCAGGTGCTCGCACTCTATCGGCCGGAAGGCCGTAATCCGCACCACGCCGTCCAGGTGCGTTCCAAATAGCAACCCGGCCGATTCCACTCCCCCTCGCGGGGCGGAGGAGAAAGCGTCGCAAACCACGCGCTCGATTTCCGCCAACACGCGGCGCGAGTATTCAATGACGAACGGACATTGCGGCACATGCCAGCTCGCGAAATCGGTTTGATCCACTGTCTTCATCGAATCGCTTCAACCGTGGTTGAGTAAATTTCTATACTATGTTACTCCCGGCGTCCGGCGGCGCCAATTCAATTCGCCCTGGTACCAGCCGGATTTTGGCTTTCCCGCGGGAAAACCGGATGTGGCCCAACACCGTCTTCGATAGAATGGTATTTGCCCCACCTGTTACACGCGTTGCCGGAGCTTCCGCGGCTGGACCTGATCGGCGCCATTGACGTCCTGGTGGTGGCCTTTGTCGTCTACCAGGCGCTCATGGTAGTGCGCGGCACGCGCGCCGGGCACATTCTGGCCGGCATCATTATCATGCTGCTGCTTTACCTCGGGGCTTCCTGGAGCGGGCTGGAAGCTTTGCGCTCGGTACTGTCTTTCATCGTCCCCTATACCGGCCTTGCCATCATTGTCCTGTTTCAATCGGAGATTCGCCGTACCCTGGCCCGTCTTGGCCGCAAACGCTGGTTCGGACTGGGCGGCGAATATCGCAATCCCGAATCGACCGGCGAAATCATGATGGCGGTGGAACAGCTCGCGCAGCAGCGCATCGGCGCGCTGATCGTGCTGGAACGCGACATCGGCCTGCGTACCTTCATCGAAAGCGGCGTGCACCTGGACGCGCGCATTTCGCGCGACCTGCTGCTGTCCATCTTTCAGCCCGGCCCACCCCTCCATGACGGCGCCGTCATCGTGCAGAAAGACCGCGTAGCCGCCGCCGCCTGCTTCCTGCCTCTCACCACCAACCCCGGATTATCCGGTAAACTGGGCACCCGGCACCGCGCCGCCATCGGCATCACCGAGGAAACCGACTGCCTCTCGGTGGTGGTATCCGAAGAAACCGGCCGCATCTCCGTGGCCGCCTTCGGCGAGTTGGCCCGCGGCCTGACGCCGGCCGAAGTGGTGGAGCGCATCCAACGTCATTTCGGCGTGCAGCGGCCCACCAGCGTCGAGATCGGCGAGTTCCCCGCCGACATTCCGCTGTCCTCCGGCGACGAGGCCGCCCGCGGCGAAAGGGTGGACCGCCTGTGACCCCCCTGGTCCGCGTTTTCCGCGTGCTTGTTCACAACCTGGCCTGGAAACTGCTCGCCCTGGCCCTGGCCGTGGTGATCTGGATTCTGGTGTCGAGCGAACCCGAATATTCCACCTTCGCCACGGCGCGCGTCGTCTATAGCGACCTCCCCGACGACCTCGATATCAGTTCCGATCCGGTGCCCCTGGTCACCCTGGAACTCCGCGGCCCATCGAACGAATTGCGCAACCTGGAGGGACCGCAGCGCCCGGCCGCCGTCCTGGACATGTCCGACGCCGTTCCCGGCGAGCGCACTTACACTATAGAGGATGGCGCCGTACATCTGCCGCGCGGCATCGAGCTGCTGCGATCCATCCCGTCGGAAATCCGCTTTCGCTTCGAAAAGCGCTCCACCCGGCTGGTCCCCGTCAAAGCCCGCTTCAGCGGCGCCAGGGCGGCCGGACTCGATCCCGGCTCGGTCACGATCCAGCCGGCATCGCTCGAAATCACCGGCCCGGAGAGCCACGTGTCCCGCGTGCAGAATGTGGTCACCGACGCCGTCGATCTTTCCACCGGGGCATCCGCAGTCACTCAACGCGTCAACGCTTTTGTGGACGACCCGTTCGTACGTTTCGTCTCTTCTCCCCAAGTGACCGTCAGCGTGGCGCTCCCCAAACACTAGCCCTCGATTCCGCCGGCGGGAAACCTCCCGGTCAGGGCAGGGCCTTGTAGTACGCCGCGATGAAGGCGGCGGCCGGTCCGTTCTGTTCGTGCAAGTGTATCCCGTCGATCCGCGCCGCGCAACTCACGGCTTCGAACTTAGGCGTCACCGAGACCAGATCGGGATGGTTGGCCGCCACTTTTGCCAGAGCCGAGTCCACATACTCGGGAACATGACAGTCCTGCTTCTTGGCGTCGTGGTCGGTGTTGGGACCAAGCGGGGGCTTGTCGGAATGGCACCACCCGTTCTGCGGACAACGAATGATGGTCATGATGTCGATTCGTTTTGCGCTGGGACGTTTGGCGCGAATGGTCGCCAGCGTGGCCTCCAGACTATCTACCCAGGCCTTTTCGGAGGTCAACTCCCAGCTCCACGCCTGATAAACAATCCTGTCCGGTGCGTCCCCGTTCTGGGCGCAAGGGACGGTCAGCCGGACATTATTCACCCCGCCGACGTTGGTCGGGCTCCATACATAACTGTCGGGTTTGGCGTATTCGTAGGTGTAGCCGTAGTGGGAAAATCGCCCCTGCCATCTTGTTTTGAGATCGCCGAGACCATCGTAAAAACCTCCATCCCACCATTCCCCGCTGGAGTAAAGACCAATCAGCTCGGTGCAGGTAAAAGGACCGCGGGGCGGCGTCACCGCCTTCTGGGCCGCTGCCGTCTGTGCCAGCAGAGCCGCGAAGGCCAGGGACTTCAGGATTAAAGAAACGTTCGTTGGCATGTGCTTCCAGGTTCTCTCGGTTTGAACAAAAGCGGAGTGTAGCACGCCATCTCCCGGCCGCGGATGTGGCTGCGCGTTTCCCGTCAACTTCACGCCGGTAATCCGATCGGAACAGGACAGGCGCTCGCGGAACCGATGGCCAGTCAGGCCGGGTATTGCTCGTCGCCGACCGGTTCCATCCAGTCGGCGGTTTTGCCGTCAAGCTGCTCCTGAATGGCGATATGGGTCATCGCCGTGGTTGCCGTGGCGCCGTGCCAATGCTTCTCACCCGGGGCGAACCAGACAACGTCACCCGGCCGGATTTGCTCCACTTGGCCGCCCCAAACTTGTGCCCAGCCGCACCCGGCCGTCACGATCAGGTGTTGCCCCAGCGGGTGGGTATGCCATGCCGTCCGCGCTCCCGGCTCGAAGGTGACGCTGGCACCGATAGCGCGCGCCGGGGCGGGCGGGTTGAACAGCGGATCGATTCGCACCGTGCCGGTAAAGTAGTCCGCCGGTCCTTTGCCGGAAGGCTGTGAGCCGCTTCGTTTGATCTCCATCTCCTGAACTCCTTCGCGTGGCCGCTCAGCGGCCGGTCATCCGCTCCAGCTTTTCGGGGTACCGCGCGCCTTCGACCGTGATCTTCGAGGCGGCGTTCTCGATGTCGCCGAGGTCGCCTGGCGTGAGCTCGACTGAAACCGCCCCGATGTTTTCGTCCAAACGATCGAGCTTTGTGGTGCCTGGGATGGGTACGATCCACGGCTTTTGGGCCAGCAGCCAGGCGAGCGCGATCTGGGCCGGTGTCGCCTTCTTCCGTTCCCCAATGCCGGCGAGCAGTTCGATTAGCGCCTGATTCGCCTTGAGAGCCTCCGGTGTGAAGCGAGGCAGGGTGCTGCGAAAGTCGGAGCTGTCGAACTTCGCATTTTCGCCGATCTTTCCCGTGAGGAAGCCCTTGCCCAAGGGGCTGTACGGGACAAGGCCGATTCCAAGCTCCTCGAGCGTCGGTATGACTTCTTTTTCCGGCGTCCTCGTCCACAGCGAATACTCGCTCTGGAGGGCGGCGACGGGCTGGACCCGGTGCGCACGGCGGATCGTTTGCACGCCCGCTTCGGAGAGGCCAAAGTGCTTCACCTTGCCTTCCTGAATCAGGTCCTTCACCGCTCCGGCGACGTCTTCGATAGGCACATCGGGGTCGACCCGATGCTGATAGAGCAAGTCGATTGTCTCGACCTGGAGCCGCTTGAGCGAGCCCTCGACGGCTTGCTTGACGTGCTCCGGCCTGCTATTCAGGCCCGGCGCGCCCTTCATCCCGCGGGGATCCAGATCGGGACTGAGGTCGAAACCGAATTTGGTGGCGATCACAACCCGGTCGCGGAACGGAGCGAGCGCTTCGCCGACGAGCTCTTCGTTCAAGAACGGGCCGTAGACCTCAGCCGTGTCGAAGAATGTGATGCCGCGTTCCACGGCTGCCCGGATCAGAGTAGTCATCTCCCTCTTGTCCTTGGCCGGACCGTAAGAAAAGCTCATTCCCATGCAGCCGAGCCCGAGAGCCGATACTTCCAGGCCGCCATTTCCAAGTTTGCGCGTTTGCATTTTTGTCTCCTTCTACGCGATCAGCTATCTTGTATGAGTATCTACGTCCGACTTAGAGAAGATCTCCTTCGCAAGCATGATGGCGGTCATGGCATTGGGCCAACCCGAATAAAACGCCAGATGGGTTATAGCCTCGATCGCTTCGTCGCGGGTCACGCCGTTTTCCAGCGCTTTTGCCAGGTGAAACCGCAACTGCTCGGGACGATTCATGGCGACCAGGGCGCTCACGGTCACCAGACTGCGATCGCGTTTGGATAGATTCGGCCGCTCCCAGACATCGTCGAACAGGACATTGTCGGTCAATTCGACGAGCTTGGGCGCGAAGTCGCCGATCAATTTGCGAACAGCGGATGGCTCTTGGCTCATTTGTATTCTTCCTTTCCCTCTCGAGTCTCAGCGTACAACGCCGGCGGTCACCCGAACAGCTCCTGGGCGCGGATCATGCGCTCGGCGACGTGCACGCCGTTCGGGCATGCCACGGAGCACGACTCGCATTCGCCGCAGCGAACGGCGCGCGCCGCCGGCGGCAAAGAGGCGAAGTGCTCTCGGCCGAGCGCGAACTGGCCGTAGTAGTCGGCGTAGGAGAGATAGCGAATGGTCTCCGGAACCGCCGCGCCTTTCGGGCACTGTCCCGAGCATTGGTAGCACATGCGGCAGTACAGGGGGCGAATGTTTTCATCGATCGCGGCAAGCAACTTTGCGTCCGGCGCCCCAAACGGCTCCGACATGGCCCGAAAATTCTCTTCCAACTGATCGGAATCCGTCATGCTGGGAATGGTGGTTCCCATGCGTTGGTTGCGCAGCACCCATTTCAGCGAGGCCAACGCCGGGGCGCTGCCGACCATGCGCTCATTATTGCCGCCCCCGTAGGTGCGCGCCGTGTCGAAATAGTTGATGCCCATATCGACCGCCCGCGAGATGACACTCGCGTCGGAGGTGACCATGCAGCCGAAGCCGACCGAAGTTACCTTCAGCCCGGTCTTGCCCAGGGTTCGAAAAGCGAGAGCCTCCGATGCCGGGCGGCTCGGCTGCGCCCGCGGCGTCTGAGGTGTCGCAAGCGCGGCAGCCGGTAACCCCAGACCCGCGACGAGGAAGTTCCTTCGGGAAGCGCGCGAATTCATACGTAGTGCTCCTGTTTGAGGTGTGATGATTTCCCTCATCTCAAGGCTAACCGCAAGCGCGGTGGAAGCGGTATCCCGATCCTTCCGATTGATTGCCTATTTCTCTCGCACTGTCGATCTACGTCATGAAGTCGAGAGGAGCAAAACCGTTACCATGATAACCCGCGGTGGAGAGGCGCCTGTTTTACGACATCCGGCCCTATGCACGAGGCAGACCTTACGCGGATGTCCACGCTCGTTCCGCCGTATTCACTGCGTCCTGCGGGTAACGCCGTTGCGCACTTCGAGCGCAATATCCCCGCCCAGATGGCAGAACTTGTAGGTGGCGCCTTCCATCCGGGCGGGCGGCCGGCCCGCGATTCGCAACCCGTCCAGCCCGGGCCACGCGCCAAAACAGCCGCGCAGGAAGCCCCACGCGATCAATAATGAGCTGCACAGCGGCTCGCTGACCAGCGCGCCGCTGTCCCATTTCAGGGCAGCGCCCCACAGGCGATTGCCGGCATAGCCGGAGCGCATGTTCCGCTCGAAGACCTGGTAGGCGCCATCGCTGTCGCCCGCCGCGGCGCGCGCCGCGATTTCGAGGCCGGTGGAGTGGAAGAACGAACATCCGTTTTCGTAGTTCGGGAAGACCGTCTGGTTACTGCGCTTGCCGAAATCCACCATGTCGCCGAGTTGCGATACCGGCCGCATATTGCAGGGCGTGGCGTAGATGGCGTCCCGCGACACGTGGTAGTCCCGGCATAGCCCCGCATAATGCTCGTCCAGGTTGCGCAGGATGCGCCCGGAGCGCTCCGGCCCCGCTACGCCCTGAATCACCGCCATCAGGTTGTGATCGGTGTAGAAGTAGTGCCGCCGGTCGCCGCGCACGTCGATCCAATCGCTGTACAAGGATTCCGCTTCGTTCCAGAAGACGCGATTGTGCGCGTCGGCCGCCCGCGCGTGGCGGCCTCTGTATTCGGTTGCCAGTTCCGCGTCGCCGAGCCATGCCGCCAACTCCGCCACAGCCTGCAACGCTTCCACACATTGGATATTGATGTAAGCGTCCTTATGGCCGAACTTGATGATGTCGTACCAGTTGGAACATTCGCGCTTCCCGTTGGGAAGGCCGGACGTCTCCGGCACCTCCGCCACGCCGTCTCCGTCCGTATCCAGTGAGTTCATGTACCGCGCCACACGTAGCGTCACCGGCAGGAGCGAGCCGACAAACTCCCGGTTACCGGTATGGATTGCGTGATAGTACACCGCCAGGATGAAGTGCGGAATCTGGTCGTGCAGGTTGCCCCACGGTACTTTGTAGTAGCCCTGGATCCACCACCGCGGCATTACATAGCCGTTCTCGTCCACGCCCGTCCGGGCGAAGAAATCCAGTTCGCGTTCGGCGGCCCGCTGCAACTCGGGGTTGGCCCGCCGGATGCCGTGAATCATGGGAAACCAGCCCATCTCGTGAAGGCAAGGCGTGCTGGCGGGATTGTTGCCGAAGATCCAGCCCATCCACTGGTTGTAGACGCCGGCGAAACTGATGAGCTGCGTGTTGAGGAACCGATCCGGCAGTTGCACGTCCAGCGCACTGCCATCGATAGGGTCGGGCGCGAAAGACCACTCCTGTTTCTCCACCGCGCCCGGTTCGTACGCCTTACCCGGCCCGGTGCGGTCCACGCTCTCCGCGCCCAGCGTGACGGCGGAGGCGGTCCCATCGGCCACGGCCTTGGCATAGCTGAAGAAACCGGAGGTAAGCCGCACCTTCGCCTTCAGATTCGAGGGCGCGAAGTGAATGCTCTCTTCGCGGCGGGGTGAGACCACCTCATACCATTGCGCGCTCACTTCCACGGGGAAGCCCTTGATTCCATCCAGGCGCATTTCCGTATCCAGGAAGCCCGGGATTTCCGAATACCGGCCGCCCCCGGCCTGCGTCGAAAACACCAGTGCCGGAAAGCGGTCCGCCGTCAGACGGCAGGCTTCGAGGAACATTCGTGTAATTCGCCATCGTAAACCGGCCGCCCCGAGTTCTAATGACCACTCTTCCCGCGCGATGGGCCGTTCGGCGGGCCCGAGTTCGATGCCTTCCAAGCGCAGCCAGCCGGGTCCGGCTGTAACCTTGGATGGATCCGGCATGCGGCTGCCATGCCAGCCCGACCCTTCCACCAGAATGGCCGTTCCGCTGCGTAACAGAGTCGTGTCCGCCTTACCCGGCAGCAGGTTGCCGCTGAAGCCCTGGCCCGGCCAGCCGGGGTCGCGGTTCAGTGCGAGGCTCGCAAGGTACACTCCCTCCGGTCCGGCGTGCAGTTCCAAGCGCATCGCATCGTTCCGCAACTCATGACCCGGCTCGGCGGGAGCCGCCAGCAGGGTCGATGCGGCGGAATACAAAAACACGCGGCGCGTAAACGTAGGAGGCAACGGAAATTCCGAATGTGCCATATCCTCACATGTTAACGTCGCGGCTGCCCTGTCATCGCCGGTTCGCGGCTGCGCGCTTCCTGGCGGATTGAGCCGTGCGTACAACGGTACAAGGCTTTGCATCTTTGCCTTCCGGCCGCTCGGCTTGCGCGATGGCGCATCTTACCAGCTCCCGAACACCGGGGGCGTCCAGATCCCTCGCCTGCGCGATTCGGACGTGCCGAATCAACTTGCCCTCACCGCGCAGCAGGCCGTCCGGATCGGGCAGCAGCGAGCCAAAGCTAAAGCCGAGGTTCACCCAATTGGCGTGCGTGGTGGTAAAGACGAACGCGTCGCCCGGCCGCTCCGTGAAGGTGAAGTGGTCGGCGATGGTGTACACCTCGTAGACGAACTCGCTGGCCTCCGGAGCCTCTTCAAGGATCAGTTTACGCGTGGCCAGTGCGAGCTTTTGAATCGCTTCGCCGTAAGGCGCGAGCAGTTTGAGATACTCCGGGTCCGGTAAACGCAGGCGCACTCAGCCAGTGTATCCCAAAGGTTGTTCGGCTCACCGGCGACAAGATCGCCGGCGCTACGAGAATCGCGTCCGCTTCCACAACAGCAGGCCGCAGGCCACCAGGGCGACCAGCGTGGTGCCCACCAACACAGCCCCCCAGCCGTAATTCACGGCTACCGGCTGATGTTTGGCGCCGACGGCCAGCCACACGAAGATGGCAACCGCGCCGGCCGCGATGAGGAGTTCCCACCAGTGGCGAACCGGTTTATCGCGGGACAGGGGATCTTCGCCAAGCAGGCTCGAAGCGACGCGCCCCGGGTCGAGACCGTAACGGGCACACTCCCGCGCCACGGCCGCCTTCCACGACACGTGCTCGGATGCGGATGCCTCGGCCGAACAAATCGCCCCGGCTCCCGCTATCATGATTACCGAGCCGGTGAAGACCAGCACGTGAGCCCAGACGCCTTGCCCGGCGAGCTCGCCGAAAACCAGGACGCCCCATGCCAGGCCCCAAAGCTGGTTGGTATTCGACAGCGGAATTCCGCGGGCAATCCCAATGTACTTGGCGGCATAGTTCTGAAACAGGTCTCCCACCACCCAGCAAAACCCGCCCAGAAAAAGCCAGATCAGCACCGGCCGCGCGCGGACCAGCTCGGCCATCACACCATGCACGCCTCCGTCGAAGGCCAAGGCCAGGCCCGAAACCGTGCCTAATTCACCGAACGTGAATACGGTGACAAACGAGAGCGGGTTCATGCCGCTGATGTAAGCCTTGCGGTAGGGAATGTACATGGTGCCCAGCAGCAGGCCGGCGGCGAGGGCGGCCACGATCCCGAGCATGGCGCCGCCCGGCGGCCTGTGGCCGGTTTGTTGGGAAGTGGCATAGGCCAGCAGACAAGCCCCGCCCACAATGGCCACCGCGCCTCCCACTACCCGTCCCCAGCCGGATCCGCGCAGCTCATTGAACAGCAGCCAGCCCCAGAACAAGCCCACCAGGCTGTTGATGTTCCACAGCGGGAAGGCGATCGACAGCCCGACGTTGCGAACGGCGAAAACCGTAAGGGTATTGGCCACCGCCCACAACATTCCCGCGACCACCGCCCACACGATCAGGTGCGGCTTTTCGCGAAGGTCCATCAGGACATAGCCGGTTCCCTTCAAGGCCACCGGCACGGTCCAGCGGGCCACGAACACGCCGGCCACCATGCCAAGCGAGATCAGGAAGGGCGAAAAACCGGCCGTCACCAGCTTGGTCGGGGCCTCGGCGGCTGCCAGCCACGTTGCCGCCGCCAGTCCGCAGAACACTCCCAGCGCGTGCAGGGAATATCCCGAAAATCTGGCCTTCGTTGCCACCCCGCTCATTTCACCAGCACCAGCACACCGATGCCGATGAAAAGAACTGCGATGGGCAACCACAAGTGGGGGTCGGTCGAAATCGCCCGCGTAAGGGACTGTTTCGGGTTTGCCATGTTCGTCCTGGAACTCCCCGCTATTGTAATCTAACCGGCGATGGTGTGCAGGGGAACATCCACTTCGCTCACCTGGACGGGGCGCCGCTCGTGGCACGACAGCGTGGCCGCAAGGCTGATCCGCATGGCGGCGATGGCGTCCGCGCCGGTAAGCGATGGCGGCTCGCCGGCCGTCACCCGGTTGACGAAATCCTGGATCTGGGTCAGATACGCTCCCTCGAAGCGCTGCATGAAGTGCGGCACTACGTCGTGCGTGATGCCCTCTTGCGTCATCACCAGAATCGGGGTGTGCTGGAAATAGCCGATTTGCAGCGAGCCCTTCGTGCCCCAGATTTCGGTGCGGATATCGTAGCCGAACACGGCGTTGCGGCTCAATTGCACCGAGCCCAAAGTCCCGTTCTCGAACACCATGTCGATGAGGGCATTGTCGATATCGCCCACCGATTTCATTTCGGGATAGGCCAGCGCCCCGCCGATGGCGTGGACCGTGGCGACCTCGCCCATGAACATGCGGCCCAGGTCGAAATCGTGAACCCCCATATCGGCAATCAGGCCGCCGCTCACCTTCGGATCGCAAAACTCCAGCGGGGGACGGAACGGGTCGCGGGAAATCGAGGTCATCACCACCGGAGTCCCGATGACGCCGTCGTCCACTTTCTTCTTGGCGGCGAGGTAACCGGCATCGTACCGGCGCTGGAATGCCATGTGAAAGAACACCCCGGCCTTTTCCACCGCATGGAGCATCTCGTAGGCGCTCACCAGCGACAAAGACATGGGCTTCTCGCAAAAGATGGCCTTGCCGCAAGCCGCGGCGTCCATCACTACGTCTTTATGCGTGCTGGTGGAAGTGATAATGACCACCGCTTCCACGTCTTTGTCCTGGAGCAGGTCCAGATGACTTTCGTAGACCTTGACCGCGCCCAGTTCCGCGGCGAACTGTTCCCGCAAATCGGCTTTCCGGTCGGCAACCGCGACCAGCCTCGCGTTGGGGACACGGTGCGCCAGGTTGCGCGCATAGACGCTGCCAAGCCTTCCCAATCCAATCAGGCCCACATTCAGGACACCGGACATGTGTGTGCCACCTCTCGATAGATTTCGGCCAGCTTCACCGGCCGGTTTTCCCGTGCGGATTTCCCGGCAGCCAGCGCAATCGCCGCGGCTTTGAGTCCGTCCTCTCCACCGACGGGAACGGGCTTCCCCTCCACTACCGAATCCACAAACGCGCGCATCTCGCGCAAATACGATTCGGCGTACCGTTCGAGGAAGAAGTTCAAGGGCAACGCAGTGTGGATGCCCGCGCTATCGCAAAGGATGTGCGTGTCGGGAGTGTTGTTGGCGATGGTAACCATCCCGCCCGAGCCGAACATCTCCACGCGCTGATCGTAGCCATAAGCCGCCTTGCGGCTGTTGTCGATCACGCCAAACGCGCCGTTTTCAAAGGTCAGAGTGACCACTGCCGTATCCCAGTCGCCGGCTTTGCCGATCATGGGGTCCACCAATACGGCGGCGCGGGTATAGGCTTCCGTAACTTCGCTTGCCATCAGGTAGCGCGCCATGTCGAAGTCGTGGATGGTCATGTCGAGGAATATGCCGCCGGAGGCGCGGATGTAATGTTCGGGCGGCGGCCCTGGATCGCGGCTGGTGATGCGTAGGATGTGGGGCTGCCCCACCTGGCCGCCAGCGATGGTCTCCCGGACTTTCAGGAAGTTGGGGTCGAAGCGGCGATTGAAGCCGACCATCATGCGGACTCCGCGGCGGGAGACTTCCTCATTCGCGGCCAGCACCTTCTCGAGCGACAGGTCGATCGGCTTTTCGCAGAAGATCTGCTTGCCGCGCTCGGCCGCATCCACAATCATTCGGTAATGCTGGTCGGTCGGGCTGCAAATGACTACGGCATCCACTTCGGGAAGGTTCAGCAGATCGCGGTAGTCGGCAAACGTTCTGGCAATCCCGAACCGTGTGGCAACGGTTTCGAGTTCCGCCGCGGCGATATCGGATATAGCCACCAGCTCGGCTCCGGGAATGCGCGTGGCCAGGTTGCCGATGTGAATCTTGCCGATTCGTCCGACACCCAGAACGCCGAATCGAAGGTTTTTGGATTTCATGTTCGTGGCTCGCGGTTAGCTATTTGTCGGGGTTGGGGATCATGAAGTCTCGGATGACGGCGTTCAGGTCGGCTCCGGCCGCCAGAAACTGGCGCAACGTGCGCCGCGTACATCCGTACATATCGAAATCCTCGATCGAAATGCCGTTCTCGGAATTGGCGCGGGCGAAGTCCGGGAATTTGGCGGTCAGTTCCCGAACGATCGCCGGATCGACTGGTTTATCCATGCGCGGAATTGCCTGGACATCGCTGGCGTTATAGCGCTGCTGCCAGGCGTAGGGCGGGGAAATCACCACGTCCCCGCCGATGAACTCGCTCCAGTGCATGTGGTTGCGGAACGCGGCGGAGAGCAGGCGCAGCCGGTAGCCGCGCTGCCGGTAGATGCCGTAGGCCTTCTTGAACACCGCCACCCCAGCCCACTCCAGATAGCCGGGGTCGATGCAGATGTTGTCCTTATCGAGCAGCACCTTCAGCCAGTCGTCGAGCCGGCCTACCATAAGGGTGCAGACGGGGCCCATGGAGGCGATGTCCAGACCTTCCTTCTCGCGGCGCTGGAGGCCGCGCTCCACGGCTTCGGCTACCGCGATGGCTTGCGGCAGGGTGAAGGAAACCGTGGCGTTGATGCTGATCCCGCGATAGGTGGCCTCTTCCATGGCGGGGATGCCGGCCCGCGTGGCCGGAATCTTGACGATCATGTTGGGAGCCAGTTGACTGAAATGGACGGCCTGGTCCACGATGTCCCGCGTCGACCGGTAGAAGCGCGGATCCGTCTGAATGGAAAGCCGGCCGTTACGGCCTCCCTGGGCGTCGAAGATGGGCTTCAGCAGGGCGGCGCCCTTAACCGACATCTCTTCCACGATCTTCCAGCCGATCCGGTCCTCGGTGGCAGTGGACATCTCCCCAATCAGAGTCTGGATGCGGTCGCGCCAGAGAGGCATCTGCCTTTTCAGGATGGACAGAGCGATGACGGGGTTGCAGGTGGCGCCGACCGCGCCGTGCTCGATGGAATAGGCCAATTCATCGAGGGCGGCGGAGTCGTTCCAAAGGCAGGTGGGGGTGGTCTGCGTCATTTGGAACAAGGGGCTCTTGTAGGAAGTGAGCGTGTCGGCTGATGCCATCGAAACCTCCAAACTCAATATGATAACGTGTGCAACCAGATTGTAGCCCCGCGCGCGCGACTCCGTCAACGGGACTCCAGGCGAGCCGATGCCGGGCAGCCACACCGGTCGAAAGGCAATCGCACGCGGGAAGGAATGGAGCCACAGTCCGGGCTTGAACCGGAGACCTGCGGTTTACGAAACCGCCGCTCTACCAACTGAGCTACTGTGGCCTTCTCCGGCCATTTTAGCACGTGCCGGCCCGGCCATCGCTGCGCTGGGGCGGGCCGGGCGGGCCTGAAACGGCGTTATCATTCCAGGCCGTTATTAAGAATACGGTAGATATGATAGCGACGAGTGCGCCTGAGTACCCGCCAATGGCCGGTTGAATCCACTACCGCCGCCTGTTCGGGAAACAGCATCATCATGAGGACATCGCGAGGGTGTTCCTCCACCGAGGATTGCACGCGCCGTAAAACCGTTTCCATCACCTCCGGCCCGAACGGATTGAACAGGGCGATCACCAGATTCTCCCTGGGAAAAACATAGTCCGCGGCATCGACGTTCACCGATTCAATTCGCGGACATCTTCTACGGCGATTGCGGTAACGAGCTATATTCCGTTGGGCTTCCGTATGAAGTTCGAGAGCGAACTCGACGCCTTCTATTCTGCGAAAGGGATATTCCGCGGCCAGAAAGAGCATCCGGCCCTTCCCGGAGCCCAAATCCACAAAGGTATAATTCTCGTACTCTCTAATCGGCAGATCGCGCAACGCTAACCGCACCGGAGTAGGCCGGGCTGGCATGTACATGAAGCCGCGTTTGGCATCGCCGGCGAGCGAGAGTCCGTCCAACAGGGCAACGCCAGCCGTGGAAACACGACGGGTCAGATCGAACCACCAGCCTTCCAGCCGGCTAATGGAATCGCGGAGATGTCGTAGGCCCGGACGCGTCTTGATCGAATCAAAAGACATCGGAGCCGGAATCGCAGCTTGCGCGCGGCGCAATCCAACCGGCAATATCACGAACCGGAACCGGCAATCGCGCGTTGATTCGGCGAATGACTCGCCGGCACGTCCGCCAACAAAATCCCGGTCTGTCCAAGGACGCAAGAATGGCCGGAACGGGCTCTGCGTGATGTGACAAAGGGGGCCCGACGCCTGCCCAAAACACAAGGCCCCTCATATTTTTCGCGACTAAACTCTCGATTACATACGACCGCAATACGGTGCACAACGAATCGTGGGGAAAGTCGCGGTCGTTGTTCATTTGGAGGTGCACCGTCGCGCGATTCGATTCGTACCACCCGCCCAGAATGCCGACCCATTTCCCATCGCGCCGCAATCCGGCAAGCAATGGACGGTTCACCGCGGACAACATGCGCAGGGATCGATTCGACCCCGCCAGGTCGGCTCCGACGACATCTTTGGCGAGCAACTGGAACGCGGCCACACGGAATTCCGCTAAGGTCATTTCTTCAACGTACTGACCGCCCGCCGCCTCAAAACGCCGCCGGTAATATCGAAAATTTCGCCGGGTGTGGGCCCCCAACTTCCGAAGAAAGAAATCAAAGGACGGTGGGAGGCGCAGAAGGAGATGGTAATCGACTTTCCGGTAACATTCGTCAAGCGGCGTGGACTCAACAACTGCCTGAATCGCACGCTGCTCGGTCCCACCGGGAGGAATGAATAGCCGTAAACCACGCACCCCCGGAGCAACCAGTAATCGGCGTATCGCGTTCTCGAAAACGCGCTCGGCACTCATCGAATCGTCGGCCAGGATATTCGAGAGGGTGGTATCGATGTGGATGATGCCGGTCGGAATGCCGGCTATTTTCCGTTCCTTCGCGCAAACGACACCAACGATGGAGTCATCCGAGGAGATAACAATCACTCGCGGAATCCAGGCGCTCGTAATGGATGCCAGATAGAATCGTGGATCGAGTGTGTCGCGGCCTCTCAGAAGAGGTTGAACGAGATCGGACAGGCGATTCAGATCCGCCGCTGACCTGAAGATGTGAGCGCGCGTCGGCGCTAAGGGCTTCACTGGAAAGCCGGCGGTAACTTCGATCTCCGCGGACGACAGAGGCATGCGGACTCCCCAAAATGACGTCTATTCCAGAAGGACGGTTTAGACATTTTCCCCGTGGGAAAGCAGTGAGAACTCCGCTCGAATGCTAAACCGGTTTTAACGGAATTAATATAGCATTCGATTAACTCGTTTGCGGCCAGGTTTTGGTACCGCGTCGCCGAAAGCTGTACCAGTACCCCTGAAGCCCCTCGATGTGTTGGCAGAGGTGCCGGCCGCCGCCCGCCTGCGTAAGTTGTGGGGCGGGCAATTTTGCCCGCAGCCGCCTTTCTGGGCGGCTCTTTCGAGGTGCAGCGGGTCCTCCCGCCAGGCGAGAGCCGGCTAAAAATCCGGCTGCGGCCAGAATTGGCTGCCCCACGATCTGTGCAGATTGTCGCCCTAAACGGAAAAGTGTGCGGCATTGGATTAGGAACCCGCTCCTCGGCCCCGCAACTTTCCGCGCGCACCCGTGTTTTTCACTCAAAGGACCGCATCAGCGCGCGTCCTGTTTTGACTAAACTAGGCGGGCAGATCAGCCTCACCGGCAATCCCGGCGAGCCTGCCCGTTTTTCTTATTCTCGCCGTAGCGCTTCCATCGGTTTGCGCCGCAACAGCCGCCAGGCCGGCAGCCATCCCGCGGTGATCGTAACCAGCGGCGTCGCCAGTACGGCGCCGGCGATTGTTTTCCATTCCAGCGCGATTTCGAGGCGCCGAAAAAGCGCGCTTGTCACCACCACCCCAAAACCGCAGGCCAGCAGGCCGCCAATCGCCGCGGCCAGCAGACCGATGGCGGCAAACTCCACCGTATAGATCCCCGCTATCGTGCGCGGCCGCGCACCCAGCGCCGCCAGAATCCCCATTTCCCGCAGACGCCCCGCCCGCGATGCCGCCACCATCGCAATCAGCACGCATAGTCCCCCGGCGATGGCGTAGCCCGCCACCAGGCGAATCACCATTACGCCATCGGCGTATACGGTGCCGATGGCCGCCTCGACCTCCCCGGCCGTAATCGCCGCCAGCGTAGGGAAGCGCGCTCCCAGCGCGTCGCGCACGGCTTCCACCCTGTCCGGACGCACCGTGACCACCGCTTCGTCGTAGCGGTTGGGCAGCTCCAGGCCCGCCGAATCCAACTTGAACGAGTACCAGAAGCGCTCCTCCGGCCGCGGCCGATAGATGGCAACCACCACGGCGGAAATGCTCCGATCCCGAGCCTGGAAAGTCAGCCGCGACCCCGCCCGGAGGCCCAGCCGCGACCCCAGATCGTCGGCCACCGTCACCCTGGCCGGCAGCCGGCCGTTGCCGGCGCTTGGGTCGCACTCCACAAAGTACAGCCGCTCCACGCCCGGTTTGCCATCGATGGCCGACAGCCTCAGCCGGGCCATGGAGATCGTCCGCACCGCCTCCACGCCGGGCTGGGCCGAAAGAAACCCGCGCACCTGCTCGCGATGTTCGTCCTCGAAGTTGCCCACCATCAGGTTCGCGCCGCCGAACGGCAAGGCCATGGTAACCGCGCGCGCCACCGCTCCGGCCGCCTGATATGTGCCGATGATCAGCATCAGGCCGATCGCCAGGGATGCAATCATGGCCGCGCCGCCGCGCCTGCTACTCCCCAGGCGGTCGATCCCCATGGTCACCATGCGCCGCCCACTCAGGCCGGCAAACCGCCGCAGGCAACCGAGGCCCGCCGCCACCAGACCGACAGCGGCGCATGAGGCAACCGCCAGCGCGCCCACGACCAGAGCGGCCGTGGCCATCGAGTGCAACATCCGGACCGCCACGGCGAACCAGGCCGCGCCGGCACCCAGTGCCGCCCCCAAAATACCTTTTCGAACGCCCGCCGGCGCCGCGCCGCCGGTTTCGGTATCGTGCCGCAGCACCCGCAGCGGACGCAGTTTCCGAATCGCGGCCGCCGGTTGAATCACCATGGGCAAGATCATCGCCGCCGCCGCGATGGCGATTTCAACCAGCGCCCAGCCTCCGCCGAGCGCCGCGTCCGGAAACGGCACGTACTTGCCGCCCAGAGACATCAGGGAGCGCCGCATCCACCAGCCCAGCGGAATTCCCGCCGCCAGTCCGGCCGCCGCCAGCCACGCGGTCTCGAAAGCGAAGAACGCCGCCATCTGCCACGCGCGCGCCCCCAGCATGCGCATCACGGCCAGCGTCTCCATGCGCTGCTCCAGTGCCTGCCGCACCGTCACCGCCGCGCCCATCACGCTCATGGCCAGGGCTAGAAACGCCGCCACCGAACAGAACGAAAGCACCAGTTCGGTCTTCGAGACGGCCGGCCCCGCCTTATCGCGATAATCGGCCACCGCGCCTTCCGGCGCCACTTCCTGCAGCCGCTGCCGCGCCGCCTGAAGATCGGCCCCGCGCGGCAGCCGCACCAGTATCCTGCGCAGCGGCGCCTCGGCGGCCCGAGCCGCGCCCAAGCGCTCGATGCCGGCCTCGGACACAATCGCCCGCGGGCCCAAGTCGAAGAAGCTGCCGAAGCGCTCCGGCTCCGCCCGAATCACCGCCGCGATCCGAAAGGCCTGGCCGCCGATACGGAGGGAGTCTCCCACCCCCACCTGGAAACGCCGCGCCGCATCTTCGGAAATCACGGTCGAATCCGGCGTCAGCGCCTGCGCCAGCGTGACCGGCGGTGCCAGCCTCGGCGCACCGTAAAACGGGTACTTGGCAGGATCGATTACCTTAACGCTCAGGGAACCGGCGTCGGGAGATTGGGAAGACGACGCCATCGACAGTACCCACGTGACCAGCGTCCAGTCCATGCCCTCGGCGCGCCAGCCGTCGAGCGCGGCGAGCTGCCCGCCGTCGATCGCCTCCCCCGTGTCGAGACACAAATCGCCGCCGAGCCACATCCGCAGGTCGCGCGACAGCACCTCGCGCGCCGCCCGATCCGCGCCGCGCACCCCGCCCACGCTGGCTACGCCGATCGCCATCGTGGCCGCCAGCAATACCGCCCGCGCCGGCGAAGATCGCAAATCGCGCCACGCCAGCCGCGCCGCAATCGGCCAGAAGCCACCCCCTTGCCGTTGCAATTACAGTTGCCTGTCCGGCAACCGCTCCCTCACTGTATTTCCGAGCCGCGACCGTGAGGGAGCGGTTGCTCGCGAATACGTTACCAACTTCCCGGACAACGCGCTTAGCACTCGACCATTCTGGCAGGTTTCCGGCCAGGTTGGCCGGGCGGTAGCCTGTAAGGATGACTCGCGCCGTCTTCGCGTGGTTCGCCATCTTGATATCGTTCCCCACGCTGGCGGCGCAGCCAGGCATTGGCCAGAATGGCGTGGTCAACGCCGCCAGCCAGATCGCGCCCAGGCTACCTGGCGGTGCGTTGGCGCGCGGCGCGCGGTTTCAGATTCATGGCGTCCGTTTCGGGACGGCCGGGAACGCCACCGTCGTCATCCGCAAAGGCGAATCCGTACTGCCGGTACGCGTCCTGTCCACTACCCCGGAGCGCATCGAAGCGCTGGTGCCCGCTGCCGCGCCCATCGGTCCCGCCAGCCTGGTGGTCGCCGCCGGAGGCCAGCCCAGCCTGCCGTTTCCCATCGAAATCGTGGAGTCCAACCCCGGCCTCTTCAGCCGCAACGGGCAAGGCTGGGGCCCTGGCCGCATCGACAATCTGGAAGCCTCCGGTGCCCGCCGCGCCAATACGCTCGAGAATCCCGCCCGCCCCGGCCGGCAAATCGTCCTGTCCGCCACCGGCCTGGGCGCCGCCCGTCCCATCACCGTAGTCGTGGGGAATCGCGCCGCGCACGCGGGTTCGCCGATTTCCTCCTCCCGTCCCGGCGAGCTCGAGATTCCCGTCACCTTGCCCGCCGACGCGCCGGCAGGTTGTTTTGTCCCCATCTATTTGGAAGCAGGCCCCCTGCGCGCCAGCAACGTGGTCACCGTCGCCGTCAGCTCCGCGCCTGGCCCCTGCCCCGCCGTATTTCCCGTGTTGCGCGAACCCAGAATCGCCGCCGTCACTCTCAGCCGAATCCGCATGCGCGCCCTTCACCAGAACGCCGATGACATTTCCGACCAGGTTACGGTGACACTGGGCGCCAAAGACAACCCGGAGCTGCTGCTCCTGCCCTTGCTGTTGATGCCTCCGCCCGGAACTTGCACGGCTTACACCAGCAGCTTCCAATCCGAGACGGTCTTGACCAATCCCCTCTCCGGTGCGCTGGCCGCGGGGCACGGACTGAACGCCGGTGGGCAGCTCACCCTGACCGGGGCCGGTGGAGCGTACCCGCTCTATCGCGCCGGCGCCGGCTTCTACCAAACGCGCATCGGCCGCGAGGGCCCGGCGGTCAACCCGAGATTGCCCCGCTTGTTTCTGGAGCCCGGAGCCTTCCAGTTGCGAGGCTCCGGAGGCACGGATGTCGGTCCATTTACCTGGAGCTTAACCGGGCCGGTACCTCTCGACTGGATCGATCGCGACCGGTCCGCTGTGGTAGTGCGCAGCCAGGGGCTGAGGGTGCATTGGAAAGCCCCGGCTGAGGCGCAGTTGGTGGCGCTCGTCGCCACCAACACCGATAAGGTGACCACCGCCATCGGCGCGTGCCTTTGTACCGCCCGCGCCGGCGCCGGACAACTGACCATCCCCGCCGCCTTGTTGGCGAACATTCCGGCGTCGCAGGATATGCCCGGGCCGCCTCACGACGTAGCGTTCGTGGTTTCGCTCGGAGCCGCTGCCAGCCAGTCGCTGGCGGCCCCGGGCATCGACAGGGTTTCGGCTGCTTACGTGTACGCCGCCGGCCGGTTCGTCCAGTTTCGATGAACGCGCCGCTACTGAATCGTAATCAGCGTTCCGCTCTGCGTGGTGGCGCCGTCGTAGCTGGCCGAGATGGCGGCGTCGCCGGCGGAGAGCGAAGCGGGTATCACCACGTTGAACTGAAACTCGCCGGGGGCGCCGCTCAAACCGGCAAAAACCACCGTGGCCTGGACGCCGCCGATGGTCACCACCGGAAGAGTCGGCAGATTTCCCACCTGCGACGCCGATCCGGCGGTTACCGCGGGCGTAATCGCGCCAAAACCGTTGGCGTAGAGCTCGATGGTTTCGCCCGGAGCCGCCGGCGAACTTAGGCCCTGATACAGGGTGGTGGGTCCTATATACGGAAAGCTGCCGGCGGCGTGAACCGCGGCCACGTAGGGGCCGCCGCCGAAAATGAAGAACGAAGGCGAAACCGCCTGCGCCGTGGACGTAAAGGCAGAGCTAGCGGTTGTTCCATTGGTCACCACTACCTGTACCGGGCCGGCCGTCAAGCTGGGCGGTGTCAGCACGTTGATCTGGGTGGGGCTGATGTAATAGACGTAGGCGGGCGTACCGTTCATGGTGACGCTGGCGCCGTCGAGCGCGGTGGGCATCTGCCCATTGACGAAGTCCGTGCCTTGCCAAAGGCGCGTGTCGGGAGCCAGGCCGTTGCCGAAAATCGAAACCCAGGTATTGGCCGCGATGGTCGCGCTTCCACCCTCGGCGTTCGATACGGCCGAAATGGCCGGGCCGGCCGCGCCCGTGTTCACGCCGGCGACCACGGAGTAGAACGCGTCGCCGCGGCCCATGCCGCCGTACAGCGGGCCGCCGCCGGCGTAGGCCGGCTGAAACGCCTTGGAGGTTACCGGAAAATTCGTCGACACCGTGTTGCCGGCCACATAAACGTTGCCCTTTCCATCGAGCGCAACGCCGTTGCCGATATCGTCGGCGCTGCCGCCCAGAAACGTGCTGTATACCAGCGCCGTGGCGGTGGGATTGACCACGGCCAGGAAAGCGTCGCCGAACAGCTCGCTCTGGATCGACACGGAGCCGCCATCGCCGCCGAACTTGGATTGAGTCGGGCCGCCCGCCAGCGGGAAGTTGGGCGAATCGGTGAAGCCGGTGACGTAGGCGTTCCCCGCGTTATCGATGGCGATGGCTGTCCCCGCATCGTTATTGCTTCCGCCCAGATAACTCAGGTAGACGAGCGCCGAGCCGGCGGCATTCAGCTTGGCCACGTAAGCGTCGCCGAACAATTGCTCGACACTAAAATCCGGTGGGAGCACCAGGTAACCGCCAAATTTCGGCTGGAAAGCGCCGGCGGACGTTTTGAGTGGGAATGTTTCGCTCGAACCACTGCTGGTCGAGCCGGTCAGATAAACCTCGCCGGCCGAGTCCACGGCGATCGCCGACACCGAATCGTCTCCCGTGCCGCCGAAATACGTGCTGTACAGCAGCTTGGCCAGCGTGGGATCGAACTTGGCCACGAAGCCGTCGCCCATGTTGAACCAATAGTTCTGTGGATCGATGCCGCCGAAAACGGTGTCGAACGCGCCGGCGGTGACTGGAAAATTGGCGGAAATGGTGAAGCCGCCGATATAGATGTTGCCGGCCGTGTCGAGCGCGATCGCCAACGCAGCATCGTCGGAACCTCCGCCCAGCATGGTGCATTCCAGCAGCTTGGAGCCGGTGGGATCGAGCTTGGCGACGAAGGCATCTCCGGGGTCCCATGCCGGCGTATCGTAGAGGGGCATGACGGGCTCGCCGCCGGCGCCCTTCATGGTGGTCTGGTATGCGCCATTCGTGGCCGGAAAGTTGCGAGACGCGGTGGCGCCCGCTACATAGGCATTGCCGGACGCATCGATGGCGATGGCGGCAGCGGCATCGTTATCGCTGCCGCCCAGGTAAGTGGAATAGATCAAAGTGTTGCCGCTGGGGTTGAGTTTGGCGACAAACGCGTCGCCGCTGTAGCCCGCTGCGGCGCCGCCAGAGCCGCCGTACCGGGTTTGGTAAGCGTTCGCGGTGGTCGGAAAGTTGCTTGACGTGGTCAGGCCGCAAACATAAGCGTTGCCCGCCGAATCCACCGCGATGGCGCTGGCGGCATCGTCGCCGCTGCCGCCCAGGTAGGTCAGGTACACCAGCGCGCCCCCCGAGCTGAACTTGGCCACGAAGCCATCGCCAAAGAGCTCAGGCCCCGAACCGCCGGAATTCGGCTGGAACGTGGGCACGGTAGAGAGGTTCGTGGGCAGGTTCGTGGACGTTGTGTTGCCCGCCAGGTAGACGTTCCCGGAAGCATCCACCGCGATGCCGCGCGCCACGTCGTTGAAGCTTCCTCCCAGGTAGGTCGAATACGCCAGCGTGGGGTCGATTACCAGAGTGCGGGTGCGATCGTAATCTCCCACCGCAAAACGGACGGTTCGTTTCCCCACCACCAGAAAACGGCCGTCAACGGGAACCCGCCCCGACGCCGACTCCTGATAAACTTCCGGACGTTTCCAGCGGACGTCGCCGCCTTCGGCCGAGATCACCAGGTCTCCCGAAGGATCCACCCGCAAACCGTCCTGGCCATCCACTTCCAGGCGGATCTGGCCCATGTCGGCACCGGGCGCCGCTACCAGGTCGTATTCCAAACGCCCTTCCCCGCCGTGGAAGACAAGGTCGATATGCGGATAGATTTCGCGATAGCGGATGCGTGCGAAGCCGGTCACGTCCGTGCGCCAGTCCGTCCGCGCGCCGACGAAGTAATTCACTTTACCTGGCAAGTCGCCGGCGGCTTCCAGGTAGGTGGCGGGATTGGCGCCAACAATGCGCGTGTGGATCGAAGCAGTCCGGCCGGTGGCCGGATTCCGCCATTCCAACCAGTTGCCATCCGCCGCCAGTCGTAGCCGGTAGCTGCCGGCGCGCGCCACATAGCGAACGCCGTTTCGGCCGTCCTGGCCGCGAGCTTGCTCGAAACGAAGCGGCAATTTCCCCAGCAGAGCCCTGCCCAGTGTGCTAGCCAAGGCCGGTATCGTCCCTAACACCACCGCCGCCAGGATCGCAGCGCGTGTTTTCATGGCCCACCTCCAGCCGCCGCCAGCGGCGTCAGTCCAGGATATCGCTTTGTTACGTCTTCAGCAATTCAGGCAGGTGGAAAACGTCCAGGGCGAGTGCTTAGCCCTGACGGTCTCGGCTCGGTAAGTGACTGCAAACACGCGGCATCCGTAACCGAGCCGCGACCCGCAAGGGAGCGGTTGCCGCGCCTCAACCGCGAAATCCCCAGATCGGCTAGACACCCGTCTAGAACCTAAGTCCCGCCGCGCACTCCACGCCTGCCGCCAGCTCGAGAAACCGCCGCAGCCCCCGGTATTCCGGTTCGCCCAGTTCGTGAACGATATGGCGAGTCAGGTATTCGCGCGCCAGATCCGGGGCAAAGCCGCGCCGCGGAGCTTCCTCGCGGACGATCTCCTCGATTCGCTCGCGGCCGTATCGGCAAGAAGCCAGGAAGGCGCCGGCGACTTCGGCCGAGGCGGCGCCGCGGCCGGCCCAGACCGCAAATACCATCGGCAGTCCGGTCAGTTCGGTCCATTCGGCGCCCAGGTCGTAGACGCGATACGGCAGCGTGGCGGGATCCAGGTGCAAAGCCGGGTCGCCGATAATGAGCGCCGCATCGGCCCGTTCCAGCATCGCCTCCAGTTGCGGAGGATGCGGCGCTATCGCCGGCGAGGCGCCGAACTTCTGTTTCAGAATGACGCGAGCCAGTTGCACCGACGTTCGCGAGCTCGCATCCGCCGCCAAACTCCGGATTTCGCCGGCCGGAACCTTGGAAACCAGCAAAATGCTGCGTACCGGTCCATGAGCGGCGATGCCGGCGCCCGGAATGATGCGCAAATCCTGCCGGCTTAGCTCGAAAGACGGCACAATACCGATGTCGGCCCGGCCCGAAGCGAGGGCGTCGGCGCACTCCGCCGGGATGCGAAACTCCAGATCGAAGAGCCCCCGCTGGGGCCCATGAAGCATCCCCCAAACCAGTGGAGATGTATTCAGGAAACTGACGGCGCAAACCTTGAGCCGCCCCGAAGTGGTGAGATTCAACCTACAGTGTACCCGGTAACGGGCGAATTGGGGTCGCGGCTTCGCGATCGCCGCCGCGAATCGGACCCGCGCGGCCTACATCGTCCGCGTGATCTTGTGCAGCATGCGCGGCCGATCCGGGTTCAATCCTTTGATCTCCGCCAGTTGCGCGGCGAATAGTTGCGCCGGCACGACATACGGAATGGGAGTGTACAAATCCTGCGGACCACTCCAGTTTCCCGGCGCGCTCGGAAGCCGGATCAGGCGCGCCGGCTTGGCGCATGCCTCGCTGTTGCTCTCGTCGGTGATCACCAGCGTCTCGGCCTTCACTTCCTCCAGCATATCCAGCACCGTCGAAATGGATTGCCACGTCACCCCCGAAGGCGCGAACGCGAACACCGGAAACGCGTGCTCCACCAATGCGATCGGCCCGTGCATCAGGTCAGCCGACGAGAACCGCTCCGTCACCACGTAGCACGTCTCCATCAGCTTCAAGCCGAACTCGAGCGCGTTGGCATAGTTCAAGCCCCGGCCCACCGTCACCGCCCTGGTCATGAACATGTAACGCTCGGCGATTTCGCCCACGCGTTCTTCCACCTCGAGGACTTCCTCGACCCATTGCGGCAGCCGGCGCAGCGCGTCAAACGAAACTTCGCCGCCCAACACATGCGCCACCAGGTAGAGCGCCATAAGCTGGCAGGTGTAAGTCTTGGTCGCGGCCACGCTCTCTTCCTTGCCGGCCCGCACCAGCACCGTGTACGCCGAGATCTCCGCCATCGTACTGTCCGGTACGTTGGTAATCCCCAGGGTGGTCGCTCCGCGGCTGCGCGCGTCCGCCAGCACGGCGTTGGTATCGGTGGATTCGCCCGATTGCGAAATCCCCACCACCAACACCTCCCGCAAATCCACCGGGCTCGCGTACAACGTGAGCACCGAGGGCGCCGCCAGCGAGACGGGAATGTGGGTGGTGATCTCGATCAGGTACCGGCCGAACTGGGCGGCATTGTCCGAAGTGCCTCGCGCCACCAGCACCACCAGCCGGGGCCGGTTGGTTTCCAGGTGGCGGCGCAGGTCGCGCAACGCCGCCGCGCCCTCCTCCAGCGTCTTTGCCAGCGCGTGCGGCTGCTCCCGCGTCTCTTCCAGCATTCTCGACATGGTGCCCAAGTCCGAATCTGAGCCATCGGCGGATTTCTGTCCAGTACCGAACGGTTGCGAGGTTGTTGCAGCCGGTTCGTTACCGGCATCGAACGCTTTTGTTTTCAGCGCGTCCAGCACGCCGCGGCGGATACTGCTAGAATTGGACCATTAGTCGCGTGAGAGTGAGTGGGTCCATGCCTGAGGGACATTTTCCGGGGGTTTCCCCCGTCCCGGCGGCGGGCGGGGCACCGTCCGTTTCGGTGACCGAAGAACAGGTTCGCGAGGAGTTGAGCCGTGTCCTGGCGTGTCACGAGTTTCGCTCCAGCAAGCGCAGCCAGGATTTCCTCCGTTACGTCGTCGAAAACACGCTCCTCGGCCATGGCGACATGCTCAAGGAGCGCACCATCGGCATCGAGGTTTTCGGCCGGCCCACCAGCTACGATCCCAGCGACGACGCCACCGTCCGCGTAAAGGCCGGCGAGGTTCGCAAACGGCTGGGCCTCTACTATTCCGATCTGGGATCTCATAACCCGGTGCGCATCGAGCTGCCTTCGGGCACTTACGTTCCCGAGTTCCACCTGGTAAATGCACCCCCACCCGCTCCCGCCGGGCGCCTCCAGGGCGCAGCGCCGGACACCCTCCCGGTTCCGCCCCCGGCCGCACCGCGCTATCGGGTCCTCAGACCCCGCCATGCCGCCCTGGCGGTCCTGGTTCTGATCGCCGCCGCCGTCCTCGCCTGGTTGTTGGCACGCCCCAGGCTGACCGCGCTCGATCAGTTCTGGGCCCCCGTTCTGAATGGATCGTCGCCGCTCGAATTGTGCGCCGCCTACGTGCCCGTCTACGGCGTCGATATCGACCCGTCCATCTCCCCCCCGTCAAGCATTCAGGATTTCACCCTCCTCACCGATCAGTTCGTCGGCGGCGGCGACCTCATCGCCACCTCCCGCCTCGCCGCCATGCTCACCCGCCTGCACCGCGCCTATCGCGTCAAGCTGGGCAACGACGTCTCCTTCGCCGACCTCCGCGCCGGCCCGGCCATCCTGGTCGGGTTCTCCTATACCAAGTGGAAACAGATCAGCAGCCAGATGCGATTCTTCGTCGACGGCTACCGCCGCCCGGCCGGCATCACCGACAATGGTAAGCCCACCGAGTGGGTGCTCCCCGCCCTCCCGCGCGACCGCCGCACTTCCGAAGACTACGCCATCGTGTCGCGCGTCTTCCATCCCGACACTCACACCATGTTGGTGGAACTCGCCGGCATCACGCAATACGGCACCGACGCCGCCGCCGATCTGGTCACCAATCCCGACCTGATGGCCGAAGCCCTCCGCGGCGCTCCCACGGATTGGCCAAAGAAGAACCTGCAGCTCGTCCTGCACGTGAAAGTGATCTCCGGCACGCCCAGTTCGCCCAAAGTCGTGAAGCAATATTTCTGGTAGCTGGACGCGGCAGTTCCAAGCCGCGGCGTATTTACATTACCGTGGTAATATTGAACCGATGGCAATCGCTCAGTCGAAGCTGACGGCGCAGGGGCAGATTTCGGTCCCCGCCAGCGTCCGAAGAAAGCTCGGCGTCGGCCCCGGTTCGGTCCTGGAGTGGGATGAGGATGGGCCTAACATCGTGGTGCGGCGTTCGGCGCGATTTTCGTCCGAGGACATCCATCGGGCGCTGTTCCCCGCTCAGGCGCCGGGACCTCGGACAGTCGACGACATGAGACAGGGAATCCAGCGGCGCATCCGAAACCGCCATGCGCGCGATTGACACCAATGTTCTGGTTCGGCTGATTACGCGAGACGATCTTCCTCAGGCCAAATCCGCCGACCAATTCGTCGAGAAGGGCGCCTGGGTATCGGTTCTCGCGCTGGCCGAAGCCACCTGGGTGCTCGGAACCGTCTACGAGTTCGGCCCCGCCCAGCTTGCCACCGCGCTCGAGATGCTGTTGAACCACAAGGATCTGACACTGCAGGATTCCGACACCGTGGCGGCTGCGCTGGATCTGTTCCGTTCGCGGCCGGCTCTGGGTTTTTCCGATTGCCTGATGTTCCACCTGGCGCGCAAGGCCGGACACTTGCCGCTCGGCACGTTCGATCGCGCGCTCGGAAAGACCACCGGAGCGCAGAAGCTGTGAAACGCGGACTGTCAGTCCGCGGCGTCGGCTTTCGAGCCGACGTTCTTGCCTTTCGTAGCGCCGGCGATCTTTGTCGCCGGTGTCCTTGGCTGCTGCTACGCTGCCCTTGATAAGAAGCGAATCGGCCCGAGGCCCGGTCGATGGCCGCACCGTGCGACGGTCTGCTGCCCCTCTTCGAGGCCGCTCAATCGCCGCTCGTGAATCTCCGCTATGCGGGTCAGGGCGCGTATATTCTCCCCGTCTTGCCGGGAGGCTACCAGCAGCGCTTGAATGTCGCGGCTCACCAGCTCTACCGTCTGGGTCAGGGCTTCGTGGCGTCCCGTGAGCTTCTCCAGCCGTTCATCGATGGTCATGGGCTTCTCCTTCTCGATTGTCCCATCGCACGCCGGCCGACTCCTTCCGAGGCCGTCATTCTCTTTATTGTGCGCTCACCACTTTCGGTAAGCGCCATTTCGTGCCACCCGGTATACTGCAAGGAAGCCGCAAAGGTTCTATCTATGCCACTCGAATTCACAACCTCCTATCTCGAAGACTCGCTGGCCTTGTTTCGCCATTACAAGAAGATGGCCGAGCAGGCCATGGCCCAGGTGCGCGACGACGAACTGACTTTGGCCATCGATGCGGAGGCCAATTCGATTGCGACGATTGTCAAACACATGGTGGGCAATATGCGCTCCCGCTGGACCGATTTTCTTTCGAGCGATGGGGAGAAGCCCGACCGCAACCGCGACCGGGAGTTCGTCGCGCCGCCGGCCACCCGCGAGGAGTTGCTGCGGATTTGGGAAGAGGGTTGGCAGCACGTTTTCGCGGCGCTCGAACCTCTGACCGACGCGGATCTGGGCCGCGGCGTGACCATTCGCGGCGAGGCGCATTCGGTGCTTCAGGCCATCAACCGGCAGATTGCGCATTACAGTTCCCACATCGGGCAGATCGTGCTGCTGGCCAAACATTTTCGCGGCGCGGAATGGCAGTCGCTCAGCGTGCCGCGCAACCGTTCCCAGGAATTCAACCAGCGCGTGGCCGCGGGCGAGGCCAGCCAGAGGTGAGGATGAACACGGGAGCCTGGTCCAGTATGCTGATGCTCGCGACGATTGCCCCTTCCCTTCCCGCGCAGGACCGTTCCTCGGCGCGTTCCATGGTGATTTCCGACCGCGGCATGGTGGCCACCAGCCAGACGCTGGCGTCGCAGGCGGGCGCGCAAGTGCTGGCGCGCGGCGGCTCCGCCATGGACGCCGCCATTGCCGCCAATGCCGCCCTCGGCGTGGTGGAACCGGAAAGCTGCGGCATCGGCGGCGACCTGTTCGCCATCTACTGGGACGCCAAGACCGGCAAGCTCTCCGCCATCAATGCGAGCGGCTGGGCGCCCAAAGGCCTCACCATCGCCGCGCTCAAAGCCAAGGGCGCCACCGAAATGCCCCAGGAAGGCATTGATTCGGTCACCGTCCCCGGCGCCGTGGATGGCTGGGCCAAGCTGCACCAGCGCTTCGGCAAACTGCCCTGGCGCGACCTGTTTCAGCCGGCCATTTATTTCGCCCAGCACGGCTACCCGGTTACGGAAATGATCGGCGGCGCGTGGAAGGAGTCAGAGAAGAAACTGGGCGGCGATATCAATGCCAAACGCGTTTTTCTGCGTAACGGCGAGGCGCCGTCGGTGGGTGAGATGTTCGCCAATCCGGAAATGGCCGCCGCGTACCGCCTGCTAGCCAATGAAGGGCCGTCGGTGTTTTACCGCGGCGCGCTTGCCGAGGCAATTCTGAAAACCAGCCAACGCTTGGGCGGAACGATGACGGCCGAGGATTTGGCCGAATATTCCGCCGAGTGGGTCGAGCCGATTTCGACCGAATACCACGGCTGGAAGGTCTACGAGCTGCCGCCCAACGGCCAAGGCGTGGCCGCGCTCGAAATGCTGAACATCCTGTCGCTCTACCCGATGGCCAGCTACCCGTCGCGCGGCGTCGAGGAATTGCATTTCCAGATCGAAGCCATGAAGCTGGCCTACGCCGACCTGCATCGATACGTAGCCGACCCGCACTTCAGCCCCGTGCCGGTGGCCGGCATGGTGAGCATGGATTACGCCCGCGAACGCGCCGCCCGCATCGATCCCGCAAAGGCATCCTGCCAGACCCCGCCCGGCGAGCCGCGCAGCATGCCCGGCGATACCATCTACCTGGCCGCGGTGGATCGCGAAGGCAACATCGTCTCCCTGATCCAGAGCCTCTACCAGCATTTCGGTTCCGGCGTGGTGGTGGACGACTACGGTTTCGCCCTCCACAATCGCGGCGGCCTGTTTACGCTGGACGAGCATCACCCCAACGCTCTGGCGCCCCGCAAACGCCCGTTTCACACCATCATCCCGGCCTTCATGGAAAAGGGTGATACGCACATCGGCTTCGGCATCATGGGCGGGTTGAACCAATCCATGGCCCACGCCCAATTCGTCGTCAACCTGGTGGACCACGGCATGAACATCCAGGCGGCGCTGGAGGCTCCGCGCTTTACCAAGCTCGATTTCGGCGGCTGCGAAGTCCAGATCGAAGCCCGACTGACGAAAGAAGTCCGCGAAGCCCTCGCCGCGCGCGGCCATCGGTTCAAAGTGATGGGCGATTTTTCGAGCAACATGGGCGGCGGCCAGGTAGTGGTGCACGACGCCAAAACCGGCGTGAACTACGGCGCCAGTTCCCCCCGGAAGGACGGCGCGGCCGTGCCCGAGCCGGCGCCCTACTGGCAGTAGGTGTGTGGCACCGGGGGGCCGAGGAGCCACCATGGTTGGCAGGCGGCAGCGCTGCTATCTACTTGATGGGAAGCCGGCCAAAACAGAAACCTTGGCGTTCGTAGCCATACATCTAAATTGTTCATTGACAACGAGATCCAAACTGGATAGTATATAGTCACAATTGGCAGTGTTCCCTTATGTGGAACCCGTCGCGCCCTCAATGGTGCGGCCAGTTGTCTTCTTGTTTCTTCTGTGAGTAATGTATTTCCTTTATTTGGATGAGTCTGGCAATGAGTCGGACCCGGCGGACAGGTTCTTCGTCTTGGCCGGAGCAGCCGTTTTCGAACGGGTGACGTTCTTTCTGTCCCAGAGCCTGGAAGCAGTTCAAACGAAGCATTTTCCCGGGCTGCCGCCCGTAGAATTTCACGCGTCTCCAATTCGAACGGGAAGGGGCTTCTGGCGGAACATTCCGGAGGTTAAACGGCTGGAGATCCTTGACGACATCGCGGATGTAATCGCAAACGCCAACGAGCCCGGGGTTCAACTGTTCGCAGCGGCGATCGAAAAAAGTTCAGCGCTCTACGGTGAAGACGTGGTGCTTCACGCTACGGAGCAAATTCTGACCAGGTTCGATAAGTTTCTGACCAAGCGGAACGAAATAAACGACCCTCAGCGTGGGCTAGTCGTTTTCGCGGAGGGTCGATTTGATAAGCGCGCCAAGGTTTGGGTCAATGAATTTCGCCAACTCGGTACGCGGTGGGGAGTCATCAAGAACCTCAGCGACATTCCGTACTTCGCTAGCGTCAAAGAGACGCGTCTGCTACAGGTCGCCGATTTTGTTGCTCACTCGGTGTTCATGCTGTACGAACGCCGCAACCCTTCTCTGATCCATAAATTCATCCACCGATTCAATCTGCGGGATGGCACCCTGCACGGACTGCGGCACTTCCGACCTGCATCATCCACGGGTCCGTGCGACTGCCCAGCCTGCTACAACTGGAACCACCAGGGGCGCTTCGGTCTTGGCTCTAGAGCCTGACGCGGCAGGTTCGCATAAAACCGATCGACCCACCTTTCAGGCACTGCGCCCTACTGGCAGTAGCTCCATCCTGTACACTAATACCAAATGCCTGAATATCGCTCCCGAACCACCACCCACGGCCGCAATATGGCCGGAGCGCGCAGTCTGTGGCGCGCCACCGGAATGCAGGATGGCGATTTCGATAAGCCGATCGTCGCCATCGCCAATTCCTTCACTCAATTCGTGCCCGGCCACGTCCATTTGAAGGACCTCGGCCAACTGGTGGCGGGCGCCATCGCCGAAGCCGGCGGCGTGGCCAAGGAGTTCAATAC
Source organism: Bryobacterales bacterium (assembly GCA_003164035.1). Taxonomy (GTDB): domain Bacteria; phylum Acidobacteriota; class Terriglobia; order Bryobacterales; family Bryobacteraceae; genus JBEKYD01. The sequence goes on along the minus strand of PLRS01000168.1, from coordinate 13,049 downwards.
CATTGCCGTCGACGACGGCATCGCCATGGGGCACGACGGCATGCTCTACAGCCTGCCCTCGCGCGAATTGATCGCCGATTCGGTGGAGTACATGGCCAACGCCCACTGCGCCGACGCCCTGGTGTGCATCTCCAACTGCGACAAGATCACGCCCGGCATGCTGATGGCCGCCATGCGCCTGAACATTCCGGCGATCTTTGTTTCGGGCGGACCCATGGAAGCCGGCAGGGTGAAACTGGACGGCGTGGTGCGCGCGGTGGACCTCATCGATGCCATGGTCATGGCTGCGGACCCCAAAGTCAGCGACGCCGAGACCGCCGACATGGAGCGCTCCGCCTGCCCCACCTGCGGCTCGTGCTCCGGCATGTTCACCGCCAATTCGATGAATTGCCTCACCGAAGCGTTGGGCCTGGCGCTACCCGGCAACGGCACCATCATCGCCACCCACGCCGACCGCAAGCAACTGTTCCTCGATGCCGGCCGCCGCATCGTCGGCCTGGCGCGCCGTTATTACGAGGAAGACGACACCAGCGTGCTGCCACGCGCCATCGCGGATTTCTCGGCTTTTGAAAACGCTATGACGCTCGATATCGCCATGGGCGGTTCCACCAATACCGTGCTCCACATTCTGGCCACGGCCATGGAAGGCGGCGTGCCGTTTAACATGCGCGATATCGACCGGCTCTCGCGCCGCGTGCCGAACCTGTGCAAGGTGGCGCCATCCAAATCCGACGTCCACCTGGAAGATGTCCACCGCGCCGGCGGCATCTTTGCCATCCTCGGCGAACTGGACCGCGCCGGCCTGATCCATCGCGAAGCGTACACGGTTCACTCGCCCACCATGGGCGATGCCATCGACCGCTTCGACATCATGCGCCAGCCCGCTCCCGAGGTCGAAAGCTTCTATCGCGCCGCCCCCGCCGGCGTCCGCACCACCGTTCCATTCAGCCAGAGCGCCCGCTACGACGCCCTCGACCGCGACCGCGCCCACGGCGTCATCCGCTCCCGCGAACACGCCTTCAGCGCCGATGGCGGCCTGGCCGTGCTCTACGGCAACATCGCCGAAGACGGCTCCATCGTCAAGACTGCCGGCGTCGATCCCGCCCACCTGGTGTTCTCCGGTCCCGCCCGCATTATGGAAAGCCAGGACCAGGCGGTGGAAGCGATCCTGCGCGACAAAGTGGTTCCCGGCGACGTCGTCCTGATCCGCTACGAAGGCCCCAAGGGCGGTCCCGGCATGCAGGAAATGCTTTATCCCACCAGCTATCTGAAATCCAAGGGCTTGGGCAAGGTGTGCGCCCTGATTACGGACGGCCGTTTTTCCGGCGGCACCTCCGGCCTTTCCATCTGCCATGTTTCTCCCGAAGCAGCCGAAGGCGGCGTGCTTGCTCTGGTGGAAGAAGGCGACACCATCGAGATTGATATCCCCAACCGCCGCCTCCATCTTGCCATCGGCGACGATCAGCTTGCCGCCCGCCGCAAGGCCATGGACGCAAAAGGCGACGACGCCTATCGCCCCAAATCGCGAAACCGCAAAGTCTCCGCCGCGCTCCAGGCCTATGCATCGCTGACCAGCAGCGCCTCCCGCGGCGCTGTGCGTATCCTGCGCCCCGCATTCGATGGCGCCGCCCGCCTGGCCCAGTTGGAACGCGAAAACGCCGAGCTGAAAAAACATTTGGCCGAAGTGGGCGTGGCGATTCAGAGCCGCGACCGTTAGGGAGCGGTTGCCACGCACGGAAACAACGTCCACCTAGGGCACGCCCTACGCGGCATCTCGATTGGGTTTGGGCCACCGCCTCAGAACGACCACTGTAAACCTGTGAACCCGGTGTGCGCGTGGTAGTTCTCGTAATACGAGAAGAGCTGGAACTGTTCGTTATAGCCGTAATACTGCCAGGCCGCATTCCAGCGCAGCTTCGGGGTGATGCGGATCGATACTCGCGCCATGGGTGACTGGTAAGTCAGCGGGAAGGTCTGTACCGAGTCGAGCAGCGCCGTCGCTCCGGTAGCTCCCGAAGGCGCCGCCGTGGCGCGGCCGTCGCCAGTATCCTTGGTGATGGTGTAACCCACGAACAGGTCCGCCCGCCGTCCGATGGTGAATCGCCCGCCCGCATTGGCCGCGTGGATGTTGCTGATATAGATGGAATCGTAGCCTGTCTGCAACTGCGGAAACGTGGCGCCGGCGAAAAACTCCAGGCCGCCGACGGTATCTAGGTGCAGTTTGCTGTAACTGGTGTCCAAGGAAAACCATCGGTTCACCAGCCACGATGCCGACCCACTCGCCTGGCGTGAGCGCGAGCTATAAGTCGTAAATGAGAGCGGCGCGTTTTCGTTATAGACCTCCCGATAAGTCGCTCCCAGTTGCAGCTTCTTAGTGCGGTACTGGGTGCGGCCGCCCAGGGTGCGATAGTTACGGTCGGCGATGGGAGTTAGGGCGCCGCTGGCGTGTCCCGCTTCGCCTTCCAGGTTCACCGTCCAGGCCTTGACCGGCCGCAAGCGCAAACCGGCCGAAACGCCGCTCAAGGTGCTCTCCTGCGGATAGAGATTGCTCAGCGAGCTATTGGGTATACTCGGAACCGACTCGGCTTCCTCGACGCGAATCTGGCGGTCCGAGTAAGTGTAGCCCGCGTAAAGTCCCAGCCATTTGCTCGCGTTGTAATGCAGATCGGTCGCATTACTCACGGTTCGCACGCCTAGGAAGTTGAAGCTCAGGGTAGTGAGGCCGCCGGTGCCGTAATCGTATTCGGTGTAATAGGAATCGCCGTCGATGCGCGTGTTACTCACCGCGGTATGATTGACGAGTGACAGCTTGTCCGTGGGGAACAGACTCACGTTGAAGTCCCCCGCCAGCGCCGGCCGTTGGGCGTTGCCCGACACCAGAATCTCCCGGTTGGCCGCCCCGCCGAAACGGTCGAGGCCCGTTGCCAGCTCGTTCAGGGCGAAGTTGCCGTTCCCGCCGGCGTAGCTTAGGCGCGCGTTCACCGCCCACAGTTTTCGATTGGTGAACAGCGTGCCCAGCCAGGAAGGGTTGGACCCGTGGTAAGGCTGGCCGCGGGCAAACGTCTGCAGCACGGAGGGATCGTTAGCCTCGGTGGAGGCTTCGGCGGCCGTGAGGCTGATCACCGAATCGTCTTTGAAAAACTCCCAGGTCCGGCGCAGCAGAATGGTGAATCCGGCCAGGTGCAGCGTCGTCCCCAAACGGAACTCGTTCCACTGCTGGCGCACATCGGTGAAAACCGGGAAGGCGACGCTCTGGGTGTCGAACTCCTGCGCGGTAGTAAGTCCGGGCCCGGTCTGGGTATTGCGGCTGTAACCCACGTCGAACTGCACCAGCCGGTTGTCCGGCAGCAACGTCAGATCGTGATCCTGCATGAGACGCGTGGTGTTGAGCAGGTGCCCGCCGCCCGAAATTACCACCCCCGGATTGAAATACTGGTTTTCCCTCCAGGTCATGTCGTAGCGGTAGAGGCGGTTCTTGCGCACGCGCAGCGTCACCGTTTCGTAAGGGTCGTTGCCCAGGCCGGCCGTGGTCAGCAGCATTTCGTCGAAGTATCGGCCATGCCCGTCCTTCGAATCGATCGTCAACGTGCTTCCCAGCAGGCGCAAGCCGTTGCCGTAGTTGATGTCGCTGCGATACAGGCCGTCGTTGCCGCCGGTCAAGGCGAAACGATATCCGGTCTCTAACGAATCGGTGATGTTGTATCCGCCTATGTCCTCGCCGCGGGGAGAGCCCACCGTTTGCGCCTGCAGCAAGCCGGCGCCGGCCATCGCCACGAGCATTAGGGCCAAGATTCCGCACCAATGGTGGGGCGGACCCCCTGGTCCGCGCGGGTCCCCCTGGTCCCGCTCTTGTCCGCCCTGCCATTGGTCAGGATGTTCGATGACGATCCTCATCGCATCACCTCAGAAAGAACGCATCCGCATTGGAGCCGTGAATGCGCACGTGGCACGTAGTGCAGCGCTGATATTTGGGATCGAGCAGATTGTGCTGCGCGGATTGAATATCCACGCCTGCCAGGCGCGTTCCCGTGCCGCCGCCGTTGTGGCATTCCAGGCAGAGGGTCAGCAGCACCGGCCGCCGCAACAGGCGCCCGTTGGTCGATCCGTGGGGATAGTGGCAGGTTTCGCAGCCCTCCACGGCAGCGGGCGCGTGCTCGTACACGAACGGGCCGCGCATGTCGGCATGGCATTTCAGGCAGGCTTCGTCGTTGGCCGCGGTCTGGTCCACCATGTGCGGCCGCGACCCCATCCGCCACGTGGGAGCGAACGTCCCATGCGGGTTGTGACAATCCCAGCAATCCATGAAGCCTTCGTTGATGCGATGTTTGGAGGGCATCTCGAACTGCGCGCGAACGGTGGCATGGCACGCGAAGCAAGTTTCGCTGCGCGTCTTCGCCAGCAGGAATTTCGCGCTTGGCGAATGATGGATGGAGTGGCAATCCGTGCAGGTGACGCCGTTCAGAGTGTGCCCGGAGCGGCGGATGTTGGACTTCTGAAAGTCCTTGCCGTGGCAGGTGAGGCAGACCTCCATGGTCCGATTAGGCTGCATTCGCGAAAACGCGTTGACCACGGTGGCCTTCCCGCCGCGAGCCGCTACGTGCGCCTGCCCCGGACCGTGGCAGCTCTCGCAACCGGTTCTTGCCGGCGGCAGATCGCCCGCCGCCAGCGACTGGTAGTGCGGGTTCTTGTAGAAAGGCGTCCAAATGTCCACGTGACACGTCTTGCAAGCGTTGCTGCCTACAAAACCCGTTGCGGCCGGCTGCGCGGTCTGCGCCATGGCGCTTGACACCAACCATAGGAACCCAAGCGTCGCCAGCAGGCCCGCGGGCAGGCGAATCGGCTGCCTCACTTTGCTTGACCACCTCCCTACTGACATACTTACAATGATACGCAGCGGTAGGCCGTTCAAAACCCGATGCTCACTGATTTAACCTTCGTTTCGAAATGCGGTCGCCCGGTAGACACCCGTTACCGGCGTATTGTGACCGATCTTCCGGTGCCGGAATCCCTGGTCCTGCTGGAGAAACTCAGGCAGTTCGAGCCGCGCTCCATGGCCGGGCAGCCGCCGGTGGTATGGCACCGCGCCGAAGGGTTCCAGGTGGAGGACGCGTGGGGCAATCGTTGGATCGATTGGAGCTCCGGCGTGCTCATCGCCAATGCCGGCCACGGGCGCAAAGAGGTTGCCGATGCCATCGCGCGCCAGGCTGCGGCGCACCTGCTCACCACCTTTTCTTTCGCCAACGAACCGCGCGCCCAGCTCGCCGCCAGGCTGGTTTCGATTCTGCCCGATCCGCTGCGCAAGGTGTTTTTGTATACCACCGGCAGCGAGGCCATCGAGTGCGCCATCAAAATGTGCCGCATCTGGGGAGTTCGCGCTGGCGGCCGGGCCAAACACGTCATCGTCAGCTTCGACCAGGCTTTTCATGGCCGCACCCTGGGCGCCCTGCAGGCCGGCGGCATTCCGCAGGCCAAAGAGTGGGTGGTGAACCTCGACCCCGGTTTCGTGCAGGTTCCTTTTCCCGATGGCTTCCGCGTCACCGACACGGATTTCAGCGCCTTCGAACGGGCGCTCGCCCAGCGCGGCGTGGATGCCGCCAACGTGGCCGGTGTGATGCTCGAAACTTTCCAGGGCGGTAGTTCGGCCTTCGCCCCCGTTCCCTACATGCGCGCGCTACGCGAATGGACTGCGCGGCACGGCGCGCTGCTCGTGTGCGACGAAATCCAGGCCGGCTTCGGCCGCACCGGCAAACTCTGGGGATTTGAACACTACGGCATCGTGCCCGACCTGGCGGTGTTCGGCAAGGGCATCTCCTCTTCCCTCCCGCTTTCCGCCGTGGCCGGCCGCGCCGACGTGCTGGACGTGAACCCTCCCCTCAGCATGACCTCCAGCCACGCCGGCAATCCGGTCTGCTGCGCAGCCGCCCTGGCCGCCCTCAGCCTGATCCTGGACGAGAACCTGGTGGAGCGCGCCGCCCAAACCGGCGAATTGCTGCACCGCAAGCTGGCCGCCATCGCTGCGCGCTTCCCGCAAATCGGTTGCATTGCGGGCAAAGGGCTGGTAGCCGGGCTGGCCTGCGTTCGCCCCCATACCACCGAGCCCGATTCCACACTCGCCTTCGAAATCGTACGCCGAGCTTTCGCTCAGGGCGTACTGATGTTCGCGCCGGTCGGCTTCGGCATGGCCACGGTGAAAATCGCCCCACCGCTGGTGATCCCCGAAGACGCCATTGAAGAAAGCGTCGGAGTCCTCGAAGAGGCGATCGGGCAGGCCGTGGAAGCCCAATGACACCCGGCGTATTGGTGGTCGGCGCCGGCATGATCGTCCACGACCAGGTGCTGCCGTCTCTCTACCAACTGCAGCGCCTCGGCCGCATCGGCGCCATCGAGATCTGCGCCACCCAATATCGGAGCGTCGAAGCTCTGGCTGCGTCCGAGACCCTGGCTCGCGCCTTCCCCGGTCAATCGTTTTGCCCGCAGCCGGATTCGTCCTCCTCCGCTCGCCAACCGGAACTCTTCCGCCAGCGCATCGCGCAACTCGCGCCCCGGCAAATCGTCTTCGTGGCCGTACCGGACCAGTTGCATTACCAGGTGATTCAAGCCGCCCTGGCGGCAAGCCAGCACGTGCTGTCGGTGAAGCCGCTGGTGCTGGACCCTGCCCAGGGCGAGGAACTCGCGGCCGAAGCCAACCGGCGCGGCCTTTTCGTCGGCATCGATTATCACAAGCGCTTCGACGACCGCAGCCTGATGGCCCGCCGCGCCTACCGCGACGGCCGCTTCGGCGAGTTCCGCCTGGGTTCGGCCTGCCTGCTCGAAAAGTGGTACTACCGCAACTCGAATTTCCAGAACTGGATGACCGCCGGACATTCCGATGCCTTCACCTACATCGGCTGCCATTATGTGGACCTGGTGCACTTTATTACCGGCCTGGAACCCGCCGCCGTGTCGGTCTACGGCATCCGCGACCGTTTCCCCAACGGCGCCGAAGCCTATCTCTGGACCGACGCCCGCGTGATCTGGACCAACGGCGCCTGCCTGAACGTTCAGAATGCGCTGGGTTTTCCCGACGCCGCGCCAGGCTCCAACATTCAGGGCCTGACCCTGTATTGCCAGGGCAAAGAAGCCAGCGGCTGGCTGGCCCATTCCGACCAGTATCGGGGCTTGCAATATTGTTTCGCTAATCCGGTCGTCTACACTGAACCAAGTCCGGACTATTTCCAATACGTCGATCTCGGGGGCCCCGGCCTGGTCCCCGTCGGCTACGGCTTCCGCTCCATTGAAAAAATGGTGTCGACCGTGGCCGACCTGGAGAACGGCAGCCTCACGCTGGAAGAAATCGACCGCGCCGGTATCGTCGCCACCCCACGCAACAGCGCCTTCAACGACCGTGTCATCCACGCCGCTCGGCAATCGATCCTGCAGGCCGGCCGGATGGTGGAGGTGTAGACGGTTATTTTTTCGTGGAGTGGACCCTCGGTCTGCCACGCCGGGACTCGTGGCGCGTTTTTCGACCCTGCCCTGCACTCGGCTGCTTTCGTGAGCAGGCGTTTTCGCCTGCACCTGCCCTCTGGTGGCGCGGCTATTCTGCTCCGTGGGGCAGCCAATCCTGGCAGCCGCCTTTCAGGCGGCTCTTCCCTTCGCGCACCTGCCCACTGGCAGCCCTGTTTACGACGAAACCGCTCCCTTGCGGCATAATTGAGGCATGCGTCGGAGGGATTTTCTGGCTGGCGCCGCGAGTGCGGCACTGGCTTCCTTACCGTCAAGGTCTCCACTGCCGCGGACAATTGGAGCAATGCAGTTCGGGAAATCAAGGGCGCGCAGTTTCCGGTGGTGTTCAGTCCGGACGGCCGGGAGATGGTTTACGGCGACGAGGTAGGCATCGGCGACGGGGACGACGCGGAGCGCACCGGCCGCCTCTTCCGCGCGGAATGGGAGAACCCGGACGCGCAACCCGCCGTGCTGGTATCCGAATCCTGGGTCCGGCAACTGCCCTGCGCCTGGACTCGCGATGGCCGGATCCTCTTTTGGCGGGATCCCGATTTCTCCGGCTCGGCGATTTCCGACGGGCTGGAATTGTCGGCGATTCCCGCCGCCGGTGGCGTCATCACCAAATTGGGCGTCTCGACGCTGATTCACGACGATGTGCTCGCATTCTCTCCGAAGGGGGATAAACTCGCCATCGGCGCCGGCGATGGCCGCGAGGATTGGCAAGGCAAACGAATCGCGGTGACCGACCCCGAACGCTGGAAGCCTTCCTATTTGACGGACGACAAGACTTCAGCCGTCAGCCCGTCCTGGTCCCCGGACGGTGAGCGCTTCGCCTACTCGGCCGCTCCCGGGCCCACGGAACGATACGGTGTGGGCGGAGGCGACGAAGCCAGGCAACTCTTGGCAAAGCGGCGCATCTGGTTACGGAACCTGACGACCATGGATGCGCCCACGACGCTGACCGCCGATTCGCGCTACCGCGACGAGAAGCCGCTGTGGTCGGCGGACGGCAAACACATTCTGTTTTGCCGCATGGACGCTTCCGATCGGGTGACCCTCTGGCTGATGGGCGCCGCTGGAGAAGACCCGGCGCAAGTGGCCGGGCCCTTATATTCCGATCCGGGAGACCTGGGTGTGGACGAAACCTGGTTCGGATACTACGGATACATTCACTGGGGAAGGATGTTCGACTGGCTTCGCGGGTAAACGGGGCAGACGACAAAAACCGATCGTCTGCCCCACGGGACCGTGCGCGGGTTAGAACGTCACCCGTCCCGAAATCTGCAACTGGCGCGGGCCCCACAGCAGGTTGCTGGTAGCCGTCGGGGCCATGAATGCCGCGTTCGGAGCATAGCACCCGTTGGTGTGGCCGGCGCAGACCCCCGAACCCGCGGCGGTGTAATTGAACGCGGTGGTATTCACACTGGAAACGTTAGTGTGGTTAAACAAGTTGAAAGCCTCGCCCAGAAGCGTCAGCTTCACCCGCTCCCCTATTGGAAATTGGCGCCCCAGCCGGAAGTCCACATCGTGGAATCCTGGAGCCGTAAACGAGTTGCGCGGCAGCCACCCGGCACGTCCGCTGGTCGCACCCGCGTAACTCACACCGCCGGTTACGCCGCCATCGAGCGCGGACGGGTACCCGCTGACGTACGGCGTCACCGGCTGGCCGGTCGACATGGTCACAATGGTCGACAAGGTCCATCCATTTACTACCAACTGGGCCGGCTTGCTCATGTTCTTGCCGAACGTCGGCATCCACATCGCGGTGCCCACGAAGCGGTGCCGCTGGTCGAGATCGGATAGGGCGTATTCCTGTTTGCGGTTATACGGATCGATCGGATAATCGGTGCCGTTGAATGTGCCCGAGCTGCCCGGAACCTGGGCCCCGTCGAACGACTTGCTGAGCGTGTAGTTCGCGGTGAATTCCAGCCCATGGCGCATCGGCCGGCGGAAGCTGACGACCATCGAGTTGTACCAGGAGTTGACGTCGCTCTGGCCGATAAAAACCTCTCCCGTATTCGTATCGATGCGGTTGGTATAAAACGGGAAGGTGACCGTCTGCGCCGTCTGGTTGCTGGAATTGAGGATGTCGTAGCTCTTGGTGGTGGTCGAAGGAGCCAGGTTGGCGTCGTAGAAGATCGGCAAATGCAGACCTCGGCTCACCACATACGCCAGCGAGGCGCTCAGGCCGCCCGGCAACTGCTGTTCCACCGTAACATCGCCTTCGTGAACCAGAGGGTCCACCCAGTTGGGCGACTGGCCGCGCGCCACCTGGGTGGCCGACGGAGGAGTGAACGGTGTCACCTGCGGCGTCAACGCGCCGGTGAACGGAGCGACCATCGTCGGTCCCGGTGGGCTGAAAATCACGTTGGGGAACGTCAGCGCCGGACATGTCGAGACCGAGCAATTGAAGGTCTGCTGGATCGCGCCGTTTTCCACGCGGGTGGCGTAATAGGTGGAGTTGCTCGTCTTGCCGTAGAACATGCCGTAGCCGGTCCGCAGCACGGTTTTCGGCGTCACCTGAAACGCCAGCCCTACGCGGGGCGCGAATTGATCCTTGGGGATATTGATGGTGGACGTGTACAGGGTAGTCAGCGGCGTCAGCGTGTTGGGCATGGGCGGCTGAGGAATCTCGAAGATGTCGTAGCGCAGACCCGCGTTCAACGTCAGGCGGGAATTTGCCTTCCAGCTATCCTCCACGAATCCGGCGGCGTCTTTCTCCCAAAAATCGTCTTTGCCAACGTGGGTGACGGGATCGTTGACCTGCGTGAAGCTGGTCCAATGCTTGCCCGTCAGCCCGTCGCCGGTGTTGATCCCGTAAATGTCCAGCACCCAGTTGTCGAACGCCGCCGTGGCCGAACCGCTATAGCTGTATTGGCCGGTGCCATTGTACAGGTTGATCATCACTTCGTGGATGATGTTCACATCGAATCCGGTCTTGATCGTGTGCCGTCCCCGGCTCACCGAAAGCGTGTCCGAAATCTGGATGCGGTGCTCGTCGGGCTCCGCCGTGCGCGGCAGCGCGTAGTTCTCGCCATAGGCCGAAACGCTGGCCAGGCTGACGTAGGGCGCGGTGCCGTTTGCCCCCGCCGCTTCCAGGTCGCGGCCCCACTGGAAACGCACGTTGTTTACCGCCGTGGGTGTGATCGTGGAATCCCAATTTGCCACGAAGATGCGCTCGTGGAACACGTAGCTGCCGTTGGCCTGAATCGAGCTGTTGTTGTAGGAAGGCGCGGTCTGGTAGGCGTTGGGTGCGCGGTAGTTCATAAAGTCGAACGATGCCGCCACGTGGTTGCGCGGCGTCAGTTGGCCATCCAGCTTGCCGAAACCCACGTCTTGATTGGTGGCGCGTGGAAATGTCCCCAGCAGCCCATCCAGGTACGCATTGGCGCTGGCGCACTGCGTGATCGTCGCCTGCGCCGGGCACGGCAACGCTTTCGTAGTGGAGTTGTAGCTGCTGCTGGTGTAGGCGATCGGGTTCACTTTGCGCGACCCGTCGTAGGTTCCGAAGTAGAACAGCTTGTCCTTAATGATCGGCCCCCCGACGCTCGTCCCGAACTGCTGCCACTGGTGGATCGGCTGGCTGTAATTGCCCTGCGACTTGGGGTACGGATCGAGTGCGTTCCAGGTGGGGTAGCGCAGGTAATAGAACAGGTCCCCATGGATGTCGTTGGAGCCGGACTTGGTTACCGCGTTTACCACGCCGCCCGCCGCCTGCCCGAGTTCGGCGCTGTAGTTGCTGGCACTCACCTGGTATTCCATGATGGAGTCCATGCTGAACACGTACGCGCCGCTGTTGGCGCGGCCCCGCGCCTCCGAAAACAGCGCCTGGTTGTTGTTGGCGCCGTCCACGGTGTTGGAATTATAAAGGCCCGAAATGCCCCGGTAGGAGACCAGCCCGCTGGTGCCGTCCGTGGTGACGTTTGGCGTCAACAGCACGAAAGTATCCCAGCGCCGGCCGGCGATGGGCAGGTTGCTCACCGCCGATTCCGAAATCACCTGCGACTGCTCGGTCTTCTCGGCGTCCACCAGCGACGCCTGTCCGGTAACGGTGATTTCGGTTTGGGTCGTCTGCACGGTCAGCCCAAAATCGACCGTCAGGGTCTGGCCCACTTGCAGGTTCAAGCCTTTGTGCAGCAGGCTGCTGAAGCCGGTTTTCCTGGCCTCGATTTCATAATGCCCAGGCTGGAGAAACGCAGCGGTATAAAAACCCGCGTCGGTCGTCTCGGTCTTTCGCTCCACCCCCGTATCGGTATTGCGAACTGTCACCGTAGCCGCCGGGATCACTGCTCCCACTGGATCGGTCACCGCACCGGTGATGGTCGCCGAACCCGAAAGCTGGGCGAACGCGACGCTGGAAACTCCAATTAACAAGGCCGGCACTAGAACCCAGTGCGGCCCGCCCCGTAAAGCTCTGGCACTACGCGAGAAAACGTTCATAACCGAAGATATCATTGGCGTGGTTTATTGTCGATGACAGATTATAAGTATATTAGGATCCTATATTTAGCGGAGAAAATGGCTTCGCTCGGGATGCCCCCGTCGTGCCCCCATTCGAGCAGGAAAGTACTACGCCCTTTGGAATCTGTGGAAAAATCGGTTGGCCGGCGAAAACGTGGCCCAGGCGCTCCCCCTGCAGCGCCTAGAACTCGGCGCTTCCTCGATCAGACTGAGAACCCGGCTTTTCAATAACCCGTGAATTGCCATGGTTATTTCCTGCGGGGCCCCAAGTTCGCCACTTCATAAGTTCGCCAACGTACTTCCGGGCAACCGCTCCCCGATGCCGGTCGTAATTTTCCCCGGTCCTACGAAAATATCAGCCTACTTCTGCAAATCGCCTTTGGCCTCATAAACCCAGCGGCCACCCTTGAGCCGCAGGCGAGAGGGATTTTCATACCCCGTTGTGGCGAAGCCGCCATGGACCGTTCACAGCCCCTGCAAATAAATCTCTCCCAATCCCTGCAATCACTTACAGCCCTAGCCTTCTCTTCCACCCCCCACCCGCATCGTACAGTATAGTCGGGGAGTCTTCCGTGGAGCGGACTCTCAGTCTGCCACGCCGGGACTCCTCCCGGCGCCCGTCCCGCATCGCTGTGATGCCCCACGGGAACGCCACGCGCCTCGCCGCTGCCGGACTTCGCTCGACATACATTCCTCAGGAGCTCGAAACCATGGCCTACGAACCGTCATCTGCCTCTTCCAAACCCCGCGACCCGCGCGCCCTCAACGCCTACCGCCACGGCCTCACCGGCCAAGTCCATATCCTGACCCCCGACGACGAGATCGCCTACCGCAAGCATTGCGCCGGCATCCACGAGTCCTTGGCCCCCGTCGGCGGCCTGGAAACCGACCTCGTCCAGGCCATCGCCGCCGACCGCTGGACCCTCAACCGCGGCGTCTCCATCGAAGGCTCCATCTACGCCATCGGCGTCGGCCAGCCCTCCCACGGCACCTCCGGCGCCCCCCAGGTCGACGACGCCCACGCCCAAGCCCGCGTCTGGCTCGCCGAGGGCAAGAACCTCCAGCTCCACTCCCACTACCAGCACCGCATCCAGCGCCGCGTT
>PLRS01000129.1 GCA_003164035.1 Bryobacterales bacterium | reverse complement strand
CCATCGTTTTTCGTGGTCTGCCCCGCAATTGGCTGCTTTCGTCGAGAAGGCGTTTTCGCCTGCCGGTGCCCCTTGGCAGCCTGGTTCAGTCAACTCTATGAATGGATTTCGTTGCGGCTTACCGCGTTGGTCTATCCGTGGCCCGAATTTGAGTTCCTCACGCTCCCCGCCGTCGCGGCTCGGCTGCATTTGCCTATAACAGAGACTGGATCTCTGACCCCATGATTGTGTGAGCTATATAGCGTGAAACCACTCCCTTACGGTCGTGGCTCGTAACCGAGCCGCGCGCGTCAGCAAGCGGTGGCTGATTGGCACCGGATCTCCTGGTCACGGTACTAACGGCTTAGGCCGCGCAGTTGCGATTCGGCGTCTCTCAGTTTGTCGCGCGCCTTTCCCAGGTTGGTCTGTGCCTCCGCAAGATTGGGATCGATCCGCAGCGCGGCTTCAAACTGGGCAATGGCGTCCGGGAGCCGGCCGGGCACCTGCGCCAGAGCGATTCCCAGGTTATTGTGCGCCTGGGCAAAATCGGGATCGATCCGCAGCGCCGCTTCCAACTGGGCAATGGCGTCGGCGAGGCGCCCGGGCTCTTGCAGCAGGACCGTTCCCAGATTGCTATGCGCTTCCGCAAGATCGGGGCTGATCCGCAGCGCCGCTTCAAACTCGGAGATGGCGTCGGCGAGCCGCCCGGGCTCTTGCGCCAGGGCCTTACCCAGGTTGCTATGCGCCTGGGCAAAATCGGGGTCGATCCGCAGCGCCGCTTCAAACTGGGCAATGGCGTCCGGGAGCCGGCCGGGCTCTTGCAACAGGACGGTTCCCAGATTGCTGTGCGCTTCGGCAAGACCGGGATCGATCCGTATCGCCGCTTCAAAGTGGACAGTGGCGTCGGCGAGGCGCCCAGGCGTTTGCAGCAGGGCCTTCCCCAGGTTGTCATGCGCCTCGGCAAAATCGGGATTGATCCGCAGCGCCGCTTCAAACTGGGCCATGGCGTCCGGGAGCTGGCCGGGCACTTCCGCCAGAACGGTTCCCAGATTGTAGTGTGCCTTGGCGCTTGCCGGACAGGCGTTCGCCGCGCTCGTCCAGAGACTGCGCTCATCAAACCAGTCGAGGTTGCGAGCGTAGGTTCGCGCGGCACATGCCAGGCACAAGAGGCCGAGTGCAACCCAAGCGGCTCCCGGGGCAAGCTTGCGCGGCGCCCGCCGGCCCAGCGCGTAGATTCCCGCAATCGCGCACCCGGCGAGGCCGATCGACGGCAGGTAAACGAACCGCTCGGCCATGATGCTCCCGATGAGAATCGCCAGATTCGACGCCGGCAGCAGAGCGACGAAAAAGAAAGCGAGGAAGAAAAATATCGGCTTCCGCGCGCGGTACGAGCGTACGGCGAGCAGGGCGCCGGCCAGGCAGATCGCCAGCGCAATCAGGGCCTTCGCGTCCTCCCATTCCGCCGGATGCCAGCCAAATGTCGGCACGGCGTTATAGGAATAATCCGCCGATAAACCGGCCGGCCAGACAAACAGCCACAGATACTTGCCGATCACTTTGATAGCCGTGAGCCGCGCCGTCCAGAAATCCGCGGTCAACAGGGGATTGTCGCTGTTCGAGGCGGAAAGATGCGTCTCTAATGTGCCGCGCAAATAGAAAAATACGGCAATCGGCAGGGCCAGCGCGGTGAAGGCCGCGGCGCGCTCCCGCCAACCTGCGCGCCGCCGCCAGGTCAGGTCGTATAGAAGTACGATGCCGGGCAGAATGACCGCGCTCTCTTTGGAGAAGATCCCGATGGCCTGGGCGGCTGCCATCGCCGCCAGCCAGAGCAGCTTGTCGCGCCCGGCGGCGGAAGCGCTTCTGGTGTAGCACAGCAAGCCGGCCAGTACGCCAAAGGCTGCCAGCAGGTCGGCGCGGCCCACAATATTGGTGACGGATTCGGTGAGCAGCGGATGCACCCCCCAGAGCGCCGCCAGGGCAAAGGCCGGCGCGGCCGTCCCAAAGACCACTAATCCCAAAAGGTACACGAGCGAGACATTCGCCGCATGTACCGTCAGATTGGCCCAATGGTAGCCCGCCGGACGAATTCCATTACCGGCGACGGCGTAATTCAGCAGGTAGGAGAAGGTCGTGAGCGGGCGATACAGGCCCGAGGTGGTGCTGCTGTAGCCTTCGGTGAAAATGCGCCGCACGTTCTCCGGCGTCGCCGCCCGGATTCGGGCATCCCGCAAAATCGCCCTGGAATTGTCGAATACCAGGCCCGCCTGGAAGGAATTGGAATACGTTGCCAGGAGCAGGGCCCAGAGCGCGAGCATGCGCGAGGCGTGCCGCCGCCAGGTGCGCGCCGCCGGCCGGGAAAGGGAGTCTTCCGGCGGGACCGGCCGCGAGGCCTGGCGCGATTGCCGTGGCTTGCGGGTCGCTTTCATTCATCGACCAGGATAGCGTGAGGCGGATTCCTGCCTTCTGAATCGCCCTGCGGCGGCTTATAATCGACCCAGGTGGCAGCGCTATCGATGGGGCTCCGGAACCCGCTCAAAGGCCCAGTTCTCGCCCTGTTGATGGGCGCAACTCTGGCTGCCTCCGCGGCCCCCGCTCAAACCGCCCCGCCGGACCCTCCCTTCAACAAAGTCCTGATCCGGCGCGGCTCCAAGCCGGAGTTCCCGGCTCCCTTGCTCCTGTTCAACCTCGTCGTCTTCGACGCCAAGGGTGAGCCCGTTCCCGGCCTGCGCGCTACCGATTTCGATATCCGTGACGACGGCCAACCCATGCAACCGGTCTTCTGCCGCCCCCTGGAAACTCCGGAATCGAGTTCCGCCCCGCTCGGGCCCAACCAGTACACCAACCGCCCCACCGGTTCCCCGTCCACGCTCGTCCTCCTCGATTTTCTGAATGCCGACCCCGCCGAGGGCGGCGCGGAATGGAAGCGCCTGGCCGAGACCCTCCGGAAAGTCGAATCGGGCCAGCGCCTTTACCTCTACCTGCTCACCCCGGATGGCACTCTCTACCCGGTTCGCGCCCTCCCCAATGCCGGGCACTCCGACTCGCCCGGCGATAGCGCCTGGACCGCCCAGGCGGAGGCGCTCATCGATCAAGCCATGCATGCCGTCAACTGCGCCAGGCCGCAGGAACTGCAGTACGATCTCGACGCCCGCGTCCAGGCGACCCTTACCGCCTTGCGAATCCTGGCTTCCGATTTTGCCCCTCAGCCTGGCCGCAAATGTCTGCTGTGGATCTCTCACGGAGTTCCCATCGGTGCTCGCGGAACCGACCGGCGCTGGCACGATTACACCCTCTCGGTCGTGCGCCTTGCCATGGACCTGGCCCACGCCGGCATCACCGTCTACGCCGTGGAGCAGCAGGCCGATCTCAATCCCGGCTTCAGCAGTATCGATGTCCTGGAGCGGCTCGCGGGCCTGACCGCCGGCCAATGGTTCTCCGGCGGCGCCGTCGAGGAAGCCATGCGCCAGACGGCGGCCGACGGCCGAGCCACCTACCGGATCGCCTATCGCCCTCCGCCCGACAGATGGGACAACAAGTTCCACAACCTGTATGTTGCCGCCGAGGCTAAAGGCGGTCCGCGGCTTCGCACCATCGACGGCTACTATGGCGACCAGCGCGAGGCGGACCCGCGCGAGAGCTTCGGCCTGGCCGTCGCCGGCCCCTCCGACGCAACCGCCATCGGGATTCGCGCCGCCGTTTCGCCCAGCCGGAAAGGCAAAGGCTGGATGCATTTCGACATCCGCGTGGACGCCGCCGATCTGTCTCTCACCCAGGGCCCAACCTATACCGGCAGGTTCCTGGTCACATTTGGGTACTACACCAACGGCTGGCAGACCGGCCTCACCGAAGAGGTCCCGACCGATTTGAACCTAACCACCCGGGAGTACGACGCCGCCCTGCGCGGTGGCGTCGCCCTGTCCGTGGATCGCCCTGTCCCCGCCGGCGCCTCCAAAATCCGCATCGTCGTCCGCGACCCCGAGTCCGGAGCGGTTGGTTCCCTAACCGTGCCCGTGGCCGGCCTGTCCAGTAATTAACTTTCTTCTTTATCGTTATCGCCGTTCGCCCGCGGCAGGCCCATACTTTTTCGTGGAGCGGACTCTCAGTCCAGTGCCACATACTTTTTCCAATTTCGGAAGATGCCGCAAGAATGGTGGGGCGGACGCCCTCGTCCGCGCGGGTCCCCCTGGACCCGCTCTTCGCCCTCGCGGGGAATGAGACGGAGCCGAAATTTGCTTTCGTGTTCCAGAAGAAGTTTCGGTTTGAGGGACTTGAACCAGGGGCGTACAAGGTCTACGTGGTCCCCGCCGTCGACAAGCTCGAATATCGAAATCCCGAAGTCCTGGAGTCTCTGAAGAGAGCCACCAGCGTCTCCGTCAGAGCCAGGGAGACCACCCGCGTTGTCGTCACGACGATTGCACACGTAAACTAGGCGGGAGAATCAGCCGCTTTCAATGGCAGCCTTTTGCATGGTATGGTCCTTGGCGTGGCCACCACGAAGATCACCATCACGCTTCCGAACGATCAGCTTGAAGAAATTCGGGCGCTGATCGCGGCTGGAGCGGCGGGGAGCGTTTCCGCCTTCGTGAAGCACGCGGTCGGAGTCGCTCTCTTCGATGCGGCGGGATGGAAAGAGATACTGGAAGACGCGCTACGGCAAACGGGCGGCCCGCTAACGAAAAAGGAGCGCACGTGGGCCGACGCGCTTCTTTCTCCCCACCCAAGGAAGAGAGTTTTCAGAAAAGGGAGGGCGGCGTGAACGGCGTCACTCTCGACGCTGGTGGGCTGATCGATCGCTTCTGCACGACGGGCGCTTTGTAGCCTGCTTGAGGGTGCTTAACCGATTTCAGGGAGTTAGTTCCCGGCACCCGCTGCTTGAACCCGAATAGCCCAAAGCCCGGGTGCGGCATATACTCGTCTCATGAGGCCGCTTTTTGTGGCTGCCGCATTGGCAGCCTGTTTGCCCGCCCAGAATGTGCCGTTTCACCAGAGCGCCTTTTCCGCGGCGGACGCCGGGTCCCGGGCGTGGACGATCTGGTCGCCGCGTCCGGAGATCGCTCCGCGTGGCTACATCGACGAGCTTCACTCGCGCAGCGGGCACGGGGCGCTGGCTCTATCGGGCAACGGCAATCCGGCCGTGTTCGGAGGCTGGGAACGCTTGCTGGCCGGGATTCAAGCCGGAGCGTGGTACCGTTTCCGCGCCAGTTACCGTGCCGAGGGACTGGACTCCGCGCCGCGCCAGGTGGTCCCGCGACTGGATTGGATGGATGCTGGCGGGAAGCGCGTCGGGCAGCCCGAGTACCCTTGGGAGGCTGCGGCCGGCGCGGAGTGGACCACCGTCGCGCTGGACGCGCAGGCCCCGGAACACGCGGTTGCGGTGAAGATTCAGTTGCTCCTGGTGAATGCGCCGCGAGCTCTGGTCTGGTGGGACGAAGTAAGTCTGGAATCGGTGCCGGCGCCGCCTGTCCGCAACGTCACCGTGGCGTCCGTCAACCTCAAGCCGCGAGGGTCGCCCGATCCCGTCGGAGACTTCCTTGCCCTGCTGGAGCGGGCTGTGCCGCCGGCGGTGGACATCGTGCTGCTGCCGGAAGGAATCAACGGCGTGGGAACCGGGAAAGGCTACGCCGACGTTTCCGAGCCTATTCCCGGACCGTCTACGATTCGTCTCGGGGACTGGGCAAGGCAAAGGAAGACTTGGCTCGTGGCCGGCCTCTATGAGCGGGAGGGGCAAGCCGTATACAACACGGCCGTCCTGATCGATCGCCAGGGCCGGGTCGCGGGGCGCTATCGCAAGGTCTATCTTCCGCGCGAGGAGTACGAAGGCGGCATGACGCCGGGATCCGATTTCCCGGTTTTCCGCACGGATTTTGGGACCATCGGTTTGATGATCTGCTGGGATTCGCGCTATCCGGACCCGGCCCGGGCTCTCGCCCTGAGGGGCGCGGAGTTGATTCTCATGCCGATCGCGGGCGGCAGCGAAACGCTCTCCAAGGGCCGCGCCATCGAAAACCACGTCTTTTTCGCCGCCGCCGGGTACGACCATCCCACCTGGATTCTGGATCCCGACGGGGAGATTCTGGCGCAAGCGTCGGAGCGTGGAACGGTCGCCGTTGCCACCGTGAATCTGAACCGGCGTTACCCGGACCCGTGGTTGGGAGACATGCGCGGCCGCTTCATGAAGGAATCGCGCTTCGATCTACAGGTCGATCCGCCCGGGAGGCGCTGACACTCCTCGCGGGCAACCCGGTCTCGCTGGCAGAACCTGTGCGGTAGACCATCGTTTTTCGTGGTCTGCAGGAGCGGAGGTTCCCCGCCGGCTCATTTCCCCGCCCCCAAAAACTCCCCCACCCTCTCCACCGCTTCCCTCTGAATTTCCCCGTCGTCTCCGAAGCCCCGCAGCCACACCAGGTCCGGCTCCTTGCGGAACCAGGTGATCTGGCGCTTGGCGTACTGGCGCGTATTGCGTTGCGCGTGGAATATGGCCTCCCCCCGGTTCAACTCGCCCCGCAACAACTGCAGCGCCTGCCTGTAGCCGTGCGACTCGAACGGCTTGGCGGTCGCCGGAAATCCCAGCTTGAGGATGCTCTCCACTTCCTCCGGCAAACCGCCGGCGAACATGCGCTCCGCGCGCGCGTCCAGACGCCGGTAGAGCGCTTCCCGGTCCGGCAGCAGGCCCAGCTTCAGGGTGCCATAGCCCGTCAGCCGGTCGCGCCCCTGGCGAAACAGTTCGCTGGCCGGACGGCGCGCCACCAGCGTCACCTCCAGAGCCCGCGTCACTTTGGGGACGTCGTGGGGGTGAATGCGGCTGGCGGTCTCCGGGTCGAGACGGGTCAGCAAACGGTGCAAGCTGCCGGCGCGCCGCACCTCCCGCGCCGCCAGCCGCTCGCGCAGGGCCTGGTCGCGCTCCGGTCCCTGAAACAGCCCGTCCACGAGCGCCCGCAGGTAGAAACCGGTGCCGCCGGCGACCAGCGGCAGCCGCCCCCGCGCCGCAATCTCCCCAATCGCGCGCCGCGCCACCCGCGCGTATTCGCCGGCCGTGAAAAGCTGGTCGGGATCGGCCACGTCGATCAGGTGATGGGGCACGCCCCGCCGCTCCGCCAGGGGCAGCTTCGCCGTGCCGATATCGAAATGCCGGAACACCTGCAGCGAATCGCAGTTGACGATCTCGCCGGCGAACGCCTCGGCCAATACCAGCGCCAGTTCACTCTTCCCCGATCCGGTAGGACCGGCCACTGCAACCAACCGGCGCTCCCGCGCATCGTCTGTATCAGGTGGTCCCGGCTGGTACAGGTCGCCCTGACGCGCACCCCCGGAGCCGGTCACTGCCCGCAACGCCCCGTTATACAATAAAAGAGTGCAATTCGACCCTCAGGGGATCGCACTCGGTCGAAAGAAGGTACAGGTTTCATGATTCGGTCAGCCCAAGCGCTACTCGCGATTTCTTTGCTGGCTTCGGCCGGTGCGGCGCAAACTACTCCTTCGGGTTCCGGCGATAGCCGAGCCGGCGCCTACTACAACTTTGCCATGGCTCGGCTGTATGCGCAGTTGGCCCAGACCGAAGGCAGCCGCGAGGACGTTACCAAGGCAATCCAATACTACCAGCAGGCGCTGAAGCTCGATCCTTCTTCCAGTTTGATTTTCGAAGAGCTGGCCAATCTTTACGTGGAAACCAACCGCCTGGCCGACGCCGAGCAACAGGCCCAGGAAATGCTGAAGCAGGATCCCGACAACCTGGGCGCTCACCGCATGCTCGGCCGCGTCTACACCAAGATTGCCGGCGCGCAGCAGGGCCACGTCGACGAAAGCTATCTGCGCAAGGCCGTCGAGCAGTACCTGTGGATCACCCAGAAAGCCCCCAAGGACTCGGAAAGCTGGGTCATGCTCGGCAAGTTGCAGAGCTTTTCCAATAACCCCACCGAGGCCGAAAAAGCCTACAACGCGGCCATTGCCGCCAATCCCGACGACGAAGAAGCCCTGGCCGGACTGGCCACGCTCTACTCCGAGATGGGCGACAACAACAAGGCGCTCGAAAAACTCAAGACCCTGGTCGACAAGAACCCCAACGAGCATACGCTCGCGATTCTGGCGCAGCAGTACGAGCAGATGGAGGATTTCAAGGACGCCGCCGAGGCTCTGAAGAAAGCCGTTACGCTCGCTCCCGACGACGACCACCTGCAGGCCGAACTGGCCGAGGTGCTTTCCCAGGCCGGCCGGTTCGACGAGGCGCTGACCATTTACAAGCAGTTGGCCGAGCAGGATTCCCGCGATTGGCGCTACCCGTTCGGCATGGCGCAGATCTATATGCAGCAGCGCGATTATGCCCAGGCGGCCGCCGCGCTGGCCAAAGCCAAAGCCCTCGATCCCGCCGACCTCAATATTCGCGGCGCGGAAGTGGAGTTGCTCGCCGCCCAGCATAAGACCGATGAGGAAATCGCCGCGCTGAAGCGCATCCTTTCCGATACCGAACGGCGCAACTACCGCCCGCAGGATATCCAGAGCCGCGTCGCCTTCCTCGACCAACTGGCGCGCGCCTATCGCGAAGTGGAGCAATACCAGCAGGCGGTGGATACGCTGCAACAGATTTCCGTTCTCGATCCCAACCTGGCGCCCAAGGTAAGCGCCGAAATCGTCGAGACCTGGCGAACATTTGCCAAGGACCTCCCCAGCGCCATGAAAGAGGCCGACTCGGCCTTGAAAAAGTTTCCCAAAGATCCGATTGTGATTGAGGCCCACGCCAATGCCCTGGCCGACTCCGGAAAGATCGACCAGGCGGCGGTGGAGATGCACTCCCTCGTCGGGGGCGGTCCGCGCGCCTTCTCGATCCAGATCAACCTGGCCGAGATTTACGAGCGCGGCAAGCGCTGGGACGACATGGCGAAAGCTCTCGATGCGGCCGACAAAGCTCTCGATGGCGACAAGCTTGCGAGCCAGGAAGATCGCGCCACGGTCGCTTTCATGCGCGGCGCCAGGCTGGAGCGGATGAAGAAGTACGACGCTTCGGAAGCCGAATTCCGCAAGTCGCTCGACCTGTTTCCGAAAAATGCCGGCGCGTTGAACTATCTCGGCTATATGCTCGCCGATCGCAACGAGCGGTTGGACGAAGCCTACAGTCTGGTGAAGAAGGCGCTCGACCTGGAGCCGGACAACGGCGCCTACCTGGATAGCCTGGCCTGGGTCTATTTCCGCCAAGGCAAGTTGGCCGAGGCCGAAGACCTGCTCAAGCGCGCCCTCGGCCGCATGAAAGATCCCACCGTTCACGACCATTTGGGCGACGTTTACAGCAAGCTCGGCAAGACCAAAGAGGCCATCGCGCAATGGCAGGCTTCGCTGCGGGAGTTCCAGCGGGGTTTCGAAGTGGATAACGATCCCGAGGAGGTATCCAAGGTTAATAAAAAGCTGGACGACGCCCAGGCGCGACTGGCCAAAGAAACTCACAACCAGTAGCGGCAGGTGGCCATACATAACGTTACAATTTATCTAAAACACCTATTTTCATAGGTTTGTGTGGTTTTGGAGCGGCCGGTCCTATCGTTTTCGGCTTCGCTGTGGGATACTCGTGGTTAGAAGTAGTTTCTAACCCAGATGTCTCAGTTGGACGACGCCGTAATCAGATACAATAAGCTGCTGGAGAACGGCCCCTTCCGCAATTTGGCGTGGGCGGACACTCTCCACCGGCAAATGGAACAGGCCGGTCTCACCGTTGGGGGGAGGCTTGTCTGCCCGTTTCTCCGTCCCAATTTCCTTTCCCGCCGCCAGTACGACACCCTGGTGAAAACCGGAGAATCGTTGATTGCCGCCATCGACCGGATGGAGCAGATGGTGCTCGCCAACCCGGTCCTGCTCGCCCGCCTGGAGCTATTGCCGGCCGAAAAAATGCTCGCGTCCATCGACCCCGGTTACCAGGCTTTGGAAGTGGCCGCCCGTCTCGATACCCATCTGGTGAACGGACACCTGCATTTCGTGCAATACAACGCCGACGCGCCCACTGGCGCCGGCTACGCCGATGCGCTGGCCGATCTGTTCTACGACGCACCTCCGCTCAAGGAACTGCGCAAGCGGTACAGCGTGACCAAGGTGGGCGGCCGCAAACACCTGCTGTCGGCGCTCTTGAAGGCCTATAAGCTGTTCGGCGGCAAGAAGTCTCCCCACATCGCCATTGTCGAGTTTCGCTCCGCCTACTCCAGCGGCCGCAGCGAATACGAGCTGTTCCGCGACGGCTTCCGCGAAGAAGGCTACGCGGTCGAGATCGTCTCGCCCGAGCAACTCGAGTATCGCAATCGGGTGCTGCGCAAAGGCAACTTCGAAATCGATCTGGTCTACCGCCGCCTGGGCGTGCAGGAGTTCCTGCTCCGCTTCGATCTCACCCATCCGCTGGTGCAGGCCTATCGCGACGGAAGCGTCTGCGTGGTAAACAGCTTTCGCTCCGAGCTGGCCCACAAGAAAGCCATGTTCGGCCTGCTCACCGACGAAACCCTCACCGCCCGCTTCCCGGCCGCCGAGCGCAAGGCGATCCGCGACCACGTTCCCTGGACCCGCCTGGTGTCGCAGACCAAGACAACTTTCGAAGACCAGACCGTCGATCTGCCCGAATTCATCACCCGCAACCGGGAGCGGCTGGCGCTCAAGCCCAACGACGATTCCACCGATTCCCATTCCTATCTCGGCTGGGAGATGGACGACGCGCAGTGGGACCGCGCCCTCAAACAGGCCATGCGTTCGCCCTACGTCGCGCAGCAGCGCGTCGACCCCGTTCGCTCCGTCTTCCCGCTGATGACCTTCGGCCAGCTCGAATTCCGGGAAATGAAGGTGGACGTGCATCCGCACGCTTACCTGGGAAAAGTGCAGGGCTGCTCGAGCTGGCTTTCCAGCGGCAACTCCGGTTTCAGCACCGCCTCCGGCATCGTGCCCACCTTCCTGGTCGAGCCGAAAGCTAATAGCTGATCTCTCGTAGCGCCGGCGATCTTGTCGCCGGTTCTCTTCTTGAGTGCTATTCTGCGAATTGGCCGTCGTCCGATCGACGGGCCCGGAGGTCTATCCCACGCCCTACCGCTTGCACTCTCTCGTCCTGGCGCTCTGTTTGCCTGGTTGGCTCGCCTCCGCCCAGCAGGTCGATCTCGGCCACAACTGGCGTGTCACTCAGGATGTCCATGACATAGGCGAGAAGGCGCAGTGGTTCAACCCCGATACCCGCGATGCCCGCGTCGGACAACCCCTGAGCGACGCCTGGCAGCCGATTCCGCGCCTGGCGCACCTGCAACTGCTGCTGGCGGCGCAGCCCTACTTCGGGCGCGAATTGCGTTCTTTTAACGATGCCCCGTGGTGGTATCGCGTCGATTTCCCCACTCCCGCCGGCGCCGCCCGCGCCACCTTGCGCTTTGAAGGCGTCGATTACTATGGCAAAGTCTGGCTGAATGGGAACCTGCTGGGCTCCCACGAAGGCTACGCCGAACCCTTCGAATACCAGGTGGGCGGCCTGTTGGTCCACGGCCGCTCCAACGCCCTGATCGTGAAGGTCTGGTCTCCCTGGGACCGCGAAACCACGCCGGGCGGGGAAACCGATTGGGTGTACAACGTGATCCGCCGCATGCTGAAGGGCACCTACGAGCACGCCGACACGTTTGTGCAGCGCGATGTCAACCCGGTGGGAATCTGGCGCCCGGTCAAGCTGATCCTCCACGACGACGTCCGCGAAGGCGGCGAGCCGTGGCTCGGGACCACTTCCGCCGATGCCGCTTCGGCCACCGTGGCCGTCTCCTGGCCCCTCCAGAACGATGCCGGCCCGCAAGCCGCCAACCTTTCCGTGCGTATCGTCTCGCTCACCGACGGCAAAGTCGCCGCGAAATCCTCCGAACCGGTGTCGCTCGCGGCTGGCGCCAACTCGATCGAGCGCCATCTGACCGTTGACGCGCCGCGGCTCTGGAGCACCTGGGACCGCGGCGCCCCGGCGCTCTACCGGGCCGATCTGGAGCTCGCCCGCGCCGGCGAGGCTCCGCTCCGCCGCCAGGTGACCTTCGGAATTCGTACCGTCGAGTTGCATCGCGCCGCCAACGAAACCCGCTTCTTTCTGAACGGCAAACCCATCTACCTGCGCGGTACCACCTATTGGCCGGACGTCTATATCTCGGGGATGGACCGCGCGCGATACCAGCGCGACGTGGCCGCGGCCATGCGCGCCGGCTTTAACGCCTTCCGCATCCACGTCCATACCGAGAACCCGGAATTCTATGAGATCTGCGACCGCCTGGGCATGGCCGTGCTCCAGGATTTCGATCTCAACTGGAACTTTCCCCAGGACGCGGAATTCACCGCCCGCGCCGTTCGCCTGTTCGGGGCGACGATTCGCCAGTTGCGCAACCATCCCAGCATCCTCGCGTGGATCGCCATGAATGAAGCCGGCAAAGACGCCTCCACCGTGCGCCCCGGCCCGCAGTTGGTGGCGGAGGCCAAATCCCTCGACCCCACCCGCCCCACCATTAGGAATTCCTCCGCCGGCGACGACCCGGAAAGCGGCGATGGCCACGACTATCGCGGTTCGCTCGGCGGAGGCAAGTACACCGACATTTCCGGGACCTCCGAAAAGCTGGCAACCGAATTCGGCGTGGACGCGCCGCCGCCGGCCACGCGCCTGAGCCTGGTGCCCGTGCTGGCCGAAAGGTTGAAGGACGTGCTGCCCCGGGTTGCCGAACTGCACGACTACCAATACCGCCTGCTGAAGTATTACGTCGAGCATTACCGCATCCAGAAGTACGCGCCCAACGCCGGTTACTTCCAGTTCATGTTCATCGATTTCTGCCCTCAGAGTTTCTACGGCATCTACGATTATTGGGGCGCTCCCAAAGTGGAAGGCTTGGGCGGCGGCCTGCGCGCCATGCTCGAAAGCAACCAGCCCGTAGGCGTCTTCATGGAGTACAAGGACGCACCGGTGGCCATCCACGCAGTCAACGACACCAGCGCTGACCTGGGGGAAGTGACCGCTAGTTGGCATGTCACTCTGGCCGGCGGAGACTTAGTCGCTGAGGGCACCCGCGCGATTCCGCTCGGCCCCGATTCGCACGTCCGCGTCACCGATCTCAGTTTTACGGTCACTCCCAACCAGACTTACCATGTCACGCTGAACCTGGAATCGAAAGACGGAAAGCTCCTCTCCCACAACGAATACGTCGACCCATTCCATCACCCGCAGCGCCCCGAAGGCTTCCCCGAGCGCATGGATCACGAGCTAGGCATGCGGTTGTGGTGGGCCGGGCGCCAGTAGGACAGGCCTCCTGGCCTGTCGGGGCCCTTCCGAGCTTCTGACCGTGCTGATCGAAGCCTTCGAGGACGCCAACTACGCCCTCGAAGGATCGACGCCCGACAGCCGGTTGCGCAGCCTGATGGAGGAACACGGCCTTCGCCAGCGCGACCTGCTCGACGTGTTTGGTCCGCGCAGGGTAGCCTCCGAGGTTGTGAGTGGAAAACGGGCGATCAGCAAAGCGCAGGCGAAGAAGCTCGCCAGCCTGTTTCACGTGCCGGCCGACCTCTTCCTGTGAGAGGACACGCGCCGGCAGAACATGGCGAAGAAGACACCATCCGCATTTGTCCACGGGGAACTCGGGGACGCTCCGCGGAGACGTTCCGTCTGCTCACTCCAGTACACGCCCATGTTCCCTCCGCCAGGCTGAAGGGCTAAGAGGTAGACGGATGCGCCAATGAGGTGTACCCTTCGCCAAAAACACTCCATTACATTGTTGTTCGTTGAATCCCTGTGGAAAAAGCAGTGACCGGTGTGCAAAACAGTCTCTAACCCTGCTGTTCTTGAGGCACTTAGAGCCTCCACAGATATTTTCGCGTTTGGCGTTTCAATCCTCAACTTTCTGGCGGGAAAATGTTACGCTTCGAGCGGAAACACTTCTGGAGGCAACTGTTTTGTCACTTCCGCTTCAAGACATAACCGAAATCGCTAAGGCAGCTGGAGCGATAATCCCGTCTCTCGCTATTGGCTACGAGGCTTACAAGAAGATCAAGGGCAGCAAGAAGAAGCGCACGAAGCGGAAGCGGCGTCCTCCGAAGGTGGTCCCCGACCCAAGTCTTTGACTCTTTCTGTGGATTCGGCATCGTTAGGCCTTCTTCGTTCCACCATCGCCGCCCGATACGGCGCGAGTTCCTACTGCTCCTTGTAGATCCGGGCCTCGCGAAGGGGTGAAACGCTCAATTCGGGTCAACGCGGCGACGACTCTCTGATCGGAGGCTGTACCCAATCTCAACATCGAAACTGCGACAGCGGCGGTCCGTGCTCGCCCTGACAAGGTCGAATGGGTCAGGTCGAATGAAGGTCGAATGGGTCAGCCTGACGTGAGCCCTTGGCTAAAATGGCCGCCACGTAGGAGCGCTCCGACATGTTCGCAATTCTGGCGTTTCTGGGATGAGGATGAGGTCTTCCAGTTCCTGGCAAGGTACGGCGGCAGATATGGCTGTCGCTCCTTTGCCGCCACGAAAACCGCAGTTTCCCCCGCGACGAATTCAGACGGCCCTGTTTAAGCAGCTCGATCCGGTGGCAACTGGTTCTTGGCGAGCTCCAGGAGCAGCCGCAGTGCACGGTTCACAGACTCGGAGTCCTTGAAGACTTTGGCAACGTCCGAATCGAGGAACACCACATTCGTTCCGGTCTGGTACTGTTCGTGGTGCTTCCCGCGCACCTCGCCGGAGAAATCGTATTCCGGTCTCATGTCGTCCGGATTAGTCGTGCCGCCGTGACTCATATCTTCTCCGCTCGGTTGGCGTCGCCGCTCGCGCGCTGATGAGGCGGACACGCCCTTCACGCTCAGTATACGCCACTACCACGACCCGGCCCGCTTCGGAGCGCCCCATGCTCAGGAAGCAGAGCTCCTCCACCGAGTGATCCGGGTCCGGAATCGTGGCCTCCAAAGGATCGCCGAAGACCGTCATCGCTTCCGCGAAACTCACGCCGTGCTTATCGAGGTTGGATGCCGCTTTGACGGCGTCCCATTCGAACTCCATAGTTGTCGGTCGAGCCTCACTCTTCGTGCATGAGTTTGGATGGATCGACGGCCAGCGCTCGCCGGGCTGGAATGGCGGACGCTGCAATGCCTAGCAGCAACATCGTCAATACCGCACCCACAACGACCACCGGATCGCTCGGATTCGCCCGATACACAATCTGCCCCAGCAGGCGGCTCGCGAGAATCCCCGCCGCCAGACCCAGCGCCGATCCCACCCCGAGCACCACCATGGGCCGGCCCACCGCCGCGCTCATCACTTCTGTCCCTCGTGCGCCCAATGCCACGCGGATGCCCAGCTCTTTCATGCGCCGGCTCACACTGTAGGCCGCCATCCCGAAGATGCCCGTCACCGCCAGCATCGCCGCCAACAAGCCCATCGCGCCCAGTGCCACCGTCGCCGCCCGCGCCGGGAACAGCTCGCCATCCACCGCATCGGACCAGCGATTCACCGCAATGGGCACATCCGGATCGAGGCCGCTCAGTGTGCGCGCGAGCGCCGCCGCCATCTCGCTCGGCGCCCGCCGCGACCGCACCACGAGTACCGCCTCGCCCTGCCCGCTTTGCGACGACGGCACATACGCCACGGCCTGCGGCGGCTCCTGCAGGTCGTGATATTTGCCGTCTTCCGCCACGCCCACCACCTCCGTCAGCTTGCCCGACACGATAAAGCGCTGTCCGATTGCTGCCGTTTCCCCCCACATTTTGCGCGCGAAGGTTTGGTTCACAATCGCCACATAGGGCGTCTTTGCGGTGTCATGCCAGGAGACATCGCGCCCGCTAAGCAGTCGAGTGCCGGCAGCCTCCAGGTACCCGGACGACATCGCAAATACGTACGGCGCCAGCGCGGCGTGGTTCAGTGTGAACTCCGTCGTCCCCGGCCGGAAAATCGGAATCCCGTGCATGCCGCCAGTAAACGGGGCGCGGCTCACCGTGCCCGCTGCCGTTACACCGGGGATGCTCCGCGCCGCCTCAATCGCCTTCTCTCTCTCGATCGCGGTGTCCACCTCGACCAGCATCGCGCCCCGCGGCTCAAAGCCCAGCGGAACATGAAGCGCCCGCACCATGCCGCGCACCCCTACCAGCGAAGCCGTTACCAGCAGCGTGCAGATGGCAATCTGCGCACCGAGCAACAGATCGCGCGAGGCAAACCGGCCGAGGCGCATGGAACCCGATGATCCGCTCTTCATC
Organism: Bryobacterales bacterium; assembly: GCA_003164035.1. Taxonomy (GTDB): domain Bacteria; phylum Acidobacteriota; class Terriglobia; order Bryobacterales; family Bryobacteraceae; genus JBEKYD01. Next base: position 21,087 of record PLRS01000129.1, on the reverse strand, counting down.
ATCTGCAGCGGACTGCTGCGGCACACCTGCCACGCCGGCACCATCCCAAATAGCAGCGCGCTTGCCAGTGTCAGTGCCAGGCCCGCCAGGTACACACGCGCATCCACGATTGCCGCCAGGTGCTTTTCTTCCATCGGCTGCCACCGGTTCAGCACGCCCAGCAGCAGCCGCGCGGTCGCGAGCCCCGCCGCTCCGCCCATCAGCGATACCGTCACCGCCTCGGTCAGCAGTTGCCGCACCAGTCGGCGCCGGCTCGATCCAAGGGCCACACGGAGGGCCAGCTCCCGGCCGCGATCCGCCACGCGCGCCGCAAACAGACTCGCCAGGTTCGCCGATGCCGCCGCCAGCACCAGCAGCGCCAGTACGGTCACGCTCCAAAGAAACCCGCGAATGACGTCACCCTCGTCCCCGATGAGTCCTGGATGGATCAGCCGTAGCGGCTGTCCGTCGTCGGTCTCCGGATGCTCCCTCGCCAGCTCGGCCGCAATCGCATTCAGGTTCTCCGTCGCCTGCCGCGGCGTTACGCCCGGCTTCACCCGGCCAATCACCGTAACCGCTACGGACGCCCGGCTTAGCAGGTAATCCGACCCATCTACCTGCTTCTCGTTCGCCATAGGCATCCAGTAGTCCGGCCACACAAACCGCTCCGTGCCGTGAAATGGCAACGGCGCCACGCCAATCACCGTGAACGGATGCTTGCCGAGATCCACAGCCGTGCCGACGACGCCGGGATCGGCGGAAAACACGCTTCGCCACAAAGCATCGCTCAACACCACATACGGCACTGAATCCGGGCCATGCTCGTCCGCCGCATGGAACAACCGTCCCACCGCCGGCCGCACTCCCAGCAGATCGAAATAATTGCCGGTCACTTCATCGCCGTGGAGCTGCCTCACCGCGTTGCGCCATCGCAGTCGCGCGGTGGAATATGCATTAATCGCGGCCATGCCGCTGAAGGTGGTGTTGCACCGCCGAAAATCCTCAAATGCGGGATACGACGTAGTCAGCAGCCGTCCGATCGTCCACTGCTGATGGCGAACCTGATACAGGCTCCCGGGGTCGCTCACATCGAGCGGGTGCAGCAGCACCGCATTCAGCACTCCGAAGACGACGGCGTTCGCTCCAATGCCCAGCGCCAGAGTGACTATGGCCACGACCGTAAACGCGGGGGACTTTCGAAGCACGCGAAGCGCATACCGAAAATCCAGCAGTACGTTCTCCACCAATGGCATCTAATAGCCGTTTTCTTCCAGCTTCTCTACCGTCAACCCCTCGCGCGGCGCCATTTTCCGCAACAGCTTTTCCACGTGCTTGGCCAGCACGTCGCATTCGAGGTTTACTCGCGCGCCGGGGCGATAGCCTCCTAGCGTGGTATTGCGGAAAGTGTGGGGGATGATGGTGACCGAGAGGGTGTCGGCTTCGAGCTCGGCGATGGTCAGGCTGATACCGTCAATCGCGATCGATCCTTTCGAGACCAGGTAGCGATCCAGGTCCGCCGGAATGCGAACCCGCAGCCACCAGTTGTCGCCGCCCAGTGAATCGAGCGACAGGAATTCGCCGGTGCCGTCCACGTGGCCTTGCACGATGTGGCCGTCGAAGCGGGAACTGGGCGAAAGCGGGCGCTCCAGGTTGACGCGCGAGCCGGCGCGCAGTGCGCCCAGGTTGCTGCGCTTCAGCGTTTCGGGCGCGAGATCGGCCGAGAAACCGTCCGGGCGCGGGTCGAGGGCGGTGAGGCATACACCGTTCACCGAGACGCTCGAACCGGTCCGCATGTCCTCAGTCACCGTGCGGCAGGCGATGCGCAGGCGGGCGCCGGCCGGGCGCGGATCCAGAGCTTCTACCGTGCCCAACTCTTCAATGATTCCGGTAAACATCCATATACCCCTCCACGGCAAACTCGTCGGGCGGAATCGAGTGCAGCGTAATATCGTGCAGGCGAATGGCGTCCACACGGCGGCGGCGCCCGATGCCGCCGGCCAGGGGCAAAGCCTCCAGGCCGCCCAGGATTTTGGGCGCGTAATAGAAGAAGACGCGATCCACCAGCCCGGATTCGAGCGCGGTCCAGTTCAACTTGCTGCCAGCTTCGATCATGAGCGAAAGATAGCGGCGCTCGCCCAGCCAGGCGATCAGGGCGCCGAGATCGGCGCGCCCGCCCGGCCCGTCGAAAACCAGCACCTGGATGCCGCGGGCCGCGAGCTGCGCGCGCCGGTCGGCGGAGGAGGCCGAAGTGGTCACCGCTACCAGGTCCCCGCGGGCGCTGCGAGCCATTTTGGAATCGGCGGGCAGGCGGAGCTGCGAATCCATTACGATGCGCAGCAGCGGTCGCGAGCGGTCGTTGCCGGTACGGTCGGTGAGCAGCGGGTCGTCAGCCAGCACCGTGCCGATGCCGGTGAGGATGGCGTCGTGATCGTGGCGCAGTTCCTGCACGTGGGCGCGGGCCCGCTCGCTGGTGATCCAGCCGCGATTGTCGTCGGGGGCGGAAATCTTGCCATCCAAGGTGATGGCCGCCTTCAGCGTCACCAGCGGCCGGCCGGTGCGCGCGAAGTACAGAAACGGCTCATTGAGCTTGGCGGCTTCGGCGGCAAATTCCGGCGCCATTTCGACTTCGATACCGGCGACGCGCAGCTTGCGAAAGCCTTCGCCGCGCACCAGCCGATTCGGATCTTCGAGCGGGGCGACCACACGCGCCACGCCGGCCGCGATCAGCGCGTCGGCGCAGGGCGGCGTGCGGCCGTAGTGCGAGCACGGCTCCAGGTTCACGTACACCGTGGCGCCGCGAGCCTTGTCGCCGGCTTCGGCCAGCGCCACTACTTCGGCGTGGTCGCGCGTCTCCCAGGTGTGGAAGCCCCGGCCGACCACTTCACCGCCATTAACCACCACCGCGCCCACCATCGGATTCGGGCTGGCCAGCGCGCGCCCCCGCCGCGCCAAAGCCAGCGCCTCGCGCATGTAGTCGGGATTGACGGCCTGACTCATTCCAATAGGCTTCACTCGAACAGGCTTCACTCGAATAACGACGCGATGAACTTTTCGGCGTCGAACGGCAGCAGGTCCTCCGCCTTTTCTCCCACGCCGATGTAGCGGATCGGCAGGTTGAGCTCGCGCGCGATGGCCACCACGATGCCGCCCTTGGCCGTACCGTCGAGCTTGGCCAGCGCAATGCCGGTGACGCCGGAAGTTTCGGTGAACTTGCGCGCCTGCTCCAGCCCGTTCTGCCCGGTCGTGGCATCGAGCACCAGCAGCACTTCGTGGGGAGCGTCGGGAATCACCTTTTTGGCGGTGCGGTTCATCTTTTCGAGCTCCGCCATCAGGTTCTCCTTGGTTTGCAGGCGGCCGGCGGTATCGACGATCACGTAGTCCACTTTGCGTGCCTTGGCGGCATTGAGCGCGTCGAACAGGACCGCGCTGGGGTCGCTGCCGGGATTCTGGCGGATTACCGGCGAACCGGTGCGCTCGCCCCAGATTTCGAGTTGTTCGATGGCGGCGGCGCGAAACGTATCGGCCGCGCAAAGCAGCACGCTGCGGTGTTCCGCTTGAAAACGGCGGGCCAGTTTGCCGATGGTGGTTGTCTTGCCGGCGCCGTTGACGCCCACCACCAGCACCACCGCCGGCGGCTCGGATACGTGGGCCGGCGCGCGCTCGCTGGCCGCCAGGATTTCGAGCAGATGTTCGCGAATGAGCCCCTTCAGCTCGGCGGCGTCGTTCAACTGATGCCGCGCCACCCGCTGGCGGATGCGCTCCAGGATTTCCTCGGTGGTCCGCACTCCGATATCGGCGGAAATCAGGGTGAATTCCAGATCCTCCAGCAGGCCGGCATCGATCTGCTTCTTGCCTTCGAGGGCGTCTCCCAGCGCCGAGACCAGCCCCGAACGGGTCTTTTCCACGCCGGCTTTCAGTCTTTCCAGTAACGAGGGTTCCTGCTCGACCGAGCCGAAAAGGGTTTGGATCATTTTTCCCTATTCTAGCCGAAGTCGCCACCCAGGACGGTTTTCGCGGAACGTGCACAAGGATGCACAAACGCCTTGGGGGGCGATCCAGTTGGGCCGCGCGGGACGCCGTCCTTCCGCTCCCAACGGACTGCACAAACCTGCACAAAATTGCACAACCCACCAGTTAACCTCGCGGTTTCGCTCCGCTAAGTCCTTTGATTTGAATTCAAGTACGATCAATTTGCCGCGCTTCGGAACCTGCGGAGGCACCGGCGCATCTAATAAAAAACAGGCTGGGTGAGCCATGCCGCTGACCACGATCTAACTCCTCTCTGAGTGCCCCTCGATCGGGATTCGACTTTAATCTGGCTACAAAACGGAGGATTTTCATGCAACATCTACCGGAAATCGAGGCGAAGAACTATCTGTTCGTCAGCGATTTCGATCAAACGCTCAGTTTCAACGATTCCGGGCTGGTGCTGAGCGAACTGTTGGGTGTACCGGAATTTACGGAAAGAATCCAGGGATTGGCGAAAATCCACCTGGTGCAGCAGGGCGGCGAACTGTCCTACCTGCTGCTGCACGATCCGGAGTATCGCCAAGTGCGGCGCGAACACCTTTACGAAGTCGGCAAGCGCATCCGGTTGAAACAGAACATCCCGACGCTGTTCAAGCTGCTGAAGGATCTGGATGGGCATCGTTTTTCGTTCTACGTGGTATCGGCCGCGCCGCAGGAAGTGATTCAGTCGGCTCTCGAGGGCGTCGTACCCGCCGATCATATTATCGGCACGCAGTTTCATTACAACCCCGACACGGGGGAGATTCAATCCATTCTGCGCGTGCCGGCGGGCTACGGAAAAGTGGCCGTGGTGGACGAGTTGCGCGCCAGCCTGTCGCTGAGCCACCACCGGATCGTGTATGTGGGCGACGGCAGTTCGGACGTACACGTGATGCTGCACGTGAACCGGCTGGCGGGCCTGACCATCGCGGTTTCGGAGAACGCCTACATCAACCCCATCGCCCAGCGCACGGTCCTGAGCGACGACGCGCTGAGCGTGCTGATCCCGGTTCTGGAAGAGCTGGCCGGTTGGGACCCGACCCACATCCGCCGGTTCTTCGAGGCAAACGGCTTCGCGCTGCGCGAGTGGGATAAAGTCCAGACCGACACGCTCATGATCTGCCCGGTGGTGCAGCCGGCCACGGCTGCGGCCGGGGGGATGGTGTAGATGTTGGAAGCCATTGGATGGGTGGCGACGGCGGTGTTCTCGGCGTCCTATTTCTTCCGGCAGCCGTCGGCGCTGCGCCGTATTCAGGCCGGTGCGGCATGTTTGTGGATCGCCTACGGGGTGGCGATCCACGCCCGGCCGGTAGTAATCGCCAACGTGATTGTGGCTGTGGCCGCGCTGTATTCGACTTATCGGAGAGAGCGAAGGCCGGCGGCGGAGAAGTAAGACAGACGGGCCGGCGAGCGACTTCACTTCTTCAGCAGGCCTTGCATTTCGAGCCACTCGGCAAACCGGTTAATCCAGTGGTCGGAAGGCAGACCCTGCGCATGCATCCCGAACCCGTGGCCACCCTTCGCGTACATGTGCAGCTCGGCGGATTGATGAGACTTTGTCCACAGGCTGTATAAGGCGATGCTGTCCATCTCCAATCCGAACGCGTCATCGCTTGCCGCGGCGAGAAACAAGGGCGGCGCATCGGCCGGCGCGGTTGGATCCTTGAGGGACGAGACGGCTGGATAGATGGGCGCCACAAACGCGGGCCGCCCCTCCGGCGAGTAGCGTAATCCCACGCCCGCGGCGACGGTTCCGCCCGCGGAGAAACCGATAATGCCCACGCGGTCCGGCGAGATACCCCACTGGGCGGCGTGCTGGCGGACGTATGTCACGGCTGCGAGTCCGTCGGCGATCGCCAAAGGGATCACGCTTCCCACCGTTTCCTGGAACTTCTGACTGTCCTTAGACAAGTCCGCGAATTCCTGGGTGGCATCTTCGCCGGTGTGCGCCACCCGATATTTCAGGATGAACGCTGTCATGCCTTTCGACGCCAGCCATTTTGCCACCTCGGTGCCTTCATTGGCTATCGACAACGCCATAAAGCCACCACCCGGACAGATCACGACGCCGCTGCCATTGCGTGAAGCGGCCGAAGGTCGATACACGGTCAGGGTGGGCTTGGTGACGTTGGAGACAACCTCGGCCTTCCAGGCTTTCGAGAAGTATTCTTTCTCCGGGTAATTCCCCTGCGCGGAGGCAGCCTGTTCGCCGCTGTACAGCGGCACTACCTCCTGCGCGACTCCGGCGCCCGCCGCGAGTCCCAACAGGCAAAGCATACCCACCATTTGTAGTTTCATCGTTCACCTACTCTAGCAAAGCACCATTTGCCGGGACGCCAGATTTACGTATGGCTTCGCGTCGCACGCCAGGCCAGCAGCAGCAGGAAGAGGCCGAAGACCAGCATGCAGGCGCCGGAGTAGAGGTTGACGTTGACGGTAGTAAGCGCGGCGCGCGTTTCCGGCGCGAAGACGCCCATCCCCAGCAGGATGAGGCCGAGGATCGTAAAGAACCAGCCCGAAGGCACTCTCAGGTCCATATCACCTAAACCAAATATTGAGGATGAGTAACAAGACTACTACCAGAACTGTCAGCGGCGCGGGCCGCTGGTACCACTTGGCGGCGTCGTCGGATGGAAGCTTGGTGAGGCCGTAGACCAGGCCTTCCATTTCCTTGTCGGGACGCGGCGAAGTCACCATGCTGACTACCATGGAGATGACCAGACAGGTGGTAAACGCGACAATGGCGATCCAGAAGTTCTGCGCCATTTGCGACGGGAAGGTATAGAGATGGGCAATCCAGCCGCCCTTGCCCTCGGCGACGGTGGATGACAGGGTGAAGAGCGCCGCGGCGGTGCCGATGCTCAATCCGGCGAAGGCGCCGTGGGCGGTGGCGCGCTTCCAGAACATGCCCAAAAGGAACGTGGCGAACAAGGGCGCGTTTACCACGCCGAAGACAAGCTGCAGTAAGTCCATCAGGTTGTTGTAACGGGTAGCCAGGTAAGCGGCGCCGATGGATAGCAGCACGCCCACCACGGTGGTGACACGGCCGACCGTGAGGTAGTGACGATCGGGGGCACCGGGGCGGATGTAGCTCTGATAGATGTCATAAGTAAAGACAGTATTGAACGCCGTGACATTGCCCGCCATACCGGACATGAAAGAAGCCATAAGGCCGGTCAAGCCGACGCCCAACATGCCGGCGGGATAGAATTGCGCCATCAGTGTGGTGAGGGCCTGGTCGTAGTCGGGACCGCCGGTGGCTTTCAGAGGAAACGCGTAACCCAGGTTCATCTTCGAAAGAACCAGCGCGGCGATGCCGGGCATGATCACGATGAAGGGCAAAATCATTTTGGGGAGGGTGCCGACCAGCGGGGTGCGGCGGGCGGCGGACATCGAATCGGCGGCCATGGCGCGCTGGACCACCAGAAAATTGGTGCACCAGTAACCAAACGAGAGCACGAAGCCCAGGCCGGCGATCATACCGAACAGTTCGACCCCCATGGGGTTTTCGGTGGGGCTGCCCATGTACCGCCAGGCGTGCACCATATTTGGCGGGAGGCGGGAGACCATGCCCTGCCAGCCGCCGGCCTTTGCCACCGCTAGGATGGCCAACGGCGCGAATCCCATTACGATGAGGAGAAACTGGAGGACTTCATTATAGATGGCGCTGGTGAGGCCACCGAGGAAAGTGTACGCCAGCACGATGGCCGCCGAAGCCAGCACGGAAATCGTGAAACTCCATCCCAATACCAGTTGCAGCAACAGCCCCAGGGCGTACATGGAGATGCCGGAGGCGAGGATGGTCATGATGGCGAAGGAGAAGGCGTTGAAGGCGCGGGTCTTTTCGTCGAAGCGCATCTTCAGGTATTCGGGCACCGACCGGGCCTTGCTGCCGTAGTAGAAGGGCATCATGAAAATACCCATGAACAGCATGGCGGGGATGGCACCGAGCCAATAAAAATGCGCGGTCATGATGCCATACTTGGCGCCGGAAGCGGCCATGCCGATCAGTTCCACCGCGCCAAGATTGGCCGCGATGAAGGCCAGGCTGGTGATCCAGATGGGGACCGAACGCCCGGAGGTGAGGAAGTCGCCGCTGGAGGAGATTCCTTTGCGGAGCCTCCAGCCGATGCCTAGGACAAAGGCGAAATACAGGACAAGGATGACGTAATCTACCGGCGCGAGTTTCACGGATAGAACCTTCGCATTCTAACGAGGAATTTTGAAGCGCTAAGTGTAGCGCGCGGAACCGCCAAAAGCAAAGCCCGGTGGAGAGAGTGGGCAGGCGGAGGTCGCTACCGGACCGCGGGTATCGAGCGAAAGTTGGCGATGGACGTCCGCAGCCACTCCGCGTCCCGTGACACATCGGCGTCGGCATCTCCGCTGGATGGCGTCCAGTTTTCGAGATAGATCTCCGGGTCCGGGGTGTGCGCGAGGATGCGTTCGATGGCTGAACGCCAATCGAATACGCCTTCGCCAAACGGCGTGCCGACAACCGAAAACCCGACGTTCGAGCCGGCGATGCGATAGTCCTTGAAGTGATAGCAGAAGGCGCGATCGCCAAGCAGATCGAGAACCGTGTCGCAATCCTCGAAATTGCGCAAGGAATTGGCGACATCGACACAGAATCCGACCGATTGGCGGGGATAGCCGGCGACCGCCCGGGCCAGCATGCGGGAGGGAATATCGAAGTGGTTTTCGATGGCGAGGCGAACGCCCCGGCTTTCGAGATCGGGACCAATTCGATCGAGAAACGCCTGGATGCGGTCCGCGGACAAAGGGCCGGCGCCGGCTCGTTCGAGCACGATGCGCAACATCGAACCGCCGATCGCCGCGACCCGGTCGAGATATTCGCCCACGGTGGCGGGATCGAGTGTCATCGAGCCAAGGCCGATCTCGAGGCCGATTTCGCCGGCGTGGCGGGCCAGGGCTGTCCAGCCCGCAGGACTCAATGATAGCGGGCGGGCATTCTCACAGACCTGCAGCCGCTCGAGGCCGGCCGCCTTCGCCATGGCGAGCAATTCGGCGAGAGCAGGGGCTCTCGGGGAGTCTAACAGATATCGGAAAACGTAAGTTGTGGCACCGATGCGGGGTTGCATGTTATAGGACGATCCTCGAAGACATAGGTTTCAATCTCCTTGCTCCCCTCGCGCATTAGGCGCGCACCTCAGTCTGAACGGTTTCGATGGGCCGCACCCGGACCTTCACATCAACTCGAGAACCGAGCCGATTCAGAATCGACATCAGACGGTCGGCGGTGAACCTTGAAAGGTCGGCGTTTCGGATGCGCGAGAAGTCGGCCGCGGCGAAACCGGTCTGAGCTTGAGCAGCGCGGCCAGTCAACTCCTCGCGGTCGAGTGCCTTGACGATCTCAGCCGCCAAGAGGGCCTTCAGTTGTTCGAGGTCGGCGTTCTCGCGGCCGAGATCGCGGAAAGCGTTTCCGCTGCCGCGAACCAGTTCCAGTTTTTCACCTTTCATCTGAGTGCCTCCTTCAGTTTTTTCAACCGATCCTTCACCAGGTCGAGTGCGATCTCCAGCGCGCCGGAACCGAAGCCGCGCAGTGGCTTCGCGATGTCTGCCTTGCCGCCCTCGGCCGCGATCGTCAGCGCCGTAAGGAAGATGGGCTGTGCGCTCGATGGAAACGATTCGAAATCCTTGAGAGCTGCCTTAATCCACGATATTGGACGAGTCTTTCTCGTCTCGGCCATCTATCTATGTTGTCATTTATGACAACATTTTGTCAAGTGAAGCTGCCCCGGCGCCTCCGCGAGGTTCGCGCATGCTCCACCAGAGGAAGGCCGCCAGGACATTAACAAATGCCGCGCAGTAGAAATACGCGCCGGAACTGCCGGTCCACCGAAGCAACAACGGAAAGGTGACGGAACTGGCGAAGGACCCGATATTGCCGAACATGTTCATGGCGCCGCTGAGGGTTCCGGTGCTGGCGCCGGCGATGTCGATGCACAACGTCCAGCTCGGGCTGAGAGTGAGGTCCACGCCGAAGGTGGCGATGGCGAAACAGGCGACGGCGCCCCACACGGAGGTGGCGTGAATCGCTCCCACCAGCGCCGCGGCTCCCAGCAGGAAGCCGGCTACGGCGGGGAGGATTCGGGACTGGCGGCGCCAGTTCCGCCGATAGAGCGAATCGACGACGGCGCCGCTCAACCAGTTGGCCGCCGCACCGAACAGCAGCGGGATGGCCGCGAAAAATCCCCCATCGGCAGCGCTCAAACGATACTGATCGCGCAGGTACGGCAGCAGCCAGCTATAACAGAGAAAGAAGGTGAAGTTCGAAGCGAAGTACTGCGCCAGCAGCGCGGGCGTCTCGCGAAAACGGAACACGCTTTTCCAGTCCGCCGCGGCGGCCCGGGGCGTTTCGGCCCGTCCCGCGCGAATGTAGGCCCGCTCGGGTTCCGGCACTCCACGGGCTTGGTCCGGCGTGTTGCGGAAGAAGACCAGCCAACCGGCCATCCAGGCGATGCCGATGGCTCCCAGGACGTAGAACGACGAACGCCATCCGAGCGCGGCTACAGACCAGGAGGTAACGGTCAAACCGAACGCCGCTCCGAGGCGCGAGCCGCTGAACAGGACCCCCTCGGCCACGCCGGTTTCGCGGGCCGGCAGCCAGGAACGGATGGCGCGGGCCGACGCCGGGAAGGCCCCCGCTTCCGCCGCTCCGAACAGAAAACGGATGGCCACCAGCAGCCCGCCCCGGCTCACTACGGCGGTGAGCGCGGTGAATAGCGACCAGAGGCCGACCACGGCCGCCACCAGCGCCCGCGGTCCGAAGCGATCGGCGAAGTAACCGGCGGGAATCTGAAACAGTGCGTAGCCGAGGGCGAAGGCCCCGAAAATAAGTCCGAAAGTGACATCGGTCAGCCCCAGATCGCGAGACATCTCGGGCTTGGCCGCCGAGACGGATACACGGTCGAGGATAGTGAGCACGGACAGCGAAAACAATATCGCCACCACGGCCCATCGGCGGCGGGTGAGAGGGGAGGATTTCGATTCGGCGGAGGTCAACATGGTTCTACCGGTGTTAGTGCCCGCGCAAGAGTAACTCCCGCCGACGCCCGCTGCCAAAGGGCGCGGAAGCGTCGAGTAGAGACTCGACGCGGCACGCACGAGTGCGCGCGCCACGGTGGCGGATGTGAAGCTGATTCTCTAGGCCGGCCGCGCGCCACAACAACTCCAGGTCCACTCATGGCCTCTGGAACTTACCGCGCGCCGATTGTCGCCTTCACATCGGCGAACAGAAACGGCTCCAGCATTTTCAGGATCGGCAGAAACTCATGACGCTCCAAATGATGGCCGATCGCTTCCCGGTCCATCTGGTCGAGCCAGTTCCAGATGCGATCGGTGATGCGCACGTTGAAGGCGAACGTCTCGATGGCGTCCTGCCGCACCGGCGATGTGTCGGAAGTGATCCAGCCGGTGTACTTGAGTTCTTTCAGGTAATAGAGGAACTCGATGTACAGCCAGAGATTGTTGGTGCCCGCCATCAGGTCCCAATCCCACTTGCCATTGTTGTCGTTGATGTGGACGTAGTAGGGGAACCCGCTCATGGCCACGTGAGCCAGCGCTTCGGCGGGAGTCTCGCCGCCATAGATGGAATGGCCGATATCGATGGTGACGCCGACATTCGGATTGCCCACGGCCTCGCACAGGAGCAACGCCTTGGCCGCCGAATCGAGGGTGCAGTGAACCCGCGTCTCCGAAGGCTTGTATTCCATGAACAGGGGAATCTCGGGCAGGTGTTCGGCGGCTTCGCGTACCGTGTCCACCATGCGGCTCCACGCCTTGCGGTAGTCGGTATGGAACGGGTAATCGTAGCCGTCGCTCAGCGGGCAGCAAGTCACTTTGTCGGCGCCGAGCGCCTTGGCGTAATCCTTGGCGGCTTTGATCATGCCGCAAGCCTTGTTGCGCACGGCGGCGTCGGGAGAGCACAGCGATCCGTAGGCGAAGATCGGGTCTCCCTTGATGTTGACGTTGATCGCCGAGATGCCCAGGTGGAGGCGGTCGAGATGCGCCCGCATCGCCTCCACCGTGTCCACTTCGTACGGGTGCACCACTTCGGCTCCGGTCACACCCGGTATTTGCGCCATGCGCTCGAGCTTCTGCTCGATCGAAAGCGGCTCCTGGTACTCGCAGAAGCGGTCGCGCAGCTTCCCGAGAAACGACGTAATGATGGCGTGCTTCATTCGATGAACCTCACTTCTCAATCGCAAAAGGAATTTCGACAAAGGAACACAGTTCGGTGAAGCGTGGACCGCGCATGTCGTAGGCCACCACGCGCAGCACGTGGCGGCCGGCCGCGACATCCACCATGTCCCACCATTCCTGGTTGTGGAGCAGGTAGGGGGCACGGGTGCGGTAGCTGTAGGGCTTGCCGTCGATGAAGAACTCCACCCGCTTGATGGGCCAGCGCGGATGGCGGTCCGTGACGATGGCCTCGATCCAGGCCGGCTCGGTGAGAACCTGGCCCGGCTTCAGGCCGGCGACCTCAATCAGCGGTGTCTCGGCGGCGTCGTAGTCCGGCTTGGCCGGGGCGGGCGAGCCGGTCAGCCGCGCCACCTGCTCGAAGAACAGCCACTTCACGGGCGAGCCGATCTTCCAGTCCACCGGCGGATTCTGGAAACCGTCGCGATAATTGCCCAGCCCGTTATCGTAATAGCCCCAGCCAACGTGCTCCTGGACGGCGGCCTGAAGGTTGAACGTGCTGACTCCGTCTTCATTGATGATCATGGGCCGGTCGTAGCCGGTCCATTGGCGCATGGCGTGGATGGTTTCGTGAACCTCCTCGGGGGTTTGTCCGTTGGTGTGGAACATGACGTAATCCACCGCGCGCAACGCGGCATCCCCGCGGCTTCCACGCGGCATGATGCCGCCGGACCAGCTCATCGATACCGGAATCTGGCGATCGACGGTCTGCTGCGCGAGTAGCACCGCGTCCAGCGCTCCGTCGGGCTGCAGGATGCGGTGCTTGTAGGTGCGCGGGTTCATCTCGTTATTAATCTCGATGAGGACGTTCCGATTGGGGAGTTCCTTCAGGAAACGACAGCCCTGGCGGATGGCCTCCTTCACGTAGCGGTCGTCCGGAGTGATCTCAATGCGCTCGTTCGATCCGAAATAGAAGAACCCGACGATGGCCACCATTCCCAGCCGGTCGGCTTCGGCAATGAGGCGGCGCAGCCGCCCGGCGTACGCGGGCTTGAGGTTTCCGTGTTCGTCGAATCCGCTGTTGTTGTGAGGCTGCAGGGTGATCTTCTCGCCATAGTTGCCGTCCGGCGGTCCGCCGCCTTGCAGGTTGACGGTGAACGCCACGACGCCGCTGCGTCTCCAGTCCGGCAACGCGGCCAGAAACTCGCGGAGATTTCGCTCCGGGTCCCAGGGCCCGTCGGGATAGTCCCAGGAGATGTCGCCCAGGGTGTTGGAGCGGTATGGGTTGGCGCGCGAACCCTGTTTGGGGTAGTTGGCGTCGTCGAAAATCGCCTGCACGGCGCGCACGTTCACGAGCGTTCCGGCCAGGTTCGGATCGGCGTGGGGGAAACCGGCGGCGGAAGTGTAGGTCACCTGCCCGTCGATGGTGAATTGAGGGCCGTGGATGCCGACGACGGTGGATGCCGCGGCCTGTGCCCCGGCAATCGCCGGCAGGACAATGAGGAGAATCGTGGCGCAACGCTGGATCATGGGGAACGCTCAGAAAATGGCGACCGGGTTGATGGGCGACCCGGTCCCACCGGGCACGGGTTCGGGCGCGGCCACGATCAGGAACTCCCAACGCCGGAGCCGCGCGGCGGTCTCGCTCAACGCTTCCAGGTCGCAATTATCGATGATCGGCATCCCCATGGCGACCAGGGCCAATTGGTGAATCGGCATGGCTACGCCGTCCACTCCGGATGGCATCACGTCGGCGGCGAAATCGCTGCCGAGTACGGCGGGTTCGCGCGCATGCAGCCAGCGCGCGCAACTGGCGTGCAGTCCGGCCGCTTTGGCGCCGATATCCCAGGGCCCCGCTTTGGCGCGGCGCGCCCAGCGGCCGGTGCGGATCAGGACGACGTCGCCGGGCTCGATTTTGATGCCCGCCTTGCCGACCCACGCGTCCAGGTCTTCCGGGTAAATGGGCTGGCCCGGCTCCAGGAACTCGACGCCTTTCAACCGGGGAATATCCATCAGGACGCCGCGCGCGAAGATGCCGCCCTTCATATTCAACACGTCCAGCTTCGCCGCGCCGGCCTGGGTGACGGAATCGCGCGGAAAGCCGTTGAAGAGCGCGGCGGCGCCAATCATGTGGCACAGGGCATCGAGATGAGTGATGCCGGAGCCGTGATATTCCTCGATGTAGCGGTCCATGGCGAATTGGGCGGAAGGGTTCGCGGCGGTGACCAACATGACGTGCCCGAACGCGGGTTTATTGTCCGGCGCCGCCTCGGTGGAATCGGTGCGCGCCAGCGAAACCGAGATGCCGGCGCGCACCAGTGCGGCGGCGTGCTGTCGCACCGCGGGCGTAATCAGGTTGAAGGTCCCCTTCTGATCGTCTTTGCCCCAGCGGCCCCAGTTGGAGAGTTCTTTCATCCACCGGTCCACGTCGGCGCGGGTGGCGCGAGGGCTGTCGGCGGCGGGCAGGACGGCACAGAATGCGAAACACAGCACTGTGGCGACGCGTCGCGCGATTGGCTTCCTCTTCATAGCATCCCCATCTTAGACCTTGTCACCCCCGCTCACCCCCGCAGCGCCGATCCTTTGCGTTCGATCGCCTTCGGCCACCAGGCCTCCGGAACGAAGAAATCCTGCCAGACGAGCTGCAATTCCCGCACCATGCCGATTCCATACTCCGAGCGCCCCAAATCCTTCGGGCCCGCGTTGTTCGATCCGAAAGTGAACTTGCAGCCCGCCGCCTTGGCCAGGCGAACCACCTTCGCGCTCGGAATCTTGTAGCGATTGTTGAGTTCGATGGCCACTTTATTCCTGGCCGCGGCCGTCACCACCTTTTCGATCCGCTCGTCGGTCCACAGGGCATCGTAGTCTTTCGCCAAGACGTCGGGAAGATAGGTGGGGTTGGCGTAGATATCCACCGGTTCCCGCTCGAAAATTCCGACCGTGCGCTCCACCAGCGTATCCATGAATTCACGCGTGTCGGGGATGGTCCCGAGCTCTTCCGGGATCCAGAGGCGCAGCCGGCGGCCGCGATTGTCGGTCCAGGTCATGGAATCCGTGAACACGTAATCGAACCGGGCGACGGTCGAGCGGGAGAACATCTCGACCCACTCGCGACCTTCCGCCTGCATCGCCACGAAGCAGGGCTGGCCCTTCATGCGGTCGAGGTACTCGAGCGCGCCGCGGTCGTCCTGCACCGGATTGAGCTTGCCGCAGTTGATGGCAATGCCGTACTCGATGCCGTCGCGGCGGGAACGGGCCAGCGCCTGCTCCAGAGTCAGTCCTTCCTTCAAATGGACGTGATGATCGATCATGGGCAGATTGTGACGGCCGATTTCGATGATCTGGCGAAAAACATCGTCGACCACGGGCGTTTCCCCGGGAGTCGCCAGATCGTCGGGCAGCGGCTTCACGCGAACGGTGCGGAACAGCGCTTTCGACCCGTCGTTGTGGCATTGCAGGGCAAACGTTCCGCGATCCAGGAATCGCTGGGTTTCCGCCCCCTGCGGGATGACCGGCGGCGTGGGCTCCACGTAATCGACCACCAGCATCCCGTCCAGCCGGACCTGCACACTTTTGCCGCGCACCAGGACGTTGATCTTGAACCATTGGTCGTCGGGGATGAACTGTTTGTAGATATTGCGAAGGCCGTAGAGCGAGCCGGTTTTCTTCCGCTCGATATAACCCCCTTCTCCGGTCGCGGTATTGTCCACCTGGACTTCGAAACCCTTAATGGGGAATCCGGTTTCCTGGTAAGCGGTGTGGAAATAGACGCCCGAGTTGCAACCATGGCGCGCCAGGCATTCCACTTCCAGCTCGAAATTCTTGAAGTTGGCGTTGTGTACCCCGCCGGTATAGAAAAGATGGGAGCGCGGGCCATCGGCGGCGAGCGAACCGGCGGCGACCTTCCACGAGGCTTTGTTCTCGCTCGGGCGCCAGCCATCCAGCGTCCGGCCGTTGAAAAGTTCGATCCAACCCTCATCGCCGTAAAGGACGGAGGCGGAGGCGGAGGCGACGGCGCCCACAAACGTTCGTCTGGTCATAGAGAGTCCAGTATATTCTCCGGCACTCGGAAATCGTTACTTCCATGTCGCGAAACCAGGAAACCAGTTGCATTTCGCGGGACCTCCTGAAAGAATAAGGCTGAGTCAAAGTCTATGCGGATCAGGGTGTTGGGAATCGTACTGGCCGGCGGGAAGGGTACGCGGCTGCATCCTCTTACCAGGGAACGCGCCAAACCGGCGGTTCCATTCGGAGGCAAATACCGGATCATCGATTTCGTTTTGAGCAATTTCATCAATTCCGGAATTTATTCGGTGTACGTGCTGACGCAGTTCCGCAGCCAGTCGCTGCTGCAGCACCTGAGCGAGGGCTGGCAGTTCGGCGGGCTATTGAAATCGCAATTCGTGATTCCGGTGCCGGCCCAGATGCGCGCCGGAGAAACCTGGTACCAGGGCACGGCCGACGCGATCTACCAGAACATCAACCTGGTGGAACAGTCCGATCCGCACGTGGTGGCGATTTTCGGCGGCGATCACATTTACCGCATGAATATTTCCAGCATGATCGATTTCCACGTGCACAAGAACGCCGAGGTCACCGTGGCAGCCATTCCGGTAGACAAAAAGCACGCCGCCGAGTTTGGCGTGATCGAAGCGGCCGAGGACAGCCGCGTGCTGGGATTCCACGAGAAGAACCCGGAGGCTCCGACCATGCCGGGCGACCCGGACCGGGTCTTCGCTTCCATGGGCAACTACATATTTTCCACCCGCACCCTGCTGCGCCTGCTGCACGAAGACGCCGCCGTGGCGGAAAGCAACCACGATTTCGGGCGCGACATTCTTCCCAAGCTGGCCGGCAAGGCGGAAATCTACGCTTACGATTTTCAGTCCAACCGTATTTCCGGCGAGCCGCCCGACGCGCAACCCTATTGGCGCGACGTGGGCACCATCGACGCCTACTTCGAGGCCAACATGGATCTGCGCTCGGTCAGTCCCGCGCTGAACCTGTTCAACCGGGAATGGCCGGTGCGCAGCACCAGCTATTCGGACCCGCCGGCCAAGTTCACCTTCGACGAGGAGAACCGGCGCGGGCAGGCCATCGACACCATCGTCTCCGGAGGCTGTATTCTTTCCGGCGGCACGGTGCGCAACTCGGTGCTGGGACGCGGCGTGAAGGTCCATTCCGGCGCGCAGGTGGACGAGTGCGTGATCCTGGACAACTGCGACATCGGGCGCCGCTCCCGGCTGCACCACGCGATTCTGGATAAGAACGTCCGCGTGCCCGAGGACGCCACCATCGGCTTCGACCTGGAGCGCGACCGGCAGAATCATTATGTGACTGAAAGCGGCATCGTGGTGGTGACCGGGGCGCGCACGCCGGTCGAGGTGACCAGCCTGGTGGTGTGAGCGGGCCTGGCGCGGCGTCCCCATTCGCATGGAACAACAGGTTCTCGCCTGGATCGCACAATACGGGTATGTGGCCATTTTTTCGTTGCTCATGCTGGGCATCGTGGGATTGCCGGTTCCCGACGAAACGTTGCTGACGTTTGCCGGATACCTGGTGTATGGCGGGCACCTGGCGCTGGTCCCCGCGTACTTTACCGCGCTGGCGGGCAGCCTGTGCGGCATCACCCTGAGCTACACGCTGGGGCGTGTCTTCGGCCTGCCGCTGATCCACCGTTACGGCCGCTATGTGCGCATCTCCGAAGCGCACGTGCTCAAAGCTCACGCCTGGTTCGAGCGGGTCGGGCATTGGGGCCTGATGTTCGGTTATTTCGTCCCCGGCGTGCGGCACCTGACGGCTTATGCCGCTGGTATGAGCGCGGTGGCGCCGCGCCAGTTCGCCCTGTTTGCCTATTCCGGCGGGGCCGTCTGGGTGGCGACCTTCCTCGGCCTGGGGATGGTGCTCGGCGACCGCTGGCGGGCGGTGGAAGCCAACATTCATCGCTACCTGCTGTGGGCCACGATAGCTGCCGCGGCCGCGGGGGCGGGTTACTGGTTGTGGCGAAGGGGATCGGCAAAGCGGCGTTCGGCGGGCGGCCAGCACGACAAATAGGTGAATACACAGCTTCATAAGTTCGCTAACGTACTTCCGCGCAACCGCTCCCTGCTCGGACGGCGAATTCCCGTGCTATGATCGTATATACAGTTGCGCTACGAATGGGACGAAGAAAAGAACCCGCGGAACAATCAGAAGCATGGAGTCTCGTTCGAACTGGCGGCGTTGGTCTTCGAAGACGAACGCTGCCTGGTGCGTCCCGACCGCACAGACGAGATGGGAGAACAGCGTTGGCATGCGATTGGAGCAGTCCGTATTGAGCCGGATGCCCCAGTTATTTTGCTGGTTGTCCACGTTTACAGGGAGGAGACCGATGGCGAAGAAGTCACCCGCATTATCTCGGCCCGCAAGGCTGAAAAGAATGACGTCCGACGATATCAAGGACAGGAAGTGGAGTGAGGAGGAACGGCAAGCGCTCCGGCGCCAGGCCGCCAGGCAGGCGGCAGGGGACGATTCCGACATCAACTTCGAAGACATTCCCCATCTGACCGATGAGCAGTTGGCTCAGATGGTGCGATTGCGCGACATCAGGCCGAAGGTGCCCGTGAGCGTGCGTCTCGAGCCGAGAGTGCTGGCCTGGCTGAAATCGAAGGGCGAAGGCCACCTGACCCGAATCAACGATATTCTGAGGAACATCATGGAAGCCGAGCAGCGCATCGCGCACCGGTAATTGGAACTCAGTCCTTCGCTGTGGCCTGTTTCTGGCAGTGCTTTTCCCGAAGGGCCTTCGCATCGAGGACCAGCCGCCAGCTTGGAATAATCATCTCCTGAATCCTGGCCAAATGACGTTGGGGTCGATCCTGCGACGACGAGCGTTTTCGGCTCTCGGCCCACGCGATGAAGTCAGATGCTTGCAGGGCCGGCGTTTTTCTTGAGTCGAGGGCTTTGACATCCGCAATCCCGCCCCAAAATGTATTCGCGACAACAAGTTTCCGAGCTTTGGACTCCCGCAGCCAACGTTGCCGGAATGCCTGCGCGTTGCGACGTCGCTATACCAATGTGGGTATAATGGACGGAGATGGACAAGCCTCCGTCTCTGAAGCCGTTGCGCTGGCTGGGGAGTTCGAAGCGGGATCTGCTTTCCTTGCCCGGACCCGTGGTGGACCTTTTTGGATTCGCGCTTCAGCTTGCGCAGGACGGCAAGAAACACGAGGAGGCCAAGCGGTCAGCGGCTTCGGTTCCGCCGGCGTTCTGGAGATTGTCGAGGATTGGGATCGGAGCACGTATCGAGCCGTCTACACAGTGCGGTTCGAGAAGGTGGTGTTCGTGCTGCATATCTTCCAAAAGAAGTCCAAGCGCGGCGCATCCACACCCAAGGCGGATATGGATCTGATCCGCAAGCGTCTCAAAGTAGCGGAGCAGGTCGCAAAGGAGTTATCGCGATGAAGAAACGACGAGTGGTACGGGGCATGGCGGTCGAGGAGGGCTCAGGCAACGTATATGCCGACCTCGGCTACCCGGACAGCGAGAGCATGCTGGTAAAGGCCCGGTTGGTCGCCAAGATCGCCGAGATTATCGGACGGCGGGCGCTTACCCAAACCCGCACCGCGGAAATCCTGGGCCTAACGCAGCCCAAAGTCTCCGCGATCCTGAAAGGGCGGTTTCGCGGAATTTCGGAGCACCGGTTGTTGGAATGCCTGACGCGATTGGGCCGGGATGTCCACATTATTGTGAAGCCGGCGCCCAGGAGCCGGTCGAACGGCCGGCTCACACTATCGGTCGCCTAGCTAGCCACTCCGGCGTTATCCGAAACGAGTTTTCATTCGCGCTCGCGCATCGCCTGCCGGCGTGGTTCAAAACGCGAGCTCGCCGATCACCATTTCGTCTTCTGGACGTCCCTGCTACAATTATTTCTGACATGCGCCATGTGGCGCGTTACGGCCCGGGATGATAAGAACAATCCGCCACAAGTGAATCCAGAACACGCCGAGAAACTGCGTGATATTCTGGCCACGCTTCACGCCGCTCCCGCTGTTGCCCATATGGACCTGCCGGGATTACGGTTGCATTCGCTCAAAGGCCAACGGAAGGGTTTTTGGGCGGTGACCGTTCGGGCAAACTGGCGAGTGATTTTTCGCTTTGACGGTGGCGCGGAGGATGTCGATTATGTCGATTACCACTAGACAGGGAGACCGGCCGATGACGATGAAGAGCCCGCCACACCCCGGAGGCGTAGTTTTGCGCCAGTGCATCGAGCCTTTGGGCTTGACCATCACAGGCGCCGCCGCCGCCCTCGGGGTGACGCGAAACACGCTTTCTGAACTCGTAAACGAAAAGCGCGGCATATCTCCCGAAATGGCCGTGAGACTATCCAAGGTTTTTGGAGGAACCGAAGACGGCTGGCTTGTGCAACAAGCACAGTACGACCTTGCGCAGGTCCGCCGCGACCGGATAAAGCTGAAACGTCTGGAGGTCGCCTAAGCCGTTCCACAACCGGTAAGTTTCGGGACAAACGCGGAGGACAGTCTGAACTGCGCCGATTTTCGGTGAGGTCGCGAGCGGCCTTATCGTAGCCTTACGCGCGGAGGAACTCGTCCACGTCTATTCCGGCCTGCTTCAATATTGCCCGAAGCGTACCTTCGGGCATGTCGCCGGGGTGATTCGGCACGGTGGTATAACGGTTTGCGCCGGCATGGAACCAGATCTCATGGCTCCCCGCGGCCTGCCGATCGAACTCGAAGCCGCACAGTCTGAGCTTTCGGGCAATCTCTCTGTAACGAAAGCCTGCCAGGCGGCCCATTTCAGGCGGCGACTACAATTGTGTAGTCGCGGCGTTCGCTCGTCGACCGCAGATTCGGAACGCCGTCGCGCTCACGTCTGGCGTCGATCAGCTTCCGCGCGACGTCGCGTGCGATTTCCAGCGCCTTCGGCGCTCGCGAGAAC
>PLRS01000006.1 GCA_003164035.1 Bryobacterales bacterium | reverse complement strand
GACCGAAGTCCCGGTCATCGTCCTCGATCACCTCTCCGAAACACAGCGCCGCGCGCTGATCATCGCAGACAATCGTCTGGCAATGAATGCCGGTTGGGACGAGGAGATGCTGCGGGTCGAGTTGGAGTCGCTCCAGGTGGACGGCTTCAATCTGGACATCGTCNNCTTCAGCGATGAGGAAATTGAAGCATTGCTCCAGGAGCCGGAAGAGGCCCGCGCCGGGAACACCGACGACGATGCGGTCCCGGAGACGCCCGAGAGTGCGGTCACCGTCCCCGGCGACGTCTGGATTCTGGGTGAGCACCGCCTGCTCTGCGGCGACAGCACGCAGATGGAATCGGTGGAGAAGCTGCTTGCCGGTGGCCTTGCCGACATGGTCTTCACCGATCCGCCGTACAACGTGAACTACGGCGCGACGATGAAGGACAAGCTCCGCAAGAAGAATCGCAAGATCGCCAACGACAATCTGGGCGATGGCTTCGAGCAGTTCCTGCGGGACTCCTGCACGAACCTGTTGGCGGTGACCAAGGGCGCGATCTACATCTGCATGTCGTCTTCGGAGATCCACACGCTGCAGCGGGTGTTCCGCGAGGCGGGAGGGCACTGGTCCACATTCATCGTGTGGGCGAAGAACACCTTCACGATGGGGCGTTCCGATTACCAGCGTCAGTACGAACCGATCCTCTATGGGTGGAAGGAAGGCACGGATCACTTCTGGTGCGGCGCCCGCGATCAGGGCGACGTTTGGTTCATCAAGAAGCCTTCGGTGAACGATCTGCACCCGACCATGAAGCCTGTGGAACTGGTGGAGCGCGCCATCAGGAANNCGCGACACCGTGCTCGATCCGTTCGGCGGCTCTGGCACCACCCTGATCGCTTGCGAAAAGTCCGGCCGCCAGGCGCGGGTCATTGAGTTGGACCCGAAGTACTGCGACGTGATCGTCATCAGGTGGCAGGAGTTCACCGGGAAGCAGGCGCGGCACGCAGAGAACGGGCGCGCGTTTGCAGACACGCGCAAATCAAGTGAGGAGGATGAATGCCAACCCCTGGAATCATAGTGGCTGCGATGGCGGTCGCTCTGGTGGTAATCGGAGCACAGAAGACCGTGCATGGCGTGAAGAAGGTGGGTCACCAGATCGGATGCCTTGCGAAGACGGGCCACAAATGCCCGCCGAAACCCCCGCCTGCAACGACGAAGTAGCAGCTGCGGCGCCGGGTCTCCAACGTGAGATGGCGAGGTGCCGCGCGGAGATCTGTCAAGCTGAACGGCTGTTACGTGCTGGACACCCGGACGTGCAGGGGCTGTGCCTGACGCTGGCGGACTGGTCAGAAGAGTTTCGCATCCTGGAGGGCAGACGTGAACGAACACTTTTTGGAGATTCTGGTGCCGGCAATCGGGCTGGTCTCCGGCCTGATCGGGGCATTTGTCGGATTGCAGAACCGCGCCCTGCTGGCGGAGGTTCGGAAGGATCTGGCGGAATTGGAGAACCGGATCACTACCCGGATTAACGGAACGTACGTCCGCTCGGGAGAATGCCATCTGCGCGAAGAAAACATGCACGTCCGGCTCGACACGCTTATGCAGGCGATCCGGAACAGAAACGCCGCCAGCGAATGAAGCTGGCGGCGCGTTTCGGTGCGGGGCAATTACTGCGCAACTTTATAAGCGCGCACTCCATCGGTGCGCTTGAAGGATTCGACGGTGAGGCCCATCTTCTTTCCGAGGCTGCCGGAGATGAAGCCGCGGACGCTATGCGCCTGCCAGTCGGTAGCGGACATGATTTCAGCGAGCGTGGCGCCGTCCGGGCGTTTCAGCATGTCGAGGACGATGGCCTTCTTGCTGCCGTCGCGCGGCGTGGGCGTCGCGTCCTTGGCTGTGGCAGCCTTGGTCGCCTTGGGCGCCTTTGCCTTCTTCGGCGCAACCGGGGCGGCCTGTGGCGCGGGGGTGGGCGTCAGGGCCTGGATGGCCTTCCAGATGCGTGCGACCGCCGTCTTGCGGTCGGTGAACTTCTTGACCGGCTTCAACTCGCCGAAGGGCGGCGCACCGGCGAAGGCGTTCCAGACTTCGACGAACCGCGTGATGGGCCAGTCGGCGGACAGCTTGGCGAACTCCTTTTCGGTGGCGAAACGATCTTGGCCTTCTGAAATCTGCTCGGCGGCGGCGAAGGCAGTGATGTTGTTGTCGGTGTCGATGGTGAAAGTCGTCATGGTGGTCTCCTGTTTCAGAATTCGATCTCGTCGGCGATGCGGCGCGCCTCGTCGTCAGTGAGGCGTGTCAGGCCTCCTTGCTTGATCCATGCGTCAACGGCATCCTGGACAGCGTTCCAGAAGTCCGTTTCCTCGTTGTCGAAGGGACGCTCAAACGCCCCGCCGTAGCCGTTGGCGTCCGTGTAGTCGTGCAGTTCGCTGAAGGAGGCACAAGTGCTGGGGACGGTCCCGGCGGCGACGTCCGCGAGGATCTCGGCCTTGGCCCGTTCCACAACGCGGCGCAGTTCGTCGGCGCTGAAGTCCGGCAAACGCGGGTTGCGGGTTTTATCGATGCGCTCTTCTCCATCCGGCTTCGCCTCCGAGCGGAGGCGGGCGGCTGTGCGGATGCGGATCTCGCGGCCGGTGGCGAGGTTGGTGCCGTACCATCCGCCGCGCGGGTGTTCACGTGTGAGGCGGACCTTGGCCAGCGTGCCGCTGACCTTCACGATGTAGGTCGTGCCGATTTGCACGTTGTGTTTCTGCATGTTCAGTACTCCAGTCCTTTCCGGTCCACCGCGCTGCGGTCACCCAGGCTGGCGAGGACGTAGGCAAGTTCCTCTGTGACGCGGCCGAGGTCGCCAGCGTACCCCCAGTTGGCGGGTTCCTGCGCCTGACACCCACGGTGGACGTCCAGGCGGAAGGCGATGCGTTTCAGGAGGTCCTGGCACTCGGCGTGGCGTTCGGCGTAGCAGGCGGCGGCGGTCTGTTTGGTGGTCTTGGTGGTGCGTGGCATCGAACACATACATCACTTCAGTCGCGGCGAATAGCAACTCTGAAGTTCGCTTTTTCAAAAGAAAGATTCACTGGGCGAACGTATGGCGATGATGGGCATTTCTCTTCGGGCCTACGCGCGGATGCGCGGGTGCAGTCTGCCCGCCGTGCAGAAAGCCATCGCCAGCAAGCGCATCACGACGCTGCCCGACGGGAGCATCGATCCGGAGCGCGCCAACCAGGAATGGGCCAAGAACACCTTCGCCGGCCAGACGGTCAATCGAGCGGCGGCCGCAGCACCGAAGGAACGCGTTTCCCCGATGCCCGAACCGCCAGCCGCAACGGGCGATCCGGTTGCTCAATACCTGCGCGCGCGAGCGGTCAAAACGAGTTTCGAAGCGCGAACGGCGCAGTTGGAATACGAGGAGCGTGCCGGCAAGCTGATCCAGGCGGTGCGCGCATCGGAGTATGCCGCGAGTTTCTCNNTGCTGGCCGCCGTCAACGACGAGAAGGCCATCCATCGGCTATTGAAAAACGACGATGAGGCGGTGCTGCGCAAGGTGAGCAAAGCCATCGCGGACGCTGGTTTGTAACATGCAGCCGTTCTCCATCCATGAGGTTGGTGCCGCGGCGATGCTGCCGCCTCGCGACATTACTGTTTCGCAGTGGGCGGATGAGAACCGCGTGCTGACCGGCGGCGCGGCGGCCGAACGGGGCCAGTGGCGCACCCGATCCTACCAGCGGGAGCCGATGGACGTGCTCAGTCCCAGTCATCCCTGCCGCCAAGTCGTGGTGCTATCGGGAGCGCAGATCCTCAAGACGGAAGTGCTCCTCAACTTCATCGGCTTCATCGCCGATGTGGATCCGGGACCGGTGCTGGTGGTGGAGCCGCGCACCGAGGATGCCAAGGCCCTCTCGAAAGACCGCGTGGCGCCCATGTTCCGCGCGACGCCGGCACTCCGTGGGAAGATCGCGCCCGTCAAGTCGCGCGATTCGAGCAACACCACACTGCACAAGGTTCTCGCCAATGGCGCAGGGCAGATCACGCTGACCGGGGCGATCTCGCCCTCGGGCCTGGCCATGCGGCCGATCCGCTATGCGCTGCTGGATGAGGTGGACCGCTACCCNNTCAGCCGCATCGAGTTGGCGTGGCGTGAGAGCGACCAGCGCGATTACTTCGTGCCCTGCCCGCAGTGCGGGTGCTTCCAGGTGCTCACGTTCGGCGATGGCACGGGGCCGGGCGTGGTGTGGCCGGAGGGGAAGCCAGAAGACGCCGCGTATCGCTGCGCCGAGTGTCGCGAACTGATTCCTCACCGCTTGAAAGCCGAGATGGTGGAGCGCGGCGAATACCGCGCGGCAAACCCGTCCTCGCCGATTCCCGGCTTTCGCGTCTCGCAATTGATCTCGCCAAAGAAGTCGTGGGGCGAGATTGCCGTGGAGTTCCTGGCGGCGAAGAAGTCGCCGGAGACGCTCAAAGCATTTCTGAACACCGTGCTCGCCGAACTGTGGGAGGAGACCCACGAAGTAGCGACGGACGCTCACGCGTTGTGGAATCGCTGCGAGCCTTTCGAAGCTGAAGCACCGGACGGGGTGGCGCTGATTACGGCAGGCGTCGACGTGCAGGCCGACCGGTTGGAGATGGAAATCGCCGGATGGGGACGAGATGAAGAATCCTGGTCGATTGCCTACCATGTGATTCCAGGCGATGTAACCCGCAACGAGGTATGGGAGCACTTGGAAGGCCTGCTGCTCTCCGAGTACCTGCATGCGTCCGGGCTGCCGATGCGGATCGTTGCGACGTGCATCGACTGCGGGTTTAAGGATGCCACCGTGCTGCATTTCACGCGCGACCGCTACAACCGGCGTGTCTACGCCACCAAGGGACGCGCGGGCGAGTCGCCGATCTGGCCGCGCAAGCCGAGCCGGAAGAACCAGACGCCATTCTTCATGATCGGTGTGGATGCGGCGAAGACAGCGATTTATGACCGGCTGAAGCTCCGGGATGTGGGGCCGGGCTATTGCCACTTCCCGATCGGGCGGGACCTTGAGTACTTCGAGCAGTTGACCGCCGAGAGAAAGTTCACGCGGTACCACAACGGGTTTCCGAANNGGTGCATTGTGACCGCTTCGCGCGGATGGTGCAGACACGCCGAGGAGAGACGCCGTCGAACATTGCGGTGGTGACAACGCCGGCCAACACCGAGCGGCCGGCCCCGCCTCCCGCTGAGCGCGGGGACGACCCATGGATACCGCGCCGCAACTGGTTCGGAAGGAATTGATATGGCCCTGACCGTTCAGCAATTGCAATCGAACCTGGACGCCGTCAACCAGGCGCTCGGGAATCCCACCTTGAAAGTGCGGTTCCCGGATGGGCGCGAGGTAACGTATCGCTCCGTGGACGATCTGCGTAAGGCGAAGGCCGAGATTGAAGAGGACATCCGGCGGGCCAGCGGGCAGACCGGGAGCCGGGTCCGGTTCGCGCAGCACCAGCGCGGCGACGGTCCCACTGGCCCAACGCTGGACGACAGATGGTAACGGAATGAATCTTCTCGATAAGGCCATCAGCATCGTGGCGCCGCGCGTCGCGTTGCAGCGTGTGCGCAGTCGCGTGGCGCTCGAATTGACCACGGGCTACCTGGAGCGGCACGCGCAGCGGTTCCGCTACGAAGGCGCCACCGCTGGCCGCCGCGCCCACGGCTGGTACGCCGCCTCGACCGACGCCAACGTCGAGCTGATGGGGTCGCTCATCTGGCTTCGCAACCGCAGCCGCGATCTCATCCGCAACAATCCCTATGCGGCGCGCGCGGTGGAGGAACTCGCCGGGAATGTGGTTGGGACCGGGATCGTGCGCAAGGCCAAGACCGGCAACACGGCCATCGACAAGATCATTGACGCTGA
>PLRS01000122.1 GCA_003164035.1 Bryobacterales bacterium | reverse complement strand
AACATGGTCCCGGGCCACGACCCCCCAAAACGGTTAAGCACCCCAAGAAATCCGAACCAAACCGGCGGGGAGACGAATCACTGTAGAATAGCGCTGAATAGCTCCGTGATTCGCCTCCTCGCCATCTTTCTTTCTCTTGTCGTGCCGATTTGGCTGACCGCTGTCGAGCACCGCGGGACCGTGCGTGCGGCCGATCAATGGATCCCCGGCGCGACTGTGACGGCGCGGCGGGGCGATACCAAACTGGTCGCCTACACCGACGAGTCCGGCCAGTACCG
This sequence comes from Bryobacterales bacterium, assembly GCA_003164035.1. Classification (GTDB taxonomy): domain Bacteria; phylum Acidobacteriota; class Terriglobia; order Bryobacterales; family Bryobacteraceae; genus JBEKYD01. Next base: position 96,288 of record PLRS01000122.1, on the reverse strand, counting down.
CCTCGATCTCGGGCCCGGTACTTGGGACATCGAAATCGCCATGTTCGGGTTCAGTCCCGTACACGGCCAAGTCCAGGTCGGCTCCGACGCCACTTTCCGCGACTGGGTCCTGACCATGCCTTGGTACGCGGGAACCCAACCGGCCCAACCCTCCAAGCCAGCCGCCTCCGCTCCGTTCGCTTCCCCCAATCGCAATTCGAATCGCCCGCGCGGCCAGGGCGGTGGTTACGGGCGGGGCGGCCAAGGCCAATCCGGCCAGCCGGCGCAGCGGCCCAATTTTCAGAGCCTCTCGATGAATGCCACCGAGCAAGGGCAGCGGGACTTGTCGGCCGCCGCCTCGGCTGGCCAGCCGGCTGGCGACGCTGGCGACGCGGATGCCAACGATTCGTTTCTGGTCGTGGGCAGCAACAGCGGCGGTTTGGCGGCTGCTTCCGACGAGCAGGCGCGCGCCAACCGCATGGCGGGCCGCGGTGGCCCGGGCGGTCCGGGTGGACCCTCCTTGGGGGCGCAGAGCGATGTGGCTTTTAATGGTTTGCCCGTTCAAGGAGCTGCCGACAGCCTGGGCCTGGGCGGATTCGGCGCGGCGGGAATCAATGGCGGATTCGGCCCCGGCGCCGGTCCGGGAGGCGGTTTTGGCCCCGGCGGTGGGGGTGGTGGACGTGGTGGATTCGGTGGGGGCGGCGGACGCGGCGGCAGAGGGGGCGGCTTCGGTGGACGCGGTGGCGGACGCGGTAATCGCGCTCCCTTCAACGGACAATATGCCGGCTTTGGCAATCGGCGCCGCGCTCAACCCGCTTATACCGGCTCCATCGCGGTCACGGTGACCAACTCGGCGTTGAACGCCGCCCCGTTCTCTCTCAACGGCGAGAGCCAGCCCAAGCCCTCTTCAGCCCGCGAGACGGTGGCTTTCAATGTCGGCGGTCCGCTGCGCATCCCCAAAATCTATAGCGGCAACACCTGGACGGTTTATCTCACCGTGCAGGGGACGCGCGCCCGCTCGGCGCAGAGCAGCGTCTCGACCGTACCGACCGCGGCCGAGCGCGACGGCGATTTCTCCGGTTTGAACTTGCGCAGCCAGCCCATCGCCATCTACGATCCGCTCGCCTCCGCCCCGTTCCCGAATAACCTGATCCCCACTAACCGCATCAACCCTGTCGCGGCCGGTCTACTGCAGTACTTCCCGGCTCCCCTCTATAGCGGCATCGTGCAGAATTACGATATCGACCCTTCCACTCCCAGCGCCACCAACGTAGTGGGCGTGCGCCTTGGCGGCCCCATCACCACCAAGGACCGGCTCAGCTTCAACGAACAATACAGCGGGAACAGTTCCACCTCCGAGCAACTGTTCGGTTTCAAAGACACCACCAGCGGCTATGGCGTGAGCTCCACGACGCAGTGGGCGCATAGCTTCCGTCCGCGGCTCAACAACACCGTCAACGTAGCCTTCAGCCGCTCCATCAGCGACCTGACGCCCTACTTCGCCTACAAGACGAACGTCGCCGGCGAGCTGGGGATTGCGGGGCCGGACGAATCGCCGCTCGATTGGGGCCCTCCCAGCCTGTCGTTCACCAACTTCGGATCCCTCGGCGATAGCGCGGCATCGCAAAACCGCGGCCAGACCCTCAACCTCACCGACTCGCTCACCTACACGGTGCAGCGCAGGCACAACCTGCAGTTCGGCTTTGGCTACCGCAAGCTCCAGCAGAATCCGATTTCCTACGCCAACGCCCGCGGCTCGTTTTCGTTTTCGGGCGCGCTCACCTCGGGCTACGATGCGAGCGGCAATATCCTGCCCAATACGGGTTTCGATTTCGCCGATTTCCTGCTTGGGCTTCCGCAGACCAGCTCGCTGTTGATTAAAGATAGCTACGCCGACTACTACCGCGGCTGGGCCGGCAATGCTTATGCCCAGGACGACTGGCGCGTGCGCCCCAATCTCTCCATCAACATCGGCCTGCGCTACGAGTACTTCGCGCCCTACACCGAATTGCGCGGGCATCTGGCCAACCTGGACGTGAATGGCGATGTCACCGAAGTCGCCGTGGTCACGCCTGGCGTGCGCGGCCCTTACAGCGGCGCGTTTCCGGCCAGCCTGGTCAACGGCGATCCGGATCTGTTCTCGCCGCGCCTCGGACTGGCCTGGCGGCCTTCCACCGCGCACAGCCGGGTAGTGCGGGTGGGGTACAGCATTTTCTATAGCGGTTCGGCCTATGGCGGCATCGCCGCGAAGATGGCGGCGCAGCCACCATGGGCGACCACCGGGACTCTCAGCACCAGCCTGAGCAATCCGCTGACTCTCGAAAACGGCTTCGATCTTTCGCCCACCGGCTTGAGCAACACTTACGCCATCGACAGGAATTACAAGCTGGCCTACGCGCAGACCTGGGTGGTGGCGCTGCAGCAGACCCTGCCGTCGAATACGCTCGTCGAATTCGAATATCTGGGCACCAAGGGCACGCGGCTGGACGAGCAGTTCGCGCCCAACGAGGCCGCGCCCGGAACGCCGGCGGCGCTGGTGGCCGACCAGTTGCGGGTGCCCGGCGCCGGCGCATTCATCTACGAAACCGACAACGGCAATTCGATCTATCATGCCGGCCAGATCCGCCTGACGCGGCGTTTCAGCCGCGGTATGTCCGCCATGGCGCTCTATACGCGGGCCAAGTCGATCGACGATGCTTCCGCGTTTAGCGGCGGCAGCGGCGGTAGCGTGGTGCAGAATTTCGACGACCTAAGCGCCGAGCGCGGCCTGTCCAGCTTCGACCAGCGCAACGCTCTCACCCTCAACTACCTGCTATCGTCACCGGTTGGCATTCACGGTCTCTGGCGCAACGGCGATTGGAAAACCAAGGCATTTGCCGGTTGGACCTATAGCGGCGGATTTACATTCAGCAGCGGCACGCCGCATACGGCGCTGATTTCGGGGAACCTGGCTTCCACCTCCGGCATCGCGGCCCTGGAACAACTGCGCGCCGAAGCCACCGGGATGTCCATCAACGCGGCGGGCTTGCCCTACTTTAACCTGGCGGCGTTCACCACCCCGGCTTCAGGAAGTTTCGGCGACGCGGCCCGCGATACCATCCCCGGCCTGCCGGTAATTTCGCTTAACGGCGCCCTGAATCGCGCTTGGCGCTTCGGCGACGTCGGCCGCCGCCAATTGCAGTTGCGGCTTTCCGCCAACAATATGCTGAACCACGTGCAGATCACCGGTTTCGGCACCACGGTCAACTCCAACAACTACGGCTTGGCCACCGGCGCTTCGTCAACCCGCTCGGTGACCTTGCTGCTGCGGTTCAATTTCTGATATGAAGGTTCGACTGGGATTGACTTCGGTGGAGCAGCGGCACAAATGGCGGGGCGAACCCCCTGGTCCGCGCGGGTCCCCCTGGACCCGCTCTTCGCCTGAAGAATCAAGCGTCCGGCACTTCCGGCAAGCCGGCCAGGGGGCCGGCCGCGGACCAGGGGGTCCGCCCCACCACTTGCCGGCCAGGATGAGCCTTTTGCTCACCTTGCTCGCTCAGGCTGCCTCCGGCCAGCAGCAGCCGCCTCAGGCGCCCACCGCCATCTTCACCGCCAATGCTCACCTGGTGATTGTGGATGTGACCGTCAGGGACTCCAAGACCGGCAAGCCCATCGAAGGTCTCAAGCCCGCCGACTTCACCGTGCTCGAAGATGGCAAGCCGCAGAAAATTTCAGTCTTCGAATTCCAAAAGCTCGCCATGGAGCCCGAGCCACCTCCTCCGCCGCCCACGTTAGCCGACCAAAAGGAACTGCCGGAAGATCCCAAGACCGTCATCACCACCGAAAGTCCCGGCCACATCCAGTATCACGACAAGCGCCTGCTGGTGTTGTTTTTCGATTTCACCACCATGGGCGTGCCCGAACAGTTGCGCGCGCAGGACGCCGCCATCAACTTTCTGAATAAGCAGATCACCTCTTCCGACATGGTGGCCATTCTGCTTAACACCGGCGTGGTTCAGGTGAAGACAGACTTCACCGCCGACCGCGATCAGTTGAAGAGCATCATTGAAGACCTGCCCATCGGCGACATGAGCGACCTGGCCGCGCTGGCCGACGCGGGCGCCGACACCGAGGAGGACACCGGCGCGGCTTTTGTGGCCGATGAGACCGAGTTCAACATCTTCAATACCGACCGCAAGCTGCAGGCCATCGAAGACGCCGTACACATGCTGGCAACGCTGCCCGAAAAGAAAGTACTGCTGTATATTTCGAGCGGTATTAACAAGAACGGCATCGACAACCAGGCGCAACTGGAAGCTTCCATCAACGCATCGGTGAAGGCCAACGTCGCCATCTATCCCATCGATGCGCGCGGCCTGATGGCGGACCCTCCGGGTGGCGCGGCTTCGACCGGCGCCTCGCGCGGCACCGGCATTTTCAATGGCTCGGTCTATAACTCGCAGCGCGCCAGCATCAACGATTCCCAGGAAACCCTTTCCAGCCTGGCTTCGGAGACCGGCGGCAAGCTGTTCGTCGATAACAACGACCTTTCCATGGGAATCGTGGCGGCGCAGCAGCAGTTCCGCAGCTATTACATCGTGGGTTATTACACCACCAACGCTAAAGAAGACGGCCGCTACCGGCGCATCACCGTCAAGCTGAATTCCAATACAGCCGCTAAGATCGAGCACCGGCAGGGTTACTACGCCGACAAAGTGTGGGGTAAGTTCAACGGCCAGGAGAAAGAGCAGCAGTTGCAGGACGCGCTCTCGGCGGGCAATCCGGTGACCGACATTCCGATCGTGCTCGAAGCCGACTACTTCCGCATCACGCCCACCGCGTATTTCGTGCCGCTTTCGATTCGCGTGCCGGGTTCGGTAATCGCCTTGGCGCAAAAGAGCAGCGGCGCCGGCGAGACCCGCTTCGATTTCATCGGCGAAGTGATCGACGAGCGCAAGACCATCGTCGCCAAGGTGCGCGACTTCATCCCCGTCAAACTGGGCGCCCAGGACGCGGCCCTGCTTGCCCGCCGCAACCTGCACTACGACGCCGGCTTCACCCTGGCCCCCGGCAAGTACCGGGTGAAATTCCTGGTGCGGGAAAACCAGACCGGCAAAATGGGCACCTTCGACGGCCATTTCACCGTGCCCGACCTGGCCGCGGATTCCACCCTGCTCAAAACCAGCTCGGTCGTCTGGAGCAGCCAGCGGGAACCGCTGAAAGCCGCCGTGGGCGCCGCCGAGCGCACCACGCGCAAGACCAACGAGGCGGACCCGCTGATCGTGGGCGACGAGAAAATCGTGCCCAATATTTCCAGAGTCTTCCGCCGCGCCCAGAAGATGTACGTCACCTTCGACGTGTACGACGCGCGTCCCGACCCCGCCGATTATAGGGCCCGCCGCGTGAGAGTCGGCATGAGCCTGTACAACCAGAAGGGTGCCAAGACTTTTGAAACCCAGCCTTTGCTGCTGACCCAGATGGCTCCCACTAGGCCCGAAGCCGTGCCGGTTGCCCTCCAGGTTCCATTGCAGGGCATCGCTCCCGGCCGCTACACCTGCCAGATCGACATCGTCGATGAAGTCGGCCGCAAGTTCGCGTTTCCAAGGGTCAGTCTGATCGTGCGGTAGATCGAGTCAGAGCCGCGACTGTAAAGGAGGGTTGCCGGAAGCGGACCATAACTCGCCGATGCGTCAGGTTTCTCGGAGTTTTCGAAAGGGCCGCAACAACCGCTCCTTTATTACAGTCGCGGCTCTGACCCGAACATGGCGATTCCCTTGGTTAAGAGACAATATATTATCCTTTTTGTCAACAACTCAGTCAAAAGAATGCTATATTATCCCTATGGAGAGTCTGGAGTCCATTCGCGCCGCCATCGTCTCCAAACGCAAAGCGTTCGCTCTGCGTCAGCAGGATCTTGCCCGTCTGTCCCATGTCAGCCTTCCAACCATCAAGGCCCTGGAACAAGGGCGGGTGGCGGAACTAGGCTTTAACAAAGTCGTCCGCATTCTCGCAGCTTTGGGCCTTGAACTGCACCTCCGGGAGGCGAACCACGGCCGGCCGACGCTGGACGATCTGACCAACGAGGCTGGCGATGATTAAAGTGTGGAGCGAAGGCGCGGAAGCCGGCCTTCTCGACCGGCTGGACGGACGCGGCAGCACGCTCGCCTACCTGCCCAAAACGCCGCCGGCACGCGCTGTGTCCGTCACCATGCCCGTCCGGTCGCAGTCCTGGGATAGGCCCCTTGGCCTGGCGCCGATTTTTGAGATGAACCTGCCGGAGGGCGCATTACGCGAGCGTCTTCGCCTGCTGTTTGCCAAAGCCACTGGCAGTTTTGACGACTTCGATCTGCTGTCCATCGTCGGCCGCTCGCAGGTGGGCCGCCTGCGCTACACCGGGGAAGAGGAGCAGTTGGACGAGGGCGTGCCGTTCCAGGCAATCGACGAAATCCTCGCCAGCCGGCGGAGCGGCGATCTATACCGTTACCTGCTGGATAAATTCGCCGCCGTTTCGGGAATCAGCGGGGTGCAACCGAAGGTCCTGGTGCGCGACGAAGGATCGTTCGCGGCGGCGGCCAGCACGAAACAACGGCTCTCGCAAAGCTTCAAAGGTGCCACCCACATCGTCAAATTCTGGGAGCCGAACGAATTCCCGCAGCTCGCCGCCAATGAATCCTTCTGCCTCAAAGCCGCCGAGCGTTGCGGGCTTTCCGTACCGCGCCATCGGCTTGGCGACGACGGTATGGCGCTGGTGATCGACCGTTTCGATCTGCGTCCCGACGGCACGTACCGGGGTTTCGAAGATTTCTGCGTGCTGAATGGCCGAAGAACGGACGAGAAATACCGGGGCAGCTATGAGACTTCGATCATGAAGCGCTTCGAGCAGTTTGCCAATTCGCCGCGGCTCTTTAGCGACCTGGAACAACTCTTTACGCTCATCGCTCTCAATTGCGCTCTACGCAATGGCGACGCCCATTTGAAAAACTTCGGTATCGTCTACGACGACGTGCAGGGAGAGGCGCGGCTGGCGCCGGCCTACGACATCGTGACCACATCCGTCTACCTTCCGAAAGACAGCATGGCACTGACTCTCAACGGTACGACGCAATGGCCCGAAGCAAAGGAACTGCGACGGTTCGGCGAAACGCGCATGACCGGCACGCCGGCCCAGGTCCGTCAAATCCTGGAGCGAATCTCCGACGCGCTGGCAGAAACCAGTGTCGAGTTGGAGCGATACCTCCATGGTCACCCCGCCTTCGCCGAAATCGGCGGGCGCATGCTGCAGATGTGGGAAGCGGGCCGGCAACAGCTCGGCCATTGCGCGCAGTGATACTCACCTGAAAGGACTTCTTGTTTTGTTCTCCAAACGGTATGTGGATATTCTCGCCCACCCAGACCGCTCCCGCCGTAATTGGGCCGACAGGGATCGTCACCTCTGATTGGCGGATGGAGTCAAACGAAACCGCGCCGCCTCCGGCGTAAAAGCGGCCCACCTTTTCTATGTCTAAGACTCTCGCAGAAACGTCATAGAGCGTTCCGCCGTGGTGGCGCCGGTGATGGCGTTGATCGGGTGCAGGGCGGCGTAGAGGTCGAGCAGCATGATTTCGTGCGGAATCCCGCGCATGGCACTCGTCGATTGTATACCTCGCTTCGGTGACGGATTCGCGTCACTTCCACCGGCATTTCTGCGTCGTCGATGGTGTACACCACGCGGTAGTCGCCGACACGAATGCGCCGCTCGCCATCGCCACCTGCCAGATTCTTGCAGCCGAACGGACGAGGATTGGATGCGAGATTTTCCAGGTGAGGAGCCAAGCGCGGAATCAGTCGAACGGGGAGGTTCCTGAGTTCCCTCTCAGCACTGGACGCGAATGCGACTTTGTATTTAGGCACGCAGCTTTCCGCTTGCGATCAGGTCGGCCTTCACCTTTTCGAGCGGAATGCGTTTCTCATGCCGGCGCGACCGGGAAATCAGCACGTCCTCGATATCTTCCCACAGCGCACTGTGTTTCTTGAGGTCGATCACCGCCGCTGTCCTGCGGCCTTTCGCGTCGGTAAGGAATTGAATTCCGGTCATGGGTTGTGCTTCCCTCGGTCGTGTTGAGCCCGTTTCCACTCTAATTGTTGGGCTTCGTTCTGTCAACGGGATAGCGCCGTATGACGTCGCAAGGATCAGCCGCGAGTTCGCCAATCTCGCCGGGACCGAATTGGCGGCAAGAGTGTTATTTGTTCCTGCGGGAACTGCACCGGCGCGGGTGGTTACCCTGGCTGACCGCTGCGCAGCCGAGAGCTGGCCGCCGTACTGAGCGGGGACGAGCACCGGAGACAGTCCCGTGCCGGCACGCGCCGCAGGAACGGCGCCGCCGCGTCATCCGCTATGGTGAAGGTCCACTTCCTACTCGCCATATAGCCATACTACCGTACCTATTTTACCGGGCAGCACCGCTCCGCGCCGCCTCGTCCATCACGCGTTCGGTCTCGAGGGCGGTCTCGCCGCTCGATCGCGGCTGCCTGCCTTCCAGGATTGCACTCACGAAATCCTCGATCGCCGGATAGTGGAGGTTCGCATGCGGCGGGAGTTGGTCGCTGCCTCCGGGCCAGACGATCTCCGGGCCGTTGAGCGGGGTCAAATCGAGTTCGCCATCGGTGCCGCGCACGCGGAATTCGTCGCGCGCCACGTGCGAATGCCAGCGCACGTCGACCATTCCGCGGACGCCGCTCGCGTACTCGATCAGCACGGTGGCGTTGTCCTCCACCGCGGTCGGCTGCACCAAGTTCGAAAGATGCCCGGTAACCCGCCGGGCCGGACCGAAAAGCCAGGCCAATACGTCGATGCGGTGGGAGGCGATATCGCGCAACGGCCCGTTACCGGCCAATTTCGGGTCGACCAGCCAGGCGCGAAAGCCGTCGGCGGGATAGAACCAGTAGTGGTTTGTAACCTCGGCGAACACCGGCCGGCCGATGGCGCCGGCTTCGATCAGCCCGCGCGCCCGCTCGATCTTAGGGTACATGCGCCGATAATAAGCGATGCCCAGCGTGCGCCCGGTTTCGCGCGCGGCGGCCACCATCTCGAGGGCATCCGCATGCGTGAGCGCCATCGGCTTTTCGCAGAGCACGTGGGCGCCCGCGCGCAGGCTCGCAATCGTCTGCGCGGCATGCAGCGCCACCGGCGTCGCGACGTACACGGCATCCGGCCGAAGTGCAGCCAGCGCGGCGTCGAGCGAGTTCCACGCAGGCAACCCGTAGGGCGCGGCCTTGGCGGCGTCGCGCGTCACCAGGCCCTCCAGCCGGCTGCGAGGCTCCGCCAAAATGGCGGGAAGCACGCGCTTGGTCGCGATGTCGCCGATTCCGACTACGAGCCATCGAATCATCGGTATTTATGGTAACGGAAAAGATGCGCGCGGCGTTCCCCTTGCGGTTCGACAAGAGATGGCCTATGCTGTTCCTTGTAGAAGCAAAAGGGAAGCACGGCAATGTGGAACGATCCGGTCTATCGGCTGCGGGCATCGTTCGGACGTAGGGCGGTGGAAGCGGAGCTCGACGAGGAGCTGCGGTTTCACCTGGAGCGGCAGGAAGAGAAGTACCGGCGCCAGGGCTTATCGGCTGGCGATGCGCGGCGGCGGGCGCGGCTCGATTTTGGCGGTGGCGATGCGGTGCGGGAAGCTTGCCGCGACGCGCGCGGCACGCGCTGGCTCGAAGACCTGTGGCAGGATCTGCGGTACGGCGTTCGCGCGCTTCGCCGGAGCCCCGGATTTACGGCCGCGGCGGTGCTGTCGCTGGCGCTCGGCATCGGCGCCAATTGCGCGATTTTTACGGTGCTGGACGCGCTGCTGCTGAAAACTCTGCCGGTTGAAGAGCCGCATCGGCTGCTGCGGGTCACGATCCCAAGCGGGGAGGATTTCAACTACCCACTCTGGCTCCGGTTCCGCGACCGCCAGGATGTTTTCTCTCGCGCGCTGGCGTATAGCGCCGAAATCTTCGACCTTTCGGGCGGTGGCGAGAAAATTCCCGCGCGCGGACTTTATGTGAGCGGCGATTACTTCGGAGCGCTGGGCGTTACGGCGCGCATCGGCCGCACCCTGGGCCCAGCGGACGACCGGCCGGATTCGGCTCCGGCGGCAGTGCTGTCATACGATTTCTGGCGGCGCCGGTACGGCGGCGACCCGAGCGTGGTGGGCCGCTCGATTCGCGCGGAACATCGCTCTTTGACCATCGTTGGCGTCGCTCCGCCGGACTTCTTCGGCGTGGACGTGGGCGAAGGGTTCGATGTCGCGGTGCCGCTCGGTCTTGCCGGCCAGTTCATGGCTGCTCCCAACCCGATCACCGAGCCGGAGTTTAAGTGGCTCACCGTGGTGGGGCGCTTGAAACCGGGAATCGCCGCTGCACGGGCCGCCCGGCGGCTGGCGATATGGAGCCGGGAACTGTTTCCTATTGCGGGCTTTTCCGGTTACACGGCCCAAAAGCCCGCGATGCTGGGACTCGAAAGCGCCGCCCGTGGCCTGTCCGAGCTTCGCCGGGGCTACTCGCGGCCGTTGCTGATGCTGATGGCAATGGTTGGCCTGGTGTTGCTGATTGCCTGCGCCAACCTGGCGAACCTACTGATGGCGCGGGCGAGCGCGCGGCAGCGTGAGATCGCCGTGCGCCTGGCATTGGGCGCGGGTCGCGGCCGTTTGATTCGCCAGTTTCTCACCGAATCGGCGCTGCTGTCGCTCGGCGGCGCGGCGCTAGGCGGAGCGCTCGCGAGATGGGGAAGCGCGGCGCTGGTTGCAGCCATCTCCTCTCCCGCGCAGCACCGGTTTCCGTTTCTCGATCTCACTCCGGATTTCCGGGTGCTGGTATTTCTCGCAGGTGTCGCCGTGCTGACGGGTGCGCTGTTCGGCCTCGCTCCCGCGCTGCGCGCCACCGGGCTTTCGCCACAGGAAGGTTTGCAACGGAATTCGCGCGGCCTGACCGAGCGGCGCGGCGGTTGGAGCTTGAGCCGCACCCTGGTGGCGGCGCAGGTCGCTCTCTCGGTGGTGTTGGTAGCAGGCGCCGGCTTATTTGTCCGCAGCTTTTATACCCTGCTTACCGAAGACATGGGCTTTCGCAGGCAAGGGGTGCTATTAGTCGATATCGATATTCGAGCCGGCCACTCCCCGTCTCAACAGAGTGCGCTGGCTTCTGAAATTGAAACGCGTCTGCGCCGAATTCCCGGCGTGGAGGCCGCGGCCCGTTCCGCGGTCACGCCAATCAATGGCCAAAGCTGGCAATGGGACATAGACGACCCGGCCGGATCTTCGCGAAAGGTGCATATCTTTTTCAACCTGGTCTCGCCTGGATATTTTCAGGCGGTCGGCACGAACCTGCTGCGCGGCCGGGCCTTTACCGGGCACGATACGGCCGGCTCTCCCAGGGTGGCGATCGCCAATGAAACCGCGGCCCGCGAGCTTTTCCCGGGCGTGAATCCGCTAGGAAGAACCTACCGCGACAGGAATGCCGGAGGTCCGTACACGGTCGGAATTGTGGGAGTGACGCAGAACGCCAAATACCGGAGGCTGCGCGACCCCGCGCCGGCCACGGTGTATGTGCCGATCGCCCAGAACCCGGCGCCCTTCCCGGTGCTCGGCACTTACGAGTTGCGATTCAGCGGCAGGCTGGCGGATGTGACCGCGCGCGTGAGAGAGTCGGTAAAGCAGACCGACCCGCGGATCGCGATCGAGTTCCGGCTGCTCTCCGCGCAGGTGGAAGATTCGCTTGTATGGGAACGGCTGCTGGCCGGATTGGCGGCCGGGTTCGCGGCGCTGGCGCTGGTGCTGGCCAGCGTGGGCGTGTACGGCGTCGTGGCATACGCGGTGGTGCGTCGGCGCGGAGAGATCGGCATCCGCATGGCGATGGGCGCCACGCGCGCTTCGGTGGTCCGCCTCGTGCTGCGGGACATTGCGAGCCTGCTCGTGACCGGTCTCGTCATCGGCACTGCCTCGGTGACCGCGTGCTCGCGCCTGGTGGCGACTTTATTATATGGCCTGAAGCCATACGACCCGCTCACGCTGGCCGCGGCCTGCGCCGTACTGACGTTGGTGGCAGCGCTGGCCGCCTACCTGCCCGCCCGCGGCGCCGCGGAAATGGATCCGCTGGCGGCATTGCGCGAAGAGTAGTGGCAGCCTTCTCAGCCTCCACTTCCAGGCCTTCTACCGATGTTGCGCCAGGTAATTGCGCCAGCCGGCATGTTGGGTGATTTCGGTGGCGTGGCGAAGCGCGTACGGTTCGGCGATAAAACATTGAACCGTGGCGCCATCCTCCAGTGCGACCGTACCCATGCTAAGCGGGGCGGGTATCCCTGTCACAAAGCCGCCCAACTGATCCTCCGGCATGGCCCAGACTTCCACTTCGATTCCCGGTCCGTGAAAACTGTCGTCGCGCACCAGGCCCGGTTTGGGCGGCATGGCGCCGTCCAGCTTGTATAAACGATAGTGCGGCGCCGTACGGCAGGCACACACGAGGCGGGCGCCGCGATCGGTGAGTTGGTGGTTCAGCGGTTGCCCGGTAAGGTGATCGCCCACCACCGCCAGGTTGATGCAACCCGGCCGGCAACCGGCCAGGTCGATGGGCGGCTCGGGTGGCGCGGCTTGGGTGCGATGGAAGCGGTCGGCCAGGGCCAATAGGGCCTCGTCGGTGAAGGCCGGTCCAATGAGCGAAACTCCAAACGGCACTCTATTGCGGCGGAAACCCGCCGGCACGGCCACTGCCGCCAGATCCAGCAGGTTGGCGAAATTGGTGTAGTAGCCGAGGTTGCTGTTCAAGGGGACGGGATCGGCTTCCACCGCTTCCCGCGTGTAGACGGTGCCGGTAGTGGGCAGAAACAGAATATCCATGCGGGACCACTCGGCTTCGGTGGCGCGGCGCAAATCCTTCAGCTTATACTCGGCCCGGTAAGCGTCGACAGCCGAGAATCGCCGGGCGCGGGTAATCACCTCGCGCACCACGGGAGGTATTTCATCCCCGTGGGATTCGACGAATCCGCCGATAGCGGCCACCCGCTCGGCCGCCCAAGGGCCGGAATCGACGAGCTCGCCGGCGGCACGGAACGGGGCGAAATCGATCTCCGCTCGCTTGCCGCCCAGCGCCTCCATATCGGCGATCGCTTGCCGATACAGCCCGGCGGCTTGCTCGTCGCCAAAGAACTCCAGTTGATCGGCGGCGGGCACGCCAAAGCGAAACGGCCCACCCAGCCAAGGCGCCGCGCCTTCCCCGATGCGCGGCGTGCGCGAGTAAGGATCGCCGGGGTCGAAACCGCGCGCCGCCAGCCAAACCAGGTGCGCGCCGAAGCCGGTGTGGGCGAGGATGGAAACGCAATCCAGGCTGCGGCACGCCGGCACTACGCCATCGGTGCTGAGCAGCCCGCGAGTCGGTTTCAAGCCTACCAGGTTGTTGCACGCCGCGGGCACCCGCCCCGAGCCGGCCGTATCCGTTCCCAGCGCGAAACTCACCAGGCCGGAAGCCACGGCCACCGCCGAGCCGGCGCTCGACCCTCCCGCGATATAGCGCGCGCCGAAAACGTTCGTGCAGGCCCCATAGGGCGACTGCGTTCCCGCCAACCCGGCGGCGAATGGATCCAGATTGGTTTTGCCGATGGGAATCGCCCCGGCGTCGACCAGCGCTTGCACCACGGTGGCGTTGCGCTGAGGAGTGTAGGTGTAGGCGGGGCATCCGGCGGTAGTCGGCAAGCCCTTCAAGTCGATGTTGTCATTTACCGCGAAGGGCACTCCATAAAGCGGCCGCGCCGTTCCCAGCGGATCGTTTTCCAGCACCCGCGCGCGTTCGAGCGCCACCCGCCGCGGCACCACCGAAATCCAAACCGGTTCCAGCGGCGATGAGCCGATTCGCTCATAGATCCCCGCGATGACTTCCGAAGGACGCGCCGCGCCGGACTTATACGCCGCCCGCAGCCGCCCGACATCAAGGGGAATCGAAGTGGGCGCCAGGGTCACCTCTCCGGCTCCCTGTCGGCGCCCCGCTTCCGCTCGTGCGGCCAAACGGCCCCTGCCACGAACACGCAAGTCTCGTTCATGTACACACGACTCCTACCCTGAATTCCTTTACCGATGATTTTCGAGGCGTTGCGATCAGTCGCGGCGGGGCGGGCCACAGCAGACGTCCATGGCCGTCAGTCGAAGAAACACGTCGTGCGAAATATGCGCACGCGCGGACCGGCTCATGGGCGCCCTCAACATGACGCCAGTATGGCAGACTGCATTGCCGCCGACAATGTATTCAGGCACAAAATCTTTCTATTCCGCGGATAAGAATTTACGGTGGCGAGGCAATCCGCCAGCCGGTTCCACCGCGGCACTCCGGGCTGCGCACGGCTGGACGGCCGATTTAAACCCTTGTGGTCCAATAAGGTGGGAACCTTCCTGGGCATGTTCCCGTATTGCTTTCTTTGGGGGCACGCCCCATCCTCGGGACGGCTGCATTGGTAAATCTGTGTCTCCCAAGAAAGGGGAACACCAACACATTGCAAGACATTGCCAGACCGGCTACGGCTAGACTTGACTACATAGACAATCTCCGATGGACGATGATCTTTCTCGTCGTGGCGGTGCATTCTGCCTGCACATACAGTGGCTTCGGCAGTTGGTATTACGTGGAAAGGTCCTCTCTTTCGGCGTTATCGCAACTCTTCTTCAGGCTTTTCCTAAGCCTTTGTCAGGGCTTTTTCATGGGTTTTCTCTTCTTCCTGGCAGGGCTCTTTGTCCCCATCTCTTATGACCACAAGGGAGCAGCGCGATTCTTGCGCGGTCGCTTCGTCCGATTGGGCATCCCTTCCCTGCTCTTCATGCTTGTCGTTCATCCCTTCACGGGCCAGTTTCTGCTGCACTGGTGGAAGAACGATTTCGCAAACGGCTACTGGCGATACATCGCCAGCTTTCGTTTTCTGGCCGGCAGCGGGCCAATGTGGTTTGCGGTTGCGCTATTCTTCTTCAACGTCATCTACGTTTGCTGGAAAATGATCCGCCCCGGTGCGGTAAACCCTGTCGCGGTCAAGCCCAAATGGCGGCACCTTTGGCTCACCGGCACGGCGATATGGATAGTGGCTTTTCTCATTCGCACTGTGCAGCCCATGGGGACCAACGTATTCAACATGCAGCTTTGCTTCTTTGCGCAATATGTCGTTCTGTTCTCATTAGGCATCGTGGCACGGCGCGGGCGCTGGCTGGAACTGCTTGACGACAAAATGGGGTTTACCGCGCTGGCTCTCGGTGCACTGGCTGCACCGGCGTTGTGGATTGCAATGGTCATGGTTCTTAGAACCATTCCCAACAGCATGCATCTGCTCAACGGCGGCTGGAATCTGCCCAGCGCCATGTATGCGTTCTGGGAATCCTACTACTGCGTGACGATCTGCACAGGTTTGCTGGTGCTCTACCGGTGGTTCTGCAACCACCGTAACCGAGCAGAGGCGTTTTTGGCCGACAACTCCTTCGGTGTTTACTTCATACACCCGCCGGTGCTGATTGCCATCACGCTTCTGATGATGCCGTACGGATGGCCGCCCGTCGCCAAATTTGCCATCGCCGCCGTGGCGGCCCTCCTCGCCAGCTACGGCGTCGTCTCTCTCGTTCTGCGCCGCTTGCCCTTAATCCGTAGCATTCTGTAACGAGGGCTCTCGATTCGCCCGCCAATCAAGGGGCACGGAGTCCTTGACGCTTGCATTTGTCCTCGCCTTTCGCCCTCCCTCCCTCCCACCCAAACCCATACCGAAACCCATTCTCCGCAATCCCCCTCAACTCCCCTTCGCTGAACCCGAACCGCTCCGCAGCCAGCTTGTACTCGCCCGTTAGCGTGCAACGGAACATCGCCGGATCGTCGGTGGCCAGCACGATGGGCACTCCCGCTTCGTATAGCCGCCGGATGGGATGATCCTCTAACCGCGCCACCACACCGGTCACCACATTGCTCGTCAAACAGATTTCGAGCGGGATATCGCACTCGCGTAAATGCGCCAGCAGGCGTTCATCCTGCACCGCCGCAATCCCGTGGCCGATGCGCTCGGCGCCTAATTTCAGGGCCGCCCAGACGGATTCCGGGCCCATGCTTTCGCCGGCATGCGCGGTCAGGTGCAATCCGGCTTCGCGGGCGTAGGAGAACATGTCGTCGAACCATTCGGCCGGTCCGCGCGCTTCGCTGCCGCCGATGCCGATGGCGACTACGCCGCGATGGCGTCGCTCCCCGGCCCATCCGGCCACGGTCATGGCGGCTTCCGGGCCAAACTGGCGCACGGCGTCCAGAATCCAGCGCACCTTCACCGGCGAATCGGCCGCGGCGCCGGCGATGGCGTCGAAGATGGGCGCAAACGGCTGCTGCTTCCACAAAACCACGCCGGCCGAAAGTGTGATCTCGGCGTACCGCACGTTCTGCGCGTCCAGCCGTTCCAGCAGCCGGCGCGTGACCAGGGCATAATCGGCCGGCGTGCGCAGCAGCTTGCTCACCGCGCCGAAGGCTTTCAGAAAGGCGTCGAAATCGGCATACTGGTAGAGCGCGCGAAAGGCGGAAACATCGGTCGACGGATCGAGTTCATGGAGGGTTTCGGGCTCGACCGAGCCTTCCAGGTGCAAATGTAGTTCCGCTTTGGGCCACGCGCGGGCAAAATCGTCCATACTTGTCTATTAGATTCTCATGACTGTTTCAGAGATTGAAGCGATAGCCGGCGGGTACCACGGCGATGCCTTTCGGATTCTGGGTCCGCACATGGTTCGTGCGAAGGACGAACGGCCCAGGTGGGAGGTGCGGGCATTCCTGCCCCAGGCGGAAGCGGCCTGGGTAGCTCTGGACGGGCACCGCTGTCCGCTCCTGCGGAAACACGCGCGCGGCTTCTATGCCGGGCTGTTCGAGGGCGAGCCCCGGCGGTATACACTCGTCGCGCGGTTGGCGGACGGGCGCGAAGTCGAACTGGAAGACCCCTATCGCTTCGGTCCGCAGATTTCCGATACCGATCTTTATCTCTACGGCGAGGGCACGCTGCACGAGGCCTACCGCTCGTTGGGCGCTCACCTGGCGGAAGTGGACGACGTCGCCGGCGTCCGCTTTGCGGTATGGGCGCCCAACGCCCTGGTGGTGACGCTGGTGGGGGAATTCAACGATTGGGACACCCGGCGCCATCCCATGCGGCGCCGCAATAACGGGGTCTGGGAGTTGTTCGTCCCCGGGCTGGGCGAGGGCACCACCTACAAGTTCAACATCCGCTCCCGCCTTGTCGGCTACCAGCAGATGAAGGCCGACCCCTTCGCCTTCGCCTGCGAAACGCCTCCCAAATCGGCGTCGGTGGTCTGGGACACGTCGAAGCACAAATGGAACGACGCCGCCTGGATGGAAGCGCGGCCCAAGGTCGACCTGCTCAAGTCGCCCGTCAGCGCCTACGAAGTCCACATCGAAAGCTGGCTGCGGACGCCGCGCGGCGAATCGCTCTCCTATCGCGAGCTGGCGGTGCAGTTGGTGGAGTACGTGAAGCGGATGGGCTACACCCACATCGAGTTTCTGCCCATCATGGAATATCCGTTCTCCGGTTCCTGGGGCTACCAGATAATCGGCTACTTCGCGCCCACCTCGCGCTTCGGCACGCCGGACGATTTCAAGTTCCTGGTGGACGCCTGCCATCAGGCCGGCATTGGCGTGATTATCGACTGGGTGCCGGGGCATTTCCCCAAGGATGCGCACGGCCTGGCATTCTTCGATGGCACCGCCCTCTACGAGCACGCCGATCCGCGCAAGGGCGAGCAGCCGGACTGGGGCACCAAGATCTTCAACTACGGCCGCAACGAAGTGCGCTCCTTCCTGATTTCGAACGCCCTGTTCTGGCTGAAGGAGTATCACATCGACGGCCTGAGGGTGGACGCCGTGGCTTCCATGTTGTACCTGGATTACTCGCGCCAGCCCGGCGAGTGGATTCCCAACCGGTACGGCGGCAACGAGAACCTGGAAGCGATCGATTTCTTGCGCCGCTTCAACGAGTTGGCGCACAGCGTGCCCGGCGCCTTCACCGCGGCGGAGGAATCCACCGCGTTCCCCGGCGTGTCGAAACCGGTATACCTGAACGGGCTGGGCTTCACCTTCAAGTGGAACATGGGCTGGATGCACGACATGCTGGACTACTTCCACCAGGATCCCGTCTACCGCAAGTATCACCACAATGCCATTACCTTCAGCCTGCTGTATGCCTTCACCGAGAATTTCGTGCTGCCGATTTCGCACGACGAAGTGGTACACGGCAAGGGCTCGCTGCTGGGCAAAATGCCGGGCGACGAATGGCGCCAGTTCGCCAACGCGCGCGCCTTCCTGGCTTATATGTGGGCCCATCCGGGCAAAAAGCTGCTGTTCATGGGCCAGGACATCGGTCAGCGCGAGGAGTGGAACCACGACGTCGGCGTCCGCTGGGACGTGCTGGAATTCGCCTACCACTCGAAGCTCCAGGCGCTGGTGCGCGAGTTGAACCGCCTCTACCGCGCCAGCCCGGCGCTGTACCAGGTGGACTTCCACTATACCGGCTTCGAATGGATCGATTTCCACGATTGGGAAAACTCCGTGATCGCGTTTCTGCGGCGCGCCGAAGATCCCCAGGATTTCCTCTTGTTCTGCTGCAACTTCACCCCGGTGGTGCGCAAACTATACGAGTTCGGAGTCCCGGAAGAGGGCTTCTACGAAGAAATCCTGAACACCGATTCCGAGCTTTTCGGCGGTTCGAACCTGGGCAACGGGGGGTTGGTGTCGTCGCGGCCGATCCCCCGCCACAATCACCCCAACAGCATTTCCATTACGCTGCCGCCGCTGGCCGTGGTCGCGTTCCGCAAACGATGATTAACAATGCATGACGTCCTTATCGTGGGAGGCGGGCACAACGGCCTGGTTGCGGCCGCGTACCTGGCCCGAGCCGGCCGCAAGGTGCTGGTGCTGGAGCGCCGCGAAATGGTGGGCGGTTGCGCCGTCACCGAAGAGATTTGGCCCGGCTACCGCGTTTCCACCGCCGCGTACCTTACCAGCCTGATGCAGGAGCGCATCGTGCGCGAACTCGATCTGGCCCGCCACGGCTACCAGGTGGATGCCAAGGATCCGGCATTTTTCTCCGCCTTTCCCGATGGCCGGCATTTTTTCATGTGGCAGGACCGTGCCCGCACCCTGGAAGAGATCCGCAAGTTCTCCGCTCACGACGCCGAGGTCTACCCGGCGTATGAAGAACTGATCGAGCGGCTGGCCGGCTTCGTGGAGGGCCTGCTGCTTACGGCTCCTCCGCAATTCCCGCCCCGCGGGGTGACGGATTTCCTGGACTATCTGAAACTGGCGGCGAAGCTGCGGGGAATGGCGGCGCGCGATCTGGCGGCGCTGGTCAAAATCTTCACCCAATCCGCCGCCGAATTCCTGGAAGAGTGGTTCCACTCCAAGCAGGTGAAAGTCACCCTGGTGACCGATGGCGTGATCGGCGCCAATGGTGGCCCGCGCTCGCCTGGCACGGCATACATTCTGCTGCACCATTCGATGGGCGGTGTGGCCGGCCATCGCGGCTTGTGGGGATTCGTGCGCGGCGGCATGGGCGCCGTATCGGAAGCCATCGCCTCGGCCGCGCGCGCCGCTGGAGCCGAAATCCGCGTCAATGCCGAAGTGGCCAAACTGCTGGTGCGGGAAGGCCGCGCTGCTGGAGTGGTGCTCGAAGACGGCGAGGAAATCCCCGCCCGCGCCGTGGCGAGCAATCTCGATCCCAAGCGGACTTTCCTGAGCCTGGTGAAAGAGCGCGATCTCGACCCGGAGTTCCTGGCGGCGATCCGCAACTTTCGCATCGAAGGCACCAGCGCCAAAATCAACCTCGCCCTGAACGCCCTGCCTGAATTCAAGGCCTACCCCAAGACCCCCGGCCCGCATCATCGCGCCACCATGCACATCTGTCCCGATATCGACTACGTGGAGCGCGCCTGGGACGATGCCAAGTACGGCCGCCCCTCCGCGCGCCCCTTGCTGGAATTGACCCTCCCCACCATGTACGACCCGTCGCTTGCCCCCGCCGGCAAGCATATCATGGGCATCTTCCTGCAGTACGCGCCGTACTCTCTGCGCGAAGGCACCTGGGACGAATGGCGCGAGCCCTTCGCCGACCGCGTCATCTCGCTGATCGAAGAATACGTCCCCAATATCCGCTCCATCGTGGAGCACCGCCAGGTGCTGACCCCGCTCGACCTGGAGCGCCGCTTCGGCATCACCGGCGGCAATATCTTCCACGGAGAAATGAGCCTGGACCAAATGTTCAGCATGCGCCCGGTCGCCGGCTGGGCCCGCTATAAGACGCCCATCCCCGGCCTCTACCTGTGCGGCTCCGGCACGCACCCCGGAGGCGGCGTGATGGGCGCACCGGGATATAACTGCGCGAAGGCGATGGGGTAGACCTCGCAGCAGTGCAGATCGGAGAGTGCCGTGCAAATGGCGATTTCAGAATCAGACATCGAGCAGCAGTTCCTCAAGATAGCGCTGCGACGTTCCGAGTTTCTCAGGCGGAACGAGCCCAAAAAAGCTAACAAGGAATTCGATAGTCTCGATAGAATTCTGGCAGAGATGCGGCAGATGCCTGACCGCGGTGAGGCGGCGCTCAAGCGCATCGCAGCGGCGACGAACGACGGCGAGGTCCAGATCGCGGCCGCCGCCGGCCTTTTGTCCTTGGACGAGCCTCATGCCATTGAACTGTTAGAGAAGATAGCTGCGAGGCCCAATGGAGGTCTTGTTTCGTTCACAGCGGAGATGACGCTGAGTGAATGGCGCAAGGGAGGAATGCAGAGCTATCGTACGTGAGGTTGGTTGGCCGGGCTCAATGTGGAAGCCGGAGGGGGCCGAATAACCGCTATGATTGAAGTTATGGGCTCGCTCCGCATCACGGAAGCTGAACTCGCTCGCGATGTCCACGCTGTTCTGGCCAAGGTCCGGACGGGAGTCGAGGTGATCGTGGAGCAAGACCATCGTCCCGTAGCGACGATCAAGGCGGCCGCGCGCTCGGGGAGGCCCAGCCAAGCATCCACCGCTTCCGCCAAGGCCAGCGGCTCGAAAGTGACATTGGACGAAGGCACGGCCAACCTCCGGGAACGACTGAAGGCGGGAGCCTTGGCCAACGCCAAACTGAACTTGGAACTTGCCGAAGAGTGGTTTCCGGTGGAGCAGGAAGCATGGCAGAGACTCGAACGCGAGGAACAGGCCGGAGCAAAGGCTACCCGCGGCGCGGTGAAATCTACCTCACGACGCTCGACCCGGCGCTTGGCCACGAAATAAGCAAGACCAGGCCCGCGCCGATTATCCAGAACGATATCAGCAATCAGTACAGTCAGACCACAATTGTGGCGGCCATCACTTCCAAGGTCAACACGCCGCCCTATCCGAACGAAGCCGTCATCGTGCCCTCGGCTCTTTCAGGCTTGCAAAATGTTTCAACGGTTCGGTTGGACCAACTGCGCACAATCGACCGCCAGCGCCTGCTCAAGGCCGATGCCGCCACCATGCATGCCGTTGATTTAGCCGTCAAGGCCAGCCTACAGCTGATCGAGATTTGACCGTAAGCGTTTCCCCAAGGCTTACGCGCTGGGCCACTTTCGATGCCCTGTCGGGCCGGGAAAGCGGCATTCGGCCACGTCCGACCGGCGCTACGCTATGATCGAGAGTATGGAGCCGTTGCACGTCAGCGAAGCCGATGCCGTCCGCGACTTTGCCGCCGTCTTGAAACATGTGGAGGCCGGCGCCGAGGTCGTTATCGAGCGCGACGCGCAGCCGTTTGCCGTCGTTCGCTCGGCCGCTCCCGTTCGACGGACCATCTCCCAGTGCATCGCGCTGGCGAAAGCGCGGGGCTCCACGGTGACTCTCGATGAGGGCTTCACGAAGGATGTCGAAGAAGGCATCACCAGCCGCAGCCAGCCGTGGAATCCGCCATCCTGGGAGTAGTCCCCAACCCCAGCGTGATCATCGCCGGTGGGCCCAGCGACGCTCCGGACCTCGCCCGGCAGGGCGAAGGAAGGCAGCCCAGTGCGTGAGCGCGCGGAGTCCTAGCTATAGCTAGCGTGCCGATCGGTAGGGAACCACGCGCCTTCTATGTCGATTTCGTCTTCGCTCGATGAATGCGGGTAGGAGATCCCAAGCGAAGGAGCCGTCGAGCGGGCCAAGAGGAAGGAGGTTAAACGCCGCGATACAGAGAGAAATGTCACCCAGAATTGCTAGAGCGGCGTTGACTGGTTCGAATCGACTGTAGCCCTGCATTGCGATGTACACTGCGACAGGAACTCCAACAGCGGCCTGCGCCAGCACTCCGCCCCAAGCGATTGCCGCGCGGTCGAATCGAGATTCGGGCCTCTCATAGCACGCGATGCCAAAGATGGGGTAAAGTTCGATGCTCAACGCCTCATATCCCCTGAGCCGAGCCATCATCAGGTGACCGGATTCATGAATAATCAAGACGCCCAAGTACGAGGCCAAACCGATCACCGTTGCCAGTCGGTTTTGGAGAGTGCCCAGGAGCATCAGGGCGCTAATGAGAAAGACGGACCAGTGTACGTAAACATTAATTCGGTGATCGCGGGTGAGGTAGCTGAGCCGGCTCAGCTCTAGC
Source organism: Bryobacterales bacterium (assembly GCA_003164035.1). Classification (GTDB taxonomy): domain Bacteria; phylum Acidobacteriota; class Terriglobia; order Bryobacterales; family Bryobacteraceae; genus JBEKYD01. The sequence continues at coordinate 73,733 of PLRS01000122.1, read as the reverse complement.
GATCGAGGCATATTGGGTCGGGCGGCCCAGCGGGTGCCGGGCGCGCGAGCATTTTTGATGTTAGCGCAGATCCAGTCTCGACACAGGACCGCCCGCCACGCATTCCACGCATTCCCGCTGTTACACTAATGTTTCCTCCCGTGCCCCTAAACGCTGTTGAATTTCAAGGAGTTTCCAAGAGCTACGCGATCTACAAATCGCCGGGCGACCGGCTCAAGGAATTGCTGTCTTTCAACCGCCTGAAGCGTCACCGGGATTTCTGGGCCCTCCACGACGTCAGCTTCGAGGTGCCCCGCGGCCAGACCTTCTGTATCATTGGCGAAAACGGATCGGGCAAAAGTACCCTGTTGCAGATCGTGGCCGGCATCTTTCAGCCCACTTCCGGGACGGCCGCCGTTAATGGCCGCGTCGCTGCGCTGCTCGAGCTTGGCGCCGGCTTCAACCCCGAGTTCAGCGGCCGCGATAACGTGTTCCTGAACGGCTCCATCCTGGGTATGTCCACGCGCCAGATCGGCGCGCGGTATGCCGACATCGAAGCTTTCGCCGAAATCGGCGAATTCATCAATCAGCCGGTCAAGACTTACTCCAGCGGCATGGTGGTGCGCCTGGCCTTCGCCGTGGCCATCAACGTCGACCCCGAGGTGCTCCTGGTCGACGAAGCCCTGGCCGTGGGCGACATTTATTTCCGCCAGCGCTGCATGCGCAAGGTCCACGAACTCCGCGCCCGCGGGGTGACTATACTGTATGTATCCCACGCCGTTTCCGACGTGAAGGCCATTGGCGACCGCGCCCTCTGGTTGGACCATGGGCGGGTGGTGGATCTGGGCGATCCCGATCGCGTGGTGGCCAAATACCTGGCTGCCATGACGGAAAAAGACACCAATTACCGGTTGATCCATCCGGCCCGGAGCGCCGCATCGGCTGCCGCTTCTTCCCGCGGCTCCGCCCGCGCGCCGGAAATCGTCGAAACCATCCCCAACATCGACCATCGCTTCGGCGACCGGCGAGCCGAAATCCTGGGCATCGCCGTGCTCGACGAGTTGGGCGCTCCGCTGCACCTGCTCGATCCGGCGTCGCGCATCGTGGTTCGCATCAGCGTGCGCGCGCATGCGGAGGTCTCGAATCCGATCGTTGGATTCATGCTGCGCAATCAACTCGGCATCGATTTCGCCGGCACCAACACCGCGCGCGAGGGTTGTGAACTATCGCCGCTGGCACCCGGCGATATCGTCACCGTCGATTTCCATCTCGACCTGCCGGAGCTCTATCCCGCCTCGTTTTCCTTTTCCCCGGCGATTGCCGATGGCGACCTTTCGGCCTACGCCATGTGCGATTGGATCGACAACGCCATCTCGCTGCAGATGAGCCGGTCCGAACAGCAGATCTACGGCTACATCCACCTGCCCTGCCGGGTGGAAGTCAACGCCCGCCTGGGCGAGGCCGAAACCGAGATCGTGGAGAACCGTCTTGGTTGAATTCACCGGCGAGCGCGTGATTCCCGGCCAGGTGGATGCCGACCTGCTGAACGAACACCTGGCGCGCTACACCTTCGCCGCCCGTTTGGCGCGCGGCAAACGCGTGCTGGACCTGGGTTGCGGCGCCGGCTACGGCACCGCCGAACTGGCCCGCTACGCTCTTTCCGCCGTCGGCGCCGACATCGCGCCCGAAGCCGTGGATTTCGCCCGCGCCAACTACCGCGATTCCAACCTGTTCTTCGAGCAGGCGTCCTGCACCGCCCTGCCCCACCCCGTTGCTACGTTCGACCTGGTGGTAGCTTTCGAGGTGATCGAGCACCTGGCCGATTGGCGGGAGCTGCTGAGCGAAGCCCGCCGCCTGCTGGCGCCCTCCGGCCAGTTCATCGTCTCCACGCCCAATAAGCTCTACTACACCGAATCGCGAGGCCGCGAAGGAGCCAACCCTTTCCATGTGCACGAATTTGAATTCGACGAATTCCGCGCCGAACTGGAGGCCGTTTTCCCGCACGTGACGCTGTTCCTGGAAAATCACGTGGAAGGCGTCACCTTCCAGCCTCACCACCCGGGCGGCACGGCATGCGCCAGCACGGTGGAATCGCGGGTGGATTCGGCCGACCCGGTGGCCGGCGAATCGCACTTCTTTCTGGCGGTTTGCGCCCACCGGCCGCAGATCGGCAGTCCTACTTTCGTCTACATTCCCCGCACTGCCAACGTGCTGCGCGAACGCGAGCGGCACATCGCTCTGCTCGAGACCGAACTCGCCACCAAGAACGGCTGGCTGGAGAAAGCCCTGCGGGACCTGGCCGAATTCGATCGCCAGCATCAGCAACTGCTGGCCGTGTTCCGCGACCAGATGCAGGAGCTGGAAAAGAGCAACCAGTGGGCCGCCAGCCTGAATGCGGAGCTGAACGAGCGCAGCGCCCGTATTGAAACACTGCAAGAGGAATTGGCGCAGGAACAGGAGAGCGCGCGGCAAATGGCCGAGGGCTACCAATTCCAGGTGAACGAGCTCGAAGAGGACGTTCAGGAGAAGATCGGGTGGGCGCGCGACGCCGAAGCCCGCCTGGATGCCGAGATCGCCGATAAGAAGCTCGCTCTCGACGCCCTGCATCGCACCGAAACCGAACGCGACGAGCGCACCGAATGGGCGCTCGGCCTCCAGCGGCAAGCCCAGGCTCTCGAAGCGCGGCTTGCCCTGTACCGCGGTTCCCGATGGGTGAAGCTGGGCCGCAAAATAGGCCTGGGTCCGGAGCCGCCCGCCAGTTGACATGTCCCTAGCCAAACGGATTCTCCGCGCCCTGCCGTTGCTGCTGTTGTCGCCCCTGCTGTTTGCGCTGGCGGCGCTGGCGATGCTGGCGGCCGATCTCGCCTGGTTCGTGGCCGGACGGCGACCCTCAACAGCGGCTCCCGCCGCGCCGGATTCCACCGCCGCCAGCGTGGTCATTCCCAACTGGAACGGTCGCGATTTGCTCGCGAAGTACCTGCCCTCCATCGTCGCCGCCCTGGCCGGCAATCCGGCTAACGAAATCGTGGTGGTGGATAATGGCTCCTCCGATGGCAGCGCCGAATTCGTACGCACCCACTTCCCCCAGGTAACTCTTGTAAGCCTCGAAAAGAATCTCGGTTTCGGCGGCGGCTCCAATGCCGGATTCCGCGCCGCCGCCAATGACATCGTGGTTCTGCTCAACAGCGATATGCGCGTGGCCCCGGATTTCCTCGCTCCCCTGCTCGAAGGCTTCCGCGACCCACTGGTGTTCGCCGTTTCCTGTCAGATATTCTTCACCGACCCGGCGAAGATACGCGAGGAAACCGGCCTGACGCAGGGCTGGTGGGAAGACGGCCAGCTCCGCGTCCGCCATCGCATCGATCCCCAGGTCGATGCATTGTTCCCTTGTTTCTACGGCGGCGGCGGTTCCTGCACCTTCGATCGCCGCAAGTTCCTGGAGCTCGGCGGCTTCGACGAATTGCTGGCGCCCTTCTACCTGGAGGATACCGACCTGGGATACATGGCCTGGAAGCGAGGCTGGAAGGTGCTGTATCAGCCGCGCAGCGTGGTCTACCACGAACATCGCGGCACCATCGGCAAGCGGTTTCGCGAAGACCAGATCCAGGCTGTGCTCAAGAAGAATTACCTGCTCTGGTCCTGGAAGAATATCCATGCCTGGCCGCGCCTGGTTTCTCACCTGGCCTTTACCTGGGTGGGCGCCTTGCTCGCCGTCGTCTTCGGCGACGTTCCGCTGCGTCCGAATTTTGCGGCCGTATGGCGGGCCTTCCGCCAATTGCCCGGCGCGGTCCGGTCCCGCTGGCGCGCCCGAACGCTTGCCGTCGTCGGCGACGCCGAAGCGTTCCGCCGTCCCATGGGCGGCTACTTCCGCGATCGCTTCGCGCCCATGGAAGCCGACCCGGAGCGCCTGCGCGTGCTGTTCGTCTCTCCTTATCCCATCAACCCTCCCACTCACGGCGGCGCGGTCTTCATGTCCCAGACTCTGGCGGAGCTCGCCCGCCTGGCCGAAACGCACGTGGTGGGAATGCTGGATTGGACCTGGCAGGAAACCGACAACCGCAAGCTGGCGGAGTTCTGCGCCTCTTCGGAGTGGATCGCGCGTCCCACCGGCCGTACGCGCGGTTCCGCATCGCTCACCCCCCACGCCGTGCGCGAATTCCGCGACCACGATTTCGAGTGGCTGATCCACCGCCAGCTCCTGCTCCGGCGCATCGATGTATTACAGCTCGAATACACGCCCCTGGCCCAATACCGCTGCGACTTTCGCCGCATTCCCACCGCCCTGTTCGAGCACGACGTCTCGTTTCAATCCATCGCCCGCGGCTTCGGCCACTCCATCAGCGCCACCGCCGAGATGAAAGCCCGCATGGAGTATCTCCGCATGCTCCGCTATGAATTGCGGGTGTTGCCGGCGTTCGACCAGGTGCAGGTCTGCACCGCCGTCAACCGGCGCTACCTGCTCGGGTTTCTGCCGCGGATGGCTGCCCGTCTGCGGCCGGGTTTACGCGCCGGTATCGATACCCGGCGCTACAGTCTCCCCGCGGTCGCCCGCGAGCCGGCTACCCTGCTGTTCGTCGGCAGCTTCCGCCACGACCCCAATCGCGCCGCGGTGGATTGGTTCGTACACGAGGTGCTGCCCTTGGTTTTGCGGCGCCGCCCCGATGCCCGCCTCATCCTGGTGGGCTCCGACCCGCCCCCCGCGCACACCTACGCGGATTATTCCGCCAACCTGGAAATGCTTGGCTGCGTAGACGACGTGCGCGGTCCCATGAGCCGCTATGCCGCGTTCGTCTGCCCCATCCTGAGCGGCTCGGGCGTGCGCGTCAAGCTGCTCGAAGCCTTCGCCGCCGGCATTCCGGTGGTATCCACCACCATCGGCGCCGAAGGGTTGGCCGCCGTCGATGGCGAATATTGCAGCCTGGCGGATGCCCCCGCCGCTTTCGCCGAACGCGTGGTAGCGATTCTGGAAGACCCCGCCGGCGCCGCGCGGATGGCCGCGCGGGCCCGCGCCATGGTAGAAGCCGAATGGGATATGGCAGCCATTACCGGCCGTCTCGTGGATGAGTACCGCCAACTGGTGCGCCGCAAGCGCGCGGCGGGCCCGATTCCCGCCGCTGCTAATTCGCCCGCGCCGCTTTCGGCGTCTTCGGGTTCAGGTCTTTCTTGAGGCGGCTTACAATGTCGGAGGCCGTGCGGTCCATGTCCTTGCTCTCGGTGCCCTTCGGCTGGATGTATAGCGACCAGACCACCTGCCGCGACTTGGCGTCCACCAGGAATATCGTTCCCTTCGAACGGCTGAAGTTCGAAACCGGATGTTCCAGCTTGTTGTTGGTATCGCCGCCGAAAGCCGCCGCCAGCGAACTGCCGCTACCGGCGGACGGGTCGCCTTTGCCCTTGCCTTTGGCGTCTGGCGGTTCCACCGCTTTCGCCTCTTCCTTTTCCTTCGGCTTGGGGCTGGGTGCGATGGTTTCGAGCGTCGCGTCCAGGTTCTCCCCCAAATTTTCGGCGATCACCGCATCAGCCTTCTTCGGGTCGGTCACCACCACAAATACGTGCTCGCCGGTCAGCCGGTTGGCCAGATACTGGTCCAACCCATGGGCCATGTTCACCAGGTACACCGCGTGTACGCTGTGTAGATCGGCGGCCCACGCCGCGCTTCCCAGCCCGCACAAAACCATCCCCGTTAGAGCCAACCAGCCCCGCTTCATCGTTGTCATGATAGCAATTGCCGCTTCTCACCATCAGACGCGCGGCGCCCGGAAAAAGTCGAACCTTCATGTATAAATCGCATGTATAAATCCCAATCCATCACCGTCATCATCCCCTGCCTGAACGAGGAGCAGGGCATCGAACGCGTGCTTCGCGCCATGCCGGAATTCGTGGATGAAGTGATCGTGGTGGATAACGCCTCGACCGACCGCACTACGGAAGTCGCCATCTCGCTCGGCGCCAAAGTCATTCGCGAAGACGTGCGCGGTTACGGCCGCGCCTACAAGCGCGGATTCGCCGCCGCCACTGGCGATCTTGTCGTCACCCTCGATGGCGACCAAAGCTACCCGGTGGACGCGCTTTCCTACCTGATCGAAGCGTTCCTCCATCTCAGCGTCGATTTTCTGAGCGCCTCCCGCTTCCCCGTGCGCGACCGCCAGGCCATGAGTTGGCGCAACAAAATCGGCAACCTGGCGCTGTCGCTCTCGATGTCCGTGCTCTTCTTTCGCTGGGTGCGCGATTCGCAATCCGGCATGTGGGTGTTCCGCCGCTCGATTCTGGAACATATGAAGCTGGAATCCGACGGCATGGCATTCTCCGAAGAGATCAAAATCGAAGCCCTGCGCGACCCCCGCATCCGCTTCGGCGAAATCTCGATTCTGTATTCCTCAAGAATGGGCGAGACCAAGCTGAACCTCTGGCGCGACGGATTTCAGAATTTGGCGTTTCTGGCGAAAAAACGATTTTGGAGGTGAGCGGTCCGACCCTCCAGAGGGAAACCCGCAACCCGTTCTTGCTCGGAGAGACCACGGGTTTCTGACCCATTGCAAACACAGCAGCAGGGCTGGACGCCCAGCCTGATCGGGGGCTTCGGTTCTACAAGGGTTATCAGATCCCTAACTCTGCTGAAACGAGATGTATTATCGGATCATGATGAGGTCCATGGTTCTCGCCTTCACGGCCACGATGGCGTTCGCATGCTCGGCGGACTATCTGATCTGGATACCGCGCAGCAAGTCGGCTGATCCTTATGTACCGCTTCGTCAAGGACGGCAAGGCCGGCTACATTGACAGCGGCGGACGGATCGTCATCCCGCCGATTTTGGAAGCGTACGGCAACTATGGGTCTGAGTTTCACGACGGGCTCCTGGAGATTGCCGTCAGCGACGGCCGATACATAGACCGAACGGGTAAGGTCGTCATCGACAGAGGCTTCTATCGGGGCTGGGACTTCTCCGAAGGACTCGCCGTCGCGATGAGAAAGGGCGAGAACCTCTGGGGCTATATCGACACCTCGGGCGAGTTCGTTATCACCCCGAGGTTCGAAACCACCCCGAACGGTTATGTCCACCCGTTTTCGGATGGCCTCGCCATGATCGAGGTGAAGGGCAAGAATTGATGAGGGTCTGATAGCCGGCCGCGCCGCCGGATTGCTCCGCCATTTCAAAGAAGCGATCCACAATATCCTGGTCGAGCCGAATCGTGATCCGAATCTTACCCTCTGCCTCAGGTTCCGGCGGAAGCACTCTGCCCCGTTTACCCTTGCTGAAATCGTACCGATCTTTCATCGTTCTGCCTCGTACTCCTCGCGCTCATGCGCTTCGGCGGGACGCGCGGAAATAATTCGAATGTTCTTGCCACGCCACGTATAGACAACCACAAGCAAACGGCCCACCGCACCTATACCGATCGTGATCGATCGCTGCTCGTCCGGGTCGGATTCTGCCTTGCCAGCTTCATCCCATTCGAAACCCAACACCTCAGTGTACGTATGCTTTGTACATACGTCAATGCTGTCCGAGATCGCGGTCAAATCGGCGGCTGACTCGCGGTAGCATATGGGCGACGGTGAGGCTTGGCCGAGCTTTCGCGCTTGCGGCACGCCGATGTTTGGCTTCCCGGTCAGCGCTTCGTGTACATGAGTGCATCATGTGGCGCGCGTACTCTTGCGTGCCGTGTCGCGACTCTTCTCGACACGTCTTCGCACGGACAACAGGCGTCGCCAGCAGTCGCGACGCGGCATCCAGAGGCGCGTGCGCCACCGCAGCCATTGTTTACTATACCGCCGTCCGCCATGGCATTCTTCCAGAACCTGGTGCTTCTGGCGAAGAACCATTTCTGCAATGAGGGGGCCCGCTCGCCGCCGCGGCCGGGTTAGCATTGAACCAGTGACAGGCATTGCCGACACCTCGCGATCTCCGGTTCAGCGGAAGCTTCCCGCCGCCGCGTCTGGCATACTTCTGGCAGTGTGCGTCTCGCACCTGGTCAACGATATCCTGCAGTCGCTCATCCCCGCGGTCTATCCCATACTGAAGGCCACTTACCGGCTGGATTTTAGCCAGATCGGGCTCATCACGCTAGTGGGACAACTCACCGCCTCGCTATTGCAGCCGCTGGTGGGCTTGCTAACGGACCGCCGCCCGGTCTATTTCGCGCTGCCCGCCGGCATGGCGTCCAGCATCGTGGGTCTGGCGCTGCTTTCGGTGGCGCCGGGCTTCGGCGCGATTCTGCTGTCGGTGGGGCTGATCGGAGTGGGGTCGGCGATCTTCCATCCGGAAGCTTCGCGCATCGCGCGCATGGCATCCGGCGGACGCCCTGGCTTCGCGCAGGCGCTTTTCGCGGTGGGCGGCACCGGCGGATCGTCGCTGGGACCGCTGCTGGCGGCCTTCATCGTCCTGCCGCGGGGCCAGCGCAGCATCGCCTGGTTTTCCGGCGCCGCGCTCGTCGCCATGCTGCTATTGGCTCGCGTCGGCTCCTGGCATAAGGCGCAACACGCGCCGCGCATTGTCAGGCCCGCGCCGCTCAAATCCGCGCTCGCGGCCTCCGTGCGCCGGGTGGGTTGGGCCCTGGCGGTGCTGATGGCGCTTACGTTCTCCAAGTTTTTCTACCTGGCCAGCATCACCAACTATTACACCTTCTTCCTCATCTCCAAGTTCCACGTGTCGGTGGAATCCGCGCAGGTGCACCTGTTCGTCTTCCTGGCGGCGGTTGCCACCGGCGGGCTCATCGGCGGCCCTTTGGGCGACCGCATCGGACGCAAGTACATCATCTGGGGCTCTATTCTCGGCGTGCTGCCGTTCACGCTCGTCCTGCCCTATGCCAGCCTCTTTTGGACGGGCGTGCTCAGCGTCATGATCGGGCTGGTGCTGTCCTCGGCCTTCGCCGCGATTCTGGTCTACGCGCAGGATTTGTTGCCCGGCAAGGTCGGGACCGTCTCCGGCTTGTTTTACGGCTTGGCGTTCGGCATGGGCGGCATCGGCGCGGCGGTGCTGGGCACACTGGCCGATCTCACCAGCATCGACTTCGTCTATCGGGTCTGCGCTTTCCTGCCGGCCATCGGCCTGCTGGCGGTATTTCTTCCCCAGATCAGCCCGGCCGAAGCGCGCACACATCGCTGAATTGAAACAGCGACACTTGCGCGGCCCCTTGACTTGAAGCCTGACTAAACTTTCCAATAAGAACAACTTTGTTTGCCAAGGGACGATGTTTTCACAGCTTCTGGCGGTCGCGGCCCGGACTCGAGGCGTTGAGGGCACTCGCGAGGGTGGGCGATCGGTGGAGAGCGATCCGCCCGACCCCTATTCGAACCGCGCGCGAAATTCTCCGAAGGCGCGCTTGAGGTCGGCGACTTCGTTTTCCAGCGCCGTCAGGCGGTCCCTGTCGCTGGGGGCGGCGGGCCGGGGAAGGTTGGCCGGCTCCTCTATGTAGTCGCCGGAGAGCAGGTGGGCGAAACGCGATTCGCGCGATCCCGGCTGGCGCGGCAGTTTTTTCACCAGGCCGGCCTCGGCCATCCGGTCGAGGGTATTTTCCACCGATTCCAAATCGTCGAAAGAGTACAAACGCTCGCCGCGCCCGCGCAGTTCGCCGGGGGTCTGCGGCCCGCGCAGCAGGAGCACGCACAGCAGCGCCACCTCGCGGCGGCCCAGGTTCAGCTTCTCGATCAGCCGCTCGGTGTGCTTGGGCACGCGCATATCGGCTCCGGTAATGCACGTCGCCAATCCCTTGGCGCGCAGCGAGCCCAGCGCCGCTTCCACCGCGCCGTCGTCATAGGCCACCACCGGGTCGCGGTTCGATTTCTGGTTGCAGGCGTTGACCAGCGCATTCAGCGACAGAGGGTATAAATCGGGTGTGGTGATTTCTTTCTCGATCAGGGCGCCGAGCACCCGCGCTTCGGCCGCGTCCAGTTGCCAGTCCATGGTTCCAGTGTAACGGCGCGGCGCGGTTCCGTTCGCGCTGTGAAAACGCTGCCAGGCGCACCCGACGGGGGGGACAGGGGAGCCGCGCAACTGGACAAGCGGGGGCCTTGCGTCCGACCATGGAGGTTTATACCAGTGACTATGGCCTTGTCCTTTGCTTTGTCGCCCAAGTTCCGTCCGGTGCTCGACCCGGACTTCGTGCCCGCGTCGCTGTGGCGCGGCGCCTATCGGAATCGATTGGCAGCCTGCGGCGGGGGCATCCCGTTTGCACTGGCTCTGGAGCGGGCCGATGGCGCCGTCAGCACGCTGCGCACGGCCACGCTGCCCCACGAAGGCGCGGACGTCGCGCTGAACCAGCGCTACGCGGAACGGCTGCTGAAATTCCTGCTCTGGCAAAAAGGCGGCTGGCGGGTTTGGGTGGGCGGGGAGCCGCGGCTGGCCGATTTTCTGCGCTCGGTTTATTCGCCGGCGGGCGAGCGCGCGTTCGACTACCAGTTTATGGGTGAGCGTGTCTACGGCCGGCCCATGGCCATCGAAGGCGTGAGCTTCGAAGCCGTGCCCGAGGAACGCGAACGGGCAGAGGCGCTGGGCCGCCACCTGGACGGATTCCGGATCGGCTTTGACCTGGGGGCGAGCGACCGCAAATGCGCGGCGGTGGTGGACGGGAAAGTGGTGTTCAGCGACGAAGTGGCATGGAACCCGAGCGCGCAGGCCGACCCGCACTACCATTTCGACGGCATCGACGATTCACTGCGCCGCGCCGCCGCCCAGTTGCCGCGGGTGGATGCCATCGGCGGAAGCGCGGCGGGCGTCTACGTGGCGAACGAAGTGCGGGTGGGCTCGCTGTACCGCGCCGTGCCGCGGGAGCTATTCGACACCCGCGTCCGCCGCCTCTTTTTCGAGCTGCAATCGGCCTGGGGTGGGGTACCGTTCGAAGTCGTGAACGATGGCGAGGTGACGGCGCTGGCGGGCTCGATGGCGCTGGGCGATAACGCGGTGCTGGGCATCGCCATGGGCAGCAGCCTGGCGGCCGGGTACGTCACCCCGCGGGGCGGCATTACCAGTTGGCTCAACGAATTGGCTTTCGTGCCCGTGGATTACCGCGAAAACGCGCCGGTGGACGAATGGTCGGGAGACGGCGGTGTGGGCGCGCAGTATTTTTCGCAGCAGGCGGTGGGGCGGCTATTGGGGCCGGCCGGGATCGAATTGCCGGGCGAGATGCCGCTGCCTGTGAAGCTGGAACAGGTGCAGAAGCTGGCGGCCGCGGGCGATGCGCGCGCCTTGCGGATTTACGATACCATCGGCGTTTATTTCGGCTACAACATCGCCCACTATGCCGAATTTTACGAGGTGCGCAATCTGCTGGTGCTGGGCCGCGTGCTGACCGGCGTGGGCGGCGACCGCATCCTGGAAGTGGCCACCCAGGTCTTGAAAGCCGAGTTTCCCGAGCTGGCCGAGCGCATCCGGTTTCATATTCCAGGGGAACTCGAGAAACGCCACGGCCAGGCCATCGCGGCGGCCAGCTTGCCGGCGCTAAAGACCGAGCCGCGACCGCAAGGGAGCGGTTCTTTTCGGGAGCTCTGAACTTTATGCAATTTCATCAACCTAATGTGGATTTTTTCGTGCCCGACGGCACGGCGCCGGAAGAGGCGCTGGCGCGCACCACGCATCTTTGTGTGTCCGCGCACCAGGACGATATCGAGATCATGGCGTATCACGGCGTCGCCGCCTGCTTCGGCCGGAAGGACCGTTGGTTCACCGGCGTGGTGGCGACCAATGGGGCGGGCAGCCCGCGCAGCGGCATCTATGGCGATTACAGCGACGAGGAAATGCAGAAAGTGCGCGTGATCGAGCAGCGCAAGGCGGCGTATGTCGGCGACTACGCCTGCCAGTTGCAACTCGGGTTTACCAGCGGGCAGGTGAAGAATGCCACTGAAACCGCGGTGGTGGCGGACCTGGTCCAGATTTTCCGCGCCGCCCGCCCCGAAGTGGTGTACCTGCACAACCTGGCCGATAAGCACGACACCCACGTCAGCGTCGCGCTGCGCGCGATTGCGGCCCTGCGCGCGGTGGCGGCGGAATCGAAGCCGCGCAAGGTTTACGGCTGCGAAGTATGGCGCGACCTGGATTGGCTGCCGGATGCCGATAAACAGGCGTTGGCGGTGAGCGAGCGCTCCAATATCGCCGCCGCCCTGGTGGGCGTTTTCGATTCGCAGGTGACCGGGGGCAAACGCTACGATCTGGCCACGGCAGGCCGGCGCCTGGCCCATGCCACCTACTTCGCCTCGCATGGAACCGACCAGGAATCCGCCTTGAACTTTGCCATGGACCTGACGCCGCTGGTGGAGAATCCCGGCTTGCCAATCGCCGATTATGTGCTCGGTTTTGTGGACCGCTTCCGCGAAGAAGTAGCGGCGAAGTTTCGGACCTTCGGGTCCGAGCCGCGACCGTAAGGGAGCGGTTGCCGGATACGCGACTATAATCGCCGAGGGGGCCTTTGCTATGAAGGAAGAGGCTGTCGAGATTCGGACCGTGGATGGGACGGCCGATGGTTTTCTGTATGGGAGCGAGGAGGGCCGCGGGCCGGGATTTCTGTTTCTCGCCGATATTGGCGGCATTCGTCCGTCGCAGCGCGAGATGGCGGCGCGGGTGGCGGGTGCGGGGTACACGGTGCTGTTGCCCAACATGTTCTATCGGACGCACCGCGCGCCTTTGTTCGAACCACCGATCAACATCGCCGATGAGGCTACGCGGCGAAGATTCGGCGAATTGAAGGCCGCCCTTCCGCCCGACGCCATCGAACGCGACGCCGCCGGCTACGCCGATTTTCTGGCGGCGCACAGCGGGCGGGCGAAAGGGCCGATCGGCGTGATGGGGCTCTGTTTTGCCGGAGCCGCCGCGATGCGCATTGCCGCCGCGGCTCCGGATCGCGTGGCCGCGGCGGCTTCCTTCCACGGCGGCGGCCTGTTTACCGATGCGCCGGACAGCCCGCATCTTCTCTTGCCGCTCATCCGGGCCCGGCTCTATTTCGGGCACGCTGTGGAAGACCACGGCATGCCGGCCGAGGCGATCGTCAAATTCGAAGCGGCGCTGGCGGCGTGGGGCGGCCGTTACGAAAGCGAAACCTACGCGGGCGCTTATCACAGTTGGACGGTGCCCGACAGCCCGGTGTATAACCAGCCGCAAGCCGAACGCGCGTTCGGAAAGCTGACGGAGTTGTTGGCGGCAACGCTGCGGTAGGGAACGGCCGGCAACAATCATTCCAGTCGCCGGCAACCGTTCCCTAAGCCTAAGTAGCAAGGTTCCCGAGGTGGCGGGGCCATACGGGCGAGGAACTTGGCGCGATGCGGCGGTTCGGAGGAGACTGGGGATACCCAGGGAGCGGAAGTAGGCCGTTAGAGGAGTGGTGCTGTTAAGCCCGATGAGAAGCGTGGTCCCAAGTTCCGTGCGCCACACAGTGGTTACAGTCTGAACAGGCTTTCGATGGCTTGTTGTGAGGTCCGCACCCAAGGCGTGCGGGTGAAGACGGTAGCGACTACGGTGGCCATTCGTTTCTTATTAGTCTTCCGCCCTTTGGTGAACCGCGCTGTGGGTTGTGCGCCGCAAGGCTTGACCATGGGAACGCCCTTACCGTCGGCCGCCGCCACCAGGATCGAGCTGGCGGCTGTGGCAACCGAGCGCTGTTGGTAGAAAGCGTCAAAGTCCCGAGCCGCAGGGTTCCAAAGACAGTGGTGACGGATCGGGTGCTCCGACGGCGGTGAGAGTAGAGCAGCGTGCCGTCTGCCTGTTCGAGTTGCAAGGCAAGCCCCATATCTCCGTCGCCGCGATGCTGCAAATTTTCTGCAAAGGTACGGTTCTGAAACGGATGATGAAGTGCGGCAAAGCCCAATGTTCATGTCCTTCATAGGGCTGATTCCGTTCGCCAGCACGTACAGAATGAATCGTAGCTAGCTATTATAGGAGACCACCGGCACGAGATTGGAATCGATGATGCGTTGGTCCGAAGTCAGGAGTTGAAGCCTGTGAACCCGGGCTGTCGCCACAATCGCCCGGTCGCTGGGATCGCGCAACGATGGGCCCAGCGCGGCGACCTCGGCAGCCACATCCAGTGTGAAGGGGACGATCTCGAAAGCGGGGTTGCATTCCAGTTGAGCGAAAATCCGGCTGGCATCGGCATCGCCGCGGCCGGCGCCCTTGCCAAATAGCAGGGCAATCTCGAGCAGGGTCATGGCACTCACTCCGAGAGGCTCGCGCCGGCGTACTGCGTCGGTCAGAACTCGCGTTTGCTCTCGCGAGAGCTTTTTCGGAGCTGTAAGCCATCGAATGACAATGTGTGTGTCGAGAAGGAACCGGAGACTCAACGTCCGGCTCCGCGCGGCGGATTCACACATTCCCAAAGGTCGGACATATCCGCCATGAGAAGGTCGTCATCGATGATTAGCTTTCCGGCCAATGAGCCCGCCGGATTCTTCCATGCCGTGCGATGGGCAGGTTTCACGGTTGCCAGCGGCTTACCCCGCTTGGTGATCGTGATCGAGCCGCCGTGCGTGCCGATATCGTCGAGCAGGGCAAGACACTTGGCCTTGAATTCGGTCACATTCACGACGGTGTGCTTCACACTCTTACGATATCACACCCGGAGTGGTCATCTGACCAGATAGAGTCAGCGCGGCGGTTCGCGCCTCAGTATGCGATACACCAGCGCCACGGGCAGGCCGACGACATTGTAGTAGCAGCCTTCGATGCGCTCGATGAACTTGGAGGCGAGGCCCTGGATGGCATACGCGCCGGCCTTGTCCATGGGTTCGCCGCTGGCGGCGTAGTCGGCGATTTCGCGCGCGGTGAGCGGGGCGAACCAGACGGCGGTCGATTCCACCGCGGTGGTGAGGCTCTCTCCGCGGCGGAGGCAGACGCCGGTCAGGACTTCGTGCCGGCGTCCGGAAAGCAGCGCCAGCATGCGCCGCGCATCGGCTTCGTCCTCGGGCTTGCCCAGGACATGATGGTCGATGGCGACCGTGGTATCGGCGCCGAGCACGATTTCCTCGGCCCCGGCCGGGACCGCGCGCGCCTTGGCTTCCGCCAGGCGGGCGACGTACCGCTCCGCGGTTTCGCCCGCCAGCGCGGTTTCGTCCACCGGCGCCGCTCGAACGACAAACGGGATCCCCGCCTGGCGCAAAATCTCGCTCCGCCGCGGGGACTGAGAGGCCAGCACCAGCATAAACATTCAGTGTAGAGCAGACGACTCGCGTTAATCTGATGATGGCGGGTAGCGAGGGCCAAACACCATGACGAGTTTGTTCAAAGCCTCAGTGGGCATCCTGATCGTGCCGGCCCTGTTCGGGCCGCCGGCAGTGGCACAGACCACAATCCCGAGCGCGGTGGCGCGGCCGCAAATTCTGGGCATCGCCCACATGGCGATTTACGTCAAGGACCTGGCGAAGACCCGGCGGTTCTATGAGGACTTTCTGGGTTTTGCCGAGCCGTTTACCCTGCCCGACAAGGAAGGCGGCGTCCGGATTGCCTTCGTGAAGGTGAACGATCGCCAGTATTTCGAAATCTTCACCGAACCGGATCGCGGCGAAGGCCAACTCAATCACATTTCGTTTTACACCGACAGCGCCGACCGGCTGTATGGCTACCTGAAGTCGAAAGGCGTCGCCATCGTGGGGGATAAGGGCTCGGTCGGCAAAGGACAAACCGGCAATAAGAATTTCAACGTCAAGGACCCGGACGGGCACCTCGTGGAGATGGTGGAATACCAGCCGGATAGCTGGACGGCGCGGGAAGCGGGTAAGTTCATGCCGGCGACGCGCATTTCGGATCGCATCCTGCACGTGGGTGTATTGGCGGGTAATTTGGAACGGTCAATGGAGTTCTACGGCGGTATTCTCGGCTTTCGGGAATTCTGGCGGGGCAGCAGCACGCCGGCCGTCCTGAGCTGGGTCAACCTGAGGCCGGCCGAGGGGCAGAACTACCTGGAGCTGATGCTGTACGACAAACTGCCGGCGCCAAGCGCGCGCGGCACCGCGCACCATGCGTCGCTGATGGTGCCGAACGCCGAGGAGGCCCTGGCGGAACTGAAGCGGCGCGCGCCGAAAGCCGGCTACGACCGCGAGATCGCGATCAGGATCGGCATCAACCGCAAACGCCAGATCAACCTGTACGATCCCGACGGGACCCGCATCGAGCTGATGGAGCCGAACACGGTGGACGGAAAACCCACTCCGAATTCGACTGCGCCTCCGCCCCATCCCAGCGCGTAGCCTGTGTGACGGATCGTCGAATCATCATGACCGAAAAGGGCGGCGCGCGCAAGATGGAGAGGCGCCGGCAGGGCGATGGCGCCTCGCGGCGCTTGTTATGATCGCAGTGGATGGGACCCGATTTTCTGGTGATTGGCGCGGGTGTGGCGGGGCTGCGGGCGGCGATCGAGCTGGCTCCGGCCGGGCGCGTTCTGGTGGTGGCCAAGGAGAGCCTGCACGAATCGGCCTCGGAATACGCGCAAGGCGGCATTGCGGCGGCGCTCGCCGACGACGACGAAATCGGGCTGCACGAGAGCGACACCATCTATGCCGGCGACGGGCTGTGCGAGCGGGAAGCCGTCCATGCGCTGGTGGAAGACGGGCCGGCGGCGATCGAGGAGTTGATCGGCTGGGGCGCGGAATTCGACCGCGAAGGCGCCCACCTGGCGTTTGCTCGCGAGGGCGCCCACAGCCGCAACCGGATTCTGCACGCGCACGGCGATTCCACCGGTCGCGAGATTGCCCGCGTGCTGTACCGGAAAGCCGCCTCGCTGCCCGGCGTGGAATTCCGGACTTTCGCCGCGGTGGCGGATCTGCTGCTGGACGGGGAGGAGGCGCGGGGCGTGCTGGTGTACCGGCGCGGGGCGCCGGAGGCAGAACCGGCCGAACCGATTCACGCGCGCGCGGTGCTGCTCGCGACCGGCGGCCTGGGCCAGGCTTTTGGCAATACCACCAATCCGGCCGTGGCTACCGGCGATGGCGTGGCCATGGCGTACCGCGCCGGGGCCGAGATCGCCGACATCGAATTCGTGCAGTTTCACCCCACCGCGCTGGCGCTCGAAGGCGCTCCGCGCTTTCTGCTGTCGGAAGCGTTGCGCGGCGAGGGCGCCACGCTCCGCAACGCGGCCGGCGAGCGGTTCATGGAGCGCTATCATCCGATGGCGGAGCTGGCGCCGCGCGACGTGGTGGCGCGAGCCATTGTGGCGGAAATGAAGCGGAGCGGAGCCGGCTCGGTGTTTCTCGACCTCACCGGCCGCGGCGAAGCGTTCGTACGCGAACGTTTCCCTCGCATTTACCAGACCTGCCTGGATTACGGCGTGGACCTTGGACGCCAGGCCGCTCCGGTGGCGCCGGCGGCGCACTATGCCATGGGCGGCGTGCGTACGGGCCTGGACGGGCGAACCACCATCGCGCGCCTTTTCGCCGCAGGAGAAGTGGCGTCCACCGGCGTACACGGCGCCAACCGGCTGGCCAGCAATTCGCTGCTGGAAGGGGTGGTCTTCGGCGCGCGGGCCGGGCGAGCCATGCGGGAGACGATGCCCGGGAAGGAACTCGGGGCCGGACGCCCGCCCGCAAGCGCGACGCCGGCCGCGACGGCGGGCGAGATTCGCCGGCTGGCCTGGGACAATTGCGGCATCGTACGCCATGGCGCGGAACTGGCGGCGGCGTGCGGCAGGTTGGAACAGGATGCGGCCGGGAACGCGCCCGGCCCGGATGCGTTGGCTGCCCGTAACCTCCGGGAGGTGGTGCGGCTCATCGCCCGGGCGGCGCTGGCTCGCCTGGAAAGCCGCGGCGCGCATTACCGCACCGACTACACCGCCAAGAGCGCGGATTTCAAGAAGCACTCGATCGCGCGGCGCGGCCGGGAAATCGAATTTCGCGGAGAAAATATGGCGGACCGGGTCGACTCATCATCCGCTGGCGGAACGCATTCGCCAACCGGGGAGCGACTCCCGGCCGATTGACGGGCTTCGCCCCAAATGCGGCATGCGAAAATGGCGGGGTGAGCAGCGGCCGCGCTGGTCGCGCCTGCAGAACAACATGAACTACGACTTCGACGACGAACCGACAATTACCCTGCAACTCGCGCTGGACTCGATGAACGCGGAGGAACTCAGGAAGCTCGTTGCGCTAACCGGGCAAAAAGCGCCAACCCGGAAGGGGGACATGGCCGCCCTGATCGTCCAGCATCTCGCCGGAGAACGCTTGCGCACGGTCTGGGATGGCCTGGACGAGTTGCAGCAAGCGGCGGTGGCTGAAGCCGCCCATTCGCCATCGTCGCAGTTTTACTCCGGCCAGTTCCGCGCCAAGTACGGCCGGGATCCGAAATGGGTTTCCGAAGGCAAGACCACCTACGACCGTAAGCCAACCGCGCTGTGCTTTTTCCTATATCGGAACCACGTATTACCGGTCGATCTCAAGGCACGGCTCCTGAAGTTCGTACCGGAGCCTCGCCAGCCGGCAGTCTCCGTGCTCGATCCGTTGCCGCCCACATATCCGCGTCCGTTCGAGCGCTGGAACCAGGAGACGCGAATCCGTGAGCGGGGATTCGAGGAAGTGCCTCTCACCGTGCATGAAACCGAGCGGGCGGCACAGCGGGAACTGCTCTCTATCCTGCGCCTTGCCGATGCCGGAAAGATCGCGGTGAGCGACAAGACGCGCAGGGCATCGGCCGCCACCATCGACGCCATCACGGCCATCCTTGAGGCCGGCGATTACTACCCGCAAGCGCCGCCTACGGACAAGTGGCACGACTCAAACACCGGACCGATCCGCGCCTTCGCCTGGCCGCTGCTGATTCAAGCGGGAGGACTCGCGCAGCTCGCGGGGACGCGGTTGCAACTCACCAAGGCAGGCCGCAAGGCGCTCTCCGAGCCGGCCGCCGCGACCATCCGCACGCTGTGGACGAAGTGGCTGAACACGACGATTCTCGACGAGTTGGCGCGCATCGAGTGTGTCAAGGGTCAAACCGGCAAGGGAAAGCGCGGCTTGGTCGCCGTGTCCGAGCGGCGTGCGACGATTGCCGAAGGCCTCGCCGAGTGCCCGCCCGGCGGATGGGTCGCGGTCGACGAGTTTTACCGGTACATGCAAGCTACCGGTGAAGACCTCATGGTGGCCCGCGATGCTTGGGGCCTGTACATCGGCGAGCAACAGTACGGATCGCTGGGGTATGAAGGTAGCGAGCGCGTCCTCAACATGCGCTACCTGCTGAGCCTGCTGCACGAGTATGCCGCCACGCTGGGCATGATCGATCTCGCGGTGATTCCGCCCGTGGGGCTCGCGACGATTTTCACTCGTTATGGGGAACGGACGAGCTCCCGTTTTTCAGCCGTTACGACGGCCTGATGTACTTCCGCCTCACTTCCCTTGGGGCCTATTGCCTGGATGTGAAAATGGACTACCAGCCGGCGCCCATAGAGGTGAAGCCGGTGCTCCGGGTGCTGCCGAACCTGGAGATCGCGGCAACCGGGCCGGACCTGGAGCAGAGCGACCGCTTGGCGCTCAACGCGTACGCCACCCCCGTTTCGGACTTCGTCTGGCGTCTGGACGCCAGTCAACTGCTGGCCGCCATCGACGCTGGCAGGCAAGTCACCGATATTCGCGCATTCCTGGCGGCGCGAAGCGGTACGGCGCTCCCCGATACGGTGGCGCGCCTGCTCGACGACGTCGCGGAGCGAACCACACTGCTCCAAGACCGGGGACTCGCCCGCCTGATTGAGTGTGCCGACGCCGCACTGGCCGCATTGATCGCCAACGACACGCGGACCCGCAAGCACTGCATGCGTGCCGGGGAACGCCACTTGGTGGTGACGGGCTCATCGGATGCAGTGTTCCGGCGTGCCTTGCGGGACGCCGGCTACCTGCTGGCCGCGGATAGTAAGCGTTCGGCGAAAAGCCGGGACTCCACTTCGCGGCCGGCGGCGGAGTAGGCGCGTGGCGATCGGGCCGGAGAACGCCCTCATCGTGCAGAGCGATTGCAGCGTCCTGCTGGACGTCCACGCGCCGCGGGCCGCGGAGGCACGGGCCGCGCTAGCGCCATTTGCCGAACTGGTCAAGAGCCCGGAGCACATCCACACTTACCGCTTGACGCCGCTCTCGATTTGGAACGCGTGCGCCTCGGGACTCGCCGCTGGACAGATGGTGGCCGCGCTGATCGAGCACGCCCGGTACGCGGTTCCGCGGAACGTGGAACCGGAAATCCTCGAACTGGCGGCGCGCTATGGGCGGGTCGTGATCACGCGCGACGGGGACTGGTTACGGTGCACGTGTTCCGACGGTGCGACCGCGGAACGCCTGTCGCGCGACCGCGAAGCGGGACAGTACCTTGCCGCACGCATCGACGCGACGAGGTTCCGCGTCGATCCGGGCCAGCGCGGCGTACTGAAACAGGCGCTCACGGCGGCGGGTTTCCCCGCCGAGGATCTGGCGGGCTATGCCAGCGGCGAGCCATTTCCCATCGCGCGGAGAGATCTGGAGCGGCAAGCGTGGATCGCCACGGCGGCCTGCGTCGAGGAGCGTGTGCCGATGAGCGCCCGGCGGCGCATGGAATACGCGCTTGCCGACCGGCGCTCGCAGTTCCGCATCGCCGCCGAAAACCCCGCCAAACTGGCCCGCTTGCGCGAACTACTCGCCATCCACGCGGAGGGGCGCGTCCTCATCATGGGTGAGTACCTGTCCCAGGTGGAAGCCATCGCCCGCGAAATCGGCGTTCCGCTCATCACCGGCAAGACGCCGCAGCCGCAACGGGAATCGATCTATGCGAGCTTCCGGCGCAGAGAATTGCACTGTCTGGTGCTTTCCAAAGTGGGGAACTTCGCTATCGACCTGCCGGACGCCGACGTGCTCATACAGGTCTCCGGCGCCTTTGGGTCGCGGCAGGAGGAAGCGCAGCGGCTCGGCCGCATATTGCGGCCCAAACAGGATGGCCGCGCCGCACACTTCTTCACGCTGGTCTCGCGCGATACCCGCGAGGAGGAGTTTGCCCACCACCGCAAGCTCTTTCTGACCGAGCAGGGTTACTCATACCAAGTGGTGGTGGCGGGCGAGAAGTGAGCGTGCTTGCCTCTACAGTTCCCCTGAGTGCCAGTTCTGCTCCATTGTCCTTCTCTATAATAGAAGCAGACTTCAGCTACGATGAGCAGCCCGCAACGCATCGCTGCGATTCCGTCCCGCCAGTTTCAAGCCTTGCTTGAGATAGCGGAATCCATCGCGGAGCACCGCGACCTGACGGTTCTTTTCCGTCAGCTTGCGGAACGCTTGGCGGACATCATCAGCTTCGACTCGCTCTGGCTGGTGCTACACGACCCGGCCGCCAATTGCATGCAACTGCACCTTCTGGAAGGGGTCGGCCCGGCCGCGGCGGATGAAACCGAGTGGCCGCTCTTGCGACCGATGGAGGAATCGCCCAGCGCCCAGGTCTGGAGCACGCAGGAACCGCTGATCGTTCCGGACATCGCCAATGACCGGCGCTATCCCAAGGCTTTTCAGTTGCTGCTGGACAACCAGATCCGCAGTTGCTCGATTCTCCCGTTGACCACGGTTCACCGGCGGTTGGGGGCGGTCGGATTCGGGCACCGGCAACCCGGCGCGCCCGCGGAAGCCGATATCGAGTTCCTCGGGCAGGTGGCCCGGCAGATCGCCGTGGCGGTGGACAACGCCCTGTCGCACCAGGAGGCGCAGAAGCTGCAAGCCGAGCTGGAGGGAGAACGGGACCGGTTGCGCCTGCTGCTGGACTTGAACAACACCCTGGCTCCCAACCTGGATTTGCGCGAGTTGTTGCGCGCGGTCTCCTCCAATGTGGGGGGCGCAATGCACTGCGACTACGCCAGCGTGATCCTGCCGGAGGCGGGCGGCGAAACGCTGCGGATCTACGCCATAACGCTGGACGGCGACCACTCGATGCTGCCCGAAGAACTGTTGGTGACGCGGGCCGGGACACCGGCCGGCATCGTGCTCGACACCGGCAAGCCGCTGGTGCTGGATAGCGAGGGCATGAGCCGCTTCGATCCGACCCTCAATCCGATCCTCGCTTTGGGGCTGAAATCCGGGTGTTTTCTGCCGCTGACCGCGCGGGATCGAATCATCGGGACTTTGAACGTGGGCCGCTTTCCGGACCGGGCTTTCACGCAGGACGATGTGGACGTTTTGCGGCAGGTGGCCAGCCAGGTGGCCATCGCGGTGGAAAATGCGCTGGACTATTACCAGGTGGCCGAAGCGCGCCGGCGGCTGGCGGACGAGCGCGTGTATCTCAACGAGGAAATCCGCACGGGGCAGGATTTCGCTGAGATCGTCGGCTCCAGCACGGTCCTGAAAAACGTTCTCAAACAGGTGGGCATCGTCGCGCCCACCGATTCCACGGTAATGATCTTGGGCGAGACGGGCACCGGAAAGGAGCTCATCGCCAGAGCCATCCACAATCTCAGCGGGCGCAAGGATCACACCTTCGTGAAAGTGAACTGCGCGGCGATTCCGCTGGGCCTGCTGGAGAGTGAGTTATTCGGCCACGAGAAGGGCGCNNAGCAGGAATTCGAGCGCCTGGGCAGCGCCCATACGATCCGGGTGAATGTGCGGATGGTCACCGCCACCAGCCGCGACCTGCCCGCCATGGTGGAGGCCCGCGAGTTTCGCGAAGACTTATACTACCGGCTCAACATTTTTCCGATCGTCGTGCCGCCTCTGCGCTCCCGCGGCGAAGATATTCCGCTGCTGGTGGAGTACTTCACCGCGCGCTACGCGGAGCGCGTCGGCAGAAAAATCGGGCGCATCGACCGGCGCACGATGGAATTGCTGCAGGCGTATCACTGGCCGGGCAATGTGCGGGAGTTGCAGAACGTAATCGAACGCGGCGTGATCCTGTCGCAGGGCGGCACGCTGCACATCGACGCGAGCATTCTGGGAGCGCGCGAACCGCGGAAACCGGCGGCGGCCCAAACGGACGTCTTGGAGCGGAACGAAAGGGACCTGATTGAGGCGGCGCTGACGGAAGCCAAAGGCCGTATCGCTGGGCCCAACGGCGCCGCGACTCGTTTGGGGATCCCCGCGTCCACGCTCGAATCGAAGATACGGGCGTTAAAGATCGACAAGCACCGTTTCCGTTCGCCGACCGGGTGACGTATTGGTGGGACAGGCCTCCCGGCCTNNCGACAGGCCAGGAGGCCTGTCCAACTCATCAGCGGAACACGTCGCAGTAACTACATATCACGGCGCTAAACAGTGTGCCGCTCCTGCGCGATCCACCGCCGGACCTACGGCGGGCAATCTTCCACACCGGCTCGCGATATCTCGCGAATTCGCGATGATCTTCATTCCTGCGGCGCCTTCAAGTGATTGACTTTACGGCCTCGCGGCCGGGCAGCGGAATTGCATTATTCCAACGGCAGAGAGGGATGATGCAATGTGGATCGTCAGAGTCGCACTCAACCGCCCTTACACGTTCGTAGTACTGGCGTTGCTGATTTTGCTGGTCAGCCCGTTGGTGATCCTGCGAACTCCCACCGATATNNCATCGAACACATCGAATCGCAATCGTATTACGGGATCGCGGTGATTAAGCTATTCTTTCGCCCTTCGGTGACCATCGCCACGGCGCTGGCGCAGGTGACCGCGGTATGCCAGACGCAGCTCCGCCAGCTTCCGCCGGGCACAACGCCGCCCCTGGTTCTCAGTTACTCAGCCTCCGCGGTTCCCGTATTGCAAATCGGCTTGAGCAGCGACCGGCTGGCGGAGCAGCAGTTGAACGACCTCGGCATGAACGTGATTCGCACCCAGTTGGCGACGGTGCAGGGCGCGGCGGTGCCGTTTCCCTATGGCGGAAAGGTGCGGCTGGTTTCGGTGGACATCGACTCGCCGGCATTACAGGCGAAGGGGCTCTCGCCGCTCGATGTGGTCAATGCCGTCAGCGCGGAAAACCTGATCCTGCCGTCAGGCACGGTGAAGCTCGGGCCGCTGGAATACCAGGTGGAGATGAACGGCAGCACACGGACGATCGATGAGCTCAACGATCTGCCGGTGAAAACGGCCAACGGCGCGACGATCTATTTGCGGGACGTGGCGCATGTGCGCGACGGCTTTTCGCCGCAGACCAACGTGGTGCGCCAGGACGGCCGCCGCAGCGCGGTGCTGAGCGTGTACAAAACCGGGTCCGCCTCCACGCTCGCGATCGTGCACGATGTGCGGGCTGCCCTCATCGACATGGCCGGGGCGCTGCCGCCCGAATTGAAGCTGACGCCCATGTTCGATCAATCGCTGTTTGTGCGGGCCGCTATTCAGGGCGTCCTTCGCGAAGCGCTCACGGCGGCCTGTCTCACCGCGGCCATGATTCTTCTGTTCCTGGGTAACTGGCGAAGCACCCTAATCATCGCCATCTCCATTCCGCTTTCCATCCTGGTTTCGGTCTGTTGCCTGAGCGCGCTCGGCCAGACCATGAACCTCATGACGCTGGGCGGACTGGCGCTGGCCGTGGGAATTCTGGTGGATGACGCCACCGTCGAGATCGAGAACATCGAGCGGAACCGGCTGCTGGGCAAGGAACTGCGCCAGGCAATTCTCGACGGCGCGCAGGAAATCGCCGTACCGGCGTTCGTTTCCACGCTGTGTATCTGCATTGTCTTCGTGCCGATGTTTTTCCTGAGCGGGGTGACGCGGTTCCTGTTCGTGCCGCTGGCGGAGGCGGTGATCTTCGCCATGCTGGCCTCCTATCTTCTTTCGCGGACCCTCGTGCCCACTATGGTCATGTTCCTGATGCGCAATCTGGGAACGGCCGCCCACCACGGCTTCTTCGGCCGCTTCCACCAGCGCTTCGAGGCCGGCTTCGAGCGCTTGCGGGACAGCTACCGGAACGCGCTTGGAGCCGCCATGCACCGCGAACGCTGGTTCGCCGCGGGATTTCTCGCGCTGTGCCTGAGTTCGGTGGGCTTCGTGGCCGTTCTGGGCCAGGATCTGTTTCCGCAAGTCGATGCCGGCCTGATGCGCCTGCACATCCGCGCGCGCACCGGCCTACGCATCGAAGAGACGGCGCGCCTGACCGAACAAATCGAAAACTCCATCAAGGCGATGATTCCGCCCGCCGACCTCGACACCGTGCTCGACAATATCGGCCTGCCATACAGCGGCCTGAACCTGTCGTATAGCAACGGCGGCACCATCGGCACGCCGGACGCCGAGGTCCTGGTCTCCCTGAAGGAAGGCCACCGGCCCACCGCGGCGTATGTGAAAGCGTTGCGCGAAGATTTGCCCAGGCGATTCCCCGGCACGCAGTTCTTCTTTCAGCCCGCCGATATCGTGACCCAGATTCTCAACTTCGGAATCCCGGCGCCCATCGACGTGCAGGTGGTCGGCCCCGACCAGCTCGGCAACTACGCGCTCGCCGAGCGGCTGGCGAACCGCATCCGCGGCGTTCCCGGGGCGGTGGATGTACATGTCCAGCAGGCCTACGACGAGCCCACCCTGCGGCTGGACGTGGATCGCACCTTGGCCCAATCGGTGGGCCTCAGCCAGAGGGACGTGGCGCAGAATCTTTTGATTTCCCTGAGCTCCAGTTTTCAGACCGCGCCCACCTTCTGGCTGAATCCGCGGAACCAGATCAGCTACAACCTGGCCGTCCAGACGCCGCAATACCGGGTGGATTCGATCCAGGCGCTGCTGGACACGCCCATCCACGCGCCCGCGCTCACCGAGCCGCAGATCCTGGGAAATCTGGCGTCCTTCGCGCACATGAGCCAGGCAGCCGTGATTTCACACTACAACGTGCAGCCGCTGGTGGATGTGTACGCTTCGGTGCAGGGCCGCGACCTCGGCGGCGTGGCGCGCGATGTCCGCCGGTTAACCGCCGGCGTTCAAAACCAACTGCCGCGCGGCAGCCACATCAAAGTCACCGGACAAGTGGCGACGATGTCGGAATCGTTTATCGGACTGGGCGCCGGCTTGCTGATGGCCATCGTGCTGGCGTACCTGCTGATCGTGGTGAATTTTCAATCGTGGCTGGACCCGTTCATCATCATTACCGCGCTGCCGGGCGCCATGGCGGGAATCGTTTGGGCGCTGCTGCTCACCGATACCACGTTGAACGTGCCCTCGCTCACCGGGGCCATCATGTGCGTGGGCGTGGCCACCGCGAACAGCATTCTGATGGTGTCGTTCGCGCGCCAGCGCATGAACGAAGGCCTGCCGCCGCGGGAAGCCGCCATCGAAGCTGGGCACACCCGTATGCGGCCCGTCCTCATGACGGCGCTGGCCATGATCATCGGGATGGCGCCAATGGCCATGGGGATGGGGGAAGGCGGCGAGCAGAACGCTCCGCTCGGCCGCGCGGTCATCGGCGGACTACTGTTCGCGACCATGGCCACGCTGTTCTTCGTCCCGGTGGTGTTCGGAATGATTCACGGCAGGCGCGAACGCGAATTCACTTTGTGAGGGGAAAAATGGCAACTCAACAGATGCTTCTAAACGAAATCGAGCGGCAACCCAAAAACGAAAAACCACGGACTATCCGGCACTGGGTGGCGGCGGCAATCATGGCCTTGAGCGCTCTTCTGGTGGCCGGAGGGCTGAACATCCGCGCCCGCGCCAAAGAGCGCGTCGCGTTGGGGACTGAGACCGCTCGCCTCGCGATCGTCACGGTCTCCGCCAACCGGCCGCAGCCCGAGCCGGCCAACAACGACCTGGAGGTGCCAGGCACTGTGCAAGCCTATACCGACTCGCCCATCTACGCGCGCACCAGTGGCTACCTGCTGCGCTGGTACAAGGATATCGGCGCCTTCGTACAGAAAGGCGATCTGCTGGCCGATCTCGATACGCCCGAAGTGGACCAGGAGCTTTCGCAGGCGCAAGCCGCGAGGCAACAAACTGCCGCGGCGCTGGACCTGGCGCGCACCAGCGCCGACCGCTGGCGCCAACTGCGCAAGACCGACTCGGTCTCGCAGCAGGAACTGGATCAGCGCGTCAGCGACTATTCCCAGGCGCAGGCCAATCAGGCGGCGGCCGATGCCAATGTACGGCGGCTTCAGGAGATGGAGTCCTTCAAGCACGTCTATGCTCCGTTTGCCGGCGTGATCACGCGCCGCAACGTGGATATCGGCGCATTGGTGAATGCGGGCAATGGCGGGTCGGGCAAGGAGCTCTTCTGGCTCTCCGATATCGATCCTCTGCGTGTGTATGTGAGCGTGCCGGAAAGCGACGCGCCGGCCATGCATATGGGCATGCCGGCCTGGATTGGCGTGGCTGAATTTCCGACCGCGCATTTCGCCGGCACGGTGGTCCGCACCGCCAACGCAATCGATCAGACTACCCGCACGCTGCTTACGGAAGTGGATGTGCCCAATCCGTCCGGCCACTTGTTGCCGGGGGCTTATGCGCAAGTCCACTTTCGAGTGCCGGTCGGCGCGGGCCGGCTTTCCGTGCCGTCGAGCGCCATGTTGTTCCGCGCCGAAGGGCCGCGCATTGCCGTGGTGGGACCGGGCGACCGCGTCCAGTTGCGCCGCATTCAGATCGGCCGCGATTTCGGCACCAGCCTCGAGATTCTGCAAGGCGTGGGCCCGGCCGACCGCGTGATTCAGAATCCACCCGATTCTCTGGAGGATGGACAGGTGGTGCACGTGGCGGAAGATCCATCCCAGGGGAAGCGGCCATGAAACCGGCTGCGGCGGTCGCGGCGGCCTGGCTGGCGCTTGTGCTGGCGGGGTGCCATGCGGTAGGACCGGATTACCACCTTTCTCCGGCGCCGACGCCCGTGGCGTGGCATGCCGAAGGACCCTGGCGGCCCGGCGACCCGAAGGACGCCATTCCAAAGGGCGAGTGGTGGACCGTGTTTCGGAGCGCCCAACTGGACGGGCTGGAGAAGCAGGTGGTGGCGGCCAATCAGGATCTGGTATCCGCGGCCGCTCGCGTGCAGCAGGCCCGCGCGCTGGCGTCGGTGGCCATCAGCAACTTCTACCCGCAGGTGGGCGCCGCGCCATCGGGCCAGCGATTTCGTCTCTCGGGCAATCGGCCATCGCTGGGCGCTCCGGTGCTCGGTCCAATTACCGAGAACGAGTGGGACCTACCCTTCGTGCTGAGTTATGAGCCGGACTTGTTCGGACGGACCCGGCGCAGCGTGGAGGCAGCCAACACCTCCTACCAGGCGGCCACCGCGGATTTCGAGAACGTCAAACTGGTGCTGACCGCCGAGACCGCCGCCGACTTCTTCACGCTTGGCGAGGTGGACGCCGAGATTGCCATTTTGGACGATTCTGTCGCCTCTTTCGAAAAAGCGCTGGCGCTGATTCAGAATCGTCACGACGGGGGCGTAGCTTCCGGCTTGGACCTCGCGCAGGAGCAGTCGCTGTTGGACGCGACCCGCACACAAGCGACGCTGGAGCGACAGCTTCGGGCGAGCTATGAGCATGCGCTGGCGGTGCTGTGCGGCGCCCCGGCGCCGGATTTCCGCGTGGCGCCCGCATCGCTCCAGCAATACCTGCCGGACATTCCGGTGGGCGTGCCGTCGGGCGTGCTGGAGCGCCGGCCGGACATCGCGCGCGAGGAGCGCCTGATGGCATCGGCCAATGCCGAGATCGGCGTGGCGAAATCCGCCTACTACCCCAGTATTTCCCTGCTGGCGACAGGCGGACTCGAAGCCGCCGGCATCGGCAATCTACTCACGCTGCCAAGTTCTTTGTGGGCGGTGGGCGCCACCATTGCACAGACGGTTTTTTCCGGCGGCAGAGTCCGCGCCGGCGTAGATTTCTCGAAGGCCGGCTACCAGGACGCCGTGGCGCAATACCGGCAAACGGCCTTGGTTGCGTTTCAGGAAGTCGAGGACGGGCTTTCGGGGCTGCAGGTCTACGCCAACGCCGGGAAATCGCAAGACACCGCCGTAGCGGATTCCCAACGCGCCTTGAACATCGCCATGGACCGCTATACCGGCGGCCTGGTGACTTACCTCGATGTGGTGACCGCGCAGCAGAGCCTGCTCTCCAACCAGCGCGAAAACGCGCAGATCCGCGGCGGCCAACTGGTTACTTCGGTAATGCTGGTGAAAGCTCTGGGCGGAGGGTGGGACGCCAGCAGCCTGGCCGCCATCCGCATGACGCCCGATCTGAAGACGGCGTTCCGGCCATGAACTTGTCAGACGAAACGGGGCGCCACACGATGGCGCTCCCAATGCAATTCTCGAACTCGAAAGGAGACATCGTGATTTATCGACCATTAGGACAATCCGGCATCAGCACCTCGGTGATTGCGCACGGAACTTGGGCAATCGGCGGATGGATGTGGGGAGGGACGGACGAGGAGCAATCCATCCGCGCGATCCAGGCATCCCTCGATGCCGGCGTGAATTTCATCGATACGGCGCCGGCCTACGGCCTGGGACTTTCCGAACGGATTGTCGGACGGGCGATTCAAGGCCGCCGCGACAAAGTAATTCTCGCTACAAAATGCGGCCTGGTCTGGCACACCACGGAAGGAAACTACTTCGTGGAACAAAACGGAGCGCGCATTCACCGCTACCTGGGGGCGCAGTCGATCCGCTACGAAGTCGAGCAAAGTCTCGGCCGCCTCGGCACGGATTATATCGATCTGTACCAGACGCACTGGCAGGATTCCACGACGCCCATCGAAGAGACCATGGAGACGTTGCTCGAGCTGAAACGGCAGGGGAAGATTCGAGCCATCGGCGTCTCGAACTGTACGTTGGACCAACTGAGGCGCTATCGGAGGGTCGGTCAGGTGGATACGGCCCAGGAACTCTACCATATGCTCGACCGGTCGCTCGAAGCCGAGTATTTGCCGTATTGCAAGCGGAACAACATCGCAGTACTGGCCTATTCGCCGCTGGCCAACGGCCTGCTCACCGGTAAAGTCGACCCGGATCGCGTGTTTCCGCCGGACGATCTGCGCCACAACAACCCGCTGTTCAGCCGCGAGTCGCGCCTTCGCGTGAAGGAGATGCTCGATCGGATGCGCCCGGTGGCGGATAAGAGCAGCTTGACCCTGGCGCAATTGGTGATCGCCTGGACCATCGCCCAGCCGGGCGTGACGCACGCGCTGGTGGGTGCGCGGGACGCGGCGCAAGCCGTCGAAAACGCCGCCGCCGCCATCCGGCTGTCGGCCCAGGACGTGGCCAAGGTGAGCCAGGCGCTGCAGGCCACCGCTTTAGTGGAGGCACGATGAATACCACGGAACCCGTCCGGATCGGCATGATCGGCCTCGATCATAACTCGTGGCGCAGGCTGTCAAGCCTGCAGAGCCGAGAGTCCTCTCGGCTTTTCTTGCTTAAGTGAACAGTGTTGGGCTTAAGTATTCAAATTCAGGGAGAGCATAACGATGTCACGTTTGAGTTACAGCATAGCGTTGATTGTGTTGGCGGTTGCAGGACTTGTCTTTGCGTTCTTGGCGCCGGCAGCCCCGCCGGGCTTGCCCCCCGGCGCTCGCGTGCAACAATCGCAGGCCGCCTTCACGGATTACCGGCGTCAGTCGCCGGGCACGATCCGCAAGATCACGGTAGCGGACCTGCCCGAACCCTATCAGACCAAATCGGCGGACAACCGCGCGCGTATCGTGCCGCGCCCCGCGAATGCCTGGCCGCGGGCCATGGCGGGATTCACCGTCACCGAATTCGCCGCCGGCCTCGTCAATCCGCGCCTGGTGCGCCGCGCCGCGAATGGCGACCTCTTCGTGGCCGAGAGCGAGCCGGGCCGTGTGCGCGTGTTGCGCGGGCTGGGCGCGAATGGCAAGGCCCAGACAGTCGAGGTGTTCGCCTCGGGGTTGTCGCAGCCCTTCGGCATCGCATTCTATCCGCCCGGGCCGGATCCGCAGTGGGTCTACGTGGGGAATACCGGGTCGGTGGTGCGCTTTCCTTATCGCAACGGCGATTTGAAGGCTCGCGGCGCCGCCGAGACCATCGTTCCCGATATCCCTGCGGGCGGCCGCCTGACCGGCGGAGGGCACTGGACGCGCGACATTGCCTTCTCCCGCGACGGCGGCAAAATGTTTGTTTCCGTGGGTTCGCATTCCAACGACGACGATACCGACAACAACCCCGTCGAATTCCATCGCGCCGATATTCTGCAGTTCAACCCGGATGGCAGCGGCGGACGGGTCTACGCGTGGGGCATCCGCAACGCGGTGGGCATTGCGGTCAATCCATCCACCGGCGAGCTTTGGGCGTCGGTGAACGAGCGCGACGGACTGGGTGATAACCTGGTCCCGGACTACATCACGCACGTTCAGGAGGGCGGCTTCTACGGCTGGCCGTGGTTCTACATCGGAGGCCATCAGGACCCGCGGCAGCAGGGAAAGCATCCGGAACTGCGCAGCAAGTCGATCGTGCCGGATGTGCTGCTGCAACCGCACAACGCATCGTTGGAAATGACCTTCTACGAGGGCGGCCAGTTTCCTTCCGAATACGATGGCGACGCGTTCGCGGCGGAGCACGGCTCGTGGAACAAGGCCGTCCGCACGGGCTATGAAGTGATCCGCGTGCCGATGAAGGATGGCCATGCCACCGGCGAATACCAGGACTTCCTCACCGGATTCGTCACCCCGGGTGGAGACGTTTGGGGGCGGCCGGTCGGCGTCGCGGTGGCGAACGATGGCTCGTTGATTGTCACCGACGACGGATCGAACACGGTCTGGCGAGTCGCCTACACGACGCGGTAGTCCAACGTGGGCGGCTACTCGGTCCGCAACGCATCTACCGGCGAGATCGAACTCGCTCGAAAGGCTGGGACGAAGGATGCTACCAGCGCCGACAATCCGAGCGCTACGACGGCTCCCAGCGTCACCGCGGGATTATACGGGCTCATGCCGTAAAGTTGATTGCCGAGGAATCGTCCTACGGCGAACGTCAGCGGCAACCCAGTCAGCAGCCCGAAAAGAACCAGCGCGAGTGCGCCTCGTAGTACCAGCCGGACAACGTCGCCGCGATTGGCGCCCAGCGCCATACGGACGCCGATCTCGTTGACACGGCGGCCGGCATTATAGGCTGTGACTCCATACAGCCCAATCGACGCTAAGACAAGCGAAAGCAGTCCGAACAACGAAGTGAGGCGCGCGATGAGCCGCTGCTGGGCGAATTGAGTGGCCACCTGCTCTCTCAAACCGCGAATCGTAACGATCGGCATATTGGGATCCACCGAGGCCATGGCCTGGCGTACCGCGGCTGCGGACAGGCTGGCTCCGGGCCTGGTCAGAATGACAACGTCCCTCAGGAAGAGCGAGCCCTGATTGCTGTGCGCGTATTCGGCTTGCGCTTCGGGCAGAAAAAGCAAGGGGAGAATTCGCTCGCCGAAAGTGCCGGTCAGATAGCGCGCATCTTTAGCCACTCCCACCACTTCGAATTGGCGCGCGGTGTCCGCCGTAAGACCGAAGTGCTTGCCTATGGGATCTTCGTTGGGAAAGAACTTACGCGCGAACGTCTCACTAATCACCGCTACTTTTCGAGAACTCGCCGTATCCTGTTCCGAGATGCCGCGGCCTTTGAAAATCGGGGTCCCAATCACGTCGAAGTACCCGGCCGTGACCCGATTCCATGCGGCGAAATGGTCGTCTCTGGGACCCGGAGCGGGATGCCCGTCCACCCAGATGCCAGTGCCCCAGCCGCCGCCGGACAACGGCGAGTACAGGCAAAGAGCCACCGAGGAGACACCCGGCAGGGCAGCCATGGAATCGTGGATGCGGCGATAGAGCGGCGAGAGTTGGTCGGTTCGATAACCGGCAAACCGGGGACTTATGGTCGCTATGGTGCGCCGGTCCTGTTCGAATCCGAGGTCTTGCCTCTCCAATCTTTGCAGCGCGGCAGTGAGGAGTCCCGATGCCGATAACAGAGTAAGGCTGAGGGCTGCCTGAAACACCACCAGCGCCTTCCTTGGGAGCGAGCCCGCGCGCGCGGTGGACCGGCTGGCTCCCCGGAGCGCTTCGATGGGAGCCACGCGTGTGGCCATCCACGCGGGAGCGATGCCGAAGGCAATTCCGGTTACGAGCGAAGTGACAAAGGCGAACGCCGGTACGGGCATGGAAGGCGACGCGGCGATGGGGACGCCGGCGAATCCGGGTGGGGAAGGGAAGGCGAAGCGCAAAATCAGGCGCGTGCCCGCAAATGCGATCCCGAGACCGGCGGCGCCACCAAACAACGAGAGCAGGAGACTTTCGATCAGCGGCTGTCTCACCAGCCGCGACGCCGGCGCCCCCAGCGCCATGCTCAACGACGTCTGCCGGCGCCGCTCCATGCCGCGAACGAGCATGAGATTGGCCACGTTGGCGCAGACGATCAGCAGCACAAATCCTGAAACCATCATGAGGATCCGGAGCCAGTGCTCGTATTGCTCGCGCATGGCGGTGATGCCGGCGCCTCCGGGAGTCAGGAACAAGGTCTGATCGGGGAATGCGGCGCGATCGTTGGCGCTCATCTCACCCCAGTGCGAGCGCAGCCATTGCTTCAGCTCCACACGCATATCCGCTTCCATGGATGCGGGCTTCGCGCCTGCGCGAATGCGGCCGATCAATTCCAACCAGTGAGTATCAAGCTTGTTCAGATCGGCATCGACCTCGACAAATGGTCCGGTGTTCAGCGGCAGAAACAAATCGGGAGGGTTGCCGCGCAAACTGTCGCCGAAGAAACCCGGCGGAGTGACTCCCACCACCGTAAATGGCTTGTTATCGATATTAAAGACGCTGCCCATTACGGATGGATCCGACCCATACCGTTCCCGCCATAAGCGATAGCTCATCACCGCCACCGGCGGAGCTCCGGGGCGATCGTCGTTCGCCGCAAGCGCGCGTCCGGCATACGCACTTATGCCGAACATGACGAAGTAATTGCCGGAGACGTACTCACCCGGACAGCTTTGAGCCGCTTCCGGGCTGCCCGCGCGCCGGACGCCGAACAGCGGCTGAAATGCCTGGAACGCCGCCAATTCAGAGAAACCCTTGGTATTGTCTCTTAAATGCTTGTACAAATCGTACGAGACAAGAGAGAACTCTTTATCCTGGCTGTAGCCGCCCATGTAACAACAACGGGCTTCTCTCCCCAGGCGGTACAATTCACCGGGACGCGCTACCGGCAGAGACTTCAGCAGAACGGCATGGACCAAAGTGAAGATCGAAGTGGTGGCGCCAATGCCCAGCGCCAGTGTCAGGACCGTGGCTGTGGTGAACGCCGGGGCCAACCGCAAGCGCCGCAGCGCGTGGCGCGTATCCTGCATCAGCGTTTCGAGCAACGGCAGTCCTCTTTGGTCGCGATAGTCTTCCTTGGTTGCTTCCACCCCTCCGAACTTCAGCAGGGCCTGGCGCCGCGCTTCGGCTGGCAATAAACCGGCCCGAATACTTTCGGCGGCTTGAAGGGCGAGATGTTCTTCAATCTCCGCCCGCAACCGCTCTTCGTCTTGCGCTCTTGTCGTCCAGGAACTCAGCCGCCTGCGGAATCGCCTTAATGGTCTCATTTCAGAGCTCTCTTACTTCAAATCTTCGGCCTTTACGGCGAAGAACCGTCCGATGATGGCCGCGGTCTGTTGCCAGCCTTGGGTCTCGGCTTGCAACTGTTTGCGCCCGCCGCGTGTCAGCCGGTAAAAGCGTGCCTTGCGGTTGTTCTCGGAGGTGCCCCATTCGGAGGCGATAGAACCCTCCTGCTCCAGCTTCAGCAGCACCGGATACAGGGTGCCCTGGTTGACCGCGAGAAGATCGCCGCTGATCTGCTCGATCCGCCGGGCAATCCCGTAGCCATGCAAAGGCCCCAGTACATCCAGAGTCTTGAGCACCATCAGCGCGAGCGTGCCCTGTAAAACGTCTGCCTTATCCTTCATGCCTCTATTGGGTTTCCAACATGAAGTATGACAGATTCCATTTGGGAAAGCAACAGGACCAGCGGAGCCTGCGGAGCCTGTTCCCTTTCGGACGTTACGCCCGCGCCAAATCCTCGGGCGCTTTGCCTAATTCCACGTTGGTCAGGGTGACAATGGCGCCGGGAGCCACCAGCACCTCCAAGCCCGCACCCGCCGGCTCTACTGAGTTCTCCTGGCGCGGGCTGGCCGTCTCCAGGTAGCGGAAAGTCGCTCCCCGCCACTTCACTTTCACCTTCTGTGAGGCCACTGAGCGGTTCAGCAGAATCAGGGTCCTCTCGCCCGCCGCGCCCTGGAACGCGGTCGCCAGCAGGTTCGCGTTCGAGCTTGCCGCCTTCACCCGCCGCATGCCGGCGCGCACCCGGCGCGTGTAGGCCCCGAAGACGCGCAACTGGTGGCTGGACGAACCTGGCTCCATCCCATGCTCGGGATCGGGCACCAGCAGCGTCCTGGTCCATCCGTAAGACGGCTGCACCACGTTCAGCAGGGTCCAGCAATACATCACCCCGCAGGCGTCGAGTTGCGTCAGGACTTTGTGATAAAGTTGCCCCATCGCCAGCGCGATGCGGTATGCGCGGGACTGAAAGTCGCCGTTGTTGACGCACAGCTCCACGGCAAAGAAGGGCTTATCGCCGCACGCTTCCCGCAATTCGGCCAGGCGGGCGTCGAAGCCGTCCGGATCGTGAAAAGAGCCCTGATAATCGTATAGGTTCGAGGCGGCGTAATCGATGGTCTTCCACACCGCCGGATCCTGCCGGAAGGCTTTGGCCGCCGCGACGCCCCCGGTCGAAAACGGCGGGTTGTGCATGTGGATCTTGACCGCCGCGAATCCGGCGGCGTCCAGCCCACGGCGCAGCGCCAGCGCCATCTTGCGCCAGTCTTCCGGCGATTGCGCCACCTCGTTCTGAATCCCGACGACCTCCGGCGCCTGGCCGATCTTGTCGCGCGAAACCTGGCAATACCGCACCATGGCCTTCACGTAAGGCCCGATTTCGGGCGCTTCCGTCAGCTTGCCCGCGGCATCGCGCGCCCTGGCCCACGGCGGCAGTTCCCAGAACTCGAAGATCACCTTTCCGCCCAGGCGCCGGACCCGCCGCATGTACTCGAAATCGCTGGTCTCGCAGTTGGGAAAGTTGTCGCCGTAATAGTGCGGCGAAGCATCCTGGGGCCGATCCCAGTTGGTCATTTCCGGGTTCAAGAGCGCGCCGGTGGGATACTCGCGATGCAGCAGCAGGTTGTACTCCGCCAGAATCCGCCACCACTCCCTGACGCCTTGCGGGCTCAATTCCGCGAAAGCGGGAGGCGGCGTGGTGCCGCCCCAGCCGAGCATCTCCTGAAAGCGCACGGCGTCGTCCACGTCTACCGTGGCTTGTTCGGTTGCCGGCGGCAGCAGCCGGCCGCGCGCGGCGCCATCGCCAGCGAAGGCCAGTTGGTGCTGGTTCACGTCCACGGCGGCCCGCGAAGAGAGCGCCTCTTTGCCGTTCAACAGCACGCGTAGCGTCAAGCGATGGTCGGCGATTACGGTGATGGCTTCGAGCTTGCCCGAATACTCGACGCTCGATTCTTCAAACAGGCCCTCCGGATGCCGCCCTGGATGCGGGGGCACCGGCGGCACCTTGGCGAGCCCCGGCGAATCGTAGTAGCGCACCGCCAGCCGGGCCTGGCCGCCGCCCGCTTCCACCGTGAAACCGCCCGATGGCCCGGTGAAAATCCATCGCAACTGAGGCTTGTCGCCGCTCCAGTTGTCGATCTCCAGGGTTCGCTCGAACAGCGCCGGCAGCCATTCGGCGAAGTACTTCCGCGGCGCCAGGGGCACCGTCCACCGGGTCCGCGGCGATGGCGGGCCGGGCAATTCGAACCCATCGCCACCGGCCGAAGAACCCTTCCATGGAGGGAGATCCAACCTGGCCGGATTCGCCCCTTGGCCTGGTTGCTGCGCTGACGCCAGGGCCGGCGTGGAGAGCACCGTTCCGGCAAACGTGCGCCGCGAAATCTTCGTCATCGAACCTCCTGCCGCGTTCGGACTGACCGCGTTCTCCCGCGATTGTAGCTGCTTTCGAAAGTCTTGGCCCGCGCTGGCAGCTCGGAACCCGACTGTGGCCAACGTGGCCTAAGCCTCACAGGTCTTGGGGTTGCAAGCCAGTCTTCTTTGAGATTTTCGCAAGGATGGCAGGGCCGAGTTCCTCGGAGTCGTGGAACGAGAACGGATAGTCGGGCCATCCGTCCCTTTTCATGATTTTGTGAGAGCCCGTCGTGCGGTCGT
This sequence comes from Bryobacterales bacterium, assembly GCA_003164035.1. Classification (GTDB taxonomy): domain Bacteria; phylum Acidobacteriota; class Terriglobia; order Bryobacterales; family Bryobacteraceae; genus JBEKYD01. Next base: position 36,754 of record PLRS01000122.1, on the reverse strand, counting down.
GGCGCCATCCGATGCGCTGCAAGGCAGCGAATACACGGCGCGCCTTCGCCGCGGGCCAAGAGCTCATGCGGCAGTGTCGAACACAGCATCAGCCGAATCGGGAGGCAACTCGCCGTGGGCGATCCGGTCCAGGACAATCTCCCGCGCGGCAGACTGCGCCCGTTGAATTGCATCCTGCCTTGAGTCGCCGTACAGCAGAACATTTAGTTCCGGCACCCCGGCGATCCAGCGGCCATCGAGCTCACGATCAAGCTCAATAGTGAGCTTCATAGCCACAGCTTAGCACGCACACCCGACGGGACGCCGCGATCCGGCCGGTGACGTTGTCTCCCGGATGGGGACTTGTGGGGTGCCGACCGCTGCGCATCCACGAGCCGGGCATTACGCGGCCAGGTCATCGTCGGGCTGGGGCTGTGTTCGAGCCCTGATAGAGTGGAGTGGTGACTGCAGTGGAAGCGTACGAATTGGCAACCCAAGGAGGGGCGACGGACTTCGCACGGCTGATCGCTGCGTTCGAATTATTCGGGCCCTATTGTCTGATCGATGGCTTGGCCGTCAATTGTTACGTCGAGCCAGTGTACACGCTGGATGCCGACCTGGTAGCGATCGCGGCGAGCCTGCCCGAGTTGATTGCGCACCTCGAGGCGCAAGGCTTCAAAACCGAAGTACACGCTCACTCGGTGAATGCGTTGGCGCCCGGAAGCGAACTTCGGATTCAGTTCACCACCGACGAACGATACCAGGCATTCCCGTCCCGATCGGTGGAGGCCAATGTCCTGGGGATACGAGTGAAGATCGCTTGCCGGGAGGACGTAACGCAGGGCAAGCTATGGGCGTACGGCGACCCACACCGGCGGCTGAGCAAACGCAAGAAGGACGAACTGGACCTGATCCGGCTGGCCGAGGCGTATCCGGAGCTGAAATCACTTTACCCGAGTGAGTTGCGGGAACAACTGGACCGCGGGTAAAGGAGCTGCTCCACGCTCGGTGGTGCAGCGTGATATAAATCAGGCTGTTGAGCCAAACTAGCGTCTCATCGCGAGACAGGTTGCGCGCCGCCCTGCAACACCGCGAGCCGGACCGGATTCCGGTGGATTTCGGAGGTACCACCGTAACCGGCATGCACGTCAGTTGCGTGGCAGGTTTGCGCCATTACTATGGGCTGACGCCGGGACCGGTAAAGGTACACGAACCCGGCCAGATGCTGGGCCTGGTGGAGGACGACCTGCGCGCGGCGATGGGGCTCGACGTTATCGGGCTGTTTCCCCGCAAGGTCAAGTTCGGCCTTCCCACCACGGCCTGGAAAGAGTGGAATTTCCGCGGGCTGGAGGTGCTGGTGCCGGTCGATTTCCGCACCCGAACCGAGCCCAATGGCGACATCCTTATTTATCCCGAGGGCGATGAAACAGTGGCGCCGAGCGGGTCCATGCCGATGGGCAGCGCGTTCTTCGACACCATCGTCCGGCAGCCGGAAATCGACGAAGCGAAGCTCGACCCCCAGGACAACCTGGAAGAGTACGGCGCCGTTTCCGAGGAAGACCTGGACCACCTGGAACGCTCCGCGCGCGCGGCGGCCGCCAGCGGGTACGGGGTGGCGGCGGGGTTCGGCGGCACAGGCTTGGGCGACATCGCCCTGGTACCCGGGCCGGGTCTGAAGAACCCCAAAGGGATACGCGACGTCGCCGAGTGGTACATTTCCACGCGCACGCGCCGCGGCTACATCCACAAAGTCTTCGAGCGGCAGTGCGAAATCGCCATCGGGAACCTGGCGCGCATTCACGCCCGCATCGGCGACGTGGTGGACTCGATGTACGTCTGCGGCACCGATTTCGGCACCCAGACTTCGGCCTTCTGTTCGGTCGCCACCTTTCGCGAGCTGTGGTTCCCCTACTACAAGCTCATCAACGACTGGGTACACGCCAACACGGGCTGGAAGTGTTTCAAACACTCCTGCGGCAGCGTGGAGCGCTTCTTCGAGAGCTTCATCGAGGCCGGTTTCGATATTATCAACCCGGTGCAGTGCTCGGCCACGGGCATGGAACCTGCCGGGTTGAAGCAGAAGTACGGCTCGCGCCTGGTGTTCTGGGGCGGGGGCGTGGATACGCAAAAGACCTTGCCCTTCGGCACGCCGCACCAGGTGCGGGAGGAAGTCCTGCGCCGCTGCGAGATTTTCGCGCCCGGCGGCGGGTTCGTGTTCAACTCGATTCATAATCTGCAGGCCGGCACCCCGGTGGAGAATATCGTCGCCATGCTGGATGCCGTCCATCAATTCAACGGAGTTTCACATGCCTGATCTGGATAACGCCAAGCTGCGTGAAGCCGTGCTCGGCGGCGATTGGAAAACCGCCGCCGCCGTAACCAAGGCTGCCATTGCCGAAGGGGTAGAGCCGCTCGCCATCGTGACCGGATGCCTGGTGCCGGCCATGGACGAGGTGGGGCGACTGTTCGAGTGCGAAGAGTACTTTGTGCCCGAGATGCTGCTCTCGGCGCGCGCCATGAAGGCGTCCATGGACATTCTCCGGCCATTGCTGGCGGCGGCGGGCACCGAGCCGGTGGGACGTGTGGCGATTGGCACGGTGAAGGGCGACCTGCACGACATCGGCAAGAACCTGGTTGGGGCCATGCTGGAGGGCGGCGGCTTCGAGGTGATCGACCTGGGCGCCGACGTGTCGGCCGAACGCTTCATCGAAGCCATTACGAAGAGCAACGCCAACCTGGTGGCTCTCTCCGCCCTGTTGACGGTGACGATGCCGGCGATGAAGACCATCATCGAGGCTCTCCGGAATGCCGGGGTGCGCGAGAAGGTGAAAGTGATGGTGGGCGGGGCGCCGGTGACGCAGCAGTACGCCGACTCCATCGGGGCCGACGGTTATGGCGAAAGCGCCGGAGCGGCGGTGGCACTGGCGCGTAGACTGGTGGCCGCGTGAGCCGCCTCGTCGATTGGTTGGCCGGCGGCCTGCTGATCACCGACGGGGCCTGGGGAACCGAGTTGCAGGCGCGCGGTCTCGACCCCGGCGTGGCGCCGGATACCTGGAACCTGACCCATCCCGAGCGCGTGGAAGCGGTGGCGCGCGCCTATGTGGACGCGGGCAGCCAGGTCATTCTCACCAACACCTTCCGTGCCAACGCGGTCGCCATGGAAGGCGACCTGGAGGCGATCAATCGCGCCGGGGTGGCCATTTCGAAGCGTGCGGCAGGCGCGGGCGCGCTCGTATTTGCCTCCATCGGGCCGACCGGCAAAATGCTGATGGCCGGCGAGATCGACGAGGAGCGGGTCGCCGACGCCTTTGCCGCCCAGGCCGCGGCACTGGCGGCGGCCGGAGCCGACGCCCTGCTGGTGGAGACGATGAGCGATATCGAAGAGGCGCGCCTGGCCGTGGCCGCCGCCAAGAGCACGGGCTTGCCGGTGATCGTCTCCTTCGCCTTCGATTCGGGCAAGAATCGGGACCGCACCATGATGGGCGCGACGCCCGAGGCCGTAGCCACGGCCATGCTGAAGGCGGGAGCCGACGCGGTGGGCGCCAACTGCGGCGTCGGGGTGGAGTATGCCGCTCCCGTCTGCCGGCGCCTGCGCGCGGCTAGCGGGCTCCCCATCTGGATCAAGCCCAACGCCGGCCTGCCGCAGATGAACGGAAGCGCCATCACCTACGGCACGTCGGCGGAGTTTTTCGCTTCCCATTACGCCGCCCTGCGCGACGCCGGCGCGTCGTTTCTGGGCTGCTGCTGCGGTTCCACGCCGGCTTTCATTCGCGCTTTGGTGAGCGCCCGGTCCGCATCGAGCTGATCACTGAGGTGGACAGCTCGAGATACCGGCTAAACTACTACCGGGGGGACACATGGCTAGAGGACCGATCGGCGAGCGGGAAGTCAGACAGTATCGCGAGGACGGCTTCGTGGTGGTGCGCGGCATGTTCGATCAGGCGGAGATCGAGCTCCTGCGCCGGTCGGCCAAGCACGACAAGGCGCTCGACAATCACTCGTTCGGCAGGGCCGACGACCAGGGCGGCGTGGTTCGGCTTTCGCTCTGGAACCATCCCGGCAACGGCATTTACGGCATGTTTGCGCGCTGCCGTTCGTTGGTGGATTCCGCCCAAGCGCTGCTCGCGGGCGAGGTCTACCACTACCACTCCAAAATGATCATGAAGGAGCCCAGGGTCGGCGGCGCTTGGGCCTGGCACCAGGATTACGGCTACTGGTACCAGAATGGGGTTCTGTTTCCCCTCCTCACCAGCGCCTTCATCGCCGTCGACCGCGCCACACGGGAGAACGGCTGCCTCCAGGTGTTGAAGGGCTCGCACCTGGCCGGCAGGGTGGAGCACATCCTCACCGGCGACCAGGCGGGTGCCGATCCGGAGCGCGTCGGTGAGCTCGCGAAACGCCTGGAACTGGTGCATGTCGAAATGGAACCGGGCGACGTGATCTTCTTCGACTCGAACCTGCTGCACCGCAGCGACCAGAATCGCTCGGAACACCCGCGTTGGTCGATGATCTGTTGCTATAACGCGGCGCGCAACGATCCGTACAAAGAGGCTCACCACCCGCGCTACACGCCGCTCGAGAAAGTGGACGACGCCAGGATCCTGGAAGTTGGCGCCAGGCGCTTCGCCGAAGACGGCGCCGGCGCCGACGTGGCCTGGCTCGATCCCGGCAAGGACACCAGCGCCTCCAGCCTGGCGGAGAAGGCGCAGCAGTGATTCGCGAAGAAGGTAGGGCGGACCCCCCGGTCCGCAGCCGGCCCCCTGGCCGGCTTGCCGGGAGTGGCAAGCGCTCGATTCCGCGAGAGAAGGGTGGGTCCTGGGGGACCCGCGCGGACCAGGGGGTCCGCCCCACCATTGATGCTGCATTGCAAAGGCCCAATCATGAACAGTAAAGAACGAATTCAGGCGACTCTCTCCCATCGCGAGCCGGACCAGGTGCCGGTCGATTTCGGCGGCACCGCGGTGACCGGAATGCACGTCAGCACGGTGGCGGCGATGCGCGACCACTACGGCTTGGAGAAACGGCCGGTAAAGGTTCACGAGCCGTACCAGATGCTCGGTCTGCTGGAGGGCGACCTGCTCGACGCCATGGGCATCGACGTGGTAGGCGTCTCGCCCCGCAAGACCATGTTCGGGTTTCCCAACGACAGATGGAAGCCGTGGAACTTCCGCGGCCTCGACGTCCTGGTCAGCGAGGAATTCCGGATCGCCGAGGAAGCCAATGGAGATGTCCTCATCTATCCGGAAGGCGACCTGACGGCCCCTCCGAGCGGACGCATGCCGGCGGGCAGCCAGTTCTTCGATACCATCGTGCGCCAGCCGCCTTTGGACGACGATCGTCTGGACCCGCAGGACAATCTCGAGGAGTTCGGGCTGATCGGCGACGAGGATCTCGAGTATCTGGTTTCGAGCATGTGCGAAGCGGCCTCGACGGGCCGCGCCGTCGCCGCCAGTTTCGGCGGCACCGCTTTCGGCGACATCGCCCTGGTTCCCGCTCCGAATCTCAAGGCCCCCAAAGGTATCCGCGACGTCGCCGAGTGGTACGTTTCCACCCGCTCGCGCCGCGATTACATCCACCGCGTGTTTGAATCGCAATGCGAGTTCGCGCTTGCCAACCTGGCCCGCATTCATCGGCGCATCGGCGACTCGGCCGATGCGGTTTTCGTCTGCGGCACCGATTTCGGCACGCAAACCTCGGCGTTTTGCTCCGTCCCCGCGTTTCGCGAATTGTGGTTCCCCTATTACAAACGGGTCAACGACTGGATTCACGCCCACACCGGCTGGAAAACCTTCAAGCACTCCTGCGGCAGCGTGGCGCGGTTCTTCCCCAGCTTCATTGAAGCCGGCTTCGACATTATCAATCCGGTGCAGTGTTCGGCCGCCGGCATGGACCCCGCCCAATTGAAGCGGGAATACGGCTCGCGGCTGGTATTCTGGGGCGGCGGCGTCGACACCCAAAAGACTCTGCCCTTCGGAACCCCGGCCGAAGTGCGCGAACAGGTGCTGCGCCGCTGCGAGATTTTCGCCCCCGGCGGCGGCTTCGTCTTCAACTCCATTCACAACTTGCAGGCCGGCACGCCGGTAGGGAACATCGTGGCCATGATCGACGCCGTGCACGAGTTCAACGGAGCGGGACGCGCCTGATCCCGGCGCGGGTCTTCCACACGGCAAATCCCAAGGCCAGGAACGCTCCTGAAACCAGCCACGCGGAGGATGGCTCGGGAACGAAATTCGCATTGGGCGTCGTGGCAGATGTCGATAACGATCCGTTGGGGTTCACCGTCACCTCGGCGTCGATGCCGAGGGAGTTGCTTGTAAGTACGGGGATTGTTCCGGCTGCGTCCGAGAACGTCGAGAAATAGAAGGTCGTGGGCGAGGTGGCTGTACCGTTGGGAGCGGTAACCGCCGGTCCGCTGAAAGAAAGCTCGATGAAAATCGAACTTCCAAATGTGAAATCCTCAAAATCCTCGTTGTCGGCATCTGTATTGCTAATCGTGAGAATCGACGGCACCGGACCTCCACTCACGGCTCCGATATCCTGCTGCGATGCGGCGACGTACGTTCCGGTGCTGGTGAAATCGAGGATCTGGACAGTGGCGGCTTGCGTGGTTCCCGGACCGGGGTTGAATTGAAAATCGATAGATCCGGTGGTGCCGGAGATGCTGCTGGTATTTAGCGTCAGTTCCGCGATAGACCCGGCAAATCCGGCTTGTGCGGCAGCCAGCAATACGGTAAGGGCAAGAAGGTGATTTTTACGCATAGGTATGGTTCCTTTCTCGGAATGCGGGCGGCTACTGTGCCACTACCACGGGGGTGAAGGTGATGGTTGCGTTCGAGGCATCGCTGAAGGACACCGCGACCGAGGCGGACTGGCCGGGCTGAAGCGTGGTCCCGCTGGGAACAACGGTTACCGCCTGGTATCCGCCGATGTTCTTAGCTCCCGTCAGAGTGACACCGGCAGTCAGTGAGGTGAGTTCCACCGAGTATGGACCGGTAGCCGTAGTGGTACCGTTGTTCAGGATCGAGATGGTACCGTCGTAGGTGTGGCTTGCGCGACTGTAGACCAAAGCGCTCGACGTCACCGCCAAGCTAGGGGCGGGAGTGGGAGCAACGGTTCCAGGCGTGAACGAAACGCCGCGCAGGACGGCACCATACGCAGCAGTCTCCAAGAGAATGAAGGGTTCGTTTGCGGCGGCCGAGGCGCTGGTATTCGCCACCACGTCGGTGATGGTTACCAGTTGGTTCGGATCGGCGCCCTGGTCGCCGTTCGTGCTGACCGTCGCGGTGATGGCCCAAATGGTGGCTGTGCCATCGGCGTTGACGCGGCCCGTGATGTTGCGGAGACCCGCGGGAGCCGGATTGAGCGACGTGGGATAGTTCGGTACGCTGTATTGCTGGCCGAGGTTCAGTCCATTCTGCAACACATAGGTAAGCGACCAGGAAGTGCCATTGAAAATCCACTTCTGCAAGCCGGCCAGCCTGCTGTTGCCGGCATCCGCCAACGTTCCGTCGCCTTCGTCGGCCACGTACAGAGTGTTGGCGTTCGCGAACCAGATACCGAACGGGAAGTAGTTGGTTATGCCGGCGCCTTTGGCGAGAGCCGTGGGAAATCCACTGGGGATCGATATCGCCGTGGCCGCCGCGGTGGCCGCGGTGGGCAGGGTACCGGCCGATCCGACTTGATAAATCGTGTCGATGCCGTTGCTCCCGCTGCCCTTGGTGACGTAGAGCGTGCCGTTGGGCGAAATGGTCAGACCGCGGAAGTTGCTGTCCTTGCCGGCCTTGTCGCCCGAGTGGGTCACCAGCGTCGGATCGATCATATAGACGGGCACCACCGGCGCCGTGTTCGGCACCACCACCTCGGCGCCGGTGGATGCGTAAATGTTCGCCGGGATGGGGCTTTGCGATCCGTTGTTATCATTGCCGACCGTATAATAGAGTCCATTCGCCAGGATGGCGGCGCGGCTGTTGTCGCCAGTGTAAGCGTCGGTCTCGGTTACGGTGAGCGCGCCCGCTGCGTTGACCTGCGCGACGCCACGATAGTAACTCGGACCGGCGACGGGATTGGTTGGATCCACGATGCCAGGCGTGTTGGAATTGGAGATATCGAGAGCGTTCACCATCGACGTGGTATTGCCGGGTCCGAGCGTGTAGCCCATGAAGGTAAGCGCCGTTCCGTCCGTCGACAAATTTACCGCGAGTTCGGATTTCGAGCTGAAGCTAGTGACGAACCGCGTGGGGTCGATCGCGAGCGTGTTAATCAGCGTTCCGCCCGTGGTCATCTGGTCCAGAAAAACCGGTGAGCTAACGCCGAAGCTTCCGTCTACGGGTGCGTTGGCAAACACGCCTGGGTAGGCGCCATTCGCGACAGCGGTGACGCAACTCCCCGCGCTCGCGTTGGTCGAACTACAATTAGGCGGCAGTTGCTCTCCCACGGTCACGGTGGAAGCTGTGCCTTGATAGACACTCCTTGAAACAACCAGATTCCCAGGAGTAAAGCCGGTAAAAGACTGTGCCCACGCAGAAAACGTGGACATAAAGATCATAACCGGGATCGCAGAGATACGGCGCTTAATCCGCATGAAATTCCTCTCCATCAAAGTTGTCGGGCCACGACACAGCAGTAGCGACGAGCCAAATATCTGAATACTTTGAGAACTATATCAAGGCAATGTCGCAAACTTTCGACAACCTGGTCACAATCCTGTTAATTAAGAGGCGCCTCAAGGGCGGCAATTCCGCTTCTCATCCCGACAGGGCCGGCCCGATGGGGAAAACGAAGGGGCGTTCCCCGGTTTGACCGCGGCGGCGTTCCGGACTGCCATACTTAGATGAATGGGCCGCATTCGCATTCTGCCGGATCAGGTCGCCAACAAAATCGCCGCCGGCGAGGTGGTGGAGCGGCCGGCTTCGGTGGTCAAGGAACTGCTCGAAAACTCGCTCGACGCGGGCTCGACCGACCTGCGCATCGAAGTCGAGTCTGGCGGGCGGCGACTCATCCGCATCGTGGACGACGGTTGCGGCATGCTGCGGGACGATGCCCTGCTGGCGTTTGAACGCCACGCCACCAGCAAGCTGCGCGACGTCAAGGATCTGTTGTCGATCGCGACCCTGGGTTTTCGCGGCGAGGCGTTGCCGTCCATCGCGTCGGTTTCGCGCCTGCTGCTCGAAACCCGCTCGGAAGAAGAAACCACCGGTACGTCGATCGAAATCGCCGGCGGCAAGATGCTGCGCTGTGAGGAAGCGGCGCTGGGCCGCGGCACCGCGATTACGGTGCGCGACCTGTTCTACAACGTGCCGGCGCGCAAGAAATTCCTGCGCACGGAGCAGACCGAGCTGGCGCACATCGCCTCCCTGGTGACCCACTACAGCCTGGCCCATCCGGCCAAAACCTTCCAGTTGACCAGCGGGCCCAGCGAGCTGCTGCGCGTCACTCCGGTAGGTTCGCGCGAAGAGCGCGTCTACCAGGTATTCGGCAGCCAGGTGCTCGAGGACCTGGTCGAAATCGGCGAGCGCCAGCGCGACCTGCGCATGCCCGCGCCCGGCGTGCCGCCTTCGGAAGCCATCTCCGAATACCTGCGCGAGCCGGAGGAGCCGGAGGCGCGCACCTTCCGCCTGAACGGATTCTTTTCGCGCCCGCAGGTGCAGAAGGGCAACCGCAACTCGATCTACATTTTCGTCAATGGCCGGCTGATCCGCGACCGCCTGCTGCTGCATGCGCTTTCCTCGGCGTATCACAACCTGATCCCGCCCTCGGCTTTTCCTTTCGCTCTGTTGTTTCTCGAATGCGACGCCGAGGAAGTGGATGTGAACGTCCATCCTTCGAAGACCGAGGTACGCTTCCGCCATGGCTCGTTCGTTCACGATTTCGTGCGCGACACCATTCGCGAGCGTCTGATGGAGAGCCGCCCCGCGCCTACGTTTCCCGTCTCGCCCCGCTCACCCCAGCACGCGCCGGAGGCCGGGCAGGCCGCGGCGCAGCTCCCCTATTCGGAATTCAGCCAGATGGTGGCCGATCAGGCGCCGCCCGAAACTCTGCCGGTCGGGTTGTCCGAACACGGTGGCGAATTCAACGTCCCCTCCGAGGCCGCCTTGCCCGAATTCACCTTGCGCGCCGTGCCGGGCCCGGATCTGCGCCTCGATTTCAGCGCGCCGCCCATCGAAGTCACTCCGGGGCCGCAGCCTTCCGGCAAGCTGATGCGCCACGCCGATCCGCACGGCTCGTTCCCCCCCGATGCCCTTCCCCCGCCCGATCTCTCGCTTTCGGTCCTTTCCGCGCTGCGGCCGCTGGGCCAGATCCACGAGAGCTTCATCGTCGCCGCCGGCCGCGACGGCCTCTGGATCGTCGATCAACACGTCGCCCACGAGCGCATTCTGTTCGAGCTGGTGCTGAAACAGCGCGCCCGCGGCAGCGTGGAGATGCAGCGCCTGCTGCTGCCGCTGGTGCTGCAATTGACCGCCGAACAGCAGATCGATTACGCCCGCATCGCCGACGAGCTGCACGCCTCCGGTTTCGAAACCGAGCCTTTCGGCCAGCGCACCATCGCCATCAAAGCCGCCCCCGCCGCCCTTCCCGCGTCCGATATCGAGCGAATTCTCTTCGAGATTCTTGAAACCGCCGAGGGCGAAACCCGCGGCGTCTCGCTCGACGACCTCCGCCGCAACGTCTGCGCCTCCATCGCCTGCCACGCCGCCATCAAGATCAACACCAAGCTCGACCCCGGCAAAATGGAATGGCTCCTGCGCGCCCTGGCCCAAACCGATTGCCCCATGAGCTGTCCCCACGGCCGCCCGATTGCGATGCACTATTCCACGCGGGAGATTCTGAAGGCGTTCCATCGGATCTGAGGGCGAGCTTTTATCTTCCCGTCACGTAAGTCCGTTACCATGAAGACTTGGAAATGCGTACCGGGTGGTTGATTTTGGCCCTGGCCGGGGCCGCGGCGGGACAGGCGCCGGCCGAGAAGGGCCTGGTCGAGCGGGGATACGACCACTTCTACAACCTGGAGTACCCGGAGGCAATAGCGGATTTCGAGAGGGCCATCGCGGCCTCGCCGAAAGATCCGGAACTGCACAATCACCTGGCGCAAACCCTGGTGTTTCAGGAAATGTACCGCAACGGGGCTCTGGAGAGCGAGCTGGTTTCGGGCACCAATTCTTTCTTGCGGCGTCCCAAGATGAACCCCGACCCCGAAACCGAGGGGCGCTTTCTGGCTGAAATCGGGCGGGCCATGGCGCTGGCGCAGGCTCGGCTCAACGCCAACCCCAACGACACCGCCGCACTGTATGCCATGGGCATTTCCTATGGCTTGCGGTCCAACTATTACTGGGTGGTGAAGAAATCCTGGCGCGATTCGCTGCGCGACGCCACTTCGGCGCGAAAACTGCACAATCGCGTGACCGAGCTCGATCCGCGGGAAGTGGACGCGCGCCTGGTGGAAGGGCTCCACGATTACATCATTGGCAGCCTGCCGTGGACCTGGCGCATGCTGGGCTTCCTGGTGGGGATGAAGGGCGACAAACAGCAGGGCATTCGCATCGTCGAGGACGTGGCACAGCACGGCCGCGACAACCGTATCGACGCGGAAATCTTCATGGGCGCGCTGTATCGCCGCGAAAACCAGACTCGGCGGGCCGTCCCGATCGTCCAGGACCTGATTCGCCTCTTCCCACGCAACTATCTTCTGCGGCTGGAGTTATCGCAAATGTACAGCATGGCGGGCGATGAACGGGATGCGCTCGAAGCGGTCGCGGAGGTAGAGCGGCTCAAGAACCAGCACGCTCCCGGATACGACCGCGTGCCTTGGGAGAAGATCTACTTTCAGGAAGGAACGGTGGAATTCTGGTACCGCGACCTGGACCACGCACTCGACCACCTGCAGCGCGTGGTGGCGAGAGCCAACGAAATCGATCTGAATACCGGCGTGTACGCGTACCTGCGGATCGGGCAGATCTACGACCTGACTCACCGCCGGCAACAGGCCCTGGAAGCCTATAAGAAAGCCATTGCCTACGCTCCCGAAGCGGATGCCGCCCAGGAGGCCAGGAAATACCTCGACGCACCCTATCGGCGGAGTTAGGCCGGCCCGCCCGGGAACTTGCCGCTAGTGCGGTTCCGTTTTCGCATCCGGTTCGTCGATCGTGACTTTGACGGGCTGCTCGATGTATTTCGCATCTTTACCCGTCGTTAAAACCATCAAAGTGAGCCGCCCCGGCGTAGCCTTCACCGGAATTTTGAACTTAATTGAAGTCGCGGTTTGTTCGGTCACTTCGACTTGAGTATCGTTCTTGCCGTCGGTAAGATACACCTTGGCAACCGTATCTTTCTGCAGGTTTTCACCCGTGACGGCGATGACATCGCCGTTCTTGCCATTCAAGGGGTCCACCGAGGTCATTCTGGGCATTGCCTGTTGCGCTAAGGCTACCGTTCCGGCGCCGAGCAGCAGGCACGCAATTAAGGACAGTCGCATCTTTTTATCCGTTCCCTGACTCAATGCTATTCCCCTTGCGACGCGAATTCAAGGGGAGTGTTGAAGATTTCACCAAATAGTCGAGAAGAAGCCGTCCGAAGGCGAGAAGAAATATCGCCACGGATGAACACAGATAAAGAAACCAGAGGACTTATCTGTGTCCATGTGTGGCTTGAGCTCTAAGTAGTTCCCAGTCGGGATTTCACAGCACTTCGAAATCCACAACTCTGGTTACGGCACGGCCCGTATTGTCCACCGCTCTCAGTTCGGCCCGATACGTGCCAGCACCGAGCTTATCCAGGTGCAGATCGAGCGCGATCGGCACAACCGCGTTCCCGGGGCGGGCCGAATTGGTCACGTCCACCAGCCCGGAATCGCCCTTTGTGTCGCCGCTCTTGCGGTCGATTACGCGCAGTTGGAGAGCAATCTGGGGCCCCTCGGGGACGGCCGGGGTGCCCGGCTGGGCGGCGGCCCCTTCTTCTTTCGGCCGCGGGGCGCTCGCCGACGCCATCAGCGGCTCGTAGATTTCCAGGTAGGCGGCGGCGCGATCCGTTTTGGCGAAGCGGTTGGTTCCGGCCGGAACCAGCTCCAGTGGGCCATTTCTGGTCTGGACGATCAGCGGCGCGCGGCCTTCCAGCAGCACCGTATCCAGATCCGCGTCCTGCGCCGTAGCCTGGCGGAACTCTTTGCTTAGTGCCACGCCGCTGAGGAATAGCGCCTTGCCGTCGTAAACTTCAATCTGGAGCGGCGTTTCGAGCTTGCCAAACTCCTCGCCGCCGGAGCTGAAGACCACCTTTAAGGTATAGGCGCCGGGCGCCACGTCAAACTGGTTGTCGTAGTGGTAGGGGTGCTGGGTAAAGGCCTCGAGATCCTTTTTATCCGGCAGATCGATCTTGACGCTGTCGCTGAAGCGCGCGGCCACCGAGCCGTCGGCCTTCGACGCCACCGCCAGGATGTCGATCTGGGCATGCATCTTGCCCTTCACCTTTTCGAACTTGATGGACGCGGAAGGAACCTCCAGGGCCAAATCCACGCGGGCGGCGCTGCCAGACGCATAGAAGAAGGGCGCCAGCATGGAAGCCTGGATGGTACCGGGCACATTGGCGGCGGCGCGGGTTTCCAGGTCCTTTTCGACGGGTTTGCCGGCGAGCAGATCCACCTGCTTGACGTTGCAATAACCGGTTCGGGCGCGGACCGTGTAGCTGTGCGCCACTTTCACCTTCAAGGCGTGGCAACTGCCCTCCGCGGTGTCCGGCGGCGCATAGCCGATCAGGTAGTATTCGTTCTGCTCCCTGCCGATCTTGTCCAGTCCACTCAACAAATCGTTGGTGTTGACGATGACGAAGCCGCCGGTGCCGTCGGCCAGCATGTAGAGCACCTGCTGGTTGCCGACGACCGACTGCGGAATCACCGGCACGATGTTGCGCGGCTGCCGCATAGGGTTGAAGTTGGGGTTCAGGTTCTGATTGACGGTATTGCCGCCGCCAGTCGTAGTCCTGCCCGTGGTGCCCGAAGACGGCGGCGCAGTGCTGTGGCCGGAGCCGCCCGTAGTCCCGGTTGAGGTACGGCCGCTGCCGGGAGAGGCGCCGCCGCCGCCCGTGCCCCCGCCCGTGCTGCCTCCCGTTCCGCCCCGGACCTGCGGCACAAAGCCGTTCGATAAACCCCCGCCCACCGAGAGCGGCGGACGCAACTCCATGCGCATACCGGGGTTACCGGGACTACCCGGACTAAGCGTGGGTTGCGTCACCAGGCCCCGCACGTCGATCGGGTACACGGCGACGTTCGACTTGTTGCACATGTCGATGGCCGCTGTCAGCTCGGATTGCGTCTCGATGGTGAGCGGAAATCCGGCGGTTAGCAGGATCAGGGATTTGCGTCCGGGCACGTCGGACAGGTTCCTGGCAAGCGTGCGCACGCCCAAGAGCAAGGTGCGCGCGCCGAAATCCGACGCGGCGCGATTCAGCCCACCCATGCCCGCGCCGGCGCCGCTAGCCGGACCGACCGCGGAAAACCTGACGCCCTTCACCACGTCCATCAGGCGTTCGGCGTCGGCGGTGAAATTCTGAGCGATCTGAACGCTGCCGCCGAAATTCACGATGGCCATCAGGTGGTTGGGCCCGGCATTCTTGGCGATGAACTTAGCGGCGGCGTCGCGGGCCCGCGCCTGGTCGCTGTAATTCATGGTGGAATTGTCGAAAAACAGCACAAGATAGCGTTGCTGCCGGTCCGAGGGCGCGGCGGGATCGGCCTCATAGGAGAAGCTTTCGATGCTCTGCTCCTTGTTGTCCTCCAGCACCTTGAAGTCCTTCGCGGTCAGATCGCGAACGTAGTTGTTCTTCTTGTCGGTGACGACCGCGTCTACCAGCACCTGCCGGGTTTCGGTGCGAATCACCGTGCCGGTGTTTATGGGCGCCTGCTGGGGAGTGTCCTGCGCTCCCAGGGCCAGAGCCAAGGCCCCTACCAACCCCGTCAGTGTTGCCATCCTCCGCATGTTCCGATCCTTCCTATGGAATGAAAACCGAGCCGTTCTGGGCCGCCATCTGCTGCCCTTCGGAATCCCGCACCACCAGCCGGACCATGTACGTGCCCGGCTTCACGTCCAGGTTGGAGCGTACCGTGATGCCTTGCGCCAACCTCCTCTCGAGGGTTTGATCGAGCAGGCGAAATTCGATTTTCTTGGTCAAACCAGTGACAAACTTGCCATTGCGATCGAACAGGCCGGTCACCACCGTCAGGTTGTCCATGTTACGGCCGTCGGCTTTGCGAAATTTGATATGCCTGAAGTCGAGATGGGCCAGCACGGCCACGTTGGCGGTCTGTTCGGTGGGCTTGAAGAACTGGGTATGCAGTTCGACCGGCATGTCGTTCAGTTCCTCGCGCGAGAACAGCGCCTCTTCGATCTCGCGCTTGGCATTTTCCTCGGCACTTTCCAGGTGGCGCGGCGCGTAGTAACCCTTGCGCGCCACAAGGCTCGTATCCGCCGGCGGGGTCTTGAGCGCTACCCGCAGGGCATGAAAGCTGCCGTCCAGTTTCAGGTTCTGGGGCGAAAAGCCAAGCAGATAGTAGACCTCGGGAGCAGACGCGGCGCGGCGCAGTCCTTCGTCCAGATCGTTGTTGTTATGAAAAAACATGCCGCCGGTGCCGGCCGTGAGTTCCACCAGCACGTCTTCGTCGGCAATCGCGCTCATGCTGGCATATTGGTCTTTCAGCCGCTGCGAACCTTGAGTGATCATCCGCTGGCTGACGTCGAAACCGGGAATCGCCAGCCCGAGGAGGTTAATGGCATTGACGACGACGTTGCCGCGAATGGCGCGGTCGAGCAAATCGGTTACCTCCTGCCGGTGCTCCACCAGGGTCAGAAAGCCGGGCGAAACCAGCACCAGCACGCGTTCACCGGGCATGCCGGCCATTTGCCGCACCACGTCGCGGACCACCGACAGCGAGACGCGCGTCTCGTGGTCGCCTTCCGACAGGCGGGTGTTGGCCTCCGCTATCGCCATCTGCTGCGCCTGCTGACGCATGGTGGAATCCATGGCGCCGCAGACCATGACTTCCGTGGTGGCCGCCGCGATGGCCATAGGGTCGTTCTTGTTCACGATCATGTCGGCCATGAAATAGGAAATATCGGGGCACTGCTGGGTGACGGGGCGGGCGATGGGCCGCGGCTTGAGGAGTGCCAGGGCGGCATGCACCTTTTCCAGATCGTCGGTGAAATCCTGCATCACCTGGCCGGAGGTGGTGAACACGGCCACGCGGTCGCCGGTGCGCAACTGATCGCTCATGTGGCGCATGGCGGCATCGCGGGCCCGCGCCAGGTCGCCGAACCGGGCGTGAACGTCGTCGAACAGATACGCCACGAAGCGATCCGCCATGCCGGCCGGCACGCCGTTTTCGGACTGGGTTGGGGACTTACCGGTAGCCATCACTTCCAGCGCCCCGCTAGCCGGCCGCTTCTCCACCGAAAAGCGGGTGATCTCCTGCGGCTTGTTCTTGTCGAAGAGTTGGAAATCCTGCTGCCGCAAGCCATCCACCGCCCGGCCCTGGCGATCGCGCACCACCACCGGCACCATCACCAGGTTGACGTGGGCCTGAAAGGTGGCTGGTTCGTCGCGCTGGCTCATCTCGGGCTGATTTTGGGGAGCCTGGCCGGGGGAATCCTGCGCCGGTTCGGCTGGGAACAGCACCGGCAACAGCCATATTCCCGCCGCGAGAACCGCAAATCGCGAAAGCATTGGGTGCCGACTCCGTCCTTGTCATCATAGGACAAAGCGGGCGGGGAGTGGGTAAATTGTCGCCCTCGCGGGCAGGCCTTAGCCGGTAGGCGTAGAATAGAGGCAAGGATGGCAGGGCTCAAATTCAGCCCGAAGCCGCTCCCAACGCCCTGACCCTTTGGCCTTTCGGAACGATCGCGGAGAATGGCCGCAATTACGTCGAATCCGCGGGGATCGCCCAGCCCGGCATAAATGAACGCGGCATTTCCCCTCAGATGCCGATCCTCGTACGTCAACCACGGCTGCAGTTTGGAAAGAACACTGACATCCCTCAGGTGGTCCCTCCAAGCGGAAATCGCCGGGGACCGCTATTACGCCGCGCACCTCCTCGGCGACTTGAAAGATCCACGCGCGGTCCCCATCCTGGTGCCTCTTCTAAAGGATACGGAGATCAACCAAATCGTGCCGTGGTCACTCGGGCAGATTGGCGATGCATCGGCAATATTACCCTTGATCGGAACGCTGAACGATCCGCATCCGAACATGCGGGTTCTCGCCATCTACGCGCTTGTAACACTCAATGCGACCGAGGCATTGCCAAGGCTGCGCCAACTGCTGGGCGACAACGAGAGATCCAATTTTGACAAGTCGGAATCGGTTGCCGACGCCTCCCGGGAGGCAATCGCCAAGCTGCAATCCGAAACGCCCCATTAGCCCGTGTTCGCGGTGCAAAGGGGCTCCGGGGAGCTGTCGAAGATCCACTTGGCTGGTTTCCGCGCTCCAGAAGCTGGGCGGCGGAGGCTTACTTGACGCCGTGATGTTCGCGGAGGTGTGTGGACATCAGTTCCTTGAGCGTGGCCACTTCTTCGCCGAGGCGCACAGAAACAAGGGGGGGTCGAGGAGGGTCGCAGCCAGCCTGAACGCCTTTGCGCCAAAAGCGCTACACTAATTTGAGGCTGCCATATATGACGAGTCAGCTCAGTCGAATCACGATAGACGATGCCCAGTGTGGCGGGCGTCCGTGTATACGCGGCATGAGGATCCGCGTGACGGATATCCTCGAATTGCTTGGCGCGGGAGCAAGCTTCGAGGAGATTCTCTCGGATTATCCGTACCTTGAGCGAGAGGACATTCTCGCGTCAATCCAGTACGCCGCTCGACAGACTGATCATTCGATCCTGTTGTCCGCGTGAAATTCCTGGTCGACAATCAGCTCCCTCCTGCACTGGCTCGCTTCATCTCCCAGGACCTTCATGGTGAGGCGTTGCACGTCAGTGATATCGGGCTGCGATGCGGGAGCGATGCCGAGGTTTGGACATTTGCCGCCGAGAACGATCTGGTGCTGATTTCCAAGGATGAAGACTTCGCAGCGTTGTACTCCAAGAAGCCCTCGGCCCGGTTGCTTTGGGTCCGGGTCGGCAATTGCCGGCGGGTCTCTCTACTGAAGGTGTTTATGGATCAATGGCGCCGAATTGTGGAGCGGTTCGAGAGCGGCGAGCGGCTCGTCGAGCTGCGCTGATTCCGCGCTCCAGAAACTGGGCGGCGCAGGCTTACTTGACGCCGTGATGTTCGCGGAGGTGTGTGGACAGCAGTTCTTTGAGCGTGGCCACTTCTTCGGCGAGGTGGTCGATCTTGTTCGAGAGGCGCTCGAAGTCCAGTTTCATGTCGGCGCGAAGGGTGCCCATTTCGGCACGGAGCGTCTCTTTTGCATCGGTGATCCGGCTGTTGGAATAGATCAGCATCGACAAAGGGAAAACGATGGCGATGGCAACGGTAAGAATCTGTTGGTCGTTCACTTGTTTTCTCCAGCCCGATCGGTTCCCGCTGAACTATCATTGTCGCGCGATACGGTTTTCGTCAAGAGGGGCCGGGAAGCCGGACACCGCCAAGGCCGCCTACTTCGACTGCTTGGCGGCCATCTTCCGCTCCAGCGCCTGCATCAGGCGCGCTTCCACGTCGGGCGGAATCGGGTAGGGATCCATTCCCTTATACACTCGAATCGTCTTCTTAGTGGTGTCGGCAATCACCCAACAGTTCGGACACGCGGCAATATGCTGCTCCAACTCGGTACGGGCCTCGCCGGCGAGGTTCTCGTCCAGATAATCGCTCAATTCCCGCAAAAAGTCCTTACAGGTAAGCAAAGGCGTCGTCCCCCTTGCGCTTGAAATGACGGGTCAGCTTCTCGCGCAATTGCAAGCGGGCCCGCAAGAGTCTGCTCTTGACGGCTGGAATGGACAAGTCCAGCGCCTGGGCGGTTTCCTCCGTGGACAAGTCGTCGATATCCCGCAGCACGAAAACGGAGCGATACGGAGGCTCCAGGCTTTGAACCGCCGACTCCAGAATCCGTCCCAGCTCTTCCCGCGAAAACTGCTGTTCGGGATCCTCGTCCCAGGCGGCGATTTCGCGTACCAGCGTATCCTCGCCGGTATCGAACTGCTCGTCCATGGAAACCGATTTATCGGTCTTGCGGCGCCGCAGTTTCATGAGCGCCTGGTTGACCGCGATACGGACGATCCAGGTGTAGAACTTCGAATTCCCCTGGAACTGGTCGAGATGCTCGTAAGCCTTCAGGAAGGCTTCCTGCAGCACATCTTCGGCATCCTCGCGATTCTGCGTAATGTGTAGCGCCAGGCGAAAAATCTTGTTTTCGTAGCGGCGCACCAATTCCGAGAACGCCGTCGCGTCGCTTTGACGCGCCTGCGCTACCAGAATGGTTTCGTCGCTACCCGCCAGATCCGAGACAGTCATCACCGGTTACCTATTATGATAGCAAGCCGGGGCGGCGACAGTCTCCCTGGCCAGTTCCTCGGCTTGGTTTCGGGCCGCTTCCGGAACGGGAGCCGCATTCTCAGCTTTCCAGGCGCCGGTAGCGGCAGTCAAAGATGTTTTGAGAGCGCCCAGCCGCCGCTCCGCTTCAATCCCGGTCTTGTAGAGATCGTAAACGCTTCCTTGCGCGTCCAGCACCGTAATCGCCGGTCTTTCTTTAGTCGCCTGCGGCAGACTGTAAGTAATCGTGGCCCCGTAGGACGGATTGGGCGCCGCGAGCGGCTTCTGTGCCTCCACTCCGCTCGAGGTCTCGAATTGGCGCCACGAAATCGCCGGACGAATGTCGAAAAGCGTTAGCTCGGAGGGCACTGCCGTGCCTATCGTTTCGAGCGAACCGATGTCGTCCAATATCCAGAGAGCGCGTCCATGCGTAGCCAGAATCAGGTCGTGCTCGCGCGGGTGAATCTTGATATCGTCCACGCGCACCGCCGGGAAGTTGGACCCGAGCGGCGCCCATTCCTTTCCCTTGTCGAATGACACCCAGGCCCCGAACTCCGTTCCTAGAAAGAGCAGGTTCGGGTTGCGGGGATCCTCCCGAACAACGCGCGCGGTCCCGGTTCGAGGCGGTAAATCACCCGCCACGGACTGCCAGGTGTCGCCGTAGTCGCCGGTGAAGAAGGTATAGATGGCGTAGTCGTCGCCCCGATGGCCGTCGAATACCACGTAGGCGGCTCCCGCGCCGAGACGGGAAGGTTCGATTCCGTTCACATAAGTGCCCTGGGGCACGCCCGGCACGCGCCCGGCCACGTTACGCCATGTCTTGCCGCCATCGCGCGTCACTGAAAGATTGCCGTCCTGGGTACCGACCCACAGCACGTTCGCGTCCACCGGCGACTCGCCGATACGGGTGATGCACGGGTACCAACTCACGCCATAGTTCTTCGAGAGTATGCCATCTTTCGGGAGTTTACCCAATATGCTCGCTTGGTTGCGGTCCACGCCCGTGGTGAGATCGGGACTGATGGTGGTCCAACTGTCGCCGCGATCCGTCGATTTGAAGAGAAACTGAGCGGCGAAATAGATGGTCTTCGGGTCGTGGCTGGAAATCTCGATGGGAGCGTCCCATTCGAAGCGATACGGCTCCGCCCCGGATTTCGGATGCGGCACGATACCGACGCGTTCGTGCGTGGCGAAGTTGAGGCGCAGCAGACCCCCGTCCTGGGATTCGATGTATACCAGGCCCGAGTCCGACTGGTCGGGTTGACAATGAAAGCCGTCCCCGACGAGCACCTCCACCCAGTCGCTGTTAAGCATTCCGTTCACGTTGCGCGTAGCCGACGGGCCCCAGGCGCTGCCGTTGTCCTGGAACCCGGAGCAAACGTGGTACGGCCGCGCCATGTCGTAGCCCACCTGATACGCCTGGGCGATGGCGATGTCATTGAGGTGTTCCCAGTTCACGCCCCGGTCGCGGGTGGCGTAGATGCCGCCGTCCACTCCGATGATCATGTGGTTCGAATTGGCGGGGTCGATCCGCAGTTCGGCGCCGCCGTCGTATTCTAGCTGCACATCGCAAGGGCCGCTGCATCGCGGTTCGAGCCACATCAACCCCAGGCCGTCGGCTTCAATCTGCCGGGAGGTGCCATTGGCCTTCGCATGCCAACCGGGATGATGGGTGACCTGGACCGAGATGGCTTGGCCCGGCGACGCCACGGTCCGGATGTGAATCCGATTTGCGCCTTGCCAGCGGAACTCCGCCTCCGGCAGCGACCCATCCTCAAGGGCGGCAACGTACTTCTCCACCTCCCGCGTGTCTCTGGGAGAGGAAGGTGTGCGCCGAACCAAAGCCGACTCGGGCACAACATGCGCCAACGATCCCGTTCGGAGCGGGACGCGATAAATCGTCACATCGTCATTGCCCGATCGATCCGGGCATCATGACGCGGACGCCCCGGAGATGATCCCGCGCCCAAGCGGAGGCCCGGTATTCAATCGTCCGGGTCGCGTCGGCAGGCGCCAGAACGGCTTTGGCGAACCTCCGTTCGGCGACGATTTGTTCCCCTGCGAGCGAAACGAACAGGAACAACAAGCAGATTCTAAGCGGGCGCGGGATCCTCGCAAAGAGCGGCCGCAAGGCGAATACGACCAAAAGCGCAAGCGAGAACTCCATCTCGACCTTGTAGCGGCCCGACTGCGGCAGGAATTGCCGGTTCAGACAGGTGGCAATGAGCGGCACGCTGCCGGTCAGCCAGGCGAAAAGCGCGAAGAACTGCAGGCGCCAATCGGGAGTCCAACGGCGCAGGCAGTGCCACAGCAGCGCCCATCCCACGGCCACGATTGCCAGTGCCGTGAACGAGCCTATGGTCCAAGAGCCCCCGCCGCCGCCGGCCGAGGCCTGGCCAATCGCCCGGATGCTGGCCGGCGAAAGGAACGGAGAACAGATGGCATACGAAAACAGCCCGATCCCGCTAGCCGCCAGCAGGTTCCGGACCACATCCCGCCGGGCGCAGCACAAACAGCAGGCACAGGCTCGCCATTGCCGTAAGAATGGGGCCGAAGTCGCTCGAGAGCGAACAAAGGACTATGGCCAACGTGGCGGCAGCGTAGTACACCGGGCGGCGCGCTCGGATGGCGAGCGAGAGGAACAGAATCACCAGCGGCAGAATGGCCAATGCAGCCAGATGCGGCGTTTCGTCCCAAACCGTGGCCAGGTAGAGACGGCGAGCATCCCACAGGTGCTGGATCGAGAACCGGGCGTCGGGCACGATCAGTTGCGAAGGCGCGGTGAGCGAGTAGAGCAACGCGGCCGCAAAAGCATGGCCGGGCGCGCGCGTCAACAGCCACGCCATTACGAACAGGGTGACCGGGCCCACCCAATAGACGAAGCCGGAGACCGTTTGAAACGCGTCGGCGTGAGGGATTCCGCGAACCGCCGCGGTCCAGGCGCTCATTGCGGGCACAAGGGGCGAGTAGATGAACTCGACCGGCGATCCACAGTCCCAATAGCGCCACCACTGGGAGCGAAGCCAGCCCGCGCCAGCGAGCCGGGACATGGCGATCCAGAAGCCCTGCATCGAGTTCATGCGCGGTGTGTAGCGGACAAACATCTCGCGGCAAATATAGGCGTTCACCCACACAAGTAGGGCCGCATATCCGATACCACGTATCGCCTCGGAAACTCGCAAGCGTTCCTGTGCCATCAGAGCTCCATGAGGATGCTGTGTCGCTCGCCCTTCAGCCACGTTCATGTCGTGATCATCCAAGCCTCGCCCCAAAACGTCAAGTATAGTCGCGGCTGGCCCCTGCGTCCATCTCCCTGGCGGAACGC
The DNA here is from genome assembly GCA_003164035.1 of Bryobacterales bacterium. GTDB lineage: Bacteria > Acidobacteriota > Terriglobia > Bryobacterales > Bryobacteraceae > JBEKYD01. The sequence goes on along the minus strand of PLRS01000122.1, from coordinate 14,004 downwards.
GCGGCATGCCCGCATGCGGGGCGGTTGCGGCGCCATGTTCGCGTGCAGGCGGAAGCGCCAACCCCACCCCGGTCCGCCAACTCACGAAAGCTGTTACGCTGAGATTTCCCTATGAGTCAAATCGAGATCACCCTGCCCGACGGCAGCCGACAGGCGGTTGAAGCGGGCACGCGCCCCATCGACGTAGCGCGCTCCATCAGCCCGCGCCTGGCCGACGCCGCCCTGGTCGCCAAGCTGGACGGCAACCTGGCGGACCTGGACCAGCCCATCGAAAAGAGCGCCAGCCTGGAGATTCTGACCGCTAAGAATTCCGAAGCGCTGTACGTCTACCGCCATTCCACCGCCCATCTGCTGGCCGCCGCTGTGCTCGAGTTGTATCCCGAAACCAAGCTCGGTATCGGCCCGCCCATCGAAAACGGCTTCTATTACGATTTCGACCGTCCCACCGCGTTCACGCCCGAAGACCTGGAAAAGATCGAGAAGAAAATGTGGGAGATCCGGAACCGCCATATCCCGTACGAGCGCATCTTCACCCGCAAGGAAGAGGGGCTGAAGAAATACTCCGAGGCCTGGATGAAGTGCGAGCTGATCGCCGAGCGCGCCGGCGAAATCTTCACCGAATATACCCTCGGCCCCGCGTTTATCGATTTCTGCCGCGGGCCGCACCTGCCCGATACCTCGAAGATCAAAGCCTTCAAGCTGCTCTCCATCGCTGGCGCTTATTGGAAGGGCGACGAGCACAACAAGCAGTTGCAGCGCATCTACGGCACCGCCTTCTTCACCCAGAAGGAACTGGAAGAATATCTCAACCGGCTGGAGGAAGCCAAGAAGCGCGACCACCGCAAACTGGGCAAGGAGCTCGAATTATTCACCGTCAACGAGGCCGTGGGCTCCGGCCTGCCGCTCTGGCTGCCCAAGGGCGCCACCATCCGCCGCCTGCTGGAAGACTACATTCTGGAGAAGGAACGCTCCACCGGCTACCAGCACGTCTATACGCCCGACCTGGCCAAGGTGGACCTTTATAAGCGCTCCGGCCACTGGGAGCATTATAAAGATGATATGTTCCCGCCGATGGATCTCGAAACCGAGCAGATGGTCTTGCGGCCGATGAACTGTCCCCATCATATCCTGGTCTACGAATCCAGGCAGCGCAGCTATCGCGATCTGCCGGTGAGGATCGCCGAGCTGGGTACCATGTACCGCTACGAACGCTCCGGCGCGTTGAGCGGGCTCAGCCGCGTTCGCGCCATGACATTGAACGACGCGCACATTTTCTGCCGCCCGGACCAGATCAAGGAAGAATTCACCAAGGTGATGCAACTGGTCGAGCAGGTCTACAAGGATCTGGGCATCACCCAGTACCGCTACCGGTTGTCGCTGCACGACGACGTCAAGAAAGAAAAATACGTCGACAATCCCGAGATGTGGGCGCTCGGCGAGCGCGTGCTGCGCGAGGCCATGGATTCGCTCGGCCTTCCCTACGTGGAAGCTCCGGGCGAAGCGGCGTTCTACGGGCCCAAGCTCGATATCCAGCTCGCCGATGTGATGGGGCACGAAGAGACCTATTCCACCATCCAGGTCGATTTCCACCTGCCCAGCCAGTTCGCCCTGGAATATATCGCCGCCGACGGCAAGCAGCACCGTCCGGTGATGATCCACCGCGCCGTCGTCAGCACCATGGAGCGCATGATCGCCTACCTGATCGAGCTTTACGCCGGGGCGTTTCCGGTGTGGTTGGCGCCGGTGCAAGCCATCGTGCTGCCCATCACCGACCGCCAGACCGAATACGCCCGCGGCATCCTGAATCGGCTCGAAACCGCCGGCATCCGCGCCTCCGTGGATGAACGCAACGAAAAGGTGAACCTGAAAATCCGCGACGCCCAGTTGCAGAAAATCCCCTTCATGCTGGTGGTGGGCGACCGCGAGCAGGAGAACGGTAAAGTGGCCGTGCGCAACCGCAAGCACGGCGACCAGGGCGCCAAGACCCCGGAGGAATTCTTGGCCGGGATTCGGGCGCTGATCGAGAGCAAGGCGGTTACGGAGTAGGAAGTCCCAGCCAGTGACCGGCTCGATCGACATCGCCGCCGATCTGGCGGGCCTCGATGCCGCGCTGGCGGCTCTGCCCAACTGCCCGGCGGTGTTCCTCGTTTGGCCGGCCGAAGGCGAACCGTATCTTTCGAGGACTGGCATGCTGCGCCGCCGCCTGCTGCGCCTGTTGAAGGAGCGCGAGCGTCCGTCCCGCCTGCTCAACCTGCGCCATACCGCGCGGCGCATCGAGTATTGGCTCACCGCCTCGGCGCTCGAATCCAGCCTGCTGTTCTACCGGCTGGCGCGCCAGCATTTTCCCGAAACCTATCGCGACCTGATGAAGCTGCGCCTGCCGCCCTATCTGAAGCTGGTGCTCTCGAACGCGTTCCCGCGCAGCCAGGTCTCGACCCACCTTTCGCGCTCCGGGGCGCTCTACTTCGGGCCCTTCCGCTCCCGCGCCTCGGCGGAGCGTTTCGAATCCCAGTTCCTGGACCTTTACCAACTGCGCCGCTGCCAGGAGGATCTGGCGCCCTCGCCCGATCACCCCGGCTGCATGTACGGCGAAATGGGAATGTGCCTGCGGCCCTGCCAGCAGGTAGTCGGCCCCGCCGAATATGGCCATGAAGTGGCGCGCGTGACCGAGTTTCTGCACACCGGCGGCCATTCGCTGCTCGATTCCATTGCGCACGCGCGCGACCGCTTGAGCGACCAGATGCAGTTCGAAGAAGCGGCGCGTCTTCATAAACGCTACGAAAAAGTGCGCGACGTGCTCAAGCTCCGCGACGAACTGGCGTGCGACGTGGAGCGGCTGAGCGGCGTGGCCGTCACACGTTCCGTCGAGCCCGGCGCGGTGGAGTTGTGGTTCGTGGTGGAGGGGCACGTGCAACCGCCGGTGCGGCTGACTTTCGAGGTGAAGGAGGGCAAGCCGGCTCCGCTCGATGCCAAGCTCCACGAAATCTACGATGCGCTAGGGCCGGAGCGCCTCGCCGTACGGGAGCGGGAAGAGACGCTGGCTTTGCTGGCGCGCTGGTTCTATTCGAGCTGGCGCGATGGCGAGTGGCTCGATTGGGAAATCCCCGGCGGCGTGCCCTATCGCAAGCTAGTCCATGCCATCTCGCGCGTGGCGAGCGCCAGGGAGTGAGGTTCGCGTGCCGGGTGGGCGTGACTCCGTGCACCTGGAGTCACGCCCATGTACGGCGCCGCTACTTCTGGCTTTGCAGGTTGGCGATGGAAGCCTTCAGCAGCCCCACCGCGTATGCCGTGTTGTGTATCCCACGGCTGCCGTCGTTATTGACGAACTGCCAGTTGTAAGCCGCTTCGAGCTGCGACTTGGTCCAGGTGGAGTCGATGGTGAGCGACGTTTTCACCGAGTTATTGGGCGGCAGCATGGTGGAAAGCTGGTCCATCAGAGACTGCACCTCGCTCTGTACGCCATTGATCACACCGTCGCCGTTATAGTCGAACAACGGGAAGTTAAAGCTGGTGACTTCCGGCCCATGGCAGGTTTGGCAGGCAGCCACTAGATCTTCGGCGGCCTTCCCGGTAGGCGCATAAGTTGTCTTGAAGGTGTGGTCTCCGGCATTCAGGAACGCCGGATCGGTCGAGGCCACGGTCTGCATGTGGCAGTCGACGCAGGTGTTTTGGACCACGTACTGGTGCGCGGAACTGGGAATGTTTGCTCCGTAGGTGTAGCCGTTGGTGCCCATCAGCATGTCGGCTTGCGGGCCTTCGTGCGGGCCATAGTGGGCGCTTCCGGCCGTGCTATCCACGTAGGTCGCGGCATTGACGCGGGCCTGGTGGCACTGCATGCACAGGATCCCCTCTCCGGCGGTGGTGACCTGCACTCCATTGCCCAGGGTCGCCGACTTCATATTCCGGATCAGGTGCGAATCGTTGGCAGGCGCGGTCAGCCCGTGCGGCTCGTGGCAGGTGTAGCAATCGATGGAATGATAGGTGGTGTCGGTGATGGTGGCGCCATTCATCCTGGCGATGAAGGCGGTGCCGGTGTGGCAGCCGACGCAGGTGGCGTTACCGGCCGGGTCGGTAGTGGTCACGGCGTGCATGGAGTTGGCCCACGCGGCGCTCTTGATGTGATGGCTGGGCTCGTCGTGGCACTGGCTGCACGCCCCGGTATTGGTGGGTACCGAAATGGCAACCGTGTCGCCACCGTAATTGGCGTGCTCGCTGCCGGGTCCGTGGCAGTTCTCGCACTGAATATTGGCCACGTTCTGCAAGGCGGCCGGCATGGCGGCGAAATTACCCGCCTGCAGGACGCTGGGAAGTTTCCAGCTCAATTGCGAGGCCAGGGCGGAGAAACCGCCGTCCTGCACGGTCGAGTTCGCGTCGTAGCCGACGGTGTGGCAGGGAATGCAATTGGCGCCGTACTCGCTGCCGTCGACTCCGTTGACGCCACCGGTGAAAATGCTGGCGTGAGCCGTCTGCGACCACGATGGCACCATTACCGTCGCCAGTCCCCCGTTATGGCACGTCTTGCATGCGGATATGCCGACATACGTACCGGCGATGTACGTTTGCGCCACCGTCGTCGACCCGGCGCTGCCCGCGGTGACCGTGGCGCTTACGACGTAAATTCCATGCACGTCCGGCCGCAGCAATTGCCGTCCAGCCACTTGATACGCCAACCGGTCCGACGGTTCGGCAATGGGAACGTTCGACCCCAGCGGACTCGCCACCAGCGCAGCCGTCGAAGTAGCCGGCTTGGTGGTCAAACTCCAGACCACTGGGGAAACCTGGCTGGCCGTGTAGCTGATATCGACCTGTACCTCTAAGTACAGCGGCTCGCCCAACCCTACCGTGTTCAATCCGCCCGAGTTCTGCGTCGTGGACGGTAGCTGATAAGTGGAGATGTCGCCGTTTGTCAGCGCCCGCACTACCAGGCGCGGGGCCATAACGGTTTGCGCACTCAATGTGGTCGTGGCGGCCACAGCCATCAGCGCCAGTGCCGGAAGACCAGCTAGCGCCCTGGGAAGTCGTTGGTTCCTGCAGACTCCCATCGTGAAAACTCCTGTTTCTAAAAGAAAATCGCCTTACATAGGCTATTCAGGTCTGATTATATTCCAAATGTGAGGTCTTCTACTATAGTTATTCGCAACGCTAGTGGAATTCTCCGGGGAGCGACAAAGGTATAAGGTATACCTCCAATCGCAGAAGTTTCGTTGCGGGTTTCCTCCAGTCGCCCAGTAACGACCGCCATCCCGAGTCGCGCGCCTGAGAAGCCGGGACAGCCAAGGGCCGGCCCCGGCGTTTCCGGGCCCGATCATTCCCGGAATAAAGCCGGCTGGTCGCGCGACGGTTGACCTGGGAAGTGGCCCATTCCAGAATGCTGGTATGGGTCATCCCGCTGCAAATCGTAGATCGAAGAAAACATCCGGGCGCAGCCGTTTATGCCAGCGCCCGTTCGGCCTCAGCCGATTCTTTCAAAGTTTCGCACGCTCGCGTCTTCGCGCGGAGCCGTGCCGGAACCCAGCCGATGCGCAATGGCTCCTGACGCTCTGCCTGGCTTTGAGCCTGGTTGCGTGTACGCGCCCGGTTGCGGTGCGGGACTCCGCCGCCGCGGTCGAGGAGTGGCCGACGTACGGCAACGATCCGGGGAGCTCGCGTTTTTCGCCTCTTCGCGAAATTGCCAGAACGAATGTCGGCGGGCTCAAAGTGGCGTGGATGTACCGCACCGGTGACATGTCGGACGGCACCGGCACCTGGAACGGGGAAAAGCTGCACGCGAAGAGCACCTTTGAGGCAACGCCCCTGATGATGGACGCCACCCTCTATATCGCGACCGCGTTCAACCGCATCATCGCGCTCGATGCGGAAACGGGGAAAGAGAAGTGGGCCTTCGATCCGAAGCTCGAACGCATCGGCTATTACGGCGACGACTTCACGTGCAGGGGACTGGCGAGCCGGATCGATCCCAAACTTCCGCCGGGACAGGCGTGCCGGAAAACAATTTATGAAGCCACGCTGGACGGGCGCCTGATTGCGGTGGATGCGGAAACGGGGAAGTCCTGTGCCGGGTTCGGAACCGGCGGTCAGGTTCCCCTGAAGGCGGGCATCAACCTCGCCTCGGAGATCGACCACCTCATCCCGGGCGAGTATCACTTCACCTCGGCGCCGGCCGTGGTGGGTGACGTGGTGGTGGTGGGCTCGGCCATCAACGACAACGATCGCGTCGCCATGCCCTCCGGTGTGGTGCGCGGATACGACGCGCGCACCGGCGCGCTCGTCTGGGCGTGGGACCCGGTGCCGCGGGACCCTGCCGATCCCGCCCGAGCCACCTGGCAGAATGGCGCCGACCGCACCGGCGCAGCCAACGTGTGGGGCCCCCTCTCGGCCGATCCGGAGCATGATTTGGTCTTTCTGCCCACCACCAGCCCCAGCCCCGACTACTACGGCGGCGAGCGCAAGGGGCCGGATCAATACGCGGATTCCGTGGTCGCGCTACGCGCTTCGACCGGCAAAGTGGTGTGGGCCTTCCAGGTGGTGCATCACGATCTGTGGGATTACGACCTGCCGTCGGCGCCGTCGCTGATCGAGGTGGATCGCGGCGGCAAGCGCATTGCGGCGCTGGCCCAGCCGAGTAAGATGGGGCACCTCTTCATCCTGGATCGCGACACCGGACAACCCGTGCTCCCCGTGGAGGAGAGGCCGGTGCCCCAAGGCGGCGTGCCCGGCGAATGGTTATCGCCCACCCAGCCTTTCCCGGTAGCCACTCCCCGGCTGGTGCCCGACCGCCTGGAGCCGCGGGACGCCTGGGGCCTGACGCCGTGGGATCGCGGCCGGTGCCGCGCTACCATCGAGGGCCTGCGCCGCGGCGGCATCTTCACGCCGCCCAGTCTCGAAGGCACGCTTCAGTATCCCGGCAATGCCGGCGGAACCAATTGGGGCGGGCTCTCCTTCGATCGCTCGCACGGCTTGATCGTAGTAAATCAAACCAACATGCCGTTCATCGCCCAACTGATTCCGCGCGGGCAGGTGAAGGGCCGCAGGAGCCATTCGGGAGGCATGGAGGGCGCCTGGGAGTACGCCCCCATGAAGGGAACCCCCTACGTGATGCGGCGCAAAGCGCTACTCTCGCCGTGGGGCCTCCCCTGCAGCCCTCCGCCCTGGGGAACGCTGGCCGCCGTGGACGCCAACACGGGCAAAATTCGATGGCAGGTTCCGCTGGGGACCGTGAAAGAACTGGCTCCCGTTCCCCTGCCCATTGCTTGGGGTACACCGACTCTCGGCGGCCCGCTGACGACCGCCGGCGGCCTGACCTTTATCGGCGCCACCATGGACAGCACCTTCCGCGCCTTCGATACCGAAACCGGCCGCGAGCTATGGCACGCCGGGGTACCGGCCTCGGCCATCGCCACGCCAATGACGTACCGGGCCCGCGCCGGCGGCCGCCAATATGTGGTCGTAGCCGCCGGCGGGCATGGCAAGATCGATGGCGTGAAGTTAGGCGACTACGTCGTAGCGTTCGCGCTGCCGTAAACCTGCCTATCGTGAAGCAGTCCCTCGGTCCAATGCCGCATACTTTCCAATCGCCAAGCGCCAGCGTCGGTTTGGTGGGGCGGACGCCCTCGTCCGCGCGCGACCCCCTGGTCGCGCATCGTTGACGGTACGGGGTTGATGATTTGAGGCGAAGAGCGGGTCCGGGGGGACCCGCGCGGACGAGGGCGTCCGCCCCACAGTTTCTTGCGGCATCTGTCCCTGCGCCTCCCCCCAGGTCCGTCCCCCCGCGTTTCGGATTATGGCTGCGATGGCTAAAGGCCTTTCGGATGTCCAGGCCCAGTAGAATAAGATTCGTGCCTGCGACGTAGCGCTTCGCGTACTTGCCCCGGACTCCGGCCTTGAGCAACTGGCGAAGATCGTACTCCGGGCGCAGCTCGTCGCTCATCTTATCGCTGCGTTTCTTCATGGATGCTTGCGCAGATTCCCGGCCGCTTTGGCCGGATCCCACTCGAACTCCATATGCCCGGTGTAGCCGGTAAAAAGCAGGCGTAACTCTAACGTCGCCCTCAGCGCTTCCGCGCGGGACCGAGCGTGCTGCGTCAAATCCAGCCCTGGCCGGAAGCGGTGATTTGGGCTTAGGCGTTCCCCCTCCCGGTTTCCTCCCTGTAGCCATCCTCACCCCGCCACCAGAGTACAACAGGTTCGAGATGGTACTCACAGGAAGTCCTTGGCTGTCAACAAAAAATCGCCGTGACCGGACTTCGGGACGGTTGCGGGCGGAATGGGCTTTGGGCATTTTTGTGCATGGAAGGCCGGGAAACCGGCACGAAACCGGGATTGACGGAAGGGCGCGTTTTGTCGGGAATAGTTCGACGAGGTTTCCCCCAACGCGACTTCGCGGGCCCTTGGCGCGCAGGCCGTACGTGGTCGTCACGGCAATCGCTGAACGTAGGTGGCTCGGGCCAACGCAGGAATTCCGGGATGTAAAGCGGATTATCACGGTCCTAGTGGTTCACGACGCTCTGTGGAGTTCACCGGGGTTTGGAAGGTTTGTGGCGGCTGAGTTTGACCGCGCGCTCGGTCGGTGCGAGCAGATGACACCCTGCGAAAAGCTCAAGTCCGCCGTCAGAGTGCTGGTTCCAATAGTGTTGACGGTCGAGGACGTCGAATTGCTTGAAGTCTCGACAGAGCACTTCGGCCTGCGCGAAGTATTGCTTGACTATTCTGACGCTTGCCCAGAATCGTATGATGTCTTTCCACTCCTTCCTGGCTGCGTCCGCCAAGTACTCCCGTCAGATCCATGCGAGCCGCCGTCTGGTTTCGGCGGCAATAGAGCCGATTGATATCGCGATGGACCGGCTATTCGGAAAGTCCACGGTCAAATGAACCCTCTCAACCCGGCAACGCCGACTTGCGGGCTCAACGTGCCCGTGACGTCGGCGACCAGTGGGAGTCCCGCAACCGTTCGATCTCCCCAGATACGACGATCTGGGAAGCCTGCATCCGCGGCAAGCGCGGAATCGTGCCCCTGAGCCATGTCGCCCTGCGCTTTCCGCCCTCCACGGGTCTTGCGCCGGTTCCCTCACTGGGTAGGCGCTACGCGCAGATTGGCAAAGTAGCCGTCCGTACCTGGCCCCGCCCACAGTCCGACGCCGCCCTTCGCCGGGGGCAGTTTGAGGCCGTTTACGATCAGGCACGGCTGCGCCGCGTCGTTGACGTAGAGCCGGGCCTTGCCGCCGGCCAGAACGATTTTTACCTTGGTCCACACGCCGGGTTCCAGATCCACGTAGGATTCGTAAAGTCCGGGCGTTTCCTGGCGCGTTCGCTGCCAGGGCCAGTCTGGGAACGAGACGTACTGCGTGGCGTGGTTCCTCCGAAGCTGGTCTTCCGCGCGCCCGTTGGTCGGGCGGAGGTAAAGCAACTCGAATTTCGCGGCGTCCGGCTGCACCCGGAATGCCACGCCGATGAAACCGCGGGCGTCGCCGAAAGCGCCTGGCGCCGGCGCGCCGGCTAGGTCCACTTCAATGACGCCATCCCGCAGTTCGGTTCCGCTGACGATCGCGAGCGTATCCTCGCCTTGCGCGCCGGGGACTTGCATGATGTGGACCGCCTTGCTCCCGCGGTATTCGGCCTCCGCGGCGCGCACCTTATGGAGTTGGAGCCGATCGAGCGTTTGGCCCGAGGCCGGAGCGCAGCCCGCCAGCAGCGCAAGAATCGATACGCCCGCGAAATGCACCGAGTTCGTCATCTCTATGGTATGTACGGTCGAAGACGCGAAACGTCGCGGTTTAGGCTTTACGACCCCAGCCGTCCGTGTGGCCTCAGGTATCCTAAGCGGATGGAGTTGATTTTCGAGATTCGCGATGCGGAGGAGGGCGGCTACTTCGCCCGCGCCTTGGGCCACGACATCTTTACGGAAGGCGATAGTTGGGAGGAACTCCGCTCCAACATTCTGGAGGCTGTTTCTCTGCACTTTGAAGATGCCCAGGTGCGTCCCAGGCTGGTGCAAATGAATTACATCCCGCCTAGAGTTCGCGCTTATTCGGAAAGCCATACTACGATGGTTCTGTGCCCACCGCTTTAGTCCTTTCCGCGGGTGGAATGTTCGCCGCCTGGGAGGCCGGCTTTTGGAAAGTTCTCAGCCGGCGGCTGAAGCCCGATCTGGTGGTGGGTGCTTCGGCCGGTGCCTGGAATGGATGGGCGATCGCCGGGGGCTGCCCGCCGGATGAGTTGATCGCAAACTGGCTCGACCCGCGCACGGGGGGGATCATGCGGCTGGGTCTGCATCCCACCGGCATCTTGCGGCCGGAGGCGCTGCACGCCGAGGCGCGGCGGCTGTTCGAACGCTTTCGGCCGCAAGTCGATTTCGCTCTGACCATGGTGGAAGTGCCGCGCCTGCGCGTCCGGATCGTGCGCGGCGCCGAGGTTGGCTGGGAGCACCTAGCGGCGTCGTGCAGCATTCCCTGCGCGTTTCCGCCGGTACGGATCGAGGGCCGCAGCTACGTGGATGGCGGTTTTCTGGGCGCGCTGCCGGTGTGGGCGGCCGAGGCGCAGGGAGCCACCCGCGCCATCGCTCTCAACGTGCTGACCACGCTGCCGTACCGCCTGGTCCACGCGTTGCTGCCGGTACGCGCTCCCAGCGCGGCGCTGGACGTAGTGAAGCTGGAGCCATCCACCCCGCTCGGTTCGCTGAAGGAATCGGTGTGCTGGTCGCGGGAGGGCGTCGCCCGGATGATCGAACAGGGCGAGCGGGACGCATCGGGTGCTCTTCCATCGATTACAATGTAGGGCGATGGCGTTTTACCGGATCTACCGAATGAAGGATTCGCCAAGACAGCAGTTCCGCTGGGCCCCTCACGTGGGAGGATGCGCTTCGGTGAAGCCGAGAGATTACGATCCACGCGGGGAAGTGGCGGCGTTGAACGAATACGACGCCTGGCGCACGATGCGGGAATCGGACGATCCGCTGAGGGTGGGCGACTTGTTGGAGACGGCGGACGGGCAGTTACGGATATGTAAATATGTTGGGTTCGAGCCGGCCCAGTGGCTGGTGGTCGAGCCGAAGACGCCTGTCGAATCCGAGGCCCCCGTTTCTACCGGCGTCAATAGCTCGAACTAGGAGGCCACATGCGGGAACCACGCCTGGGCGACGACATCGACGATTTTTGCGTTCGCTGCAAGCGAATCATGAACCATGCCGTAGTGTCGGTGCTCAATGCGGAACCGGCTAAGGTACGCTGCCGGACCTGTTACAACGATCACGATTACCGCCACGAACAGGCGCCACCTCCCAAGGTGGACGCGCGCAAGGCGGCGCTGTACAACGAAGTGCTCAAGAAGGTGAATCCGGGCGCCGCCGAGGTGGTGGTGGAGGAGCCCGACGATCTGACCGATCCGGATCCGCTCGGCGACGGCGATAAGGACGCCGAAATGGCGGCCGAAACGGAACGGGAGATCGAGGTGGAGGCGGAGGAGGAGCCCGTTGTCGCTCCCAAAGCCAAAGTCAAAGCCAAACCGAAGGCTCCGGGAAGATCTCGCCGCTGATCCGTGGCCAGCTAACCTGGACAATATCCGATATGACTCGCCGTACCTTTCTGGCCGCGGTTTCCGCCGCTGGCTCAGCCTTCGCAGCCACGGAACCAAAGCCTTTCGGGGCGGTGCCGTCCGCCCGGCAACTGGCCTGGCACCGGCTTGAAACCACTGCCTTCCTTCATTTCACCGTCAACACTTTTACCGACCGCGAATGGGGGCTCGGCGACGAAGACCCGAACGTTTTCAACCCCGCGCGGTTCGATGCCGACGCGATTGTCGAGCCGCTGGCCGCCGCCGGCATGACGGGCGTGATCCTCACCGCCAAGCATCACGACGGCTTCTGCCTGTGGCCCACCGCGACCACGGAGCATTCGGTGCGCGCCAGCGGGTGGCGCGGCGGCAAGGGCGACGTGGTGGGCGAAATTGCCGCCGCCGCGCGCCGGCACAAACTCCGCTTCGGCGTTTATCTTTCCCCCTGGGACCGCAACCAGGCGGCCTACGGCAAGCCGGAGTATATCGCCATCTACCGCCGCCAGTTGACGGAATTGCTGAGCGATTACGGCCCGATCTTCGAGGTGTGGCACGACGGCGCCAACGGCGGCGACGGCTATTACGGCGGGGCGCGCGAGAAGCGCACGATCGACAAGAACACTTACTACGACTGGCCTGGAACCTGGGAGCTGGTGCGGCGGCTGCAGCCGGAGGCCGTCGTTTTCTCCGACGTCGGGCCGGACGTGCGCTGGGTGGGCAACGAGCGAGGCATCGCCGGCGACCCGTGCTGGGCGACCTACGATCCGGTGGGCGCCGACGGCGGGCCTGCGTCGCCAGGCAATGTGCGCGAGAAGGATTCGCCCACGGGAACGCGCCACGGCACGCGCTGGCTGCCGGCCGAATGCGACGTTTCGATTCGCCCCGGCTGGTTCTGGCACGAAGCGGAAAACGCCCGCGTCAAAACCCCGGCCGAGCTTGTCGAGCTCTATTTCGTTTCGGTGGGCCGAGGCGCCAACCTGCTGCTCAACGTGCCGCCCAATCGCGATGGTTTGCTTTCCAGCGAAGATATCGCGTCGCTCGAAGGGTTCGGCCGCTGGCGGCGGTCAACCTTCGGGCGCAATCTGGCGGCAGGGGCGCGAATCACCGCAACCAATGCGCGCGAGCGGTTCGGGCCGCAACATTTGCTCGATGGCCGCGAGGATACTTATTGGGCGACCGATGACGCCACGGTTCGCGCCGAGGGGGTTTTCGAGTTCGCCCGGCCGGTGACTTTTGGTGTCGTGCGGCTGCGCGAGGCGATCGCCTTCGGCCAGCGCGTGGATGCGGTAGCCATCGACCGTTGGGATAGCGGCGATTGGCGGCAATTCGCGGCGGCCACGAGCATCGGTCCGCGGCGCTTGATCCGCCTGGATCGTCCGGTGACCGCCGGGCGGCTCCGGCTGCGCGTTACCGAAGCCTCGGCCAGCCCGGTGCTTTCGGAGTTTGCGCTGTTCGCGGAACCGGCCTGATGCTTGGTCCACCATTTCGGGAGCTCGATAACATGTCCGGCAACCGCTCCCTTACGGTCGCGGCTCGGAAATGCGGGGCACATGCTCCAGTCCGAGCCGCGACCGTAAGGGAGCGGTTGCCGGACATGTACCGCACTTCCGAAAGGGGATCCTTGGCGTGACGTGGATGCGTATCGCCGCTCTGCTGCTGGCCGCCGTGGCGCCGGTTTCCGCGGTCGAGATTCAGGTGCGCTATGCCGCGCTGGAGCGCATTCTGGCCAGCCAGGTCTTTACCCAGGACGGCCGCCGCTACGTGAAGGGCACTCCCAAGACCAAGTGCAGCTTCGCCTATCTGGAACATCCGCAAATCCAGAGCAAGGACGGTCTGCTGCGCATTCGGGCGCGTTTCACCGGCCGTTCGGCGCTGAACATGCTTGGCCAGTGCGTTGGATTGGGCGATGCATTTACGGTGGTGATCGGCGCCAAACCGACTTACAAGGACGGCAATATCGGCCTGGCCAACGTCACCGCCGAAAGCGACGGCAAGACCGGGTTCTATATCCGCCGCGTGTGCGCCGCCATGGCCGCCAGCCTGGCGCGCGATTTCCGCTATAACCTGGCCGCCGACGCCAAGCGCATGCTGGAGGACCCCAACACACAGCCAGCTTACCTGCGCGATCTGCGCGATTTCAAAGTGACCTCGATCGCCGCCAGTGCCGATGCGCTGGTGCTGGACGTGGATTTCACTTTGACGGTGCGCTGAGCGGCGGAAGTGCGAGAAGCGGGTGGTTCAAGCGGCCTGGCGGAATGCTTTCCTGGGCGCGGAGGACTGCGTTTTGGCTTCGGCGAGGCGGCGGCGGTGGGCTGCCAGGCGGGCGATTTCCAGAGTTGAAAAAACAAATTGCGGGGGCAGGGATTCGAGGGGGAAGTCGCGTTCGACGTCGTAGGTTTCTCCTTTACTTTCCGCCAGTTGGGTGAGGAGGACGACTTCTTCGGCGGCCTGTTCGAGGGC
>PLRS01000090.1 GCA_003164035.1 Bryobacterales bacterium | reverse complement strand
TGCGGCAGCGGCAAAAAGTACAAGCACTGCTGCCTCAATAAGTTCGCCGCCACTGCCGCCTGACGTCTAAGGAATCGTCATGAAATAACCATGCCAGATCTTGGAGCGCGACGTGGCGCACGCACTCGTGCGTGCCGTGTCGAGACTCTCTCGACACCAGCTCGGGTATGGTACGCCAAGCGTCGGCAAAAGTGCCGGCGCGGCACCCACGAGCGTGCGCCACGTCGAAATGGCACAGTTATTTCTTGACGGGAGCTAAGCGCGGGCGATCCGAGATGGGGACACTGGGACGGCGACACTGGGGACAGCCTCGACGGGACACTCAACGACTCGGCGCGCCGGTCGCGCTGGGTCTCCATAACGGCCACTGGCCCCGTATGAGCCGTTCGGAGCAAATCCGCCCGCACCGGGCGACACGCCCAAGCGGCCAGGCAATTTGAGAGAATTGGCAGCAGAGGCCCGAATGGATTCAGCGTCGATCTTTGATCTAAGCCCCTCTGAGAAACTCCAACTTGTCCAGGATCTGTGGGACGACCTTGCGGCCGCGCCGGAGGCCGTGCCGGTACACGATTGGCAAAAGCAGGAACTGGCGCGCAGGAAGGCGAATCTAATGAAAAACCCGGCTTCGGGGCTGCCCTGGGAAACGGTGAAGCGCAACGTGCGTGCCCGCCATGCCCGTTGAGCTGGTGATTGCTCCGGACGCCGAGTTGGACATTGCAGAAGCTTACGATTGGTATGAAGGCCGCAGAGCCGGACTGGGTGAGGAGTTCCTGAGCTCGGTCGATGCCTGCCTGGAAAGCATCCGGCGCCGGCCTGAGATGTACCCTGTCGTTCACGAGGGATACCGCCGCTCCCTGATACGTCGCTTTCCTTACGCCGTCTTCTATGCGCAGTCGGCGGCGGCGGTCACGATCTATGCTGTATTTCATACCTCTCGTGACCCGGACAAGTGGCGTCGGCGCCTTCCCTGAGGCCGCGTCCTTACCCGGGTCGTCGCGCCCGAAATCCGTTTCGCTTCGCTATCGCACCACCGCACTGAGCGTCAAAAACGTGGCGCTCCTTTGCGATTCGGTCTTCGCCAGCGGGGAATAGCAGTAGCGCAAAGCTACGCTGACTCGCGTTTCAACGCCCGGCGGGACGTCGAACAAAAAGGTTTCCGAGCGCTTTTCATCGGGCGCCAAACGGGTGTCCGCAATTACCTTGGCGCCACGTTCAAACACCAGGTACTCGCGCTCGAGCGGCTTGCCGTCGCGGTCGGCGACAGTGCGGCTGTACACCCGTTGCTGCATCGGGCGCTGGCCGCTGTCGGTATCGGCCCGAACTTCCAGGATCACTTGCCGCAGCGGCGATCCGGTCGGCACGTAGTGGGCAGCCGCCCGGTTGACGACGTCCACGTTCACCCTCACCTTGCCGCCATCCCTCACCGCCGAGAGTTGCGCCTGGATGGCGCTTGTCAGAAGTTCCGTGCTGTCGCTGCCCTTGATCTCGTGCAGGTTGAGTTGGCCATGCACGCGTAAGCCCGCGTCCACAATCGCGGGGCCCGGTCCCGCCTGGCTCGCTTTGCCGCCAGGCCCGGATGCCAGGTGGCAGGTCTGGCAGTGACTGTGCCTTTCCACATCGGTCGGTGTCGTTACCACGCGCTGTACCAGGGCAACGCGCCCCACGCTCGGCATGTGACAGAACTGGCACTGGCGGCCGGCTTTCCCGTCGCGGCTGGCTTGCCACTCCGAGAACGTCGTCACCACCGGGAAACCCAGTGCATTCCGGTATTCATGGCAGGGCGCGCAAAGCAGCGAGGTTGTGTGCAGGGTCGAAAAAAGAGCGCCGTGCTGGCCCGGAGTGTCGTCCTTCCACGGTCCCGTTCGCATGCGGGTGAATTCCAGCCTCGCCTTCGGGTTCGGTCCGGCCATGGAAACCTCCCGGATGGAGTGGCAGACGTCGCAGGTGACCCCTTCCCAACTGACTTTCGTTTGCAGGCCCGCGTCGCCGGTCGCAATCGCGACGGGCGCATGGCAGCCGAGGCAGGTGCGCCGCGCCTCCGCTCCCAGGTCGGCCCCGGTGTAGTGCAACACGTCCTGAAACAGCCGGCTGTCCATGGCATGTGCATGTCCGGATGCCTTCCACGATTCCTGCGCCGCCCGGTGGCAATCGCCGCAGATTTCGGCGCTGCTGGGCGACGCCAGTCCCGTTCCCCCAGAACCAGAGAGATCCTGCGCCATGACTGGCACCCAACCAACCAACATCAGTGCGAGCGCCGCGGGTCCCGGCGAGTGTACTTGACGAGCCATGGTCTGATTCCTCGAATCTGAGACAAAGCAATGGCGAGTGCCATGTCTCACTGTGGCGATCACGTAAGGACTATAACAAACGGCACGCCTTTGGGCCGCGGCGTCAAGCACCTTCGTACCTTGCTGCTAAAATCAGCCTGAGATGAGTATCGTAGCCGGTGTCGATTTCGGAACTCTGAGTGTGCGCGCTTCTCTGTTCGATAGCGCGCGCGGCCGCCTGGGCGCGGGCGTAGCGGAGTATCCACTTCTGCGCAAGCCGGACGACCCGGACTTTGCCACGCAAAGCCACGGCGACCACATGCGGGCGCTGGCGGAAGCCATGCGGAGCGCCATTGCCGAAGCCGGTATCGATGGCCAGGCTGTGGAAGCGCTGGCGCTCGATACTACCGGTTCCAGCGTGATCCCGGTGGATGAGACGCTCACGCCCATCGACGACTACTATCTCTGGTGCGACCACCGCGCCTGGAAGGAAGCCGCCGAAATCACCGCGGCGGCGCATGCCCGGCATCTGCCGGCGATCGATTGGTGCGGCGGCACGTATTCGTCCGAGTGGGGCTTCTCGAAGCTGCTGCACTGGCTGCGCCACAATCCAGACAAGCGCGCGCGTTTCTCGACCGCGCTGGAACATTGCGACATGGTGGCGGCCGTGCTGTGCGGCGTCACCAGTCCGGCCGCGGTTTCGCGCAGCATTTGCGCCATGGGGCATAAGTGGATGTGGAACGCTTCGCTGGGCGGCTTTCCTCCGGATGAGTTTCTGACCGCGGTCGATCCGCTGCTTGCCGGTGTCCGCCAGAAGCTCGACGGCCATTACCGGACCAGCGACAAAATGGCCGGCCAGCTTGACGCGGAATGGGCGGCCAAGCTGGGCTTGCGCGCGGGCATCCCGATTCCCACCGGCGCTTTCGATGCGCACTGGGACGCGATTGGCGCCGGCGTGAAGCTGGGCGACGTGGTGAACGTGGTCGGCACTTCCACCTGCATCATGGCGATCAGCGACGAAGCCCAACTGGTTCCGGGTGTTTGCGGCGTGGTGCCGGGGTCGATCGACCCCGCGCGCACGGGTATCGAAGCCGGGCTCTCGGCCACCGGCGATATTTTCGACGCGGTGGCGCGCCGGGCTGGCACCACGGTGGCCAAACTTTCCGAAGGCTTGGAAACGTTCCGCGCCGGCCAGACCGGCCTGTTGCGCTTGACCTGGGACAACGGCGACCGCACCGTGCTGGTGAATCCGGAGCTGAGCGGAGTGACGCTGGGCTGGCGGCTCACCCACACCGCCCAGGACGAGTTGTTCGCCGCCATCGAAGGCACCGCGTTTCACACCCGCGTGATTTTGGAGCGCATGGAAGAACACGGCGTGCCGGTACGTCGGGTAATCAACGGCGGCGGCATTCCGCGCAAGAACCAGGTGCTCAACCAGGTGTACGCCAACGTGCTGGGCAAACCGATTCTGGTGCCCGATGGCGACGTCACCAGCCTGGGCTCGGCCATTTTCGGGTTCCTGGCGGCGGGCGCATTTCCCTCGGTCGGGGCGGCGCAGGCGGCGCTTTGCCCGCCCTTCCGCACCATCGAACCGGAGCCGGCGGCGGTCGAGATCTATCAAGAGCTGTTCCCGCTGTTCCGCCAGTTATATTTTTCTTTGGGGCAGCGGCAATCGGAGCCGGTCGCTATCGGCGCGATGCTGCCCGAATTGCGGCGCATCGCGGCCGCGGCCAGAATGGGGAGATGATGCTGGAAAAATTACGGGAAGAAGTTCTGGAAGCGAATCTCGAATTAGTGCGGCGTGGGCTGGTGATTTTCACGTTCGGCAACGCCAGCGGTATGGCGCGGGAAGAACGCCTGTGCGTGATCAAGCCCAGCGGCGTGCCCTACGACAGGATGAAGCCGGCGGACATGGTCGTTACCGATCTCGATGGCCGCATCGTGGAAGGCTCGCTGCGGCCGTCGTCGGATCTGGATACTCACGTGGCGCTGTATCGCGCCTTCCCCGACATCGGCGGTGTGGTACACACGCACTCCCGCCACGCCACGGCCTGGGCGCAGGCTGGGCGGGAGATCCCCTGTTTCGGCACCACCCACGCCGATTACTTTCACGGTCCGATCCCCGTATCGGCGCCCCTCACCGCGGAAGAAATCGGCGCCGGCTACGAGGCCAATACCGGGGTCGCCATCATTCGCCGCCTGGGAGCCACCAGGCCGCTCGATTGCCCCGCTATGCTGGTGCACGGCCACGCTCCGTTCACCTGGGGTAAAGACGTGGCCGGCGCCGCGTACAACGCCGTCATCGTGGAAGAGCTGGCCGCGATGGCGCTGGAAACGATCGCCATCAACCCCGATGCGCAACCGATTTCGCTAGCGCAGCGCGATAAGCATTTCTTCCGCAAGCACGGGCCGACGGCCACCTACGGGCAGGCCAAATAAGTCCGCGGCTATCGCTATGTGTAGGTGTCCGCGTCACGAGCCGACCCGCGGCGTCGTAACGGAACCGGTTGCACTGGCCCTGTTCAGTTCGGCGGCCGACAGTCGGGCAGCGGACCAGGACAGTGAGAACAGCCCGACGCGACGCCGACCGAAATTCCGCTTTGGGACGGAGCGCTGCACCCCACAACGGCCCCGCGACTCAGGCGGAGTCGTTTCGAACGAAAATGGACAGGAAGACAGGCGCATCCCCGGAGGAACTGGGCGGCGTCTCACGTAGCCGGCCCGGCGGCTTCGGGTACAATACGCGCAATGGCTCTGCTCGATCTGATTCTAGGACGGCCGCTGTCATCCCTGGAGGAGCGGGGAGAAAAGATCGGGCCGGTGGCCGGGATTTCGATTTTCGGCCTGGATGCGTTGAGCTCGGCGGCATACGGGCCGGAGGCGGCGCTGACGCTGCTGATTCCGCTGGGGGCCGCGGGCGTCGCCTATATCGTTCCGGTCAGTTTCAGCATCATCGTGCTGCTCGGGATCGTCTATTTCTCCTATCTGCAGACGATCGCGGCCTATCCGGGCGGCGGCGGATCCTACACGGTGGCGCGGGAAAACATCGGAGCGGGGGCGGGGTTGCTGGGCGCGGCGGCCCTGATGATCGACTACGTGCTGACCGCCGCGGTGGGCATTTCGGCGGGAGTGGGGGCATTGGTATCGGCCGCGCCGGGCTTGCAGCCGCACACTTTGAGCTTGTGCCTGGCTATCCTGCTGGCGATTACGCTGATCAACCTGCGTGGGGTCCGCGAAACCGGTGGCATCTTCATGGTGCCGACGTACCTGTTCGTAGCGAGCCTGCTGGCTATGATCGCCATCGGGCTGGTGAAGACCGTGCTTTCGGGCGGGCATCCGATTCCGGTAGTGGCGCCGCCGCCGCCCAGCCCGGCGAAGGCGGCCATCACCACCTGGATCTTCCTGCAGGTTTTCGCCAGCGGCTGCACGGCCATGACGGGAGTGGAAGCGGTCAGCAACGGAGTGAAGGCTTTTCGCGAGCCCACCGCCAGGAATGCGCGCATCACGCTGACCATGATCATTGCCGTGCTGATCGTGCTGCTGGCGGGGATTGCGTACCTCGATTCGGCGTACCGGATCGCTGCCACCGACCCGGGCGCGCCGGGATACCAAAGCGTGCTGGCGATGATGCTGGGCGCGATTGCGGGCAAGGGGCCGTTCTTTTACGTGGCGATCGGCTCGATTCTGCTGGTGTTGGCGCTCTCCGCCAATACGGCTTTTGCCGATTTTCCACGGCTTTGCCGGATCGTGGCCGAAGATGGATACCTGCCCCGATCCTTTGCCACCACCGGGCGGCGGTTGGTTTATTCGGAAGGCATCTGGGTGCTGGCGGTACTGACGGCGGGGCTGCTGCTGCTGTTCGGCGGCGTGACGGACCGGCTGATCCCGCTGTATGCCATTGGGGCGTTCCTGGCGTTCACGCTTTCGCAATCGGGAATGGTGATGCACTGGCTGCGGCGCAGGCCGATGGCGTGGCACAACATCGCCCTGAACGGGCTGGGCGCGGTCGCCACCGGGATCACCGTGCTGGTGGTGCTGGTGGCGAAATTCGCCGCCGGGGCCTGGGTGACGCTGGCGCTGATGCCGCTGCTGCTGGCCACTATGACCGCGGTGAAACGGCATTACCGGAGGGTGGAGGCGGAGATTGCGAGCCGGAATCCGGCCGATCTTTCGAGATTATCGCCGCCCATCGTGGTCATCCCGATTCAATCCTGGACCAAGGTGGCCGAAAAGGCGCTGCGCTTTGCCTACACCGTCTCCCATGACGTTCGCGCGGTACACGTGGACTCGGAAGAAGAGGAAGACAACCGCTTTTGCGATTGCTGGGCGGAATATGCGGAGGCGCCGGCCCGAGCGGCGGGTTTGGCGCCGCCCAAACTGGATCGCGTGACATCGCCGTACCGGTTCGTATTACGGCCGATTGCGGACTACGTGAGCAAGGTGGCCAAAGACAATCCCGACCACTACGTTTCCGTGGTGGTGCCGGAGCTGTTCGAGCGGCACTGGTATCACTCCCTGCTGCATAACCAGCGCGCCGAGGTGCTGAAAGCCCGGCTGATGTGGTGGAGCAATCCGCGGATCGTGGTAGTCAGCGTGCCCTGGTACTTGAAGGAGTAAGCCTATTCAACCATGCCGAATCTCCAGCACGTCGCCGTCTTTCACGATATATTCTTTGCCTTCCAGACGCAGCAGGCCTTTTTCGCGCACGGCGGCGTATCCTCCCAGCTCCACCAGGCTTTTCCAGTTCACCACCTGGGCGCGGATGAATTTCTTTTCGAAATCGGAGTGAATGGCGCCGGCCGCTTTCACCGCGGTGCTGTTCATGGGGATGGTCCAGGCGCGGCATTCGTCTTCGCCGGCGGTGAGAAAACTCATCAGGCCGAGCAGCGCATAGGTGGCCGAGATCAGCCGCTCCAGCCCGGATTCCTTCAGCCCGTAGCTGGCCAGGTAATCGGACTGGTCTTCGCGCGGCAATTGCGCCAGTTCGGCCTCAACCTTACCGCAAACCGCGGTCACGGCCGTGTGGCGCCGCCCGGCCAGCGGACCTTCGCGGTATTCGGTTTCCCGCTGGTGCAGTCTCAAAGCTTCCTCCTCACCCAGATTCAGCACGTAGAGCACCGGTTTTTGGGAGAGAAACTGGAAACCGCGAAGGCGCTTTTCGTCCTCTCCATCGATCTCCATATTCCGAATCGGCTGGCCGTCTTCGAGGGTCTTGCGGCACCGCTCCAGCAATTCGAATTCGCGGTCCAGCTCCGGATTCTTGATCTTCTTGCGGTCTTTATCCAGGCGCTCCAGCCGCTTCTCCACCACCACCAGGTCGCTCAGGATCACCTCGGTCTCCAGATCTTCGAGGTCGCGGACCGGATCGATCGAACCCTTTTCGTGGGGGATGGTATCGTCTTCGAAAAGGCGCAGAACGTGCGCGAAAGCGTCGGCTACGCGCAGGCTGGCCATGTAGGACGGGTCGCGAAGGCTCTCCTTCGAAACCGGCGGCATATCCACGTATTCCACCGTGGCGTGAGTCACTTTGGGCGGTTCGAACAGCCGTCCCAGAGCTTCCAGGCGCGGGTCGGGGACCTTGGCGACGCCGGTGCGCACGGCGGTCGCACCCATTCGCACGTCCTGCTGCACGCCGGTCAGAATCGTGAACAAAGAGGTCTTGCCCGTCAGGGGCAGGCCGATGATTGCAGTCTTCATAATTGGACGAACTCTACAGGGGCACGGGCACCTGGCTGAGGATTTCTTGCATGATGCGCTCGCCCGCGTCGCCGCGGCGCGGCCCCAGAACGTTGCGCGTATCCACCACCAGACGGTGAGCGAAGACCGGCACGGCAAGTTGCTTGACGTCGTCCGGGACGGCGTAGTCGCGGCCTTCGGCCAGGGCCATTGCCTGCGCCGCCCGGTACAACGCCTGCGATCCGCGCGGGCTTACGCCTAGCGCCAGCGACTCGTGGCGCCGCGTCTCCTCCACGATCGCCAGCAAATAGTCCACCACCGCGTCGTCCACCATCACCCGCGCGGCGGCGTCCTGCAGGTGCAGAAGGTCGGACGCATCGAGCTCGGCTGGAATCTCCGCCGCGGCTGCCTGGCCGGGGGCGCGCACGATTTCCCGCTCGCTGGCGGCGTCGGGATACCCCATTCGCAGGCGCATCAGGAAGCGGTCGAGCTGCGATTCCGGCAGCGGGTAGGTGCCGTGATGTTCCACCGGATTCTGAGTGGCGATCACCATGAACGGCCGGGGCAGCGTGTGCGAATGCCCGTCCACCGTAACCTGGCTCTCGTTCATGGCTTCGAGCAGCGCCGATTGGGTCTTCGGGGTGGTGCGGTTGATTTCGTCGGCCAACAAGAAATTGGCGAAGATGGGGCCGGGTTTGAATTCGAAAGCCTCCGTTTGGCGGTTGTAAATGGTCACGCCCACGACGTCGCTCGGCAGCATGTCGGCGGTGAACTGAATGCGATGGAACTTGCACGCCGCCACCCGCGCCAGCGCCTGGCCCAGGGTTGTCTTGCCCACGCCGGGAACATCCTCAATTAAGAGGTGCCCGCGCGCCAGCAGGCACACCAGCGACAGTCGGATGGTTTCGCGCTTGCCGCGAATCACCGAACCGAGCGCCGTCTCGAGTTCGCTCAGCCTGGCAAGTATCTGCTGCGGGAATCCAGCCGGCGGGGCAAGCATTGATTCCCGCTGGTTCATGCAGATTTCATGATACTAAAGAACGGCGGGCGGGTTCGGGGCCCCGGCTGGAGGCTCGGGTTCCAGACCCCGGCTTAGATGCCCCAGGAGCGCGCCTGAAGATGTGTGAAGTTTTCCACGCTTACTCCGTCGCGGCTAAGCCGATCATACAGGTCGAGGTCATCGGTCAGCACAACGCAATTGTGTGTGCGCGCCACCGCGGCGATCGCGGCATCGGTCAGCCCAAGGTTCTGATAGAGCCGGTCCTCGGCTGCCCAGGCGCTTGGCATCTGGACTTCATCGAAGGAGGAGATCCGCTTCTTTAGGAAGCTCCGGGACAAGGTCCTCTCGGTGCCAGCCAGATCGGTGAGATTGCTGACCTCCGCCAAGACGTGGGGCACGGTGTAGATTTTCCTGCGGTCAAGCACCCGAATGAGCAAGTCGTAGTCGGCTTTTGAGTACTTGCGGGTCCTCTTAAACATCTCGATGCGATCGCGATTGACACTGCCCACCACGAACAGCACGAGAAGATTTGTGTCGACCAACAGCCCGGCGGCGTTGGGCGGGTCGTCGCAAAGCCCGGGTGCGCTCATCGGGACGCGACTTCACGCAACTTTATCGCAACAAGCTCGCCGGTTTCGGCGTCGATCAAAAAGCGCTTGTACTGCAGCCGGTCGACTGGCAGGATTTGGAGGGGATGGGGAATCGGGTCTTCGTACCTCGGAAGGCTAAGCGTAATGCTCCAAACCTCGCGGTCTTTGTACGACTCCCTTTCAATCTCCTCTAGATATAGCGACGCCTGGCCGAGCATCTCCGCCGCCTTCGTCTTCGCGATCTGAACAGCCTCTTTGGCATCTATCATGGCGGGCCACCTCATCCATAGTGCCACGAATTGACGATTCGCAACGTCACTTCCCGTTTGCAAACGAAACCTGGCCGACCCGCCCAGGCGCCCCGCGACTCTCCCGGCCGAGCTTCCGCCGAATCCTATGCGCCAACCGCCGCGTCCAGTCGAAGAGCAGGCCGGACAGAAAACGGAGTCCGCGAAATATATATCTTCCCAGCCACAGCATGCCCAGCCCGATGGTCACCAGAGCGGCGGCAGCGAGGAGCATAAATATACCCTGATCCGACGGAGAGAAGTGATCGAGGAACTCACCCACCGGGCCGCCCACTTGGATAAAGCCGAGCTCGACCAGCCTGTCAAACAGCCCCGGCAGCAGGATTCGAGCCAAGCCGAACAAAGTGAACATGGCGCCGGCAAAGAGGATGGCTCCGGCCGTCGCATAGAAAGCGGCCACCATGCCCGCCAGCGCCAGCAGCAGGCCCACCAGCACACTCAAGCCGCCAAACCCCAGCGGAATCCCGAACAGCGCGATGAATATCCCGCCCACCACGTAGAGCGGCAGGTTGCGTTTGGCGCCGGAACGCATCATCGTACCGGGCAAACGGCCGGCCACCACTTCGGCGGGATCACCGAAGTTCCGCAGCACGGTGAGGATCCTGGCGACCTCGTCGTCGACCGGCGTCTGATGGTAGGCCTCATACAAGTGCGACTCGATCTCTTTCAGAAACTCGTCCCGCTCACGGGCCGGCACCAGGCGGAGATATGCTTTCACGCGCTCCAGGTAATCGTTGGCAATTTTCGCCACCACTGGCGGGTAGTCGTTCATTTGTCTTACCCCTTTCGGACGACGAGTTTTTTGGCGGCGGATCCGGGTTGGTCCGAAGTTTTCCAGTTCTGCTGGACCAGGGAAACCAACGCATCGAGCTCTTGGCTCAGCTCATCGAAGAGTTGCCTGCCCGACGACGTCAGCACGTAATACTTGCGAGGAGGCCCCTGAACGGATTCCACCCATTCCGAACCGACCAGACCGTCTCGGTCCAGCCGGGCCAGGATGGGATAAACCGTCCCTTCTTTGAGGGGAATGGAGCCCCGTTCCGAGAGAACCCGGATCAAGGAATAGCCATAATGCCGCCCGTGATAGAGCACTCCCATGACAGCCAGTTCCAGGATGCCCTTGCGTAATTGGGCGATCCGCCTGTCCCTGCCGTCTTCCGGGTACTCCATAATGCCTAGTATACGATGATGCTAGGTACCTGGTTCCAACAGATTTCGAAGCTGTCCGCTCTCAACGGTCGGCTATCGGCCACACCACGCCCGCCGGTCGCCGACCGGGGAGGGGCGATCGGAGTTATGAACCGCGCCTATAGCGGCGGCCGTGGCGCTTCGGTTTATTCACCGGCAGGCTCGGTTGCCGGAGGCGCGGCAGCCGGGGCCGGTTTCGCGGCCTTCTTGACGGCGGCTTTCTTGCCCGGAGCGCGCTTCAGCGCCGACTTTGCCGGTGCTTTCTTTGCGGCTTGTTCCGCTTTGGCGGCTTCGGCGTGTTTCAATGCCCAGCGCTTCTTGGTGGCGGCGATGATATTTCTCCGGCCGGCCGCACTGAGTCTTCGTTTGGGCGTGGCGGCTTCCTTCGACGGTGGCGGTGGCGCCGGCTCGCTCTCCTTCTTAGCTTCGGCCCATCTCTTTCGCTGCGCTTCGGCAATCGCCTTCCTGCCCGCGGCACTCATCTTCCGGCGCTTGCGATGCGGCGGTTCCGGAGTTGCTTCCGGCTCAGTGGGGCTACCGGACAGGGTAGCTTTGAGCTCGGCGATCTTGGAGTCGATAAGCCGCTTCTGTTCCTCAAATCCAAGGATGGCGGCAGTGATAATTTCGCTTGTGAGATTGGTTGGCATATTAGCCTTATGTATAGTCCACGTTACCGCAATTATACCTGTCAGGGAGTAAGGGTTTCCTTCTTTCTTGGTTAAAAGTCGGAAGTCAGGAACGAAAAGCCGGAAGGAAGCTCGGGGGGCGTAGAGGCTGGCAGGCTGGATGCTGAATGTTTTATGCTGAAATGGTTCCGGATTGGCATGCTGTTTGTGTCGGCCTGCATGCTGCCTGACGCCGGTGTGACTGTGCGTCAGTCGTTCGAATGCAAGATGAACTTCGTATTCCGGACGTTCGGTCCGGCAGTTCCGGTGGGGTGAGATGATGACACGAGGGGGAGAGAGGAGATAGGCATGAATCGCCGGGTGTTTCTTGCAGCTTCTACGGCCGGGTTGTTGCGCGCCCAGACGCCGACGGCCGGCTTTGCCAACCTGAAGCCGATGACTGGAGACATCCAGCCGATTGGGGAAGGCGAGCGCCTGGCGCGAATGGAAAAGGCGCGCCGGCTGATGCGGGAAAACAGGATTGAAGCCATCGTCTGCCAGAGTGGCGCCAGCCTTTTCTATTACACCGGTGTGCGCTGGGCGGCAGGCGGCGCCACGCTGGCCTGGGTGCTGCCGGCAAAAGGCGAGGCGGCCTGGGTGATATCGGAAGCCGAACTGGACCGCGCGCGCCAGGCCATGCGCATGAGTGCCGACCGGGCCGGCACGAATATCCGGACATGGACCGGCGGCGACGACGCGGCCTATGCTCGCATGACGCAATTCTTGGAGGAGCGGGGAGCCGCCGGCCGGATCGGGATCGAAGAAAAAGCCAGTTTCGCGCTCTTCGACGGGCTGCGGCGGCAGGCGCCGGCCCTCGAGTTCGTCAGCGCCGACCCGGTCACAGTAGGTTGCCGCGTGATCAAATCGCCGGCGGAAATCGCCCTGCTGCAGCGCGCCAACGACATCACTATCGCCGCCTACCGGGCCGCGTTTCCGACCTTGAAGGAAGGCATGACCAATCGGGAGCTGAGCGCCAACGTCGCCGCCGCCTATCGCGCCCTGGGAGTGACCGGCGACGCCATGGTGATCTTTGGCAAGTACACAGCCTTCCCGCACGGCAGCATCCAGCCGCAGCGGTTGCGAGAGGGCGACCTGGTGCTGGTGGACGACGGCTGCACCGTGGATGGCTA
Source organism: Bryobacterales bacterium (assembly GCA_003164035.1). Classification (GTDB taxonomy): domain Bacteria; phylum Acidobacteriota; class Terriglobia; order Bryobacterales; family Bryobacteraceae; genus JBEKYD01. The sequence continues at coordinate 86,756 of PLRS01000090.1, read as the reverse complement.
TCAATCCGACATCACTCGGACGGTGATTTTCGGCAAGCCTACTCCGCGCCAGCGGCAGGTTTGGGACCTGGAACGTAAGGCGCAGGATGCCGCCCTGGCGGCCGCCAAGCCGGGCGCCACCTGCGAATCGGTGGATTGGGCGGCGCGAAAGGTGATCACCGATGCCGGTTTCGGACCCGGCTATCGGGTTCCCGGTCTGCCCCATCGCACCGGCCACGGCATTGGGCTCGAAGGACATGAATGGACCAACCTGGTGAAAGGGAATAAGACGCCGCTCGCGCCCGGTATGTGTTTCAGCAACGAGCCGACCATCGCCATCTACGGCGAATTCGGCGTGCGGCTGGAAGACTGCATGCATATCACCCCGGAGGGCGCGCGCATGTTCACCGCGCAAAGCCCGGCCATCGATCAACCTTTCGGATGACGCTCGCGGCCCGGAAATGCGCGAGTCAGAGCCGCGACCGCGAGGGAGCGGTTGGTTGGGATAGACGTTCATAGGAACGAAGCGAGATTAGCAAATCATGCCACAAACTGTAATCCCAGAGACAACTTATCGCGAGCGCCAGGCCAAGCTGCAAGAGGCCATGAAAGAGTTCGGCCTTTCCGCCATTGTGCTGGAGCCGGGGCCGGCCATGCTCTATCTCACTGGGGTCCGATGGGGCAAGAGCGAGCGAACTTTCGCGGTGGTATTGCCGGCCAAAGGCGAACCGGTCTGGGTGCTGCCGGGGTTCGAAGAGATGCGCGCCCGCGAGCTGATCCGGCCGGGCGACGACATACGCATCTGGCAAGAGGACGAGAGCCCGTACGAGCGCATCGTGGCCGGGCTGAAAGACCGCGGCGTGACGACTGGCAAGGTAGGCATCGACGACGCCGCGCGGTTTTTCGTCTATGACGGGATTCGCAAGCTGGCGCCGCGATTGGAATTCACCGGGGCGACGCAGACGCTGAAGTCGGCGGGGGTGGATCTGACTCCCAGCGGCGGACGCGGGCGATAGGGATCTGGTGTCTCGCTCTAGTTACTTGGCTTGGCGATGAGTTGGCCGATGGCTGAGACGAGTTTGTCGACTCGTTCGCCGACCTGATCGATTCGCCCGCCGACCTGATCGATTCGTTGGCCGACCTGGTCAAAGCGGTCGGCGACCTGTTCGAAGCGTAGGCGGGTTTCGACGGCAAGGTCTTCCACCTTGTTGCGGAGGGCGTTCAGACCGATGCCGAGCTCGTTGATTTGGCGTTGGCCGTCGCGCCAGAGGGTCTTGTACTCCTCGCGATCTTTGCGGCGCTCTTCGGCGATACCGGCGGTGAGGTGTTCGATGCGGTCGAAGCGCTCTTCGATGGTCATGGAGGTGATCGATCCTTTTCGATTGTCGCATAGCGGTGCAGGAGATTGGCGCTCGGGCGGTAGGGTGCTTAGCCGGCCTGGGGAAATCGTTTTCGCCAACCGCTCCCTTGGAAGCTGTGAGAGAATTGGCTGGCAGGCGGTTCCGCCGGCGGAACCGCCTGCCCCACCAAGCAACCGCTCCCTTGCGGTCACGGCTCGGTTACGAATGCCGCTTGTTCCCGGCCAATGTGGCCGTAATTCGGAAATGGAGTACTTAGGCCGTGCGGACTCGCGGGATACGCGCTTCCACCGGCGGCAGCGCCGGGGATTCCGTGTACGGTTCAGACTGATACCAGTAGCCGACGGAAAAGAAGTTATCGTGGCGATCGTTGGCGTGGCCGTGTTCCATGGTGTGCCGCAGGTAGCGCTGGAAGGTTACGGGATTATCGCCGTGCCAGCGGTAGCAGCAGTAACGGCCGCCGGTGCGCTCCGGGTTGACGATCAGCGGCGCGCCGTACATGGCGTGGCCGAAGGGTTGGGCGCCGTCCCGGCCGCCGAAATCCCAGCTACCCAGGAAATAATCCTCGGAGCCTGTTCCTTGAATGGTTGGAGCGGATTCATTGTCGACGAAAATCATCTCGTCGCCTTCGCCCCACCAGCCTTCGGCGTTCTGCAACACGCCTAAAGTGACTCCCATCAAGTGCCCCTGGCCGCGGGTTTCCATGTACACATAATTCAGGCGGCCATCGGGATTCAGGCGGGCGGCCTCGCCAGTTGTGGGCGTGCAAGGCGCGGCCTGGCGGTATTGGGCGTGGAAGTAGAGCGTATCGGCCGGCAGCGCGGGTAGTACCTGGTAATCGATATTGGAATAGAAGGAGCCGACTTCCTGCTTGCCTTCGTTGGTGACGGTGAGCCGCGCGCCGCGGGCGTAGGGCATGACGAAGTACGAGTTGAGCGACTTGCCGGGCGAGCAAGCCAGATACTGGGATTGATAAATGGCGTAGGAGCCCAGGTTGAGGCCGAAGAAATCGCCAATGGGCGTCTCCACGCTGGGCCGCGAGTTGCCATCCCAGTAGGCGCGCAACACCAGCTCCTTCAAATGGTCGCTGGAGCGCGCGGCAATGGTGAACCAGACGTGAGTGATGGCTCCGGCACCCTGCGCGCGGAAGACTTCCAGTTCGCCGCCGGCGGGAATGTGCCAATAATCGGCGTTGCCGCCGGTGCGGTCGAAGCTGGATTGCTTGAGCGCCTGGTGGTGCTGGACGCGGGTATAGGACGGCAACGGGCCGGGAGGGGTGGAAGAGGGCGCCATCGGGGTTTGGGCCGAAGCGGAGCGCTCGACGGCAACGGCGGCCGGTACGGCGAGCAGGCGGCGGAGAAATCCGCGCCGGAGGTTGGAATCGGTGGGCATCATGCCGTCATTCATTCTACGCCTTGGCGGTGAGCCAGGAAAAAACACAAAAAATACAGCCACAGATGAACACAGATGAACGCAGATAGACCAATCTAATTCTTTGTGGTTCTTATCTGCGTTCATCTGTGGCTATTCAGGCTTTCCGCAGCGCCAGCACCGCATTCAGCCCGCCGAAGGCGAAGGAGTTCGATAGCGCCCACTCCACCTGGCAAGCGCGGGCCTGGTTGGGAATCACGTCCAGATCGCATTCGGGATCGGGGCCGAGATAGTTGGCGGTCGGCGGCAGCACGCCATCGCGCAGAGCCAGGACAGTGGCTACGCATTCCAAGGCGGCGGCGGCGCCGAGGGCGTGGCCGTGCATGGATTTGGTGGAGCTGACGGGCAACTTGCCCGCGTGCGCGCCAAACACGGTGCGGATGGCGGCGGTTTCGGTCACGTCGTTGGCCAGCGTGCCAGTGCCGTGCGCGTTGATGTAGCCGACGGCCTCCGGCTCGATAACGGCGTCGCGCATGGCCGCGCGCATGGCCCGCGCCGCTCCGGCGGCGGATGGCTGGGTGATGTGGCTGGCATCGGCCGACATGCCGAAGCCCACCAGTTCGGCATGAATGCGCGCGCCGCGGGCGCGGGCGATATCCATCGGCTCCAGCACCAGCATGCCGGCGCCTTCCCCCAGAATCATGCCGCGGCGATCGCGCGAAAAAGGGCGGCAGGTATCGGTCGAAACCACTCGCATGGCTTCCCAGGCCTTCAGAATGCCGAAGCTGAACGGCGCCTCGCTGCCGCCGGCGATGGCCGCGTCGGTAATCCCGTTGCGCACCATCCAGAAGGCCTGGCCGATGGCGTGGGCCGCCGAAGAACACGCGGTGGAAATGGTAAAGCTGGGACCCGTGATGCCGAATTCCATGGAAATCTGGCTGGCGCCGGCATTGGCCATGGTCTTGGGAATGGTAAGCGGATGTACCCGGTTCAGGCTCAGCTTGTAGACGTCGCGAAAGCCGATGTCTTCGGTGCTCTGTCCGCCCACGCACGACCCGGTGACGATGGCCGCCGTCTCGCGCAATTCGGGCGTAAACGTCAGGCCGGAGTCGGCCACGGCTTCCCGAGCGGCAATCACGGCGAATTGCGCGAAACGGTCCAGGAAATCCGCGGGCCGGTCGTCAAAGTAGGGCCGATGGCTGTAGGCGGGCACCTCGGCCCCAGCGGTGAACCGGAATTGCGACATATCCACGGTTTCGATGGGGCGAATGCCGCAACAACCCCCACGCAGCGCGGCGGCCACGTCCTCCACATTACGGCCCAGAGCGCAGATGGCGCCCAGGCCGGTAATCGCGACGCGACGCATTCCTACTGGCCGGTCCCGATTGGGGAGGTCTTGGCGGCGATCAGCTTCTCCAGCCCTTCGCACATGCCGCGCACGCCCGTGATGCCGCGCACCTGGTCGTCGGGGATATTGATATCGAACTCGTTTTCCAGTGCAAACAGGATCTCCACCGCATCCATTGAGTCGATGTTCAACTGCTGAAACTCACTATCGATGGTAACCGTTTCGGGCGGGATGCGTTTGGAAGCGGCAATCACCTTCAGAACCCTCTGAATCAAGTCGTCGGACATAAAAGTCGGCTGACAGTCTCCAATCCGTACCCTCGGTCGAGCAAGAGGGGTACAAGCCGGCGGACGGCCTCCACGGTCGCAGTCACATCCGGGTTCGAGCGCAGTTCCCGCCCGTCGTGCAGACAGAGAATCGCACCGTTCGACACCCGGCGGACCAATCGTATCGCGATGGCATCCGCCCCAAGCTTCCAATCATAGCCGATTGCACTCCACATGACGCCGCGCAGGTTCAGGTGGCGCTGAACGGCGCGCATCCCGAACCAGCGGACTCCGTACGGCGCGCGAAACCAGGCGGGCAGGGTTCCGGTCTGTTGCGCGATAGCAGCCTGGGCTCGGGCCAGGTCGTCGCGCAGAAATTCGTGGCCGTGAAAACAAAGCAGCGGATGACTGTAACTGTGATTGCCGATCTCGTGGCCGGCGGCGTGGACCTCGCGAGCCGCCGCGGGCAGCCGATCCACGTTTGCTCCGCACTGAAAAAAAGTGGCCTTCACGCCGTGCCGCGCCAGGATGTCGAGAATACGCGGCGTGGATTCGCTGGGGCCGTCGTCGAAGGTGAGGGCGACCATGGGCCGGTCGCGCGGGCCGCGCCAGACCGAAGGCGCGAATACCGAAGACGACCGCCCGCGCACCGCCCAGGCCATCCCCGCGACCCACGCGGCGCCCGCCGCCGTTAGCTCAATTTCGAACGACAGATTAGTGGGTTCCTCCCGGGGTTTGAGTGGAGGACGTTGCAGGCCAAGGGCCTACTTGAGAGGAGTTGCGGGGCAGGGTCGAAAAACGCGCCGGGACGAGTCCCGGCGTGGCAGACTGAGAGTCCGCTCCACGGAAAACAATGGTCTTACTCTGCATTCAAAACCGCTTCTTAAAGAATATATCCATGCCGATCATGCCGTTTTCCTCACGCTGCGCCACCGCCGACCATTTCTTGCTGAAGGCCCATTCCACGCTGACGATCTCCGGGTTGCTGCTGGTGACGTCGGTGATGTAGGTGAAGGTAATATCCGACGTCACCTGCTGCTCCAGCGTAAGCCGCGCCTGCGGGTTATATTCCAGGCCCGGCAGGCTGGGATCGATACGCAACTGGCTGACCCCGAAGAAACGCTGCAACCTGCCCGTGACGGGGCTCGAAATCGCCTGGCCGAGCAGCGCTGAGGCGCCCGTCTGCTGCCACGACTGCGGCGCGATGCTTTGCTGCGAGAGCAAGGCCGGATCGCTGGTGGGAGTGCGGCCGGTGGCCAGCAGCGCCACGATTTCGTTGAATTCCAGCGGCGGATCCGAGCGCGGCGCCAACGTCAGTTTATTGACCGGACCGGAGATGTTCAAGGTGACATCGATCCCGCGCGCCCTGGTATCCAGGTCGATATCCAAAATCGGCTCGACGCTGAGCGGATTGAAAAAAGAAATCGATCCCTGGCTGACGTTGTACTTGGTTCCGAAAAATACCACCTGCCCCTGCGATACGTTGATTCGCCCCAGCAGAGCCGGATTGCTGGCGGTGCCGCGCAGATGCAGGTTGCCCGTCACCTCCAGGTCCTGGGTCAGCGAACTGCGCACCTGTACGTTGGGCGAGGTGTTGATCGCCACGTCGAAATTGAGGCCGCCAAGAAATCCGGTGCGCGCCGCCGGAGTCTCCACCGGCTCGGCGGATTGCGCGATCACCGAGCTGAAGTCGGACTGCGGATTGAAGCCGCTGCGCAACACCGTCACCGTTCCCGACAGCATGCTGCGCGCCTCGGTGCCGGTCAGGTTCAGGCTGGCGTCGGCCACCGTGCTGACACCCTCGGGATAACGCAGGCGCACCTGTTCCAGGTTGGCGTGGAGGCGGAAGATCGGCTGCCCGTTTTCGTAAGCGGCAAAACCGGAGAGACGGATTTTGCCGCCGCCGGTTTCCCCGGAAAAGCTCTGAATGGAGGCGCGGCCGGCGGAAAATCCGATCGCCCCGTTGGCGTTCGAAATGCCGTTGGGAACGCCGGCGACATTGAACGAAGCGTTCTGAAACTCGACCCGGCCGGCGATTTGCGGACTGGCTAACGTGCCGCGAACCGCGGCGGCGGCGGTGATGGCCCCGGCGGCGGTGAAATCCTGGTTCAATTCCCGTAAGATGGACAGGTCGACCCGGCCTTCGGCGCGCAAGTCCAGCGGGCTTGCCTGGTCAAATGCATAACGGCCGCCGATGCGGAAATCGGTGTTCTTCCCGATCAGGCGGAAGCTCTCGATGGTGGCCACCGAATTGGCGTAGGTCACCACGATGGGCCCGGCGTTATGCATCGCCGCCGACTCGCCCAAACCCGACTTCGCGGTGGGCGTCAACGCCAGTTGCGGCACTTCCAGCCGCGCCCGCTCGGTCCGCGGCTGGAGAGCGTTGCCGGTAACCTGCAGCGAGCCTTCGGCCGAACCTTGCAGATTCTCGGTGGCCGAACCGGGTTCGAAAGTCCACTTTCTGAGCTGTTCGAAATCGAACTTGGAAAACCGGATGGTAGCGCTGCCCGGATATTCACCGTCTAGCTGCCAGGAGCCATCGCCCGAGATCACCGAGCCGGCGAAATCGGAGTCCAGGTGAGCCGTCAGTTTGCCGTCGATGGAATCGGCCTTCAGGTGGGTGTCTCCGAAGCGCTGTTCGCCCATGGTCAGGCCGGAAATCTCGCAATCCAGGTGCAAGTCGCGAATGCGAAACGGCAGTTCGCCGGCTCGCCTCGCGGTAATTTCGACCGCGCCGTGAAGCGAACCCTGAACCACGCCTTTCGCCCCGGGCCGCCCCGCGGCGACGGTTTGAATCTGCTCCACCGGCATGGCGTTGGTGCTGGCGGCAAACCGCAGCGTGCCGGTATCCCACTTGCCGGCGGGGTAAGCGTAGGAGCCCGTCAGCTTCACCTCTTTCGCGCCGGCGACGATCCGCCCGTCCTCGAATTCGATGGCGCCGGCCGTGTAGACCACCCGGCCGGTGACGAGGTCGAAAGGCTCGTCGCGGAAACGGCCGCCGCCCAGCGCCACGTCGGCGCGCAACTGCGGGTTGCCCATCGTTCCGGTGATCTGCGCCGTGGCGTCCAGGCTGCCGCTCACCGGAAACTGGTCCAGCGCCAGCAGCCGGGCAGCGTCAGAGAGCGTCATGGAATGCAGCGCCAGATTGCCGAACACCGCGCTGGAACCGGCGGTTTTCCAATCGCTCAGCGCCAACGCAATATCCCCCTGGGCGCGCCAGCCGCCGCCGGCCAGCACCACCTGCCGCGCGCTGACGTTGTCCCCGGATGCAGCCACGTCGGCCGTCAACGAATCGAACGGCCGGCCGCTCCAGGAAAACCCTCCCACCGTGGCGTGTCCCGAAAACTGCGGGCTGGACAGCTTGCCCCGCACTACCCCGTCGAACCGGACCGCCCCGCCGTTGAGCTTCACCGGAAAATCGTCCGGGCTCTCCCCCAGCGCGGGCAGAATATCGGCCAGATCGCGCGTTTCGGCGTGGACTCGCAGTTCCCGCCCCAGTGCGCCGGAAAATTCGACTCGCGAACCTGGCAGCGCGATCGTCGAATGGCCCAGGTCGAGAACCCCGCCAGCCGCGTCGTAGCGCGCCGCAATCGTGCCGTGAACCGGAGCGCTCCCTGGCGCAGGGGCGATGGCGAGTTGAGCGGATGCGTGCACGTCCGTGTGGCGCCGCAGCGAGCCCTGGCCTTCCAGTTGGCCCGACGCCACGCCATCCCAGGGAAGCGGCGCCTTGCTGTAGAGAGCCACCACACGGCGCGCACCGAACCCGGCCAGCGTTCCGGAAACCGCGAAGCGGTCGAGGCCGCGCAAACCGGCGTCGCCCTGAAACTCCCCACCCGCGAGCGCGAGATCGATCCCGCCCAACTCCAGGTCGCTACCCCGCACGGTTGCCGAGCCAACCGTCGCGGTGACCGGCGCGATGCCGGACGGCGTCGCCAGGCCGCCAGCCAGGCGCAGTCCGCTCAACTCCACCTGCCCGCCGCCGGCACGTAATTTGCCCGCCACTTCGATGTTGCGCAGCCGCACGGTGGAATCGCGATACTCCAGGCCGTAGCCCTTCAGATCGGCTTCGGACCGAAACCCGGCCGCATCGCTCCAGGAACCCTGGCCGGCAAGCTCCACCGTGCCGCGATCGAGCAAATGAGTCCGCAAAATGCGCTCGGCGTCCTGGTTGGCAATGCGGGCCTCATAGCGGAAACTGGCCTCCGGCGCCCCCAGATGGATGAGCGAACCGGATATCCGCGCCTGCGCCGTGCCAGTTGCGAGCGTCGCCGATTCCACCGCGATGCGGTCCCGCTCCATAGCCACGGCTGCATCGAAAGCGACCGGCGTGTCGGCTATGCCCGGAGCCTGGACGAGCAGTGGGTGGATCGCCAGAGTTCCCCGATAGCGCGGCCCGCCTGCCTCGAATTGCAGCGTGGAGGTCAGGTTCGCGCCGTGGAGCTCGAACGGCATCGCACCGCGATTCTCGATCCGGATCTCGCCACCAGTCAGATCGAAGCGGCCGATGGCCAGCGCCAGTATGGTTTCGATGGTGTCCTTTTTGACGGGGCTTTTCACCTTCGGCTCTGGAATGTTGGTCCGTCCGCCGGGCAGAATCATCAGGTAAATCCGCGGCTCGGCAACCTCCAGGTAGCGGATATCCACGTCGCGGTTCCAAATCGAAACCAGCCGCAGGCCGACCGAAACCGACCCGGCATGGAATAGCGGCGGCCGGTCGGCCGGCTCGGTTCCGTGCAATGTGAAATTGCGCACCTGGGCGCGGAGCCGGCTCCAATCGAAATCGAACCGGCCGATCTCGGCACGCCCTCCGGTAGCCGTCTCCACCGCTTCCACCATGCGTGCCCGGACCTTTTCCCGGAACCACGCGCTGCGCAGCACCACCAGCCCGCCGCCCGCCGCCAGCAGCAATAGCGCCGCCGCGCCGCCCAGCACCCAAAACACCCATCGGAATCGCTTCATTCCAGCGCCTCCGGATGATAGACGATCGCGGTCCGTTTGCGCGCGTCCTTTAGCCAGACGTCCAATTGCTCATCCTCGCGCTGCCCGGTCAGAGTGCGTTCCATCTGGCCGCGGTATTGATTGATCGACGGCGTTTGGTCCGGATGCGCCACCCGCGCCGCCGGGGCCACGACTTTATCGAAATAATCCCGGACGTCCTCGTCGGTCACTTGAATGTTGGGTTGAAACCGGACTTCGATGTAGGAAAGCAGCGTGCGCTGCCAAACCAGCTCGTCTTTCAAGGCCTGTTCAGTAATGCCGGCATCGGCCAGCGCCTGGCGATAGGCCGCGTCCGATGCGAAGTACTTGCTCTTGAACTCGTCCAGCAGCGGCGCGATTTCCGCCGCCGATGGCGCCGGATAACGGCTGTATTCCAGTTCGCTGCGGATCAACTGCTGGTCTACCAGCCGATCCGCCGTGGCCTTCTTCGATGCCTTTCCAAAATCCGGCTTCCGCCCGTCGAGAAACGCCGTAACCCGGATTTCGCGATCCACGTCAAGCGTGGTCACTACCCGGTTCCCAACCGAAACCGCAATGCGGTCGATAATCGCCGCCGAGGCAGCCAGGGGCAATAGCGCGAGCAGAGCCAGGAGCAATTGTGGGACAGACCATCGTTTTTCGTGGTCTGCCACCGGGCAAAGGCGAGGACGGGTGTAGGGCAGACCACAAAGAACGATGGTCTGCCCCACGGTTTGTCCCCGCTCTTTCAAAACGTCTGTCCTATCGAGAAAAAGAATTGGAAATGGCTCACACTTTGCGTGTTGCAGTAGTTCGGCACCGACGAGCAGGGATTCACGCCCGCGTTTACCAGGTCCTGCTCGGTGCCGCTGAATCCATAAAATTTCGGCGGGTTGATGCTGTAGGCGAAATCCGCTCGCAACGGACCCACCGGCGTACGGTAGCGAATCCCGAAACCCACCGCGTGTACCATGTAGTCGAAATCCTGCTCGCCGTGCTGCCTTACCCGAAAAGAGAAGTCGCCCAGGCTGCTGAACGTGTTGCCAAAATCGTGAAACAGCACCAGCCCTATATTCTCGCCGATCAGCGGGAACCTCAGTTCGGTCTGATTGAAGAATAGCGCCGTACCGCCGATCGGGAACCCGGTTTCGGGGTCGCGCGGCCCGGCCTGGTATTCCGGAAATCCCCGGTCCGAACTGTCGCCTCCGCTGAAAAAGCGCTCCGGCAGCGGGATGGCCTCGGCGGTGTTCACCCCGTTGTCGAACGAGTAGATTTCCCCGAACTGCGTGCTCCGCGCCAGCACGAAGCGCTTGCCCAGCGGATGGTACGTCGAATTGCGGACCAACAGCTTCACGTAGTCGCGCTGCGAGCCCAGGAAGTGCTCCGCCATTCCCAGGCTCACCGTGTTGTAGATGCCGCGGTGCGGGTCCACCGGATCGTCGCGCCGGTCCTGAATCATATCGCCTTCGAGCAGCCCCAGCCGCACCGGCTGCGATAAGAGCGGCACGATGTCCGGGGTGATCTTCAGGTTGCTCACGCTCACCCGCCGGTTGGTGTAACGATAGTGAAACAGCAGCGATTTGCCCACCCGCTGCTGCAACTGCATCGAGCCCTCTTCGCGCTTGTAATCGAAGGTGCGCACGTCGCGCGACGCTTCATAAAGCGCGGTGAAGGAAACCGTCAGGTTGCGGTTGCCGTCGAAGCGCGGCCAGTTATAAGTCAACAGGCCCAACTGTTCGAGCGTCGAAATGCGCGTGCGCAGGCTGATGGTGTGGGCCTCGCCCCACAGGTTTTCGCGTGTGACGCCGAACGAAAACCGCGGCGAAAAGCCGGTCTGCCCGGCCGGCGCATCCAGGCAATACTCGCAGCCGCCGATGCGGGCGAACTCCGCGCCCACCCCCCACGAAAACGAGTATCGTCTGGCTTCCTCCAGCTCGTACAGCACGTATTTGTCGTCGATCTCCCCGTCCGGATCCTGGATCGCCGTATCCACGCGCGCGAAAATTCCCAAATCGTACAGCTTGCGTTGCGTGTCGGTAACCGCGGTGGGCGAAAGCGGATCGCCCGGATTCAATTGCAGGTTGCGGTACACGAGGCTGGGCCGGGTGTGGCGCAGTCCGTCCGGATTGAACAGCACCTGACGAACGAACTGCTGGCTGCCTTCGTGAACTACGTATTGCAAGTCGATGGTATGCGGCTTGGCCGCTGGTTTGGAACTCCACTCGAAGGTCGCGTTGGGAAAGCCCTTCTCGAAATATTGAGCCAGAATCGCGTCGCGGTCCACCGCCACGCTGAATTCGCTGAACGGCTGGCCGGCGATGGAGCTGAGCTGCGCGGTCACCCTGGTCTTGTCGAGGTGCTCGATTCCCTCCACTGCCAGGTCGCCGATGAAGTACTGCGGACCCTCCTCGATCGCGATCGTAATCGCCATGTTGCCCGCCTTGCCCCCATCGCCGTCGCGGATTTCGTGAGACACTTTCACGTCCCGAAACCCGTTGGACTGGTACAGATTCGAGATCGCCTCCTCGTCTCGGCTCAGCAGGTTGCGGCTGTAGCGCCCGTGCGGGAACTGCAGAAACGTCGCCGTGCGCAGAAACAGGCGCTCGCGGATGGTTTCCGTATCGAAATAACGATTCCCCGTAATGTCGATCCGCACCAGCTTGTGGGCCGGCCCGCGCGTAATGTCGTAGTCGATCGTCGCCACCCCATCGGCAACGGTCTCCGGCTGAACCTTCACCGCCGCGTCGAAATAGCCCGCCGACTGAAAGTAATCCTGCAGGTTGTGCGCTCCTTCCGCCAGCAGGTCGTTGTCGATGCTGTGCTCCTCGAACACAGGTATGTACTCCGATAACTTCCCGTTCGAAACCTTGGCGCCCGTGGTTTGGATCTGGATGCGCGGTCCCGCGTCGATTTGGAGCGTCGGCCTCACCGTGTTGTCTTCGGCGTTGTGCGCCGCCGATTCCATCGATACCTTGGCCTCCAGACGCCGCTGCTTTTGGTACAGCGAGCGAATCGTCTCGAGCGCGTCTCGCACCCGCGCATCCGTCACCGGCTTCCAGGTATGGATGATCCATCGCCGAAACTTGGCAGCCTTCATAATACGCGCGGCCGGCATCTCGAGGTCGCCATTCAGCACCGGTGTCGTGAAGCGCGCCCGGCGCCCGCTCGAAATCTCGAAATGCACCTCGACCTGTTGATAGTCGTCGTTCCAGCGAATGACCGGCTGAATCGTGGCGTCGTACAAACCGTTCGATTCCAGCAGCCGGCGCTGATTCGCCAGCGCCTCGTCCAGGTTCTTCCGGGTGTAGGGCTGTCCCAGTTCGAGTTGCGCCGCGTTGGCCAACTGCGCCGCGTTGGGCGGGCTGGAGACCGCGCCGGTGACGAAGACATGGCCGATAAACCAACTGTTCTTGGTCAGGAAGCGCACCACCACACCGTCGCCATGAGCTTCCGCGTCCACCTGGATATCGGCGTAGCACCCGGTAGCGAACAGCCTTTCGATGCTGGCGCGAACATTTTCCGCCGTCAGCGGCTGCCCGCTCTTGAGTGGCAGGATCCGCTCGATATCCGACCCCTCCAGCGGCTGCTTCACCGGGTCGAACTGGATCGTGACGATCCGTTTTCCCTCGAACGCCGCCATCTGCGCGGCAGCCGGCACCGCGACCACTATAAAAGACAACCCGAGAAGCATCGACCCAAGCAGGCGGCGCACCAAACTCATAATAGCGTAAGCGATTCAAAGCAACTTTGTTACCATCGCCTGCCCGGTGGGGCATGCTTTACCCTGTTGCGCCCGAGGGGCGTAAGATCTTCCCGGCACTTGTTACCATCGGCACATGACCCCCGCCGAAAGGCTGCGCTATTCCCGCCAAATCCTGTTCGCCGGCATCGGTGAAAACGGCCAGGACGCCCTCCTCCACGCACACGTCGCCATCGTCGGCGCCGGTGCCCTGGGCAGCTTCCACGCCGCCGCCCTGGCCCGCGCCGGAGTCGGGCGCCTCACCGTGATCGACCGCGATTACGTCGAACCCGGCAACCTGCAGCGCCAGTGGCTGTTCGAAGAAGCCGATGCCGCCGAGTCCCTCCCCAAAGCCGCCGCCGCCGCCCGCGCCCTCGGCCGCATCAATTCCTCCATCGAGGTACGCGGCATCATTGCCGACCTCACCGCCTCCAATATCGCCGAACTAGTGGCCGGCGTGGACCTGATCCTCGATGGCACCGACAACTTCGACACCCGCTATCTGATCAACGATTTCGCCGTTAGCCGCGGAATCCCCTGGCTTTATGGCGCCGCCGTGGGCAGCTATGGATTGACCATGCCCGTGATCCCCGGCCGCACACCATGCCTGCGCTGCGTCTATCCCGATCCACCCTCGGGCGCCCAGCCCACCTGCGAAACCAGCGGCATCCTCAACGCCGTCGTTTCCCTCGTTGCATCGCTGCAGGTGGCCGACGCCCTCAAGATCCTCTCCGGCAACAGCGCCCAGGTGCGCGCCGTCATCACCACCGCGGATGTGTGGAGCGGCGCCATTCGCCAGGTCGAAGTCGTGCGCGATAGCGAATGCCCCGCCTGCGCCCTCGGCCGGTTTCCGTTCCTCAAGCCTTCGCCCCGCCCGCCCGCCGTCCTGTGCGGCCGCAACGCCGTGCAGATCAATGAACGCGAGCGCCCGCTCGATCTCGCCAACTTGCGCGCCCGCCTGGAGCCGCTCGGCGAGGTGCGCGCCAATGAATTCGCCCTGCGCTTCTTCCCCGCGCCCTACGAGCTGACCATCTTCCCCGACGGCCGCGCCATCGTCAAAGGCACCGGCGATATCGGCGTAGCCCGCAGCCTCTACGCCCGCTACGTAGGCACGTAACGGGTAGTACTGGCGCCCGGGGACTGGAAGGACCGACATGCCCCATGGGAAGCACGATTGGCCGATTTGCCGCATAATGGAGGCGTAAGGACGCTGACCGGTTTGTCCTATGAATCGCGCTGATTTCCAGGCTTTGGCGAATCTCCATTTGAGGCATGGGGAGGCACTGCTTAACGCTCAGTTGTTCGCTGGCGCCTACTACATTTCCGGGTATGCTGTTGAGTGTGGATTGAAGGCGGCGGTCGCCAAGTTGTTTCGCTACACGGCGGATTTTGAGTTTCCGGGGTCAGAAAAGCGGGGGGTAGGAAGAGGAGGGCTCGATCTCTACAGTCGCGACCTACCATTCCTTGTTAAGGTTGCTGGGCTCTCGCTGGACTGGGCCAATGAACTGGATGCGGACGATGCCTTGAAGGAGAACTGGAATATCGCGAAGAACTGGACGCCCGAGAGCCGCTACCAGTTGGCCCGCAGCGCACAAGAGGCTCAAGACTATTATTCAGCCGTTGCCGACACGAATCATGGAGTCCTCAAATGTATCGGAAAGTTTTGGTAGAAACTGAAATTCGGTCCGGGGAGCGCCTTCTGGAGCAGCTGGACCTCGCCAAGATCCCGGTGACAGCGGCGTTCTGGCTATATGCCGACGACGCCACCGAATGGCGGCTCGTGATCGTGTCTCCCTCCGTCGAAACGCTCGGGCCGAGGCAGCTTTACGCCCTGCTCGATGTCATGTTAATGAACCCTTCGGGCGCGCCGATTTCAATCCCGCTGGAAAGAATCTTTCTTCTCAGTCCGCATGACATTCGCTATCAGCAGGTGCGCCTAGCGGCGCTAGGCGCGGGGGCGGGATTGCTCGTCACTGGCGGGCCGGGCCGGAACGTTGCAGGCGAAGACGCCTACATCTATCGAGTGGCCTGACCCTCGCACCGCGACGGACCTGTCTAGTTATTTTGCCAGACACTACGGGTGGCCTGAGCCGACCAGGCAACTTATCGGCGTGCAATTCTACTTTCCACTCAGCTTGTACAGCCGACACAAGCCGAACCGGCAGAGTCGCCTCCGGCGAGCCTTCCGGGTGGATCGTCGGCTACTCGGAAAGTGGTCTCAAACGCCGTCCTGGAAGATGGCAACCAAACGGGGCTGCGACTGGATCCCGCAGCGGAGGTTATTTTGGCAAATCGCGTTATTTTTGACGCTTATGCCCCGCCCGCGCTTGCCCCTACGCCGCCGTCAGCCCTAGTCCCGCCCCCCGCGGCAGTATCAGTTTCCCCTTCTCCACTAAGACCCCCCGGAACGGGTCGTTGGCGATCAGCAGGTTGCCGTCCAGATCGGCGTAGTCCACCAGCGGCGAAAGGTGCGCCGCCGCCGTCACGCTTACCGAACTCGAAACCATGCATCCGAGCATCGTGCGCATGCCCAGCGATTTGGCCATGGCAATCATCCGATACGCCTCCAGCACGCCTCCGCTCTTGTCCAGCTTGACGTTGACCCCGTCGAAGCACTCCTTCAGCTTCGGAATGTCCGAGGCCCGCTGGCAGGCTTCGTCGGCCATGATCGGGATGTGTACCCGGCTCCTCACCCACCGCGTCTCTTCCAGCATCTCGGCCGGCATGGGCTGTTCGATGAACTCCACCCCGTGCTTCTCCAGCCAGTTGATCTTGCGGACGGCTTCTTCTTTGTCTTTCCAGCCTTCGTTGGCATCCACCCGCAACGGCTTGTCGGTCACACTGCGGACGGCCTCGATGGTCGGCTCGTCGGTCGCCAAGCCCACCTTCACTTTCAACACCGGAAAATCGGCCGCTTCCCTGGTCTTCTGCCTGGTGATTTCGGGAGTGTCGATGCCGATGGAAAATGTGGTTATAGGCGCGTCCCGCGGGTCCAGGCCGAAGTAGGAGTACAGCGGGATGCCGAGTTTCTGCCCAACCCAATCCATCAGCGCGATATCGAGCGCCGCCTTCGCGGCCCACGCGCCGGAAACGCGCCGGAAGATCTCCGCCATCGTCTTGGTGAACTGCATGGGGTCGGCCGCGAGCAGCACCTCGCGCACGCTTTCCGCCGCCTTCTGCGCCGAGACCGCGTCTTCGTGATAGCGCACGATGGGGGCGCCTTCGCCGTGCCCGGTGATGCCGTCGCGGGTGAAGCTGGTGTACAGCGTGTCGCGGTACTGGCTGGACGACATGGTGGTGGTCCAGACGTGCTGCAGGTTCAGACGGACAATCCTGGTTTCCAGAGTGGCCGCCGCCGGCGGCGCCGCTAAGGCTTCCGCGGAAGCGGCCGCTGTCGCCGATGCCGCCGCTTTCACAAAACTCCGACGATTCATTGAGACTCCCGTTCCCCACTTCTCGTGGGGCAGACCATCGTCCTTTGTGGTCTGCCCTGCACTAAACTAAGTACACGACTTCATAAGTTCGCTAACGTATTTCCGGGCAACCGCTCCCTGGCGGTCGCGGCTCGGTAACGCGCGAAACCGAGCCGCGACCGCTAGGGAGCGGTTGCTCATTATGTGGCCGTAATTCCGAAATGGAGTACTTAGCCGCCGCCTTCGTCCAATTTCGGAAGACGCCGCAATAACAGTGGGGCGTCCGCCCCACCAAACCGGTCTACGGCTCGATCCGTGTCCCCAGAACCTTCAGAAATTGAGCGATCCAGGCCGGATGCGCCGGCCATGCCGGTGCCGTAACCAGCGTCCCGCTGGTGTACGCCTGATCGATCGCGATATCCGCATATGTACCGCCGGCGGCGACGACCTCCGGGCCCACGGCCGGATAGCAACTGCACGATTTGCCCCGCAGCACACCCGCCGCGGCGAGTATCTGCGCCGCGTGACAGATGGCGGCAATCGGTTTGCCGGAATCCGCGAAGTGGCGCACGATTTCAAGCACGCGCGGATTGAGCCGCAGGTACTCCGGCGCCCGCCCGCCGGGAATCACCAGCCCGTCGTAATCCTCGGGGCGAACTTCGTCGAACGTGGCGTTCAGAGCGAAGTTGTGACCGCGTTTCTCGCTGTAGGTCTGGTCGCCCTCGAAATCGTGGATGGCGGTCCGCACCGAATCGCCCGCCCGCTTGTTCGGACAGACCGCATGCACAACGTGCCCCACCATCAGAAGCGCCTGGAACGGAACCATCGCTTCGTAATCTTCCACGTAATCGCCGACCAGCATCAGTAGTTTCTTGGTAGCCATCAGTTCTCCTGAGGCTATGTTCGCACCTTTTGAATTTTAGAAGGGTGCGCTACTGGAGCGTTGCCAGCACCGCCTTGCTCACTTTCGCCACTACGTGAACCTGCGGATCCACCACCTCGGCAATGTCGTAGCGGATCGAGGTCCCCAGCACGATGTTCGATTCGTTCGCCGAGAGCTTATAGTCGCGTTCGAGCCAGCGCGCCAGTTCGGTGGTGGCTTGCTGCAAAGCGTCCGTCAGCGACCCGGCAATGCCCGATGCCATCAGGTATTCCGCGTCTTCAAACCGCGGCCCCTGGCTGCTCTTGCCGCGAACCAGGTCGACGGTGAACTCCACCTCCATCGAAGTTTCCAGCGCGTCTCCGTTCAACTCCCCGTCGCCTTCGACCGCGTGCCCATCGCCGACGAACAGCAGCGCGCCCTCCCGATAGACCGGCAGGTACACCGTCACTCCCTCGCGCAGCCCGCTGTAATCCATGTTGCCGCCCCACGATCCCAGCCAGCCGGAGCGAAAAGATTGATTGGCCGGGGGCGCCACGCCCACACACCCGAGCATGGGCTGCAGGTTCACCTTGAAGTTCTTCAGCCGTTCGGTCGGCTTCGCCAGCGTGGCGACCCCCGCCGTCCGGTCGAGCGCCCAATCGCTGCTGAACTTCTCGTCGAACTTGGCATCGCGATAGTAACCCGCCTCGACGGCGCTGGCAACGATGCGGTCGCCGCTGCCGGCCGAATCGCGATTCAGGCGGATGCGGCCGAAGTGGATCGCCAGCGTGTCCCCCGGCATCGCCCCTTCCACGAAAAACGGCCCGGTTTCCGGATTGCCGCCCATCGAGCGCCTGACGCCATTGGCATCGCGGCCGCCGGCGTCCACCGTGGTGGTCTTAACGGTATCGCCCGGGTTGATGTGCAGCACCGGCGGAATGGCGCCGGAAAATGCGCGGTGGAAAGCGCTGGGCTCAAACGTGTGGATTTCCGGCGCGGCATGAATTTCCGCGGCCCGGTGCGCTTTCCAGGTGAACTCATCCTGCCCCTGGGTGCCCGTGCCGGTAATGTCGTCCCCCTGCACCTGGCCGTCCAGCTTGCCCCATTCCGTGTGATCCGGGCGGGTCGCGGTGATCGTCAGCCGATCGCCCTCAATGGTCCCCTCCAGTTTCAGCTCGTTCAGGCCCCCCATCAGCTTCCCGCCGTCGGCTTTCAGCTCCACCCGCGCCGCCGCGAACTCGTCTCCGAAGCGGATAAAGTGCGCATTCCATTGGCCCGTCACATCCGCCGCCCAGGCGAACACCGGCAAGAACAGTAAAAGCACGGCTCTGGTCATGTTGGTTTATACGTTCGAGTTGGCAATTGGTTGTCCAAAAACCAACATAGAACGTCAAAGCGCCCTGTTCCTTGCACGAATCTTCGTGGCGCGGACTGCCAAGTCCGCGGCGTCGGCCTTTCAAGCCGACGTTCTTGTCTTCCGTAGCGCCGGCGATCTTTGTCACCGGTGTCTTTGTTCGAGGCTATGCTACCCCGTGGAACAGCCTGCGATTTGTTTTTTCACGGCTCCTTAGGGCCGCCAAAGCGTACGTCTGCTTCTGAGGGAGCCGTTGCCGGCGCCGTTCCAGAGCCTCCCGGTCAATTCCGGCTCCGCCGCGACAGCGAGCAGTTGCCGCTATAGGTTCAGCGGCGGCTATTCCAGCGTATCCATCCTCGAACGCTATTACTGGGCCGCGGGAGGCGCCGTTAGCGGCTCTTGCGCTCCGCGGTGACAGGTGAAGCAGGTCACGTGCTCCTTGCCATCCGAGAACTTGCTATTGATGTCGCGGGTGATCTCGATCATATGGCGCGCAACGTTCTTATGTGGATTCTCGTCGCTGGCACGATCCTGTACGTGGCAGAAATCGCAGTGTACACCCAGCGAGACGGTATAGACGTGCATAATCCCGGCGCGCAGGTCCTCGGGCTTCAACAGCTTCAGGTTTTTGGGCCCGCCACCGCCTTGCGGAGGCGCGGCGCAAATCGGAATCAAACACAACAGCGAAAGCAGCAGTATACGCATATAGGTGACATGATACCTCAGGCGGCACTCTTCGTCCCGGCGGCATTGGGCACAAATTGTGGGGCGGCCAATCCTGGCGGCAGCCGGCTCTTAGCCGGCACTCGCATGGCAGGAAGACTCGGCCGCGCCCCGAAAGAGCCGCGGGCAAATTGCCCGCCCCACAACTTAGGGCACCATCGCCGGCCGACAATTTTGGGACGAAAGATCAGGCGCGTTCCACGCTGGTGGTGATACGATTCTGCCAGGAAGCCAATTGAGGGTGAAGAGACAACGCGAGGCGGAACGGCTGCGGCAGGTGGTGGCGGAATCGCCCGATACGGTCGGCGAGGTGTGGACGGCGGCCATCGCCGCCAGCCCGGTGCCCGAGAGGAAGCGGCGGCTCAGCCCGGCGGAGATGCTGGCCCGTTACGAGCAAGCCGATTCCCAATTCCAGCGCGTGTTGTCGACGGTGCGCTCGCGCGGCGGCTGGGACGATACCTTCGTCGACGAATTGTGCCAGCCGCCCGAGAGCTTTACCTTCGGCGGCATGCTGGCGCACCTGATCACGTTCAACTCCTACCGGCGGCTCACCGCCGCGGCCGTTCTGCGAGGCCTGGGCGTGGACGACGTCGGTTTCGGCGATCCGATCGAATACGAGCGTGAGGCCACGAGCCGGAACCGCGACTGTAAGGGAGCGGTTGCCGCTGAATAGAACGGTGATTTCCCGACGGGAAGCTATATCCTTCACCACAACCCGATCAGCTTCCACCACCACATCCCGACGCCCATCCAGATCGCCATATTCACCAGCGAGATCACCAGCCCGATCCGCCACCACGCGGCTTGCTTCACGTAGCCGCCGGCAAAGAATACCGGCGCCGAACCGGTGCCATAGTGCGTCATGGCGGCGTTCAGACTCGAGAAATAGCCCAACGGCAGCGCGGCCAGAAGCGGCGGAACGCCGGCCGCCAGGGCCGCGGCCAGAAAGCCCGGGTAAAGCGCCGTCACTTGGGCCGTCATGCTGGCGAAACCGTAATGGATGTAGTTATAGGCGGCCACCAGCACGACCAGCGATAGGATCCACGGCCAACCCGCCAGGTGGCTGAACAGGCGGGCGGAGAAAATCTTGATCACACCGGTTTCATTGAGTTGGTCGGACATCATGAGCATGGCCGCGAACCACACCAGCGCGTCCCAGGCGCGCTTTTCCCCCAACAGTTCTTCCCAGGTGAGCACCCGCAGAAGCAGTAGTGCGCACACCCCGGCTAGCGCCACGAACGTATTGGGAATACTGTGCCAGGGAGAGGTCACCCAGCCGGCCATGACCCCGACGATCACCACCAGCAGAGACTTTTCGGGGCGGCGCATCGGCCCCATCCTCTCCAGTTCCCGCCGCGCCAGTTCCCGCGCCGGAGCCATGTCGCGAATCTCCGGGGGAAAGAACTTGTGAATCACCCAGGGAACAATGGCCAGACTCAGGAAACCCGGCACCACCGAACCGGAAAACCAGCGCACCCAGGTCAGTTCCACGTGGCCGATACGGCGCGCAAAGTCGGCGATCAGGGGATTGGCCGCCATGCTGGTTAGAAACATGGCCGACGCCGTATACGTTGTGTGAAATGAAGACAGCATCAGAAACGTGCCCATGCGGCCGGCGGTCGGTCCAGGCTCGGAGCCGAACTCGGTGGCGATGCTGCGCGCGATGGGGAAGACGATGCCGCCGCCGCGGGCCGTATCGGAAGGAACGAACGGCGCCAGCACCAGGTCGGACGCGGCCACCGAATACCCGAGCGAAAGCGAACTACGCCCGAACCGGCTGACAAACAGGTAACCGACCCGCGCCCCGAAACCCGTGCCGGTTACGGCGCGCGCAAACAGGAATGCGGTGAAAATCAGCCAGACCGTGACGTTCGAAAATCCGGAGAAAATCTTGCCCGGCGCGAGCGTGCCGGTGAAATCCAGCAAGGTAAGCGCAATCAGCACCGACACGCCCATGGGAACCGGCTGCGCCACCAGCGCCACGATGGTGGCGACAAAAATCGCCAGTAAATGAGCCTGCACCGGGTTCAGGCCCAGCACCGGAATGAAGTATAGGACGAGCCCTGGAATCAGAACCGCCAACCACCGCCCGCCGGTTCTCATCGGCTAGCTCACCGTGCTGGTGCAGAAAGCGCAGCGGCGCGCCGCCAGGGGGATCTCGCTCAAGCACTCGGGGCATTTCTTGGTCGTCGGATCCGGCGGCACTTCACCGCGCTTGCGCCGCGCCGCGAGGGCGTTCATGGGCGCCACGATGAAGAAGTAAATGGTTGCCGCCACCATGATAAAAGCGATCACCGCGTCCACAAAATCGCCGGCCAAGAACTTGCTGCCATTCAGGGTAAAGACAACGCCCTTGAAATCCGGCGTACCGCCGAATATCCCGATTAAGGGCGTCAGAAAATCCGTGGTGAGCGCCGTCACCACTTTGCCGAATGCGCCGCCGATGATCACGGCGACCGCCAGGTCCACCACGTTGCCGCGCATCAGGAAGTCTTTGAAGCCTTTAAACATGCCCGTTCCTTTCACCGATCTAGATCCTGTTTATCATGAACGAACTACGCCCCGGCGCGCAAGAACTTTTGAATCCGCTCCAGGGCCGGCTCCAGGACTTCCAGGCTGGCGGCGTAGCAGATGCGCAGCGAGCCTTCCCCGCCCGCGCCGAACGCCACGCCCGGCGCCACGCCCACGCGGGTTTCGAGCAACAGCCGTTTGGCCAGCGCGAACGAATCGGACGCTCCATCGATGCGCGGGAACACGTAGAAAGCCCCTTCTGGCGCCGGCACGGTGACGCCGGGCACCGCGCCCAGCGCCTCCAGACAGAGATCGCGATTTTGACGCAGCCGCGCGAGCATTTCCCGCAGCGGCGCTTCCCCTTCCGCCAGGGCGGTTTCGCCCGCCTTTTGGGTGAAGCTGGGGGCGTGCGAAACCACGAATTCGTTCAACTGGGTGGCCTTCGAGATCGCGTCGCGCCGGCTCACCAGGTACCCCAGCCGCCAACCGGTCATGCAGTAACTCTTCGAAAAGGATTGCACCACCATCACCGCGTCCTGGCGCGTGGCCAGACGCAGAATCGACGGAGCGGGCTGGAGCGCTTCGGCTCCCTTCCAGTAGAGCCGGTCGTACACTTCATCGGCCAGCAGCCACAGATCGTGGCGGCGCGCGAAATCGAGCAGTTGCCGCTGTTCCTCTTCGGTAGCCACCCAGCCCAGCGGATTCGAAGGCGAAATGTATACCAACAGCCGCGTGCGCGGGTTGACGGCGGCTTCAAGCGCCGGGAAATCGATGGAATAACGGCCATTGAGCGGCTGCGGCACCTCCACCGCGCGCGCGTTTGCCATGGCCACAATGGAAGCTCCGTTGGGCCACGCCGGCGTCAGCACCAGCGCCTCGTCGCCCGGGTCGAGCACCGTGCGAATGCCCATGTGCAGCGCCTGCACTCCCGATGCCGTCACCACGATCTCGGTTTCCGGATCGAGCTCCACGTTCTGCCGCAACCGGTGATGAGTGGCAATCGCGCGCCGCAGCGAAGGCAACCCCGCGTTTTCGGTGTAAAACGTGTACCCCTCCTCCATGGCGCGCCAAGCCGCCTGCTTGATGTACTCCGGCGTGGGTTGGTTCGATTCGCCGAAGTACAGCCGCAGCACTCCATCCATCCGCATGGCGATCTCCGCCAGTTCCCGAATGCGCGAATGCGGAACCCGTTCCACCGAGGAAGCAATATGAGCCATAAAGGGCAATTTTCACACAGATCGCGTCACCACCGTTTGTTTGCGCCTAGCGATTTTGTCACCGGTATCTTTTTGCGCCGAGCTTCACGACACCAGGACGTTTCTGTGTGAACATTGGTAGCGGGAGCGGACCTCCGTATGGGATTGGATGCAACCGTATATTGCGATTGCTTCGAGAGGGGCCGAATGCGCAAGCCGCCGCCTCAACCCAAGCTCGTGTACATAGAACCATCCGGCCAATTGTCACTGAAATGGGACGCGCCTCAGGCGGATCAGCACAGCTTCTACGATTGGCTCGCCAACGCCTGCGACCATGGGCCGATGGGCGAGCTGGTTTCGCACCGGCCGGGGAACTTCGCGCTGATTGGCTTCTTACGCGAACTCCTGGCAGATACGCCCGAACGCTTCCCAGTCCTGCTGACAAAAGTCCTCTATGACGGCGGGCACGCCGGAGACCATCTCGCCCTGGATGAGGTTAACCATCTCGCCGTCGAAGTCGAGTTGCTGAAGAGTGTACATAGTCACCAGAAAGATAATGAGAACCTGATTCGCCACTTCGAGCAGCAAATGCTTGAGTTAGTGCAAGCTGCTCAGAGCGTTCGAAAACCAATAGCTTTCTGAGGTTCCATGACTCACTCGTAAGGGATGTCCACTTCGGCATAGCTGCCTGGCGTGGCCGCATTGACAGCTTCAACGACGCGTTGAACGTGAGGCCGGAGTTTCGGCCATTGCTGCTGGCCGAGAACAACAATCGCGATTTTACGGCCCGCAAGATTTTGTTGATAGCGCATATTCTTGTCGGTTGTGAGCAAAATGTCGAACCCCGCCTCTTCCGCGGCGGTCAGCAAATCGCCATTCCTCAGTTTGTCCCAACCTTGCTGTGCTGCTGTACGCACCGTATGGCCGTCGAGATACGGACGGATCGGTACCGGCGTTGCCTGATCGAAAATAATCCGCATCTACGGCGCGTAAGCCGGCGCTTTATCCAGACTGCGGACAGCGAACTCGATAACCGCCTCGACCTGTTCGCGGTCCAGTCCGTCGAACCATTCCATGATGTCGTCGATATTGGCCCCGGCCGCCAGATTGTCGAAGATGGCAGCTACCGGCATCCGCGTACCCTTCAAAACCCACGCGCCGCTAACCCTTCCAGGAACGCTTTCCACATCGGGGCACTGTGACCAGTCCAGAGTCGCCATTGCTCAATCTCCTGCTTTCAGAGTACGTCAACGGGTAGATGAAAAGCGACACCGTGGCAATTCACGCGCTTTTCCGGTAGAAGGGATTGCGGACGGCGGCGTTGTTCCAGAAGCTCTCGGTAAGAGGCGGAATGTCGGAAAAATCGATCTCCGAATCCGGCCGCCCCGCAAGCGCGGTGAGTTTCCGTTTGCGCGCCGGCGTCAGCGCGCATTCAGCCAGTGTTTGCTCATAACGGTTCCTTGTCTTCCCCCGCCGGCACCAGCATGACGGCATCCGGCGAGGAGTGAATTCCAATCAGCTTCAACACGTCGTCCCCCTCCTCGGAAGACCACGCTTTGGCGGTCTGCAATGCTTGCTTGCGAATCTCTTTGATCTGCGCGTCCGTCAGAATTTTGGAATTCTTCAGAGCGCTCTCGATCGCATTGATTTCCAGCCGCTGGGCAAGCACAAATCGCAGCAGCAATCTCCATTCTTCTGGCATCGACCCGCTCATTTCTCGCGCCAACGGCGCCTCGCAAACTGAAGTTTACACCTTCTGGGGAAGTGAGCCCCGTCGCGCCGGCCCAAGTTGCATACTTTTCATCTTCGGCGGTCGAAAGAGCCGCCTGAAAGGCGGCTGCAGGCAGGATTGCCCGCCCCACAACATTAAGCGCCTTCGGCGCCTTCGGCCGCGATGTTGCGCCCCTCTCATCCGCGGCGTTACTCTTACCAGTAGGAGTATTACCATGCAGATCACCAGCAAAGGGCAGGTCACGATTCCACAAGAAATCCGTATTCGCCTGGGCCTTTTGCCGCATACAAAAGTCGAGTTCGAGTTGGGCAAAGACCACGCTCGCATACGCAAGGCCGGCGATGACAGCCGCGGCCGGAGGATCGTCGAGACTCTCCGCGGCAGCGCCGACGTTCGCATGACGACCGACGAGATCATGGCCATGACGCGGGCCGAAACGCAGCCACGAAAGCGCCGCAAATGACGCCCGCGGTTGCGGATTTGCCCGCCCGGCTGGAGGGTTGCCACGGGGTGCTGGTGGACAGCAACGTGCTCCTGGACGTTGCCACCAACGATCCGCATTGGAGCGGCTGGTCCGGCAGGGCTCTTGCGGAGTGCGCCGAGCGGACGACGCTCATCGTCAATCCGATCGTGTACGCGGAGGTATCGATCGGCTACCGAACCATCGAAGCGCTCGACGCGGCTCTGCCCTCAACTGTGTATCGGCGCGAGCCTTTGCCCTGGGAAGCGGGATTTCTGGCCGGCAAGTGTTTTCTGGTGTACCGGCGGCGCGGCGGTTCACGAAACTCGCCGCTGCCGGACTTCTATATCGGGGCGCACGCCGCCATCGCACGCCTGGCCCTGCTCACGCGCGACGCGGCCCGCTATCGCACCTATTTTCCGAAAGTTGCAATTTTCTCTCCCCCGAAACAGCACGTCAGGTGACCTACCGCATACCGGACTACAATAGGTTTTCCATGCCAGTTCGATTTCCGATTGCCGCCATCACCGACGAATTTTCGCCCGACCTCGATCGCGCCGCCCGCTCCATGTCCGCCATCGGCATGGCCGGCGCGGAATTCCGCATGTTATCCGGCAAGAACATCGTCGATCTCACCGACAAGGAAGTGGATCAAGCCGTAGCCCTGGCGAGAAGTTACGGTCTGGAAGTGGTTTCCATCGCTTCGCCGCTGCTCAAATGCGTGCTGCCGGATGCGCCCGCGGTGGATGCCCGTTTCCAGCAGGACGTCTTCGCCGCGCGCCACACTTTCGCCGACCAGCCGCGCCTGGCGGCCCGCACGTTCGAAATTGCCGCCATCGCCGGAGCCCGCATCATCCGGGTCTTCACTTACTGGCGCACAGTGCGTCCCGCCGAATGCTTCTCGCGGATTGTGGACGCGTTGGGCGGGCTGGCGGAACAGGCGGCGGCCCAGGGCGTGACCATCGGCATTGAAAACGAGCACGCCTGCAATATCGCGACCGGCGAAGAGACCGCGCGCGTGCTGGCGGCGTTGGACCATCCCGCCTTGAAAGTGGTCTGGGATCCCGCCAATGCCCTGGTGTCGGGAGAGAACCCCTTCCCCGAAGGCTACGCGAAAATTCCGGCCGGACGCATTGTCCACGTTCACGCCAAGGATTGCCGCGTCCACGATCACAAAGCCGAATGGCTGGAACTGGGCAAAGGCAGCGTGGATTGGCCCGGCCAAATCGCGGCGCTGGAGCGCGACGGCTACCGCGGCTGGATCAGCCTGGAAACTCACTGGCCCGGCCCCGGCGGCGATAAACACCAGGCCAGCATCATTTGCGGCCGGAACCTGGTCAAGCTGGTAAATAGGTAAGGGGTTTACCAAGGTCCACTATAAACTTATAGGACGCCGCTAGCGCAACACTTTGTCTAGAAGCCATCTGGCAGCGAGCGCGTCTCCTGCTTCGAGCAGTAGTATCGGCGCCAAGGACATAGAGAAACTTATTCTTGGGTGGGTGGCCTCGGGAAGTGTAGCCGCGAATGTGCAGGACGGAACCTGGTTCCGGGTCAGACACGGAAAGGCCTGACGGCGTCGCGCGCAATCTCCCTTGACATTCGCCCCACCCGCGCTGTAAAAATAGAGTACAGGCGAATAAAAAGCGAATGTCAGCGGTTGCTCTCCTACCCCAATTCGCATCTGTACTTGGCGGCCAACTGGATTGGCGATGCCGGCCGGCTCCGGAAACCGTGCCCTTCGGGATTGCCGAAATCGATGCCGATTCCGGGGGATTGCCGCGCGGTTGTCTGACCGAAATTTTCGGCGCCGGCTCGTCCGGCCGGGCTACTTTAATGACCGCAATTCTGGCTCAGGCCACGGCGCGGCAGGAATTCTGCGCCCTGGTGGACGCGGAAGACGCCTTCGATCCCGCCTCGGCTGAAAGCGCCGGAGTTTGCCTGGCGCGGCTGCTCTGGGTGCGCTGCGGCCACAACGCCGAGCACGCGCTGCGGGCGGCAGATCTGTTGATTCAGAGCGGCGGTTTCGGCGTGGTGGCGCTCGATCTGGGCGATACCGCCGCGGCCAGCGCCCGCCGCATCTCGCTGACTTCCTGGTTTCGCCTGCGCCGCGCGGTGGAGCACACCCCCACCGTGCTGGTCGCCATCTCACGGCAATCGAACGCCAAACCCTGCGCCACGCTGCAACTGGAGTGCGCGCGCGAGCGGACGGCATGGTCGGGCTCGCCGCCCGGCCGCCTGTTGCGCGGCGTGCGCGTGCGCGCTTCCACTTCACGGAGCAAACTATGTTCGCCTGTCTTCACGGCCCGGGTAATCTGAAGGCGCTGGCGGCCGAATTTTCGCCCATCGTGGAGCTGACCGCGGCCGACACGGTGACATTCGATATTTCCGGCCTCGATCGCCTCTTCGGCCTGCCGCAGGAGATCGCCGCCGCCATTTTGCGGCGCGCCGGGGAACGTCTGTGGGGCGGACCCCCTGGTCCGCGGCCGGCCCCCTGGCCGGCTTGTCGGGAGTGGCAAGCTCTGGATTGTTCGGCAAAAGAGCGGGTCCAGGGGGACCCGCGCGGACCAGGGGGTCCGCCCCACAATTTGCTCCACCTGGCGCTGGCTTCCAACCCCGATGCCGCCATCTGCGCCGCGCGCGGTTTCGCGGGACTCAGCATCGTTCCCTATGGCGACGAGGCTAAGTTTCTGGGGCCGCTGCCGCTGGCGCAACTGGCGCCTTCCCCCGAACTGGCCCAGACGCTCGACCGCTGGGGCATCCGCCGTTTTCAGGATCTGGCCGCGCTGCCGCCGCTGGGCATCGCCGAGCGCCTGGGGCCGGAGGGCCTCCGCCTGCGCGAACTGGCGCGCGGCGAAGCCGATCGCAAGCTCAACCCCATCGCCGATCCGGAACGCTTCGAAGAAGAGTTCGAACCGGAGTACGCGGTGGATCTGCTGGAGCCGCTGGCGTTCCTGCTGGCGCGGCTGCTCAATGGGTTGGCCACGCGTTTGGCCACGCGCGCGCTGGCGACCGACGAATTGCGCCTGCGGTTGAAGTTGGAACCCGGCGCCATCCACGAGCGCGTTTTGCGTCTGCCCGTGCCGTCGCTCGATACCAAAGCGTTCCTGAAGCTTTGGCAGCTCGACCTGGCGGCTCATCCTCCGGCCGCGCCGGTGGTCTCGGTGTGGCTCGGACTGCACCCGGCAAAGCCGCAGGCCGCGCAGAGCGGGCTGTTCCTGCCGGCCGCGCCGGAGCCGGTAAAATTTGAAATCACCCTGGCGCGGGTGCGGGCCATCGTTGGCGACCAAAACGTGGGCACGCCGCAAGTGCTCGATACCCATCGGCCGGACGCCTTTTCCAACCGCAGCGGATGGGGCCGCGCTTGGGTGGCGAACCCCGCGGTTGGCAGTCCCACACTGGTTCTGCGCCGCTTCCGCCCCGCCCGCGCCGCGCGCGTGACGCTGGTGCGGAGCCAGCCCGGAGCGATCGCGGCCGAAGGCGTCCGCGGCAAAGTGGTCGATCTGGCCGGCCCCTGGCGAAGCTCGGGCGATTGGTGGACTCCCGACCCCTGGTCGCGCGACGAATGGGACATCGCCCTTTCCGACGGCGGCCTCTATCGGCTCTATTGCGATCCGGCCGGCTGGTTCGTGGAGGGGAGTTATGACTGAGGGAGCTATCAGCAATCAGCGCTCAGCTTTCAGCTAGCTGACGGCTGATTGCTGAATGCTGACCGCTCCATGTACACCGAACTCTACGCCCGCTCCGCTTTCAGCTTCCTCGAGGGTGCTTCTCTTCCGGAAGACCTGATCGCCGCCTGCGCCAGCTACGGCATGCCGGCAATGGGGCTGGCGGACCGCAACGGCGTCTATGGCGCGCCGCGCTTTCACATGGCGGCAAAAAAAGCCGGGGTGCGCGCCCACATCGGCTCGGAAATCACCTGCACCGACGGCGCCTGCTACGTACTGCTGGCGGCCACTCGCGAAGGCTACCGCAACCTCTGCCGGCTCATTACGCGCATGAAACTGCGCGCTCCGAAAGGCGAAGGCGCAGCCACGCCGGAAGAGCTGGCCGAGTTCGCGCGCGGCCTCGTCTGCCTCACTCGCCATCCTTCCCATCTTCTGGTTGAGATTTTCGGCAGGCACAATGTCTACGCGCGGCTGGAACGCCACTACCATCGCGGCCAGGAAGCTTTGAACCAACGCATCGCGGCAACGGCGCGCGGCCTGGGCATGCCGCTGGTGGCCACCAACGCCCCCGCTTACGCCGCGCCCGACCGCCGCCGGTTGCTGGACGTCTTCACCTGCGTTCGCCAGAAAGTCACTCTAGCCACGGCCGGCCGAAGACTGGAAGCCAATTCCGAGCGGCACGTCAAAACGCCGGCGGAAATGGAGCGCTTATTCGCCGACCTTCCGGAAGCGATCGCCAACACACAGGAAATATCCTCGCGCCTGGAATTCACCTTGAACGATCTGGGCTATCGCTTCCCGCGCTACCCGGTTCCCGAAAACGAAAGCATGGCGAGTTACTTGCGCCGCCTGACGGACGAAGGCGCGCGCCGCCGTTACCGCCCGTACCATGCGCGCGCACGCGCCCAGATCGAGCGTGAACTGGCGCTCATCGAAAAACTCGGCCTTGAAGGCTATTTCCTGATCGTGTGGGACATCGTGCGCTTCTGCCGGGAAAATCGTATTCTGGCACAGGGCCGCGGCTCGGCCGCCAATAGCGCCGTCTGCTACGCTCTGGAAATCACCGCCGTCGATCCGGTCGGCATGGACCTGCTGTTCGAGCGCTTCCTTTCCGAGGAACGCGGCGAATGGCCGGACATCGATATCGACCTGCCCAGCGGCGCCCAGCGCGAGCGCGCCATCCAGTACGTCTACCAGCGCTTCGGGCAATTGGGCGCCGCCATGACGGCCAACGTCATCACCTATCGCGGCCGCTCGGCGGCGCGCGAAGTGGGCAAAGCGCTGGGGTTCGATGTGACTTCGCTTGACCGGCTCTCCTCGCTGGCGCACGTGTGGGAATGGAAGGACCCCAAAGATACCACCGAACTGCGCTTTCGCGACGCGGGCCTCGACCTGACCCATCCGCGCGTGCGCAAATTTTTCGAGCTGTATGAAATGGCGCAGGATCTGCCGCGCCATCTCGGCCAGCATTCCGGCGGCATGGTGATCTGCCAGGATGCGCTCGATTCGGTGGTGCCGCTAGAGCCGGCCACCATGCCCGGCCGCGTCGTCGTGCAGTGGGACAAGGAAGATTGCGCCGATATGGGGATTATCAAAGTCGACCTGCTCGGCCTGGGCATGATGGCCGTCATCGAAGAAACCTTGCAGCGCATCCCGGCGATCTATGGCGAGGCGGTCGACCTGGCCCACCTGCCGCAGGACGACCCGGCGGTTTTCGAAGCCCTGCAGAAGGCCGATACCATCGGCATGTTTCAGGTGGAAAGCCGGGCCCAGATGTCCTCGCTGCCGCGCATGAAACCCCTCTGCTTTTACGACCTGGTGGTGCAGGTGGCGATCATCCGCCCCGGCCCGATTGTGGGCAAAATGGTGCATCCTTATTTGAATCGCCGCCAGGGAAGGGAGCCGCCGGATTGCCTCCATCCCTCGCTGGAGCCGGTGCTGCGCCGCACCCTGGGCGTGCCGCTATTTCAGGAGCAATTGCTGCGGATGGCGATGATCGCGGCCGGTTTTACCGGCGGCCAGGCAGAGGAATTGCGCCGCGCCATGGGGTTCAAACGCTCGGAAAAGCGCATGGGCGAGATCGAAATCAAGCTGCGCGAAGGGATGAATCGCCAGGGAATTACAGGCGATACGCAGGAAGCCATCGTACGCTCCATCACCGCGTTTGCGCTCTACGGCTTTCCCGAATCGCACGCCGCCAGCTTCGCCCTGCTGGCTTATGCCAGCGCCTATCTGAAATGCCACCATCTGGCCGCCTTCACCTGCGCCCTGCTCAACAACCAGCCCATGGGGTTCTACTCGCCGGCCATTCTGATCAAGGACGCGCAGCGCCACGGCCTGCGGGTGCTGCCGGTGGACGTGTCGGCTTCGGACTGGGATTGCAACGCGGTGGACCGCCATACCCTGCGGCTGGGCTTGCGCTACGCGCGCGGACTGCGCGAGGAATCGGCCCGCGCCATTCTGCGAGAGCGCCCGTTTTCGAGCGTCGACGACCTGGCCTTGCGGGTTCGCGAGTTGCGCAGGGACGAAATCAACCGGCTGGCGGAAATCGGCGCGCTCAACTCGCTCGGCCGCGAGCATCGCCGCGATGCTCTCTGGCAGACCCAGCGGGCCGTGCTGCCGGTTGGCCCCTTGCTGGAGCAACTGGAAGAATGCGCGCCATCGCCGCTCGCCGCCATGAGCACGGAGGAGCGATTGTGGGCCGATTACCGCGGCACTGGGGTAAATATCGGCCGCCATCCCATGGCGCACCGCCGCGCCGCCATGGACCAAATCGGGGTTGCCCGCGCCGCCGACCTGGCGCAAATTCCCAACGGCCGGGTGGTGCGCGTGGCCGGCGCCATCATCGTGCGCCAGCGGCCCGGCACCGCCAAGGGCTTCGTCTTTCTCAGCCTGGAAGACGAAACCGGAATCGCCAACGCCATCCTCGAACCGGCGGTTTTCGACCGCTATAAGCTCACCGTGCTCGGGGAGCGCTTCCTGCTTCTCGACGGCATTCTGCAAAACCAGGACGGCGCGATTTCGATCAAAGTGGGACGGGTAGCGGCCTTGGGCGCCGGGGCGGCGGCCGAAGCGCACAATTTCCATTGAGCCGGTGTTGTGCATTCTTGTGCACGGCCTTTCGTCCGGCCGGCCGAAGGAGTATGATTTCGACATGACCGCGCGGCAAATCAAAGACGGGATTCGGCGTTTTTTCAAGCGCCAGCAGCCGGAGCCTCCCGAAGATCCCTACGCCTATGTGGGCGCTCCTAAGAAGCCCCGCCCCCCGTATCGCAGCGCGGCAGCCGAGCCGGAACGGTAACGGCCCTGTAGGATCCGTGTAACTGGGTCCTACGAAAGATACTGCCCGAAATCCCCATTCTGCTCAGTGACTTTGTACTCCATTTCGGAATTACGGCCACATATTAAGCAACCGCTCCCTGACGGTCGCGGCTTCGGTTTAACGCGTTTCCGAGCCGCGACCGTC
Organism: Bryobacterales bacterium; assembly: GCA_003164035.1. Taxonomy (GTDB): domain Bacteria; phylum Acidobacteriota; class Terriglobia; order Bryobacterales; family Bryobacteraceae; genus JBEKYD01. The sequence goes on along the minus strand of PLRS01000090.1, from coordinate 54,357 downwards.
AGGGAGCGGTTACCCGGAAATACGTTGGCGAACTTATGAAGTTGTGTACTTAGTCAGCTAGCGCCCCTTGCGGAGCAAACAAATCGCCCGGCGCGGAGCGCTTTTCATCCGTCCCGGTGATGGCCCCGCGGGGGCCGTGTAGTGGGTCCTACGAATATCAGCCTGTAAGCCACGCCATATCAATGAGTTCCGCCAGGAACACCCAGCGCTTTTTCATCCATCCTGGTAGGCGCGCGCCAGCGCGCCGGAATGGGTCACAGATTTTCAAATATATTTCGCTCAATTATTGCAATCACTTACAAACTCTCCCGCTCAGTTGCGGTCTGTCGGCATCGTACCTTGCAATTGGGAGACAACTCATGTTAGACGAACGAATCGTACCTGTGCCGGCGCCTAAACCGAGATATCCGCTCTGCGAGATCCGCATGGGTGAGGAGGTTTGACCATGGCATGCCCCATTGCCGGCGATCCGGTCGAAGCATGGCGGCGCTACTGGCGCTGGTACGCGGATCAGGACTGACGCCGCCGCCAACTACTTCGGGTTCTTCGGATCGCCGAAAGTGACGGTCGATTCGCCGGTGTATTTGTGGTAATTGCGGAAGTCGATCACGTTGCGGCTGCACAGCGGGGTGCCGCGCTCGCAGCTCAGGGTTTCCGAATGCACCGGCAGCAGGTACTGCTGCGCGTCGCCCAGGCGGACATATTCGTAGTCGGTGGCCGATTCCACGTGGTCGGTGGGGAAACTCCCGGGGAAACCGAAGGCTTCCATTTCGATCCGCATCACCCGCGCCGTTTGAGGATCGATCCACACCGAGCCGCGAAATGCGGGCGAGTATTCCTGCGACCCCATTTTCACGTCCCAGTGGGAATGCTGGTGGTCGACGGTGAAATCGTACACCTTGGAACCGATGCCGCCGGCGCGCGACACATGGCTATAGCGGAAATCGGCGGCAGTAGCGGGGGAAAACAGGTTGACCAGCATGGTACCGAACTCGCCGGTCGACCAGGCTCCGTCCATTTGCTCCATGGTCTTATTCACCGCGCGTCCGTTGATCGTCAGGTTGCGGTAGTCTTCCTTGCCGTTTTCGTACACCACGTTGGTCTGGACGCGGTCGATGGCCTGCCAGTTGACCGGCTTGCTGTCGCTTTGGTAGCGGTTGATCAATTCCAGGCAAACGTAATTGGGCAGGTTTTGGGTAAAATCGAATGCCGCATCGGTGGCCTTGCGGATCAGATCGTCGCCGTTGGGACGAGAAACGGAAAGCTCGTCGTCGGTGGAAGCAAGCGAACCGGTCGATTGCGGCGGCGCGGGGGGAATGGTGTTAGCGGCGGTCTCCACCGGCGGTGCCCCGGCTGGGGGTTGGGCATTCGGCGCCGGCTGAACGCCGGAGGCGTGCTCCCGGTTGGCATCGGCTACCTTGCCGCGCTGCAAAGTCGGCGGACCCGGATCGTCGGCATCCGGCTTGGCTGGCGGCGGAGCTATGGTAGTAGCGGTATCCTGCTTGGGAGCGTCTTTCCAGGTGTCGACGGCGCCGCTATCGTCTTTCTTACCGGCACCGGTAGAGGTACTGGTGGATCCCGCCCCGGCCTTCTCCCAATAGACGTTGGCCGCCGTCATGCTACCGTCCATCTCCTCGGGTCCTTCCACGGAAAGCTGGTCGCCAACCTGGAACTGGGGATTCTTGATTTCGTCGCCCGCCTTGAAAAACTTGGTCTTATCGGTGCGCCGGAAAACAACCACGCGGTCGTCGTCGAGCGACAGCACAATCGACTTGGCATCCATCTGCTGTTTCAGCTTGCCGCGGAAGTTGGGCATGGGCTGGCCTTTGGTGGAATCCGGCTGTTTCTTGCCGCGTGGCATGGGAATTCCAGTGCCGCCCGGGTAGCCGCCGGGGTAACCGCCCGGATACCCGCCGGGGTAGCCATAGGGAGGGTAAACCTGCGCGGCGGCGAGGCCAGCCGCGAGAAGCGCGAGCGACAGCAGCCTTGCGCGGGGGAATCCGCCGGCCAGGCCGACACTACGGGCAGGCTCAGTGTGACGCATCGTCACATGAGATGCGCGGCGTCGCCCAAAGGTTACGCGCGGCCTCGCCCCAGGCGGAGCTGCCGGGAATGTCGCCGCGGGCTAAAGGCCTGTTCCGCAAAGGCTTAGCACTCCATCTCGGAACTACGAGCACACGCCCGGCAACCACTCCCTTGCGGTCGCGGCTCGGTAGTCGCGCATTTCCGAGCCGCGACCGCAAGGGAGCGGCCGCGCGGCGCGACTTTCGCTATGGGCTGCTAGAGTAAGGGTGAGGGGAAATTTGCCGCCACGCCTTCTGTTGGTCTTGGATGCCGATCCCGCGGTTCACCAGGCTCTGGAAGGACTTTTGCGCCGCGAAGACCGCGCCATTGAAGACGCCTACGATTCGGATCAGGCCCTGGATTTGTTGCGCCGGCTGCCTTACGAAGTGGTCGTGGCCGGACCGGAGTCGGGCGGCGGTGGGGATGGCCGGGCACTGCTGCGGCGGGTTCGGTCGCTTCGTCCGGAAGCGCGCGTGATTCTGACCGGCGAAGCCAACCCGGCGCACGCCCTGGCCGCCATCCGGGATCGGGCATATTGTTACTTTCACAAACCTCTTCCAGCCAGCCAGCTAGCGGATATGGTGCAGCAGGCGCTCGATGCTTCTGCCTGGCGCGACGACTTGCGGGTTGTCTCCGCCCGGCCGGATTGGTGTACGCTGGACGTCCGCTCCAAGCTCGAAGCCGCTGAGCGAGCCACCCAACTGGTGCGGGAAATGACTGCCGATGCGCCCGGCGGCCCGCGCGAGGACATCGCCAGCGCCTTCCGCGAATTGCTGATCAACGGCATCGAGCACGGCGCCGGTTCGGACCCCCGCAAGCGAGTGCGCGCCTCGCTGATCCGCACAGCCCGCTCGGTGGTGGTCGAGATCGAGGACCCCGGCAAGGGTTTCTCGCTCGAACACCTGCCCCACGCCGCCATTGCCAACCCGGAAGATTCGCCCACCCGCCACGTGGAGGTGCGCGTCCGGCAAGGCAACCGCCCCGGCGGCTTCGGCATCCTGATGGCTCGCAATATGGTGGATGAATTGGTCTATAACGAGAAGCGTAACGCTGTATTGTTCGTGAAATACTTGAAATAAGGCTTTGTCGGCCCGTCACCAGGATCGGATTTTAGCGGTTTATACCGAGTGCCGAAGTTCTTCCGAATCAACCGCTTTCGGAAGGCGCACACACTTGCCGGTGTGGGGTTGCGGGCACGCAATCGCGGAGAGTAAGCTTGGAAACGATGGGTAGTGTGAACGAAATAGAGCAGGCTGTACGGTTGCTTTCGGAGGCCGAACTTGCCATGTTCCGGGCGTGGTTTGCCGAATTCGACGCTGAAGCGTGGGACCGCCGGATTGAAGCGGACGTCAGGGCGGGACGCCTGGATGCGCTGGCGGACGAAGCTCTCGAGGATCTGCGCGCGGGCCGATGCATGGAGCGGTGAAGCACCGCGCCAATCCTCGATTCTGGCAATGTTATCACGAGCTTCCTGAAGACGTACGTCGCCTGGCCGACGAGTCCTACCGGCTGTTGCGGCGGGATCCACGTCACCCGTCCCTACACCTTAAGAAGTCTGGGCGTTTCTGGTCAGTTCGGATCGGGCTGCATTACCGCGCACTTGCGGTAGAGCGCGAAAACAATGTCGTGTGGTTCTGGGTGGGGCCGCACGCCGTCTACAACCGGCTAATCGCCACCGGGTGAAGCCTGCGGCAGCGCGACAAGGGTTCTCGCGCCCACCTGCTACGTGAAAGTATGCGTCCGGCAAGGTAACCGCCCAGCCGGCTTCGGCAACAGCTACTCGTCCCGAGGTTACGCGGCCATCAACCGCGGGCCATCGCGACAGGCGGAGCGCCCGTACCTCCGCATTACCATTAGGATGTGGACGGCGGCACCGAGATCCGGCTGTTTGACCCGCGGCGCGACCCGTGCGATTGGAGCGACCTGATTCGTCCCACCGATTGCGCCGTCTTTCTGAAGCACCAGACGATTTCCGCTTCGCTGGCGCCGGATGGCCAGCCGTATTCAACGCCGGCCGACGCCACGTGCATCGTGTTCGACCGCCTGGACGCGGCGCGGCGGTTCTGTGAAGCGAAGGTCCAAGCCATGCCGCATGTTCGGTGTGAAAAATCAATTCCATCTTTGTCGCGCTCCGTTTCCTTATTGGGATGCTGGATTGAAACATAAGGAACAGGGGAGGCGGAAGCGCCTGGAAGCGCATCGCAACCTGGAGCGGGGCGATGCCTGAACTGAAGCTCCTGTTTTTGCAGATGGCCGTGATCCTGACGGCCGCGCGGCTGATGGCCGCCGCGTTCCGGTCGATCGGCCAGCCCGAAGTGATCGGCGAGATGGCCGCCGGTATCCTGCTGGGTCCATCTTTACTGGGCAGATTCTTCCCCACCATGATGAACGGCCTGTTCCCCGCGGGCGGCATCGGGCCGCTGTATGCACTCAGCCAGTTGGGCCTGGTCCTGTTCATGTTCCTGGTCGGCCTCGAGGTTCGGCCGGGCTCCCTGCGGGGGTCCGCGAAATCGGTAGTGGCAGCCAGCCAGGCGAGCATCCTGGCGCCTTTCCTGCTGGGTGGAGCTCTGGCGTGGGGACTCTATCCACATCTGGGCGGCGGCGCTCCCAGGCTGCCGTTCGTGCTGTTTCTGGGCGCGGCCATGGGTATTACCGCGTTCCCCGTTCTGGCGCGCATCCTGGCCGATCGCAAACTGATGCGCACGCGGGTGGGAGTGTTTGCCATCTCCTGTGCGGCGGTTGACGACCTCACGGCGTGGTGCCTGCTCGCCGTCATCACCGTGATCGCGCGTCCGGAGGCGAATCAAAATCCGCTGCCCTGGCGCTTCGCCGCGCTCATCGGGTACATTCTCGCGATGGTTCTGCTGGTTCGCCCGGCATTACGCCGTTTGCTTCCGGCGGACGCGGCGCCGGGTCTCGGCCGTTTTGGGGCGGCCATGATCTTTCTCCTACTCTCCGTTTGGGCTACCGAAGCACTGGCCGTGCACGCCTTGTTTGGCGCCTTTCTGGCTGGAATCGTGATGCCCAAAGGCGGCAAGCTGGAAGAGGGACTACGGGACAAGCTCGAATCGGTAACCGTGGTCCTGCTGCTGCCGCTCTTCTTCGCCTATACCGGCCTCCGCACCAGCATCGGGCTGCTCAACAGCGTCGGACTCTGGTTGCTCTGCGGCCTCATCGTGTTGGTTGCCGTGGGTAGCAAGCTCCTGGTAAGCGGGCTGATCGTTCACGCCAGCGGGATGAGGTGGCGCGAGTCGCTGGCGGTCGGAGTTCTGGTGAATACCAGGGGACTGGTAGAGCTTGTCATCCTCAATGTGGGACTCGACTTGCACATTCTCTCGCCGACGCTGTTCTCCATGATGGTGATCATGGCCCTTGCCACCACCCTGATGACAGCGCCGCTGATCGACTGGATCCTTCCGGCATCGTAGTGATGGGGCAATTCGGAGGCGCCGCCGCGCGGGACGGATCGCGCAGGAGTGGAACTGGTGGAACGGGGGACACGATACCCCGAAAGGAAGGCCAGCGCCAAGGTTGCCCGCAACGAGTTTAGCCGTTGTCACGTGGCGACACGTGCTTTTTCATCAGCGAATCGAGAAGCGCTTCCGGGGTCCTAAAGGTTGTCCTTCGAAGTCGGTCAATCGCCCGAGCAAAGTTAACCAGGCCATGCTGGGCGGCAACATCGAGGACGCCCAGCGTGCCGGTCACACGGAGTCCCTTGCCGCGAGCTACAGATACGCCCTTCCGTTCGTCTATGAGCAATAGATCGGCGTCGAGGGAAATGGCCAAGGCGATTGCGGCTGTCTCCCCTTCATCGAGTCCCTCCACGGAAACCTGGTCGAACTGGGAGCGTGGCGTTTCGTGGACCTCAAGCCAGGCCGGGGGATCGGCAATCCAGCCTCGTACTGAAGGCGGAGCATCGGGGTCAGTCAGCTCCGCTCGCACGGCAGATGGGAGGATCACTTTCTCAAAAAGAACTGGAAGAAGATCGATGTTTCCAATCAGTATCAGGTAGTTGATCGGCCCGGTATCGGCGATGACGAGCCGCACCGACTAAAATCCTAATTGCTTGAGAGCGTCACGATCCCGCTCAAAATCTTCCAGGGTGTACTCTTCATACAAGTCATGAGACTTCAGAAACCCGTCCAGCCGGTATCGAGTTCCAAAACCGAGCAACCGCCGCAACTCGGGCTTGGTGATGCGGCCCGCCTTGAACTCTTCGAGCGCCAGGGCTTCGAGGGCGCGGCGCGACAGGTCGCCGCCGGATGCGCTCATGCGGTCGGCGAGATCGTCGGGGATTTCGACGGTGAGTTCCATCCTCCTTCACCCTACCCCATCCCTGGAACCCGGTCAACCAGGGCCAAAACAGCGCGGGCGTTAGCTGGCGGCTATGGTTTCGGCGGCGGCTTTGCCCATGCGGATGCAATCGGGAATGCCGATGCCTTGATAGGCGTTGCCGGCCAGGTGCGGGCCGGGGATGGGTTGTGCGCGCGCAGCAGCGCAGAGTAAGGGCTTCGAGGGCGGGGCGAGAGAGGTCGCCCGCCGGATGCACTCAGGCGGCAGAATAACGTTACTTCGGCGCCACGACTTCCACAGCCCGAAGAACGTCTATGCGGTAGCGCTCCACGGTGTTGGCGGTCAGGCTGATATAGTCCGCAAACGGCAAATCCGGATGCACCTTTGGCCACGCCGTATTCACGGGGACGCCCTGTCCCAGAGCGGCCCAGCTTGGGAACGTGTCCACTGTCAGAGCGTCGTAGTGAAGATACTCGCCGCCCGGCATGGCGAGCGTGTTCAGGCGCCAGCCAAGCCCCGAGTCCTTCAGCGACTCCACAAACGGCTTCCAACCGGTGGTTTCGAGCTTGAGCCATGCCGCCCCCTGGCCCGGCTTGATGTGATAGTAGTTGAGACGCACATACTGCCCGTTCTGAAGCGGCGGGCCGGCATCCGCCCGCGCACGCCAGATATCGACATTCACAAGAGTCGTAAGCGAAGATAGCTTGGCGCTATATTCGGCACTGGTCATATTGAGGCCGGCCTTCTTCAGGTCGGCCGTGGTCTGGTCGGCAGTGGGAGCTTCCGGCGGAAAGCCGGTGTAGCCGATCACGCTGTGGTAGTCGCACCGGGCCGACGTGCCCACCGGCACAACTGCACTCAAGGCCAGCCACCATGCGACACGGCCGTCATCGATGCGGACACGCATCAATTTCGCTATTGTGTCGTGCAGCCAGGCTGCAGCTTCGGCGGCTTTGCCCGGCGCCACCTTGACGCAAGTATCGCGGACATAGGCTGGTTGATCTTGTGCCGCGGCTAGGGCGAGACAGCCGGCTGCGGTGAAAAACAGGCGGGTTACGTTTCGAAACATGTAATCCCCTCCAAGTGTCGGGATCGGGCCGGAGTTCCCCTACCTCCACTCCGGGTGTAAAAGAGTATACACGCGAACATCGTCTTCACGCGCGACAAAGTCCCTTTATTCTTGGGAAGGGCGGGCTCTCGCAGCGGCGCTAGCTGGCGGCGCGGATGGCTTCGGCGGCGGCTTTGCCCATACGGATGCAATCGGGGATGCCGATGCCTTGATAAGCGTTGCCGGCCAGGTACAGGCCGGGGATGGCGGAGGCGCGGGACTCAATTTCGGCCAGGCGGGCGGCGTGGCCGACGGTGTACTGAGCCATGGAACGGGGCCAGCGGAAGATGCGATGAAAACGGGGCTGGGCGGCGACGCCGGCGATGTCGCGCAGTTCCTCGCGGACGATGGCGAGCACGGCTTCGTCGCTCTGGTCGAGGATGGCGGGATCCTGCCAGCCGCCCAGAAAGCAGCGCGCCACCAGCTTGCTGACGGGAGCCCGGTAAGGGAACTTGGTGCCCACCCAGGTGCAGGCCACCAGGCGGCGGCGCTCGACGCGGGGGACGAGAAAGCCGAATCCATCGGGCAAGGGGCCGGCGAAATCGGCGGCGTCGAACCCGAGGGCCACGGTCATGGACGAGCTGTACGGGACGGCGCCGAGCAGTTCGGCGAGACGGCCATCGACGGGCGCCAAATAACGGGCGGCGGTATGTGCTTCGGTGGCGACGACGAGGCGGTCGGCATCGAGCCAATCGCCACTGAGGCGCAAGCGAAAACCGGCGGCGGTGCGCTCCACGGTTTCGACGCGCGCGTGGCGAACCACGGCCTTGCCGGCGATGGCGGCGGCAACCGCGTCGGTCATTTGCTGCAGGCCGCCTTTAAGGGTGCGGAAAAGAGGGGCGGGCTCGGCATGGGCGCGGGCGGCTTTCGAGCGTTCGGCCAGCATCCCGCGGGACAGGCTGCCGTAGCGCTCGGCGAGTTCGACGAATCGGCCTAGAACGCTGCGCACGCTGAGCTGGGCGGGATCGCCGCCATAGACGCCGGACAGCAGCGGTTCGGCCAGATAATCGACGGCTTCCCGGCCGTAGTGCTCGCGGATGAATTCGGCCACGGATTGGTCGGCGGCCCTGGGCTTCGGCGCGCGAAACAGCTCCAGGCCCATGCGCAGCTTGGTGCCGGCGCCGACCAGCGGGCTGGCAAGCATGGGCAGGATGCGGGTGGGCACCATCATCATGAGGCCATCAGGCAGCGGCACCAGACGGCCGCGGCGGCGGATGTAGGTGCGGCGCAGGCGGTCGTTGGAGCCGATGACTTCACTCCCGAGGCCCAGCTCGCCGATGAGATCGAGAGCGGCGGGTTTGGCGGAGAGGAAGCTATCGGGGCCGGCTTCGACAGTGCAGCCGTCGACGCGTTCGGTTTGGATGACGCCGCCCAGGCGGGGCCGCGATTCGACGATGGTGGAGGCGATGCCGCCGCGGGCCAGGTAGTAGGCGGTGGAGAGCCCGGAGATGCCGCCGCCAATGATGGCTACGCGCATGGGGGAGCCACGGTGGGACAGACGATCGTTTTCTGTCGTCTGTCGGCCCCGCTCGAGCGGCCAAGTGACAGACGACGAAAAACGATCGTCTGTCCCACCTGAGAGCCTGACCGGAGCGATGGAAGCGGCTCCGGCAACCGCTCCCTCACGGTCGCGGCTCTGACTCGCGGCATCCCCAACTCTCCCCTACGGTTTGAACTCGCGCACCATCTGCACCACGGCGCGGACGTGTTCGGGAGGGGTGTCGGGCAGGATGCCGTGGCCCAGATTGAAAATGTGGCCGGGACGGGTACCGGTGCGCTTGAGCAGTTCGTGGACCTTGGTGCGCAGCTCGTGCAAGGGAGCGAACAGCGCCACCGGGTCGAGGTTGCCCTGAATGGCGGAGCGGTAGCTGATATCCACCCAGGCCTGATCGATATTCATGCGCCAGTCGACGCCCATGACGTCGCCTCCGGCGGCGTGCAGCTCGCGGAAAAAGCCGGAGGCGCCGGTACCGAAATGGATGACCGGCACGCCCGTGGAGCGGATGCGTTCGATGAGGGCGCGGGAATAGGGGGCGGCAAAGCGTACGTAATCGTCCGAGCCGAGCGCGCCCACCCAGCTATCGAACACCTGGATGGCGCGGGCGCCAGAAGCCACCTGGAGGTGGGCGAAGGGGGCCAGCACGTCGACGATCTTCCCCATCAAACGGCGCCAGAGGGTCTCGTCGCTATACATCAGGCGCTTGGTGCGGACGAAATTGCGGGAGGCGCCGCCTTCGATCATGTAACTGGCCATGGTGAAGGGCGCGCCCACGAAACCGATGACGGGAACGCGGCCGGCCAGGGCGCGGACTACCTGCTGTATGGATTCGCCGACGTAGCCGAGGTCGTCGGTATTGGCGGTGGAGAGGGAATCCACGTCGTCGGTGGTGCGCACCGGATTATCGATGACGGGACCCTCGCCGGTGACATAGCGCAACTTGAGGCCCATGGGCTCGACCGGCAGCAGCAGATCGGCGAAGATGATGGCGGCGTCGACGTCCAGCAATTCGACCGGCTGGAGAGTGACGGTGGACGCCAGGTCGGGCCGTTTACACATTTCGAGGATGCTATACCGCTCGCGGATGTGCCGGTACTGCTTGAGATAGCGGCCGGCCTGCCGCATGAACCATACCGGCCGGACATCGGTGGGCCGGCGGCGGCAGGCGTCGAGGAAGCGGCTTGTCATTGGAGCCACGCGCATGGGTGATCCGTCCTGTCCTGGCAAAAGAAAACGCGAAAATCCTTTGCCTTATGCTGGGCCGCCCACTGGCGGCCATTCACGAAATAGGGTTTGGCCCAAGCTTCGCTGTCGATGGTTCGCGGAGCCACGACCGAAACCGCCACGCTTCCCTGCGCCGGGTATCCCGTGCGCGGATCCATGATATGGGCATAGATGCGTCCTTCCGCGCGGAAGAACTTCTCGTAACTGCCGGAGGTGGACAGGGACATATCCTTCAAAAACACATCCGCGGCCTTCTGTCTCGGATGCCACGGATCGCGGATATCGATGGGCCAGCCGCCGGGCGAATCGGGCGGCGCGCCCAGCCCGTAAATGCTGCTGCCCGACCCGGCCACCAGCGCCGTTTCTACGTGCATCCGGCGCAGCACTTCGACCATGCGATCCACGGCATAACCTTTGCCGATGCCGCCGGGATCGAGTTCCACGCCCGCCCGGTCGAACCACACAGTCTGAGCGGCCGCATCGAGATGCACGTGCCGGTAGCCGGTTTTTTCGAGCGCAGTCATCACTTCGGCGCGGTGCGGCAGATGTCCCGTATCTTTGTAAAACCCCCAAACCTTCATCAACGGGCCCACCGAAATATCAAACGCCCCTTCACTTTCGCGGCTGTATTCGAGGCAGGCCGCGAACAACTGGAACAGCTCTTCGGAAATCCGGACCGGGCCCCCGGCGGCGCGCTGGTTCACGCGGCTCCATTCGCTGGTGGGCTTATAATTCGACAACAGATCGTCCAGGCGCCGTGCCTCGTCGAGCGCCGCGTCGGCGGCGGCTTCCATGGCCACCCGGTCGGTGCCGTAGAGCACCACCGTATAAGTAGACCCCATGGCGTCGCCGCTTTTCTCCAGCTTGAGCGCAGTTTGGGCCCAAGCCGGCGCGTACCCCGCCAACAAAAACAAAACTAGCACAATTTGGCGCAATTACCAGGATAACGTACCCGGCTGGAGAAAATAAAGGATTTACAAAAAAAGGCACCCGCTGGAAGCAGGGATGGAACTGAGGGGCGGAGGCGAAGAAAAAGCGAGGATACGGGAAGGCGTAGATAACACTTCGCGCATGGGGCGGAGAGGTATGTGGCCACATCCCTGGGGTGCATTGGGGGCGGGACGGGCGGACGGGTGTTGTTCGCGCTACGCAACGGGCCCGGCGGGCGACCACTTGCCGGTCAAGTCCCGTTCTACGCTGAAAGCTACTTCGCGATCGTCCATCTCACGCCACTTACAAAATTCAGCCTCAGCGCGGGGTAGCCGAACGCGTCTTCATAGCGCCGGTCGAGCGCGTTACGCAGATTGCCATATGCCGTCAGACCGTGACCCAGCCGGATGTTCAAGCTGATTCCCAGATTGACAAAGCCGGGGCAGCGGTAGAGTCCCGCGGTCGCGCCATAAGTAGGCTCCACGTCCAGGTCCGAGCCGCGAAAGTAACCGGTGACATGGCCCGACACTCTGCCGCGCAGGAACGACGCCGTGCCGGAACCGGAATCCGCCGGGCGCCGCAACAGTTCCTGCCCCACCGCGAACGGCGCCGGCGCCAGGTCACCCGATCCGTTCAACGCCAGGATCTGGGTAGCCAGGTGGGTATAAGAGCCGGTGACGAACAGCCACCGCGCCGGGCGGTATTGCGCCCTGAACTCGGCGCCCTGCGCTTCGGAATTGGCAATGTTATCCGACTCGTAGTGACTCAGCACCGAAAGCGATCCGCCCAGAATCACGATCAGGTCGTAGTAACGGTTATAAAAGTAAGTGCCGTCCAGAACCAGCTTGTCTCCCGCGAACTTCTGCTCGATACCGGCTTCGAAGCTGTGGGTGCGTTCGGGCTTCAGCGCCGGGTTGTCGGTGAAGGCAATGTCGTACACATCGGGCGGCCGAAGGCCGGTGCCGAACGACGCGTGCAGGCGCGCGCCGCCGTGCACGTAAGCGGCGGAAAGCTTGGGATCGGCCGCGTCCACGGTCTGCGCCGGAAAAAACGGCCGCGAGTAGCCGTCGGTCGCAATCGCGCCGGTGCGGACGAATTCGCCGCGCACGCCGGCATCGAAGAAAAAGTGGCCGCCAAGCTGGAAGCGGTTCTCCCAATACACGGCGGTGTCGTTGCGGCGGACGGGAAAGGTATCGGAAGCCTCGTCGGTCACATAGGTGTTGCGGACTTCCTCCAGAGTCTCGCTGGCGCCTACCGCCATGGTGTAATGGCGCGTGACGCTGATAATGGTGCGTTCCTCGCCCTGGCCGCGCAGGTCTTTGTTGAACGAAAATCCGTAGGGGCTGGTGTAGCCGGCATTGTCGAGAAAGAAGCTGGCGAATACGTCTTCGCGCAGGCGCTCGCCGGCTTCGATTTCGTAGTGCGCCAGGTAATCGCCGAAGTTGTTGCGGGAGCGGCTGATCAGGTCGTAGCCGGTATAATCGCCGAGCGGATCGGAGCCGTACGGGCCGGGCTCGCCCACGTTCCAGGAATCGAAATCGGCGTGGAGGTTGAAAGTCTGCCGGCCCATCCGGCGCGTCACGTTGAGCAGCGCGCCTTCATTATGATAGTCGCTGTTGGGCACCGGCCCCGCGTCGTCCATCCGCGAAGCCGAAGCGGCCACGCCGAAACCCGCCACCTGGCCGCCGCCGGAGATTCCGAAACGGTGCTCAGCGTAGCTGCCGCCTTCGGCCACCACGTCCACATTCGCCGGGGCGTTGGGATCGCGGGTCACGAAGTTCACCACGCTGCTGTTGGCATATTCCCCGTACACGGACGATTGGGCGCCGGTCGCCACCTCCACGTGGTCCAGCTCTTCGGTGGGAATGTGCGAGAAATCGAAGCTGCCGCCGAAAGCGTTTACCGGTACGCCATCGATCTCGACAAGGTTGTAATCGGTATCGCCGCCGCGCGCGTACAATTGGGCGATGGCGCCGGTGTTGCCGGTCTGGCTGAAGACCATGCCGGGAAGCGTGCGCAGCAGATCGAGCGCCAACGGCTGGTCGCTGGTTTCGATTTCGTCGCGGGGAATCAGGCTGACGCTGCCGCCCTGCTGGCTCACGGGCACGTCCAGCGCCGAACCGGCCACGCGCACCGAATCCACCACCGGCGCCAACTGCATTCTCACCGCCAGCGGCGCGTTAATGGCGCCCGCCATGATTTCGACGGTGCGAAACCCGGCCGCCGTGATCACGACTTTGGCATCGGCGGCCAGCCCAGGCGGCGTCTTCAGTTCGAACCATCCGTTGATGCCGACCGGCGTTTGTGCCTCCACGCCGACGCGATCGACCACCGAAACCTGAGCTCCGGCAACCGGCAACCCGGATGGATCGGCCACTGTTCCTGTAAGGGTGGCGGCCGGAGCGGCGATCGCAAAACCGGCCGAGAAAAGAAGACCGCGAACCAGGCCCGAAACGTAACGTTGCATTTATGCTCCTCCCTCGAGAGCAGATTTGTAGCGATTTCGCCGGCCGGTCTCCTGACTTGCGCTTCAGCGGTTCGATCTGCCTTCCCATTCCGCGAGGAACAGTGGACTGCCGCGACCGAACCTCCACGCTTACAGTGGCGGGGCCGTGCTGGACTCTCACCAGCTTCCCGTGCACCAGCGAAAATTTCGACTTACGGATCTGAGTGTAACAGATGGCAAGGAGGGAGCCAAGAGCGGGGACAAGGCGGGCGGAGGGTAGTGAAAGCTATCCTCGACCCGACTGTCTATAGGCGAAGTTTCGCATCGGCCTGCTCGGGAGCGTTGGCGAAGGCTTGCGTGTAATATTCATCCAGACCGCTCCGCTCGCGCAGCCACAACGCGATCGCGGAAGGCGTTGTGGGAATCTCGGCCAGAGCGCGGCTGAAGACCCCGCCGGCAAACGCCATCCCGCCGGGGAGGCGGCATCCCCGCCACTCGCATCCGCGCAAACCGCGGAGCGCAACGTCGAACTTTTCGATCGCTTCAGGACCGAATTCAAAGTCGTCGTCCAGGATCAAGACGCTCGTCAGGCACTGGCGGCGAGCTTCTTCCAGAATCGATCGATGCGCCAGCGCGCGGCCGATATCCGGGTCGAAGAGGTTCGCCACGGCCGTGAAGTGGCGGATATTGGGCGGGTCGTCAAGGCCGCGCGCATTGGTGCGGTAGATCCCGTCGAACATGTGGAAGGGGCCCGCGATCTCGCGCTGGGCGGCTTCCACCAGCGGGCGTGCCTCGCCGGGTGCCAGGTGTTTCTCGAAATGAGCCACGACGGGGGCCGGATCGAGACCGAGCTCATCATACTCGATGAGGTAATTGCGGATGCGGTCTTTCCAGGAGACGGGATAGCGGGTACCCTGCGGGCGGTCGAAGCGGTGCATCCAGCGCAGGAACGGGAGGCAGAACACCTTGCCGCCATTGCGCCGGATCTTTTCGTGAAGGTAGCCTTCCTCGCCGCCGAATCCGCTCAAACGTGGATTGAAACCGGGCCAGGCCTGTCTGCGGCAGGCAAACGCGCCCAGTCCCTGCATGGGGATTTCAAAAGGCGGCGCGTCCGGATCGGTGCCGCGCTCGTCGGTCCGCCAGGCGCCGTACATGCCACCCGACCACTCCGGAGCAAAATGCGTGGACAAGCTGGTCTGGTTGTCGTATAGCAGTGGGCCTTGCCAAAGGTCCACCGAATCGGGCTGTGTCTTCAGAAACGCAACCAGCCGGGCCAGCGAATGGGGAGCGAACAGTACGTGCGCATCCATCGCCAGCACGTAATCGGAATTCGCCTCGCGAAAAAGCAGGTCGCGAATCGCGGTTCCGGTCGATCGATCGTAGGCGATGTAACGGTAACCGGGCACCTGGCCTTCCAGCTTCTTCAAGGCCGCCGAGCAAGGTCCCCCAGGGTTGTTGTCGAGCACCAGGATTTCCGTGTCCGGCGTAATCTCGGGATGGTATAGGCGGATGGCCTGGACGGAAAAGTAGACGCCGTCATAGTCGTCGTAGGTGGCCATCCCGATGGTCAGGAAACGCTTGGGGCCGGACGCGCGCTGGCGGGGGACCTGGTCCCAACCCGGAACCAGGCAGGTATCGAGCAGCCCCGCCGCATGTTTGAAGAGAGGCGAAGACGGTGGGAGCTGAGCAAGGATCTCCAGCAGCCGCGGAAGCGGGAGTTGCCGGGTTGCGGGGGAGGGGTTATCGGACATTATGGGCTAGGCGATTCGCCTGCCCCACAAGCTCCTCGGGAAACGGGTGTGTATTTCGGAAATCATGTGTTAAGTCAAGGGGCCGCGGCCGGCCCCCAATTGCTTTAGGGTATCGGCGGGAAAAGCCCGATTTCAGACGGCGCACGTTCCGAAGAGGAGGGTGCCGCCAGTCGGGAGGTTCTGGGCGCCGGTGGTCACCACCAGGTCCACGGCAGCGCCCCAGTAGAGATAGTAGGTGTAGCCAGTGAAGCCCACTACGGTCACGGTCAGTTGGGTAGCGCTGTTGAAGGTAACGGAGGTGACGCTCATCCCGGGCAAAGCCGCCGACACGGTCGTGGATGCAGTCCAGTTCGTGTTCAGACCCGTGATTACGAATGACTGAAAATTCTGGCCGCACACGGAGGTGGATGGGGACACACCTTGAATCTGCGGGGGCGCCGGCGTGGTCGTCGTGGTGGTGGTCGTCGTGGTTGTTGTTGTGGTAGTCGTTGTTGGGGCCGCTGTTGTCGTTGTTGTCGTAGTCGTGGTGGTGGTGGGAGCTGCCGTTGTGGTAGTCGTGCTGGTCGTCGTTCCGGAACCGGCTCCAATCGCAAAAGCCTTCTGTTCGGCCGCTCCGAGCGATAGAACCACCGGCAACGCCACGGTGGAAACCGCTTGCAGCATGGACCTCCGCGAGGCGCCCTGGCCGTCCAGTTCCACGGAACCCGAACACACCACCAGACCGGCCGCTTCCAACTCGGAGACGGCCCGAAGCGCGACCTCTTCGGTCACAGCCTCATGCAACAGTTCGCTCATCCCCCGCGCCACCCAGGCCACGGTGCAACTTTCGCGACACGCCTCAAACGCGGCGGCCGCGCTCGCGTTCAGGGAATGGATAGTCCCGGTGCGGGTATCGAACACCGCGGTCGAGCCGTCTGGCAACTGCTCCACCACCAGGTTTTCCGAGGCGACTCGCCGCACTCGGAATTCGTCGCGATTCATGCGTTCTCCAGTTCTCCGCGGAAGGGAAGCCTGCACCGGGAATATTCGAAACCACAGATGCTATCACAAAAGTCCTGGTCTTACCGTTCGCCGCCGTTCGCCTTTGTCGAGAACCGTACACTTCAACGGTGATTGTGAACGTGACCTGGGCGGACGTTTCGCAGACGAACGTCGGGGTTACCGAGACGATCGACCCGGGCGCCGCTGTGGTGGTGGTCGTCGTCGTTGTGGTAGTCGTTGTCGTAGTCCTATTTACCACCGATAAGCGCCGAGCCGATGAACAAAGGGGATAGGCCCGGCGGGGCTTGATTTGACAGGCTCTTCCCTCAATCCCCGGGAAAAGACTGCGTCTTTCAAACGCGCAGCCTGAACTCGGTCCACAACCTCGCCAGCAGAGAACCCCAGGTTGGGGCATCCAGGAAAGCAGCCAGATATTGCGGGAGGGCGACCCACCGGGGAGCCCCACGCCACTCGGAATCGAACGGCCGCAAGCGCCGGAAATTGTACAGGTGCCAGGCGATACTGTCCAAAGGCCCCAGCGGACACGGCTTCTGCATGAGCATGTATTCGCGACGCTCCCATGCGGGCGCCTCGGCGGCAAAGGCCTGTTCGGGGACGGCCAAACGGAAGTGCGAGGCGAGAACCAGTAGCGCCTCGGTGAAGCGCGTCTGCATTTCGGAACTGGCGGCTAGGGCCGCGGCCCGGTCCCAATTGGGTTCGGCGTCGCGAACCACGGTCAGAGCATCGGCGATCCAGTACAGATTCCGGGTCCACTCCCAATGCATGGCATGTACGCAAACATGAAAGAACTGGTCGGTAGGGCAGGGAATCCGAGCGGCTTGGCCATCCAGCGTGATGGCTTCGGCTCCTTCCCAGAACATGCCGGCGACTTGCGGAGAATAGCATCTGGCCAGGGGGCGCCAGTGAAGATCGCAGTTTTCGGTGTCGCCCCTGGTGAATTGCCAGGCGTGGCGCACGCGGGATTGCCGCCGGATCGCCTCCGCCGAACAGCCCTCTTCCGCGGTCCATCCATCTTGAAGCAGCAGGCCGGCGGCGCGCTCGACGTCGGCGTGATGAATCAGCAGGTCGAAGTCGCCCATGGAGCGCAGGCCGTAGTCGCGATAGTGACCGAGCGTTAGCGCCGCGCCCTTGAGCAGCATGCATTCGATGCCCGCGCTTTCCAGTTGGCGGAGCACCGATGCGGCCGAGGCCATGCGTTCGCGGTTCTGTTGCCACGTAGCAAGGTAAACGCGGTGGGCGGTTTCGATCAGACTGCCGCTAGAGGACGCGCACCAGCGCCGATAGAAAAAGGGCAGCAAGCGGCGGGCAGCAGGTTCGATCCCGGCGCCTCCAGAAGCAATATCGGCGGCAACGCAGCTTTCGAACGCGAGCTGGCTTTCCCCGGCGTCCCCGAAGCAGGCCTGCAGCAGGCGTTCCGGATCGATTCGCTTCGGATTCACGCCCTCACTCCGCCACCAGCCGCAGAATGTGCCCGGCGGCATCGGCGGCATCGCCGCGTTTGCCGGCGTAACACTTGGAGCCGGCCGAGGCGCGTGTGAGGGCCGGCAATACCCGCGGCGTTTCGGCCAACACATGGGGAGTGTTCCGCAACAGGGCCAGCAGCGCTTCGCTTTGCGCCGTCGCGGCCAATCGCCAGTCTGCCGCGGCGTCGTATTGGAGAGCGAGAATCCAGCCGACCGGTACCGGAGCGTTCGCCACGGCGGCGTGGAATTCCTCCGGTAGCCGCGGAACCTGCTCGGCTCCTCCGTTGCGTAGCAGGAGCGGCCGGGGATAGGCTTGCGCCCGTCCCCGATCGTCGATCAAAGCGTATTCATCCGAGAGATAGACCGCGCCACAGCGCAAAAGCTCGGCCACCAGCGCCGATTTTCCGGCATGGGTTCCGCCCGGCAAAAGCAGCGCCCTGTCCCCAAACTGAACCGCGCCGGCATGAACGGCGGATAGATTCGACAGCCGTGCCACGATGGCTTCGTCAATCAGCCTCACGGCGCCAACCGTCAGCGCCCGTAAGTCGCGTGCCGGCTCCGCGGCGCCATTGCAAATAAGCTGGAACCCATCGCCGTCGCACAGGACACGAAGAAGGATTTCGGAACCGGCTTCGTCCGGGGCAGCCCTGGGCAGTGACGGCAGCAGGAAGCGGTCGAGCGTCTCCAGTGCCCGGCCGCAATCCGAAACCACTAAAATCCTGCAGCCGAAGGCGACGATAGCGATGCTGTTCATATCCCGACGGCTCCGCTTGCCGTGCCAGGGAGAGATTGTCGCCGGTAACCTCCCGAGGCTCTTGGCGGAGCGGTCAAACGCCTCAGCGTCCATCATATTACGACGCGATCGCGCCCTGTCGCCGACGTGCTTAACCGGTCTGGGGATTTCGCAGTTGAGTCCGGCAACCGCTCCCTTATGGTCGCGGCTCGGTTACGGACACCATGTGTTTGCAGTCACTTACCGAGCCGCGACCGTCAGGGAGCGGTTGTCGGGAACTAACTCCCCCAAATCTGTTAAGCACCCCTGTTGCCGAGGCGAAGCTGGCCGTCGCCATCGCTTGCGGTAAACTCGTGAATGCGTTCCCTCCCGCGGCGGCTGCCATGAAACGGACCGGAATCGTGATTTTGTCGATCGCCATGGCGGGCGTTGCCCAACAAGCGCCGGTGGTGAAACCCGTGCTGGTTGAACTGTTCACCTCGGAAGGTTGCTCCAGTTGCCCGCCGGCGGACGCCCTCCTGGCGAGGCTGGACCAGTTCCAACCCGTTTCCGGCGTTGAGATCGTCGCCCTGGAAGAGCACGTCGATTACTGGAACCACGATGGTTGGACCGACCCTTTCTCCTCTGCCCAGTTCAGCCGCCGCCAGGAACGCTACGGCGAGCAGTTCGGCATCTCCGACGTTTACACCCCCCAAATGGTGGTGGACGGCTTCCGCCAGCTTAACGGCAGCGATAGCCGCGGCGCTGTTTCCGCCATCGGCGCGGCGGCCCGTGCGGAGAAGTTGGCTGTCAGAATACTGCGTTCTGCCGGTGGTGTTCGCGTGGAGGTCGATTCCGGCAGCCACGGCGGCGACGTATTTCTGGCCGTGGCGCAGAAGGCCGCTTCCTCTCAGGTCCTGCGCGGCGAAAATCAAGGCCGCAGCCTGCGGCACGTCGCCATCGTGCGAAGCCTGAGCCAGATCGGCTCGGTAAAAAGCCGTGCCGGTTTCGCCAAGGACGTTCCTCTTACCAGCGGCGAATTCGAATACCGCGCCATCGCCTTCGTACAGGATTCTGGCCCCGGCCGGGTCCGGGGCGCCGCGCTCCTGAATGTCGCGACTGCAGCAGCCGGCAACCACTGATCGAAGCCTCGAACCCCGCAATATTGGGGCCCTACGCTGGAACGCCGACTCCCGTGACCAGAAAGCTGTGAAAAAACATCAAAAACCAATTTTTGTGCCACATGTTTTCAATGACTTGTCCTGTGCAAAATTGGCCCAAAACCGAATACTTCGCAGCTCCCAGGGGCGTATAAGGCTTCAGTTCAGTTTTTGAAGCTCGCCCCGACTACCGACCCGGAGTAGTACCCCCGGACAGCCACTTGCGCTGGCGCTCTCAGCCATGCTACCAGTTAAGCAGAGGTGCGTGGTGTCCCCTGTTGCCGAGCGCAAAGATCCAAACCTTAGGCACGGCGCTAAGCAATTGCCACCAAATGGTTTGGTGCTGCGCTGTATAGTTTTCAAGAATAAACAGGACGAATACTCGGCAGAGTGTATCGACCTTGATTTATTAGTTTATGGAAAAACTCTACACGATGCCCTGCATAGCTTGAGGGATGCGATCACGGGCTATCTGGAAGTGGCGTTCAATGGAGATCCGGCCGGTCTCGTGCCACGACCCGCGCCATTTTGGCATCGCGCCCGATACCGCTTCTACGCTCTCCGGGCTGGCTTTAGCGTTGGCATGACGGGAGCCAAACGCACTTTCCTCCTTAGCGATTGGCCTCCTGGGCCATCATTCTGCAAAGTACATTAATCCCCTTTCCGCATTGGACCGAACACCAGCCTGTCGCGCGCGTCAGAGAGCCAGGAACTCCTCCATCGCCCGGACGATGCGCGGGCTCGCCTGGCCATCGCCGTACGGATTGTGGATACCCGCCATACGCCGGTATTCGTCGGGTAAATCCAGCAGCCGGGTGGCTTCTCCCACGATGCGGTCGAAGTCCGTGCCCACCAGCTTAACCGTTCCCGCCCGGACCGCCTCGGGGCGCTCCGTTTTTTCCCGTACCACCAGCACCGGTTTGCCCAGCGATGGCGCCTCCTCCTGGATTCCGCCGGAATCGGTGACGATCAGGTAGGCGCGCCTCATCAGGTCCACGAACGAAACGTAATCCATCGGTTCCACCAGGCTCACCCGCGGCGAACTGCCCAGCCACCGCTCCACTGGACCGCGGACGTTCGGGTTGGGATGCACGGGCAACACAATCCGCACGTCCTCGCGGCACGCCAGCGTCGCCAATGCGCGGCAGATGTGCTCCAGACCGTCGCCGAAGCTCTCGCGGCGATGGGTCGTCGCCACGATCAGCTTCATCGCCGGGTCGATCACCGGCAAGCCCCGGCTGGCCAGCGCTCCCGTTTCCAGTGCCGCCTTGACGTGCAGCACGGCATCGATCCCGGTATTGCCGGTAACATGAATCGTGGCGGCGTCAAGGCCTTCGCGCCGCAGGTTTTCGGCGGCGCCCTCGGTCGCGGCGAAGTGGAGCGCGGCCAGCCGCCCGGTCACCACCCGGTTCATCTCTTCGGGAAACGGCTGCCGCATGTCGCCCGTGCGCAGCCCGGCCTCTACGTGGCCAACCGGAACCCGGCGATAGAACGCCGCCAGCGCGCCGCACAGAGTGGTGATGGTATCGCCTTGCACCAGAACCATATCCGGCCGCTCGCGCTCCAAAACCGGATCGAGGGCCGCCAGAATGCGCGCGGCGGCTTCGGCCGGCGATTGGTCCGGCCGCATGATGTCCAGGTCGTGGTCCGGTACGATACCGAAGGCTTCCAGCGCTTGATCGAGCATCCGCCGGTGCTGGCCCGTAGCACATGAGCGCACCTGGAAACCGCCGGTTCGGCCAAGCTCCAAAATCACCGGGCTCAGCTTGATGGCTTCCGGCCGGGTTCCCAAAATGACCAGGATATTCTTCATTCAAAGACTTAGTGCGTCAACTAGCGCAGGAATCGCAAACTTCTCGCTATCCGGTCGGCGTCGATCGAGATGCTCTGGCCTATATTTGGTGGAACAGGCCTCCCGGCCTGTCGTAGCCGCGAAGCGGCTCTTCCAGCCAGCGACACTGTCCCACTCCACGATAGAACATTCTAGTCGATTTCACAGAACCATCGGCTCCCCGGATTACCGGCCGGCGGAGGGATCTCCGGTAGGCGCCGGTGCGCGATCCTCTTTTGACGGCGGCCCTAGCAGTTCGGTCAGCAGCGGCTTCAGCGCGTCGGCCCAGAGTTGATATCCCCGCACCGTTGGATGGAGCTTGTCGTTGGCATTCATCACGCCTTCCCGGAGCCTTCCATCGCCATCGGCGAGCCGGTCGTTGATGTTCAGATACCGAATCCTACGACCATCGGCCAGATGCGCCAGATTCGCGTTAATTCTGTCGATCTCCGGCATGACATCCATGTTGTCGTTGCGCGGGAATATCCCCATCAGGACGATCGCCGCGTCCGGAGCCTTCGACTGCATGACGCGCACCACGGCTTGAAGGCCTTTCGTCACATCCTCCACCACCGAATCGGCGCCCGCCGCCGGAACCTGATTCCCGACATTGTTTGTCCCGGCCAGCAGCACGATCGCCTTGGGGTCGACCCCATCGAGCTCCCCGTTGTCCAGGCGCCAGAGAATGTTCTCAATGCGGTCCGCGCCCCACCCAAAGTCCGCCGCGTTCCAACCGAAGAAGTTCTTTTTCCAGTTTTCCAGAAGTTGTGGGTAGTCGGTCGCTCCCCACCGCCGCGTGATGGAGTCGCCTTCGAAGTACACATCGATCCGGCCCTGTTTGGCTTTGGCGAGAAGTTGTTCGTGCGCAAGCCGGGAGTTCCGGTCCGCTCTTGGAACGGGCCGGTCGGCCTGGGCCGACAGCAGCCACGCCGCCACGGTGCCGGCCAACAAAAGCCTCATCGAGCCTTCTCCTGGGCGCTCTGACGCAGGAACTTGTCCGCCCACGGAATGAAGAATTTCCAGTTGGGAGCGTCGGTATGTCCGCCGTCGTGCTGACGCCACGCAAGCTGGCCGTCCAAAAGCCCGGCGCTCACCGGCGGCATTTTCGCCGTATGGTAGTCGTCCGGAACGCCCAGGTCTCTGGCGCCGAGAAGGCGGAACACCGGCTGGGCCGCCGCCGCGGCCATGAAGCTGCCCTGATGATCCAGCCACTTCGCGTCGCCCTTTTCCGGCACGCCATAGCTCACAAAGGTGAGGCGGGGCGCGCAAAGGGCCAGCAACTCGTGGGCATCCACCGGCAGGTCGCCAGCGGTTTTACTGCCGAAAGTTGCCTCCGACGCACCGTACTTCAGGAAGTTCCCCGCCATCCAGTGATACTCGCCCGTGCCTGTGAGGTTTTCGACGGCTTCGCCCCAGTTGCGGCGGTGGAGCTTGGCTCCGCCTTCGCCGGACGAACCGATCAGCACCACCGCGAAGCGCGTATCGAACGCCATGATCACGAGCGCGGCTTTACCGTAACGCGACACCCCTTCGATCCCAACCTGCTTCGGATTCACGGCCGGTTCGGTTTCCAGGTAGTCGAGGCCGCGCGAAGCGCCCCATCCCCAGGCGCGTAGCGCGCCCCAGTCATCGGGCTTCCGCGGCTGACCCTTGTTCACCAGCCCGATAATGCCCTTTGTCAGACCGGCGCCGTTGTCGGCCTGGATACTGCTGGGATTGATGGTAGCGACTCCCCAGCCATCGGCAATCAGTTGTTCCAGCGCGGGCGGGTCGGCATTCGGCGGAGCAGGCACGGGCCCACGCCCGCCGCGGCCGGGAAATGCCGGGGCCGGAAACGCAAGCTCCGGAATCGTGCGTCCGCCGAACATCATCATCACCGGCACGGGACCCTTCCTGTCCGCCGGGACCACCAGGGTCATCTGAATATCGACCTGGATATCGGGAAAGACAGCGTTGTCCACGTGGCCAATCAGTTGCTTGCCAATCACCGGGTCCGAACCGACGCGTGCTTCGGCTGTCTTCGAAACTTCCCAAATAACCTTGGGCACGCTGCTGGGGATGCGCCCGTACACCTCGCGCCCGAAGTCTTCAACGATCTCCGGCCGGCGCCGATTCCACCACATCGCCGACGTCGCGACCTTCTTACCGTCCTTCAACGTAAGCGCGTCGGGAAGGTTCGGGTACGGATTGGCGGCAGCTTCCTCGTAGTTGGCATGGTTCGGCGCGCTCTCGTTTCCGCTCGGTCCGGGACGAAGGGCCTTGATGCCAAGCTGCTCCATCATGTTCCGGTGGTCGTCGGCAGCGGTCCAGTTCTTGGTATCGATCGCGGTCTGGGCATACAATCCAGCCATAAGAGCTTGAGTTGCAAGAACCGGGATCGCGGGCACGAATCTGGCTGCGCTCTTCATGGCTAATACGAAAACACATTTAGTTTGAAAGCGCAACAAACACCGCATGACTAGCTGGGTCGTCGGTGAACGCGATGCCTCACGGAGGACGCGCGCCCCTGCCTTCCGCGCCCGGGACTCTACGCAATCTCCCAGAACGGCGTTTCGGGACCAATTGCGAGGTCGCTGGGGGCTGCGGGATCAATCTGAGTTTTGTCCGAGTGAGCGACCACACGCCCGTAGCGGCGTCGGCTGAGGCAAGGGCGTTTCCGGGAGTAATCGATAAACTGCCAGATCGGACTGGTTCGGCCGGATGTGTCGATTTGGCATATTACTAATCAGATCCGATACTCTTGTATGATGCGTTCTGGTCAAACTGAACGGTTGCGCACCGAATGTGGGTCGGTGGTGGACGCCGGCGCGCGGAAATGGCGGTTGTGGTGGCCTCACCAGTCCTTTTGTCCTGCCGGTGGGCGAATTCACTTTGGACCGCGCCCCTCCAACGGGCAAGCGGTTGTTTTTTTGGTTATCGTCTTAGTGTCGCTACCAAGCCTGTGGGCGCAAACTCTCGTTGACGCGGCACCCAAAGGCCTCGTATCGAGCGGGGACCTTAGTCCCAGAGTTCGCCGGGACGCCGACCGCGGTCCGGTCGACAGCGGCAAAAGGTTGCCTCATATGACGCTGACGCTGAGGCGCAGTCTTGAGCAACACGCAGCACTCGATCAGTTGCTGGGCGAATTGCAGGATCCATCATCGCCGGTTTATCACAAATGGCTCACGCCGGAAGGGTTTGGAGAGCGATTCGGCGCCAGCGCAGCCGACCTCAACCGGATCCGGGATTGGCTGCGATCGCAAGGATTCGCGGTGGAATCCACGGCACCGCCCGCGTCCCCGGAAGATGCAATCCACTATATGTCTATTCCAACGACGTTATGGTGGCCGCCCAGCAGGCCATCGACCAGAACCTTGCACCAATCCTCACTTTGAGCTATGGTGCTTGCGAGCCTGACGTTTCCCCCAGCGATGCCGCTGCGACAAGAGATCTTGCGCAGCAGGACCGTACCCGTACGTTTTCTGGCCGCCGACCACAACGTAAGGGTCGTGTGCAGGTGACGCGCTAAGTGCCAGATCCGGCCCGGGGACGCCGGATTGCGCGAGCGGCCAAATTGGTTATAACGCCAGCCCCGGATACGATTTGGTGACGGGATTAGGTTCCCTCGATGGCGGTGTGTTCGTCAGTTCGTTTGGCTTTGCTACGACCACGACGCTAAACGTGTCCGCATCACAGGTGAACGAGGGCACCCCGGTCAATTTAACCGTGATCGTTCGGAAATTCAGCGGGGGTGTTCCGACGGGTTCCGTTTCAATTTACGCGGACGGCAACTACGTGTGGACAGGAACTCTGGATGCTTCGGGGCAGGCCACACATGCGGTTACCTTACTCGGCGGTCCGCATTCTCTTTCAGCCCAATATAGCAATTCGACGTATCCCCCTCTGCCTGGCTCCAAGTTCATCGGATCGGCTTCGGCGCCCGTAGGTGTATTCGTGATTCCGAAGGCACCGCAAACGCCTGGGCTGGTTTCGCCCGCCTATGCTGCCACAAATGTCTCGCCCGCCGCGCTGCTGAGTTGGAATCCGGCAGCCGGCTATGCTTCTTACGACGTATATTTCGGAACCAGCTCAACGCCACCGTTTTGGGGTACCGTCTCGGGAATATCCTGCTCGCCGAGCATGAGTCTGAATACGACGTATTACTGGAAGATCATCGCGAGAAATGTGTCTGGGACGGCGGCATCTTCGATATGGTCGTTCACCACCAGCACGCAGACCATCTACCAGCTCTCCAGAATTGCGGGAACGGGCACAGGCGGAGCGCTCGGGGACGGCGGTCCCGCCACTTCAGCGCATTTCTCCCAGTTGGGAGATCTCGACGCTGGGGGGACTGTATACTACGCGGGCTGGGAGGAGGTTTGGGCATTATCGCTTTCCGGTGGGGCCTCGGCTTTGTCCATAAACGCTGACGGTGTGCGGAATGCCGCAAGCTTCTTGCCCGCCCCCGCGGTTCCGGGCAGCATCGCCACGCTGTTCGGGAGTTTCTCTCTCAATGCAGCGGACCAGGCGGCGGGCTCACCTCTTCCGACGATCCTGTCCGGACTATCGATCCGGCTCGACTCTACCGCCGCAGAGAGCGCCCCGCTGTTCTACGCTTCTGCCGGGCAGGTGAATATCCAGATTCCGTGGGAGTTGTCGGGACAGTCCGCCGTGCCCGTGAGCGTGCTGCTGGACGGCAGAAGCGGACCGAGCCAGACCCTCCAGTTGGCTTCATTCTCACCTGGGATTTTCGCCGACAGCTCGGGGCAGGGCGCTGTCGTAGATACGTTGTCCCGGTTGGTGGCGACGTCGAATCCGACGATGGCCGGCAGCGTGATCGTTATCTACTGCACGGGGCTGGGCGCGGTGCAGAATCCTCCAACCACTGGAAGCCCGGCTTCCACGGCGGTGCTTTCGCCAACCATCACCACACCCGCTGTGACGATCGGCGGCATCGATGCGCCTGTGCTGTTTGCGGGACTGGCCCCCGGTGCGGTCGGCGAGTATCAGGTTAACGTACGAGTCCCGCCCGGCGTAAGCCCCGGATCGGCAGTTCCTGTCGTGCTTTCAATCGGAGGCACCGCTTCAAACACAGTCACTATTGCTGTGCGGTGAAGATGCCGGACTTATTGTGCATACCCGCAATCCGGGAGCCGGAGTTCTCGTTGCGATTGCGCAATCGCGTGGAGTGGTTGGCCGGGGGTCCGCGTTCTGGGAAACATTCAGGGTTGGAACCAAAAGCGCGCGTCCCAGCGCCAACCATGGATCACAGACCCGATCCCGGAATTCGCGGATTTGGATTGCAACTTGGCCCTTGTGAGCACAGAACGAGGGGCTGGGAGCGCAGGTCGCCGAGCGGGGTACATGGACCTTATCTGCTGGCGACGCCGGGGCGCAGAGCGGGCTGGGCGTTGTGCGCGGCCAGAGCGATCGCGAGGCCCGAGCCGACGATCAGCGATCCGCCCACCAGCATGGGCAGGCCGGGCTTGTCGTGCCAGACGAGATAGGAGATCAAGGCGCCGGTGAGCAGTTGGGTGTAGTGGTACTGTGAAACGTTGCCGGCTGAGGTGTGCTTGACAGCGAAATAGAAGCTAAGTGTGCCGGCCGCACAGAAAACCCCCATCATGCCCAGTGCCAGCCAGAGCGTGGGCGTGAGCGGCCGGGGGTGCAGGCTGGTGAGCATCAGGCCGGCCATGGCCGTGACCAGGCCCGAGCAGAAGGCAAGGCTCTCGGGCGGCTCGGTGCGCGTGAGCACGCGCGACCAGACCATATTGACCGAAAAACAGGCGACGCACACCAGGCAACTCGTGAGACCGATAAGATCGATGCGCTGGGCGTGGCTAAGAGGGGCGACCGCGATGACCACACCGCCGAAGCCGACGAGCAGGGCCACCGCCTTATGGGAGGTGATGCGCTCGCCCAGAAGGACGGCCGAGAGCAGAGAGATGACCATCGGTGAGGTAAAGACGAGGATGTAGAACATGGTTAGCGAGAGATGGCGAAGGGCGATAACCACGCAGACGTTGTTTGTCATGTCGAGCAGGGCGCGCAGCACCTGGCGGACCACCGATCGCGGACGCAGATTGCCGAAGCTGCGGCGTACCGCGGCTTGCAGCGTGAGGGTGAGCGCCATGAAGGAACCCATGAAAGCGACGATCTCCTCTGGCGGCAGGCCGGATTGCCCGATCCACTTGATGCAACTATCGCCCAGCACCCAGCAGGTGAAACCGAAGACGGCAAAGAGGATGGCGGTCAGGTCGGAGACGGGGGCCTTCATCGTGGCCCGTCGCGTCGCCCGACGCGGGATCGGGAAAAGATCCAATCGGACATGGCGTACCTTCAGGGTACCGGATTAAACGCGCCATCTGGAACTGGACCAATCGAAAGGAACCGTGTCCGGCTCGCCAACCGCTCGTCCGCATTCCGTATGGAAGAAGATTACTTCCCCTCCGGAGACTTGGCTCCGCTGCCTGAATTGGTGGCGGCGCCTTCCTGGCGTTTCGGAAAATCCGCCTGCAGCAGGTGCGTGAGCGTATGGACATACCGGATTTTGCCTTCATTCAGGCGAAACAGATGGGTGTCGGGTGCACCACCGGCGCCGTCAGGCGAGCCGACCCCGAACGTGCAAAAAGCTACTACCGCTCCAATGGTCTCATCTACCACGTAATGCCGATTCGTGATGTTCACGCCGCTCGGGACTCCCTCCTCGCAGGTGTCCGTGGGCAGTTCTTTGCCCGTGCGCTTCCCGCCTTCGGTCCGGTGGCAGGGGTAACCCCATGGCACCAGGTCCGTCTTCTTTTCGAGAAACGCGTCCAGGTAGGCGCCGGCCGCGGCGACCAGCATCGCCCGGGTATCGCGCTTCGCGGTGGGAATGACGCTCCAATCCTCGGAGGATGAGTACTTCAGGTAGTTATCGGCGTTAAACAGCCAGTAACCCGTGGTGGTCCACAAAATCTCGATCTCGGCGATCAGACCGTGATTGACGCGCAGCCGTGTGCCCAATACATACGGCCTGGAGTTGTCAGTGACGATCGTTTCAGTGAACGTCTGGCAGGTGGCCGTATCGAGCAGACTGCGATGGTGATCGATCGCCATCGGCTTCCGGATCAGGCCATCTTTGATGTTCACCACCTTGAAGTTCTCGATGTAGGCCAATCCCGGCGCCAGAGGCAGACTAGCCGGATTGCCCTTGGACTGCGCGGTAACATACAGGTCGGCTGCAGCTTTGAGTCCATCGCGTGTGCATGAGATTTGCGCATGGCAAACAGCCGAAGTGAGCATTGCACCCACAACCGATGCCAACACTCCAGATAAGCGGCTCATTGAGATCCTTTCCTCCTGCTTGCGTGCGGTGGTCCGCAACACGAACCAGCGTAGCCCAAATCGCAACACCCCGGTGCTTGACTGGAGACCGGAGCACTCGCGTGTGCCCGCTGCACAACAGCCCGGCGGAGGTTCTGGGAGAGACTGATTCCTCCAGCAACGTCTTCGGCGACCAAAAAAAAACGCTCCGCAGGTGGCCGCATGATACTCTCTGTCTTCCGGGAGGCACATGGGCATGCGGTTCCGAGCTTGGATTTGTCCGACTCTACTCCTTTCTGCTGCGGGCCTATCCGCGGAACCTCAATCGCAAGCGCCCTCGCCAATCCCACACCTGGAAAGACGCGGGGACGCCACCCAGTTGATCGTGGACCGCAAACCATTTCTGGTCTTGGCCGGCGAGTTGTACAACAACTCGGCCACAAGCCTGGAGTACATGAACGCAGTCTGGCCGCGGCTGACCTCGATGCATCTGAATACGGTCCTCGCGGCCGTTTCCTGGGCCCAACTCGAGCCCGCGGAGGGCAAATTCGACTACGCCCTGGTGGACGGCCTGATCCGGGAAGCCCGCGTCCACAACCTGCGCCTGGTTTTGCTCTGGTTCGGAAGCTGGAAAAACACCTGGTCCAGCTATGCGCCCGACTGGGTGAAGCGGAACTTCGAGCGATTTCCCCGCGTGCAACTCAGAAACGGTTCCGGAACGGAGAGGCTGACGCCGTTCAGCCAGGCGAATTGCGACGCCGACGCACGCGCGTTTGCCGCGCTCATGCGGCGGATCCATGAAGTTGACGGGGAAGCGCACACAGTGATCATGATCCAGGTGGAAAATGAAGTGGGCGTCATTCCGGACGCCCGCGACTACTCCGCGCAGGCGAATGCCGCTTATAGTCAGCCGGTGCCTGGCGACTTGATGGAGTATCTCCGAAGTCACAAGGATACGCTCGATTCGGACCTGCGAACGAAGTGGCAGGCGGCGGGATTCAAAGCCTCCGGGAACTGGGAGACGGTATTCGGACCGGGCCTTGAGACGACCGGACCGGACGAGTTTTATATGGCTGGCAGCGGGTTGACCGTCACCTTCTCACCCGATACTCCCGGACCGCCCCTTGCCGGGCTGGCCACCGTGGAGGAAGGCCGGTTTGTGGATGGACAGTGGGTTCGCGGACGGACGCTGGCGGGAGACGACACCGGCCAGGGAAACAGCATTTCACTGGATGCGGGCCGTCACCCCGGAATTCTGCGGGTTACTTTATACCGATACCGCTAAGAGTGACGACGCTTGGCGCCGGAGCCACAAGGGCGTGCGTCCCCCGGTCGGTCCCCTTGTTCGGTAATATGTGGAGGCTATGCGGTTCCTCCTCCTCACTGTATTTCTTGTCGCGCCGGGCCTGGCGCAGCAGTATACAATCGTGTTGCGGGGCGGCCATGTGGTCGACCCGGGCAACGGCATCGACGCGCCAATGGACGTCGCGATCAGCGGCGATCGAATCGCCGCCATCGCGGCCAATATTCCCGCCGAGGAGGCGCGCCGCCTGGTGGATGCGTCGGGGTTTTATGTCGTGCCCGGTCTTGTCGATCTGCACGTCCACGTGTTCCGCTATTCCGGGTCGCTGGCGCCCGACGACACCTCGCTTCCGGCCGGAGCCACCACCGTCGTGGATGCCGGTGGAAGCGGCTGGCGCAACTTCGACGAGTTTCGCAAAACCGTGATCGCTCACTCGAAGACCCGCGTGCTGGCGCTGCTGAACATCGTGGGCCAGGGGATGGCCGGCGAGCCTTTCGAGAGCGACACCGAAGATATGGACCCGGTCAAAACCGCCGACACGATACTCCGCAACCGGGACGTCATCGTGGGCATCAAGACGGCGCACTATGCCAAGCCGGGGTGGACCGCCATCGATCGGGCGGTCGACGCGGGGCGCGGAGCCGGCGTACCGGTTATGGTGGACGACAAAATCTACACCAACTCCGGCCGGACCATGCGCGAAGAGTTGCTGGAGCATCTGCGGCCCGGCGATATCCATACGCACATGTATAACGACCGGCAGGTGGAATTGATCGACCGCTTCACGGGCAGGGTCCAGCCGTGGATGACCGAAGCCCGCCGCCGCGGCGTGCTGTTCGACGTGGGTCACGGAGGCGGCAGCTTTCTGTGGCCCGTGGCCACGCGCGCGCTCGAGCAGGGCTTCGTTCCGGACACCATCAGCACCGACCTGCATGCGGAGTCGATCGCCATTCAGCAATCCACCATGCCCAACGTAATGTCCAAGTTGATGCTGCTGGGGATGAGCCTGGAGGATGTGCTGGCGCGGTCCACGGTGAACCCGGCCAAGGCGATCGGAAGGTATCCGGAAGTGGGGACGCTAGGGGTGGGACGCGTGGCCGACATCGCCGTGCTCGAGCAGCAGAGCGGCGTGTTTGTGTTTAAGGATTCGTGGCCGGCCAAGCGGTTGGGCACTAAACGGCTCGAGAGTGTCATGACCATCCGCGCCGGCAAGATCGTCTACGAGCGGGGCACGCCGGCCACGGCCAGCCAGGATAGCACCATCTACGATCTGCTGTTCAAGCACGCGCGGATCGCCGGAAACAACGGGGAGTCCGACATTGGTATTATCGGCGGCCGCATCGCGCGGATCGGGCACGGTCTCAAGGCCGCGCACGCCAGGGTGCTGGTGGAAGCCGAAGGCTATCAAGTAACGCCCGCGGGATTGGCCGAAGGAGCCCCCGCCAACGTCGCCGTGCTCGACGCCGGCCGGACCATCATGACTGTGCGCAGCGGCAGGATCGTCACCGACGACGAAGGGCTGAGCATCCCGGATGTCAGCCGCGCCGGGCCTTACAGCAATTTCAAGTAGTCAGGCGTGCCGATGGGCGCGCCACTTCGCGCGGCCGTATTCGCCCAGGTCCACGCCGCCCGCAATTTCCTCTCCCTGGAGGGAGCCGCGGAATGTGTAGGAAAGATGTGTGCCACCGGCGGGCAGACTGCTGCGCAGCTCGACCCGGTCGCCATCGATGTCGCCGGCGAGGTCGCCCTGGAACGCCCAGCCTTGGTGTGAACCGGTGACGCGGTTGCCACTGGCGTTGAGAAAAAACTTGTGCTGCGACTGGCCGACTTCATAAGCGACCTCCACTTCCCAGACGCCGGAGATATCCTGCACCGGCGGCCCCGGCCGCGGCTTCTGCCGGGCGCCGCGCGGGGCGGCGCTGAAGATCTCGTAAAGGCGGCGCGCCACCTGCTTGTGCTCGCCCGGATGCATCGCGACCGGGCGGATGAGGAAAGCGTGCCCTTCGCCTTCGGCATGCGACATAATGCGCGGCTCGCCATCGAGCAACATGCGTCCGACCTCGCCCGCGGTAAGTCCGATCTTCGCCGGATCCCAGGAGACGTTGAGCGTGGGGAAGGGGCCGCCGCGCACCGGCCCGTGGACTTCGGTGACGACGCCGGCGACGCGCGCGATCTCGCCCGAGATCTCGGCGTACCACGATTTCCACTGGCGAAAATCGGCTTCCAGGTCGCGCCCGGAACGCCAAACCTCCACCGCGCGCAGCATGCCTACCACCTGTTCCTTGCCCACCTTGAGGCCGCGGCCGAAGGCGTGATGAGGGGCGCTGTTGGCCCAAGCGGCACGGACCAGGTCGCGGCGGCCGATCAGCAGGCCGGCGTTTTGCGGGCCGCGAATGACCTTGCCGCCGCTATAGGCCACCAGGTCCGCGCCCAAGGCGAGGTATGGATTGGGCACCACAAGGTAGTCGGCGGCGGCATCGACCAGAACAGGAATGCCGGCCTGGCGTGCGATGGGTGCGACATCCTTGAGATCGAGCCGGGCGCTGCCGAAGTAATTGCCCAACACTTCGATCATGGCGGTATGGGAGCCGATGGCGGCCCGCAACTCGGCGGGCGAATTCACTTCAACGATCTTGACGCCCAGGGTGCGGACGGCATGGTCGTAGACGACACGCGACTCGCGTGGCATGATCACTTCGTCCTTGAGCCCGGCGAGGTTCGGCAGGCGTTGCATTTTTTCGGGGTCGGCGCCGGCAATGCAACCGGCGGTGGCGTGCACCAGCGCGGCGGCAGCGCCAGACGTGACGATGCCCCACTCGACCTGCAGCAACCCGGCCAGGCAGTCGCCCACCTTCTCCATCAGCTCGTCCAGGTTGACGTGATAATGCGAGGCCTGCTCCACCGTAGCGATGACTTCATCGAGCATCTGCGAGCCGCCATTGATGGTGAGCGTGGCGGTGCAGTTGATGAAGGGCCGGACGCCGATTCTGGTGTAGACTTCGGGACTGGACGCCACGCTGGGCGCACTATCGGCCGATGCGGCCGAAGCGAGGCCGGCGGCCATGGCTCCTCCCGTACGAAAGAGGTCGCGGCGGCTCAAAGCGTTCATTTCTGCCCCCTCATGGATTTTCTGGCTTTATAATACGCGAAAGCGACGCCATCGATCTGGGAAAGCGGAAAGCGGGGAAAGCGACAGCGACAGCCTGGTTTGCGTTGATTTCGCGGGCACGGGCGCGGAGGTCTGGAAAATCGACGCAGATCAGGCTGTCCCGTTTTCCCAGGCTCTTTTCGTGCGGCGGGAAGGTTGTCGATCAGAACTTCAATTCGATACGGATCGCGTGGGACGGAGTGGTGCCGATGGTCTTGACCGTATGTACCGTTGCTTCGGACCAGGAGGCCGTGCCCCCTTTCCGCTCCTGGACGGTTGTCTTGCCATCCTGCGTGGTCTGTTCGTTGGTGTAGGTAGTCAGGTAAACGACCACGCCGTGGGGGTGTCGATGCATCGGCTCGCTGACGCCGACCGGAATTTGATCGTCTATTACCCGTACGAACCGGTTCTCCAAAATTAAATGCTGTGTGGCGGCACAGACCTTCAGGGAATCGAGCGGGTCATCCGCCACCTGGGGGAAAGCTAGAAAAGCGGCTCCCAGGCAAGTCGCGACCATCACGATCCAGATCATAAGTCCTTTGCGCATTGCCTCCAGTATATCCGTCGTGCCGCTGCAGCGCATTCGGCCGAAAACCGACGTCGGGCTGCCGGCAGAACCAAGGAGGAGTGGCGGGCGTTGGGCGCGGTGGGCATCGTCCTTATATGGAAACGAAATGTTGTCGTCTCGGGAAGACGACGACACGCGCGAAAAACGGTGCCCAAGGTGCCCAAACTTGCTACCGCCTTGAATCGGTTGGCTTGATCGTGGGCAGGTATCGAAATCCACACGATGCCCATGGCTGCCCGTGCTGAAAATGGGGTTTGGACTCCGGTGGCTACGTTCTGGTGGGCGGGAAAACGGTAATTCTATGAAACGTTTTGGTGGACCTGGTGAGATTCGAACTCACGACCTCTTCCATGCCATTTAATAAATATCAATCACTTGCAGGCGGTTTCACCAGAAACAAAAGACTTAGCACGAGGCGACGTGGACTCCGGTGGACGCCACGGGGCGGTTTTGGGGCGTCTGGACTCCACGCGGACTCCGGGACTCCACACGCGGGGCTGGCATGTGGCGTGCTTTCTCGCGCGCGGTTGCAGGCTGCTCTATTTGTTGTCTGCCGAAGGAGACAACAATCGATTTTCATATAAGGATGATGCCCATGTGGGATGCCGAGGGCGTGGCGTTCCGCCCCGCGCGGGGCAGTGCTGCGCAAGGCTCCGCCCCCGTTTAGTTGACCTCTAGTTCGACCGGCCTCACCACCCAGAGTGCGCCATCGCGAAGTTTGCCGCCGATGCCGCCGCGCTTCTTCTGGCCGTAGACTACCCCATGCGCTGGCTCATCCGGCAAGGGATCGGGCGCCACGGCCTGATTCAGTGATCGGGCGTGAGCGGCCGTAATCGCAGCCAAACCATAACCAGGATAATTGCGGATCGCATCCTCGGGCGGTCGTCCGTCTCGCGTCATGACTGATTCCAAACTGATCGACAGTTCTTCGTCTTTAAAAGCAGCCGAAGATATGACTGCGTTGCCGTCTTCGTCCCAATCGACCCAAGTACGTGGAATGCGGCGAAAGAGCCGTTCGTCCGCCGGGATGTTTGGGTCATCTTCGAAGACGCGACCTGGCATTCGATCCCCGTGAATGGTTAATCGAGGTTCCCAATGATCGATCTGAGTAGAGCGTTATCTTGAGGCAGTGTGTGCTCGGATTCGTCACCGCTCACGCGGTTTCGATAGTAGAAAAACGGCTGTCCGTCTCGATCAAACACAACTTCCAAATCGATGCCTTGTCGGCGCCACTCAAGTTGGAGGCCGCCGCTGGATAAAGGCACGACACGCGGAGCCGGACTGGTGGGGCCAAGGAGACCGTTGATGAGGTTCATCGCATAATGAACCACCCTCGGGTCAATCGGACCCGCACCATAGCTGTCCCAATTGTGCACGAGGGTAAACAAATCGACGAAGCCTTGCATGAGGGGGTCGAACCAGGCAGGAAGCGGCTGACCGTAATCCTGCCATTCAATCCGGTACGCTTGGCCGCGAGAGTAATACTTGCGTTGCCGGCGTATCAGGACCGGTTGCTGAAACACGCTGACCAAAAGGCGGTCACCACTGGAAAAATAGTCCAGGTACGCGGCAGAAGCGCTGGTCGCCAAAATCCCGCGATCTTGAACCGTGAGTTCAGCGGTTCCCAATGCTGGCATCGTTCTTAATCCTCCAAATGTTGTGCATCGAATTGGTGGTCAACCTTTTGAACGTTGTTACGATCCACTCCCGACCGATGTCGAAAAAATCGACCGCGTCGCCAACCTGCCCCCTGGCAGTCAGGTGCAGCAAGTACATGGGACGGTTATCGGAGGTTCTGATCGCTGGCTGTACGTCGACGTGGAGCCGACCGATCGGTCTTCCGTCCTTACCCGGAATGACGAACCGGGTGTGCAGGCGCAAATCCTCCGCTGGTCCAGGAGGCACGAGATCCGTCGAGCGCCAGAACGTGAAGATTCTGTCCACGTCGCCGTAGTGCTCCCACCCTTCGCCGGCGAGGATGTGGTTCACATACGTCACTTCACATTGATTGACGTGCGGGGTGCCGAGTTGGTTTTTCTCCAGGAAAGCCAGAAAGATCTCGTAGTCCCGATCAAAGTGCGGGCGAATGGTCTCGTCGTAGTGGGGATACCGGTGGCTCTCCCCTTCCTTGCGCCAGTTCTTTACGAATCTGTCGTTCTGAACCTGGATCATCTCGCTCCCCTGATCGTTGGCGAACCAGATTCGCGGTATAGGGAAACTCTCCAGCGCCTGGAACTTGAGACCGACCCGAGCGGCTGGGTTTTCCGGAAACTGCTCGATGACCGGCTCCAGCGCCGGACGCTCTTCGGTTTTCGGGAAGGCAGCCCGGTATTCACTCCAGAGGAGCCCAAGATGCGCCGCCTGGACCAATGGCAACGGCTCGAACTGCACAGACAAAACGGTTTCAACAACTGGTGGGTTGTCGAAATCCGGCAGATGCTCTGGACGGGGTGGCACCGTAGTCTGCCTTTTCAAAGCATTTTCCACGAAGTATGTTCTAGTGTTGACGATGATTGTATTGCAGCCGAAAGTCCGGCGTCAACGCGCTCTCTTTTTCAGGGTCGGGGCACATCACCCTTCTCCTAGATTAGTCGATTTCGCGGCCGCAACGCGCCGAAGAAGTGCCAACAGGGGAAGTTGTGGAAAGGGACCGCAACCCGATCTGTGCAGGATGCGTGGTCGTCGGGACTCGTTTCCTGGTCTTCAACCTCTGTCCACATACAAGGCAGCAAGCCAGCAAGCCGGTAACAACCGTTCCAAAGGCGATCCTCATGAGTCCCTCTTGGCGACCTGTGATTTCCAGCCGTCCGAATTCTCAAGAATTATACAACGGTCGCCCGCGTTCTTGGGGGAGCGCGTCGCGTCCAACTCGGGCGGGCTGGTTCGAACCACGCAGCTTCACCGAAAGGACACGGAACAATGTCCGTTCGACAACCTCCCCGAGCCGAAAGGCGGACGATGGGGCGAGGGGCTTACCGCCGAGAAGATGAAGGAGTGCCGGTGGCTGAATCCGGTGCTCGTCGGCGAGTTGGAGTTCGTCGAATGGCGGCCAAAACGCCGCTATGGAAGAGTCGGCAGGCGGGCTTTGAGCCACCCTTCGCTCCAGTTCTTCACTTTCGACTGAAACTCGGTCCCGGCAGCTTGGTCGGTCGTGTACGCTTTGTCGCCTGGGCCCTTGTTCTTTCCGTCCGGCTGCTTATCCCCGAGTTTGCGGTAAGCCACGCCGACTGCCAGGAAGAAATCGTCGATCTTGCCTTGAAATGTGGACGCAAACAGTTTCTTCGATGCGTCTGGATTGCCAATCAGTTTGACCAGTTTCTTGACGAGGTCGGTCTCGGTGGCGTACCGTCCGGCGACACTCGCGCCCAACTTTGGAGCGACCAGCTCCGAGAAATAATTAATAGCCCCTTCGTTGAACTGCAACTTAAAATTGTGCTGGGTCGACTCCCCGCCCTTAGCCGAACAAATGTGAACCAGCTCATGAATCTCGTCGAATTTGGCGCCGCCTTCGATTCCCGTGTAACGATCGTCGGATGTGGTGAGGGCCGTGGTCTGGTTTCCTTCGATCTGTTGCTTTGCAGCGTGCTGCCACTCGGCGTCCGACCCCGTTCCTCCAGCCTTGCGCTTCATATCCGCCGCCAGGACGGGAATCAGCGCCTGCTGGTTGGGAACGGTTGAGGCCGCTCCCGCCTCTTGCAACTCCTTGACGTACTTCGAGAGCAACTCAGCGATCTCGACCGGGGTGCCGGGTATCGCCAAGGCTAGCTTTTGCCGCACGTTTTCGGGCACACTCATCGTG
This sequence comes from Bryobacterales bacterium, assembly GCA_003164035.1. Classification (GTDB taxonomy): domain Bacteria; phylum Acidobacteriota; class Terriglobia; order Bryobacterales; family Bryobacteraceae; genus JBEKYD01. Next base: position 16,776 of record PLRS01000090.1, on the reverse strand, counting down.
GTACTCCTTGTCTGGAGATTTCCGGCAACGGTAAAGCCATATTAGCCGGGATTTTCGTTTGGGCCTCGCGGCCTTGAATAGTTTACCGCAATCGCCTCGATTGCGACCAACGTTTTTGCCAACGGATGGCCAGAAAGTCTTACCGGTACCATGAAAAGCGGCGGTGCCCGAAATCAGAATGGGTAGGAACCTGGACGGTGACCGCCGCCCCTATGCCGATCAAACGGCGTTGGGGGAAGCGTACTGGGCTGTGCGTCGGATCATTGGCACTCGAAAAACGGCTCCCGCATGAACTGCAGGCGGGGTCTGTGGACAGCGTTAAGACCCGATATCGGTAGCGGTCTCGGCAGCCACTCGTCATTCGCTTTCTGGCGGCGTGGACCCTGCCCGCCGGGCTACACGCGTGAACTTGGTGACGGTGCTTCGGCAGCATTGAAGGCTTGCAGCTCAGCCATTACCAGCGACTACCGCGTTGCCGAGGGCATTTTGCCGCGTTATCCTCTTGGTCAGGGGGGCTGGACATGACCAGGATCATTTGTCTGAGCCTGTTCGCACTTCTCGTGAATGACGCCACTGCCCAACATGGTGGCCGGGCCGGCGGCTTTGGACGAGGGGGGACCGGGCCCGGATCTGGCCGAAGCGGCTTCGCTCCGGGCGGTCCTCGGCAGGGCCAACTCCGCAGTAGTGCTGTCGCCCGCGGCGTCGGATTCAATCGCGGTACCTCTGTCTTCCCCTACGGTTTCGGCGGGTTCGGCTATCCCGACGGGTCGTTGCCGTATGATGCCGGTAATGAATACGGTTACCCACCTGAGCCCGCCATCATCACCGTCCAGCAGCCGCCCCATGAAGTTCACGGTGTCATCCACGACTACACGCCAGCGGCTCCGAGCACGGCCACATCATCCTTTAAGGGTGAACCGCCGACCTTTGGAATTGTCCTGAAGGACGGATCGACCCGGTCCGCCCTGGCGGTCGTGGTCGATGATGATGCGCTGATGGGTAATGTGCTGAAGTATACCGATCCCGAAGGTCGGAACCTGCAGGTTCCCCTGGGCAAAGTGGATCGCGAAGCGACGCGCAACCTGAATCGCGAGAGGAACCTGAGCTTCTGGCTGCCAGCGACTCCTTAGGAACCGGCCGGGTAGTCTGTGTGATGTCGGCCACCCGGGAAGTGCGACCGGAACGGCCATCCGGCACTGGGGACAACTTTTGAGGCGCGTTATCCCCTAATATCGGTAGCGCCGTCCCCAGCCAGAGCACATCGACGGTTTGGACGTTCGTCTTTGCGGCTGCTCAAAGGTCTAAGCTGGGCGACTCGTCTACTGAATAGGCACTGAAACGGCACACTCCACAAAGAGTCGCTGGCCGTGCCAGCGTCGCCGCCCCATAGCGTCGCCCCTGCACGACGGATCTACTCCCGGCTATCTACCGCTCCGCTGTTTGCTGTGGTCTTACGCAATGCGCTAGCATCATGTCGAGTTCCAGAACATACTCGTCCGGCCAGCCGGCTCCGGAAACGGTGAGGGCGCAGGAGACGGGAGGATACCATGCGTGAGGCACTGTTGCTGTTGGCAACAGGGATGGTCGCTTTCGGCGCCCCAGCCGACGCGGCAAAGTACACGAGTGCCGTCATCCGGGCAGGCGCGGAACCGGGTATCCGGTTCACCTCCGGTCTGATGGTGTGCGATGAAGCGCTGCGCGCCGGGCATTGGGTGAACCGCTACTGGCTTTCCACCGGCTTGGTCAAGCCCGAGTTCCACTTGGCGTCGCAAGCTCAACGTTCCGCTCTCGATTCTTTCGAACTCGCCATCGAAGACCAGGATCTGGCGGGTACCTGGCGTTGGGTAAGCGCCAGCCAGAAACAACTCCGGCAGCCTGATGGCCTGCTGGTTACTTTTACGCTTTTGAGCGCAGCGCGGCCCATAAAGGTCACGGTTCAAACGCGGATGACGGGCGGGCCCGTGATGGTACGCTGGCTGGAAGTCACCAACACCGGCGACAAGCCAACTGCCATCACCCGAGTCTCGCCCTGGTCTGGGATGCTCTGGGATACCACGCAGTACCGCGAGCGGATCGTGCCCGGCGACGCGCCATTCGAACTGGGATATGCCGAATTCCAAGAGTGGGGACACGAAGGCGCGTGGCGCTTCGAACCAATCGCCGATTCCACCAAGACCGTCTCCGGGACCCGAGGCAAATCCGGCTGGGGCCATCCGACCTTCTTCGCCCGCAACAAAGCGACGGGAGAATGGTTTGTCGGTTCGCTCGGCTGGAGCGGCAACTGGAGTATGAGTCTGACCGGAACCGAGGCCGAGCAGGACCGGGCGCGCCTCTCGTTCCGGCTAGGTCCGGCGGCGGCCGACCCCGTTCTCCGCGTCCTTGCACCCGGCGAAACCGTCAAAACGGCGGAAACCCACCTGCTGCTGATGAATGCCGACCTGGACGGCGTCATCCAGGCTCTGCACGAACACGTCCGGCGCGACGTGCTGCCGCCGCCGATCCCCGGCAGGGAGTACCAGGTGGAATCCAACCATCGCGGTTACATCGTGGACCATGAAGACGAGGCCGGATTGAAGCGCGAGATCGACCTTGCCGCTGACGTGGGCGCTGAAGAGTTTCTCATCGACGCCGGCTGGTTCGGGCCGGAGCCGAACCGGTGGTGGCAGAATGCCGGCGACTGGTACGCCGGCGCGTGGCTCCCCAACGACGTCACGCCCGTGCGCGAGTATGCCCGCAAGAAGGGACTGCTGTTCGGCTTGTGGGTGGAGATTGAAAGCGTCGGTTCCGCAGCGACACTGCGGAAGCAACATCCGGATTGGGTGCTGACACGCAACGGACAACCGGTGGCGGGCGGTCGCCAACTGGATTTCGCGAAACCGGAAGTGGCGGCGTGGGCCGAGTCGGAGATCGCCCGTCTGATCCGCAAGTACGATCTCGACATGTTCCGGCTGGATTACAACACTACCGTGGAAGAAGGCGGCAATCGTCTGAAGGACGGCTTCCTCGAAAATACGCAGTGGCGGCACGTCGAGGCACTATACGCCATGTTCGACCGTCTGCGCGCGCAGTTTCCGCGCGTGATCTTCCAGAACTGCGCGGGTGGCGGCGGCCGGCTGGACCTGGGTATCATGAGCCGGTTCCACAATACGGAGCTCTCGGATTGGATGCGGGGGCCGAGAAGCCTGAAGATCTTGAACGGAATGACCTGGATTCTTCCGCCCGAAATCCTGTTGCGGACGTTCGGAACCGAGGTCGGCGAGCACGCCACCGACGGCGACCTGGACCAACAGTTGCGGACCATCATGCTCTGCCGTCCGATCTTCCGTGGGCTGAGTCCGTCGATCGAGGAATTCAATCCGATCGCCCGGCGGAAGATCCAGGCCGCCGTCGAACAATTTAAGACCGTGGTCCGCCCCATCATGATCGGGAGCCGGGTCTATCACCACACTCCGCTGTTGCCGATGATGGAGGCGTCTCCCTGGCTGGTGCTCGAATACGCCACGCCGGAATCGCGGCGGGCCGTCGTGGGGCTGTTCCGCACGTCCCAGCAGGGCGATTCCACGTTCCGATTCTATCCACGGGGCCTCGACTTCGCCCGCAGCTACAAGGTCCAATTCGGGAACAGCGGCCAAAACGTGGAGATACCCGGTGATCGCCTGCTTCAGAACGGCATCCCGATCCGCATCGAGAACGCCATGGGATCGGAGTTGCTCATCTTCGAGAGCAAGTAGCATGCGCCCTGATTCGAACCGATTCGTGTCACGGCTGTTCAGGTGAATGGCAGACTGCCACCTCCGCCTTTCAGGATGACGTGCTGGCGCTCACCGCGGACGGATCGTGACCATATTCGAGGGCGGCCTCGAACATCGCGACGACGTTCTCGGGTGGGACTTCACTCTGGATGTTGTGAACCGCGCACAGCACGTAGCCGCCGTCGCCGGCGAAATCGTCGATGCGACGCCGGACCTCGCGGCGGACGTCCTCCACCGTCCCGCGTGATAGGGCCACCTGCGTGTCAACGCCGCCCCAGAACGTGAGCCAGGATCCGAATTCCCGTTTCAGACGCGCCGTGTCCATGCCGGCGGCCGAGACCTGCACCGGGTTGAGCGCGTCGATGCCGAGATCGACCAGGTCCGGAAGGAGCGGATAAATAGCGCCGCAGGAATGATAGATCAGAGGTTTTCCGAACCGTTTGACGGCGTCCACGATTCGGCGATGACGCGGTTTGATCATGCGTCGGTATAGATCGGGGCGCACCAGCGGACGCTGCTGAGTGCCGATGTCATCGCCGAAGCAGACGACGTCGACAAAGGGCGCGGCCTCATGCAGCGCGCGGGTGGCGACCTCGATGTGGAAACTGGCGGCAACATCCAGCAGGGCTTCGGCGAACGTCGGGCGCTCGATGAGGTCCATCAGCCATTCGCCGTAGCCGCGCAGGTATTGGCAGAGATGGACCGGCCCAACCCCGAGGTTGAGCACAGTCGCGTACGAAGTTGCTTCGTGCACGGACTGCGCACGTTCGCGGAGACCGCGATATCGTCCCGGATCGCTTGGATCGGGCCATCGGTGATGGTCCAGAGCCGCGAGGTCCGGGGCGTCGAGGTTTGAGAATGGGCCGCGAATCGGGATGTAGTGGCCCGATTCCGGGCGAAGCCAAGTGACCCCCCATTCGTCCACCAGCGTCCCGCCGTCCAGTTGACGATCGGGATTGATATCGGGATCGCCAAGCAGGACGGCGCGGCAGTCGGCGTGAAACCGCTCGAGGATTCCCTCGTCCGGGATTACGGTCCCGGAACGCTTCGAGAATATCCTCACGGCGCCGGCGTCCTCCATCGAGAGATGCGTGCGCAGACGCCGGTACGCGGTGCCGGTCATGGTGGTGGCGAGGGTGCCGCCAAGGTCGAGCGGAATCCGATCCGGTACGCGGTGCGTCAGCGCCGCCAGGACACGTTCACGGCTGGTCACAGGAAGACTCCTGCTCCATCATAGTGCAATCCGTGCGAAGTAATGGAGTACGTGCCTGCCCGCCGAGGCTCGGGCCGCCCCGTTCCACGCCCCAAGCCGTTTTGAAAGCGTTAACGGTGAATATCGGTAGCTGTTTCGGCCTTACTGGAACCTGTGCAAGAGTCTCGGCGTGAGGTCCCTACTCGGTTCTGAGAGCAGTCATGGGAGAAATGGATGCGGCGGCGCTGGCCGGAACCAGCGCTGCAATCAGGGCACAGATCCCGAGCGCACTCGCCGCAACGGTCAGCGCGAGCGGGTCCCAAAACGAAACACCATATAATTGGCTTGAGATCAGGCGTCCGGCGACGACAGCGAGAGGCAGCCCCAGTCCCAGCCCGACTGCCACGCGCACCAGCGCTCCCCGAAGCACGTGTCGAACCACCTCCGCGCGGCCGGCGCCAAGCGCCATGCGAATGCCGATCTCGTTGGTCCGCTGCACAACCGTGTAAGCGGTCACACCGTAGAGTCCAACCGCGGCCAGCAGCAGCGCTACTGTTCCAAAGAGTTCGGCCAGAGTGGCCACAGCGCGTTCCTGATCGAAGGTCAGCGCGACCCGCTCTTCCATAGTCCTCACGCTGATGATAGTCAAGTTCGGGTCGAGTCCCGTTAGGATCCGGCTCAGTTCCGGTTCCAGTGCGCCGGGCGAGACACTGGTTACCAGCATGATTCCTCCTATGAAATGCGATTGCGCTTCCGTTCTTTTCATGAGTTCATCCTTGTAGTCGACGTTTTGGGCGAGAGGCACGTAAAACATCGGCCGTGCCGGCCGGCTCAGGCCCCAGCCCGCAAACTTCGCGTCTCGCACGATCCCGATAATCCGGAAGGTATCGGCGTTCTGGGGAAGATCGAGGCCGAAGTGCTGTCCGAGCGGATTCTCGCCGGCCTTGAAGAAGCGCTTCACGAAAGCCTCGTTGACGATGGCGACTGGCGCCGCGGTTTCATTGTCGGCCTTGGTGAAGTTCCGCCCCCGGAGCGCTGTCACGCCGAAATTTTGGAGATAGTCGGCGCTTACCCGATCCCAGGAGGCGCCTGCTTGTTCGCTCATCTTCGTCGGGGGATGGCCGGAAACGAGAATGAGACTCCCCCAGTTGTCAGTCAGTGGGTTGTACAGAGCAAGGCCCGATCCTTTCACTCCAGGCAGTCGGTTCAAGGCTTCCTCGATCCGCCGATAGAGGGCCTCCAGCTTCGGCAGCGTATAAGTAGCTGGCGGTCTGTTCAGCGAGACCACGACGCGGCCATCTGTCCGATAACCGAAATCCTGGTGTTCGAGCTTGTCGAGGCTGCGCGCCAGCATGGTTGCGCCGGCAACCAACACGACGGACAAGGCGGCCTGCACGACGAGTAGTGCCTTGCGGGTGAACCCGGAATGATCGGTTGTGCTGCGGCCGGAACCGCGCAGGGCTTCAATCGGATCGGTCCTGGTAGCGAACCAGGCTGGGGCAGCGCCGAAGAGAATCCCGGTAAGGAGAGACACCGCGAAAGCAAATGCGAGCACAACAGGCGACGGCAGGACGCTGATCGGGAGAAAGTGCGAGCTCCGGAATGCCAGAGCAAGCAGCAGACGCGCGGCCGTCGCGGCAACGATCAGACCGGCCATACCGCCAGCGATTGCCAGCAGCGTGCTTTCGAGGAGGGCCTGGAAGACGATTTGCCGCCGGCTGGCTCCGACGGCGATGCGTAGGGCGGTTTGCCGGCGACGCGCAACCGCACGAACCAGAAGCAGGTTGGCGACATTGCTCGAAGCAATCAGCAGCACCATCACGCAGACCGCCATGAGAATCTGGAGACTGCGGCCGTACTCCTCCTTCATCTCTGCGACTCCGGCTCCTGCGGGAACCACATCGATGGTTTGTTTGGGAAGCATGCGGATGACGTCTGGCATCCAGTTGGACGGATAGCCGGAATCGTACTCCATCCACTGCCGCAGAATTCCGGTCAGGCGCGGCGCCATGCCCGCGGTGGAAGCGCCCGGACGCAAACGGCCGATGACGCGCAGCCATGCTGCCACAGACTGATGCAACAGCGCTCCATCGCCCGCGATGGTGGGCTCCTGGTGAACCGGGAGCCAAATTTCGGGCGGGTCGCTGCGCAGAGTTTCCCCAAAGAATCCCGGCGGCGCCACACCGACCACGGTGAAGGGATGCCCGTCTATCGCGAAAGTGGAGCCCACCACCGAAAAATCGGCTCCATAGTCTGCCTGCCAGCTATGATGGCTGATCACAGCCGCGGGCGGAGCGGAGGGCTGGTCGTCCTGGGGTGTAAACAGGCGCCCGGCGAGTGCCTTCACGCCAAGTGTCACGAAATAATTGCCGGTCACGTACTCGGAGCGCAGCGGTCTTGCGGCGTCCGTGGTGCCTTCCCGCCGCACACTCAGGCGCGCTCCGCCCGCCTGAAAAGCGGCTACTTCTCCGAATTCCGGCGTCTTTGCCTTCAGACGCTCGTAAAGGGGGTACGAAAACATCCCCCACCGGTCTTGCGGTCCACCCTCCACGCAGCAATCGTCGCCGTCGCCGATCCGATAAAGAAGCGCGGGATCCGAAACGGGCAGCGAACGCAGCATGACCGCATGGATCAACGTGCCGATGGCGGTGGTTCCGCCAATGCCCAAACCCAGCGTCAGTACGGCGGAGGATGTAAAAATCGGCGACAGCCGGAACTGCCGCAGAGTGTACCGTAAAGTTGCCAGCAGATTCTGCATTCGAGCGTCTCGATTCTACGAAGCCGGCGCCGTCGAAGTTCCGCCAGCCGTGAATACACATTGATTGGCGCCTCTGGCGGATTCTTGACGCGAGTAAGCCAACCCTAACGCATGAAAGTCCTGATCCATCTCTTGACTTGTTTACCGTCGTTCAAGAAAAAGGTTACGCAACAGACTGGAATTTGTCAATCGGGATGCCGTGGGTCGTGGAAGGGGGCTCGGGAAAGGCGTTATCTACCAATATCGGTAGCGGCAACGGCCGTAGCGCCTGTTTCCGAGTAGCCGACCATCCATTCAGGGCGCTTGGTCGCGAATAGCGTAACAGGAGCCTCACCGCACGGGAAGTGATCGGGGAAGCCGCACGGATGTACGCGCCCGCGTCGGCTTTCAGGCGGTATAACGGTCCTCCCTGGTCGGCCTTTTGAGCTACAGGGAAGGGCCTTTCCTTCGGTTGGGAAAAACTGTAAGTACCCCTGCGGTCGAACTCAATAAGCCAGGTCGGCAGCCAGGAACAACGGCCCGCGTGATTTTCCCTCGGCGGCCGCTTTCAGCCGGAACATCAATTCGCCCCATGTGGTGTTGCCGGAGATGAAATAGTCGGTCGCGGCCTCCCACCCGCCGTGCGTGAAGCGCACCAGAGTTCCAGCGCCGCGGCGCTCCAGCCGGAAGGCGATGAGGGAGCGGCTCACTTCTTCAGCAGTCCTTGCATTTCGAGCCACTCGGCAAACCGGTTCATCCACTGGTCGGAAGGCAGCCCCTGCGCGCGCATCCCGAACCCGTGGCCGCCCTTCGCATATATGTGGATCTCAGCGGATTTTTGAGACTTTGTCCATTGGCTGTATAAGGCGATGCTGTCCATCTCCAATCCGAACTGGTCATCGCTGGCCGCCGCGAGGAACAAGGGCGGCGCATCGGCCGGCGGCGTAAGATCCTTGAGAGCCGATGTGGATGGATAGATCGGCGCCACAAATGTGGGCCGCCCTTCCGGCAAGTAGCGGAGTCCCACGCCCGCCGCGACCGTTCCGCCCGCGGAGAAACCGATGATGCCCACGCGGTCCGGCGAAATACCCCATTCGGATGCATGCTTGCGGACATATGTCACGGCCGCGAGTCCATCCGCGATCGCCAAGGGTATAACGCTTCCGACCTTTTCGTCGAACTTTTCCCTGTCCTTATACAGGTCTGAGAATTCCTGCGTGGCGTCTTCGCCGGTGTGCGCCACCCGGTACTTCAAAATGAATGCGGTCATGCCCTTCGCCGCCAGCCATTTCGCGACCTCGGTGCCCTCGTTGGTTATCGACAACGCCATGAAGCCACCGCCGGGACAGATTACCACGCCGCTGCCGTTTCGTGAAGCGGCGGAAGGTCTGAACACCGTCAGGGTGGGCTTGGTGACGTTGGAGACCACCTCGGCGTTCCAGGCTTTCGAGAAGTATTCCTTCTCCGGGTAATTCTCCCGCGCGGAGGCAGCCTCTTTGCCGGGGTACAGAGGCACTACCTCCTGCGCCACTCCCGTGCCCGCTACGAGTCCCAGTACGCCGAGCATTCGGACCATTTGCAGTTTCATCGTTTACCTACTCTAGCGAAGTAGCATTGGCCGGGCAAGGTCGTGGTTGCGGTGATTTGCGAGCATCGCGAGCATAATGCCGATCTCTCGCAGGGTTAAGCTAAACTCGTGCGCGTGTTTCGCGAAGCTATCGGCTTCATGCTCTTCTGCGCGACCGTGCTGGCGAATCAGGAGCCGGGCGCCATCGAATGGACTGATGTAGTCCGCGACGCCCGCGGAGAGCCCGCCAAGCATTGCCGAGGTCCGACTGGAAATCAACGGGAACCGGCACTCGGCGTTGACCCATGAAAATGGGACGTTTCAACTGGGAGAGGGGCTTATACCGTCTCTCCATCCGATTTGCAGATCGTGTTTACCGGTTCTCGGGCGCGGTGGGTTCCATCAGAGCCGTTTGTCTCATTTCTTCCGTACCGGGAAACTCCCCCGGGGAGGTTGTGAACAGCGTTATGGCGTGATATCGGTAGCGCTCTGCCCGCCCAGCCTTCACCTGCCTGCCCGGGCACATCCATGGTTTTGGGTGTTTCTCACCAACGTGGCCGCGCGTTTGGATCTCCGGACGCAGGCCGACTTCCCATTACTAATTTACGGTGAGCGATGCGAAACCACTCCAGCTTGCCGATAGAGCGGAATTTGAGCTAGCTGCCGACGATGCGCGCAACGAGCCGAAAGCGGTTATAACGTGGTCACATTCAAACCACGCGCAGGACTGCTAACGTAGCATCATCTGCCTGGCGGCCGCTGGAGAATTCGTCCATGGAATTGAAGATCCATTGGACCAGGTCTTCAGCGCCTCCGTGGCGCCGCGGCTCCCAGGCGGACGCCGCTTTCAAAAGGCCCTGCACGCCCCACTCGTCGCCCTCGGGATTGGTCGCTTCTACGACTCCATCCGTTTAGGCGATGACCAGATCGCCAGGGTTCAGCCGAAGGCCAGTCTCCTCATAGCCCGAATCGGGGAACATTCCAACAGGGGCTCCGCTCGGTTCGAGCCAATGGACCGAGCCGTCATCGCGAAGAACAACCGGCGGATTATGTCCGGCGTTGACGTACCGCAGCGTCCGCGCCGCTCTGTCGAAGACGCCATAGAACAGCGTCGCATAACGGTCCGCAGCCGACGAATCGTACGCCTGGATATTCACGATCTTGAGTAGTGCGGCCAAGTCGTTTGCCGTGAACAACGCGGCTGTCCGAAGCGAGGACTGGACACTGGCCATCATGAGCGCCGCGGCGAGACTTTTGCCGGAGGCATCGCCCACGACCAACGCCAGCCGGTCATCGGTGAGGGTCATGAAATCATAGCAATCGCCGCCGAGGGCCCGAACCTGGCGGCACCGCGCGCCGCAATCCAGGGCGCCGCCGTTCCGGCCCGGACCCTGCATAAACCGCTGCTGTACATGGCAGGCAAGCACCCAATCCTGGCTAACGTCAACCACCACATCTTCGGCCGTCATTTCCCAACCTCCACTCGTAGGTCGGTTCCGGGCGCTTGAAATCGACAGGGTGGGCCGATTTGCGGTTCGAAAAATACTTTCTGAGGGATGTAGAGAACGCCGCGGCGGTTCCGACTAGGATATGAAAGGAGCCAACGAAATGAAATACATTTTGTTGATGTCGGGCACGAAAGCGGGCGTTGACGGGTATCACGCCTGGGCGGCAAAGGATATTGAGGCGCATTTTGAGGTCCTCAGGACCATTACGAGGGAGCTGGCAGAGTCCGGGGAGTTCGTGGCGACACAGGGCTTGGCCGAACCGGTTGAGGCCAGGGTTGTGCGCGGTGAGAGGAACGGGTTGCCGGTCACGGACGGCATCTTCCCCGAGTCGAAGGAGTTTCTGCTGGGCTACTGGATCGTGGACGTAGCGACTCCGGAACGCGCTCACGCCATCGCGGGACGGATTTCGGCGGCGCGCGGGCCCGGGGGCGTTCCTACCAACATGCCGATTGAAGTGCGGCGGTTCGCGAGTCCCACAGGAGAGAGAGAATGAAATACATTCTGATGATGAACACGATGAGGGCCGGGCAAGGGGTCCCAAACTGGGCGAGAGGAGACTTGCAGGCGCACGTCGCATTCATGAAGAAGCTGAACATGGAGCTTCACGAGTCCGGCGAACTGGTCTCCGCGGAGGGGCTGTCATTTCCCGATCGGGCCAAGCTGGTGCGGGCCGGCCAGAATGGCACTCCCATTACGGACGGCGTGTTCCCCGAATCCAAGGAGTTCCTTGCCGGCTTCTGGATCGTCGATGTGGAGACGCCGGAGCGGGCGTATGCGATCGCAGCCCAAGCGTCCGCAGCGCCGGGGCCTGGCGGTGCGCCGTTGAACATGCCGATTGAAGTGCGCCCGGTGATGAGCGCGCCACCGGCGGAAATGATGTAACGAGAGTGGCGATGACAAAGCCATGGGACACGACTTCCGAGCGCCTGTTGCGGGAACTTGCGCCGCAGGCGCTCGGTGCGGTAGCCCGGCGTTTCCGCGACTTCGTGTCGGCCGAGGACGCCGTGCAGGAGGCCATGTTAGCGGCGTTCATGCAATGGCCGCGGGAGGGCATTCCCGAGAATCCGCGCGGCTGGCTGATACAGGTGGCATCACGCCGTATGACCGACCAACTGCGCAGCGAAATTGCCCGTCGTCAGAGGGAAAGCGCGGCCGCGAGGGATGTGGAGACCGTGGCGGCGGCCGGCGATATCGAGTGTGACACGGACATGGACCCAGACGACACGCTGATTCTGCTGTTCCTGTGCTGTCACCCCGCGCTCACTTCGTCCTCGGCGATCGCACTGACGCTGCGTGCCGTCGGCGGCTTGACGACGGCGGAGATTGCCAATGCATTCCTGGTTCCCGAGGCTGCCATGGCGCAGCGGATCAGCCGCGCGAAGCAGAGCATTAAGGCGTCGGGCGTGCCATTCCGTTTGCTTTCTCCACCGGAACGCGCCGAACGCCTGCCCGCAGTCCTCCATGTGCTCTACCTGATCTTCAATGAAGGTTACGCCAGCAGCATCGGAGCGCGGTTGCAACGACTCGATTTGGCACATGAGGCGATCCGGTTGACTCGCTGTGCGAGGGCGCTGCTTCCCGACGATGCGGAAGTTGCCGGCCTGCTGGCGCTCATGTTGTTGACCGACGCTCGCCGCGCGGCGCGGACAGGGCCTGACGAGGAATTGATCCCGCTGAACAAACAGGACCGAACTCTGTGGGACCGGCCCGAGATCTCCGAAGGAATCGAGCTCCTGACCGCCGCGCTATCGAAAGGATCGGTGGGCTTGTACCAGCTTCAAGCGGCGTTGGCCGCGATTCATGACGAAGCGGCGCGAGCGGAAGACACGGATTGGCCGCAGATCCTGGCGCTGTACGAGTTGCTGAAACGCGTGTCTCCCAGCCCCATGGCGACGCTCAACCATGCCATTGCAACCGCAATGGTACACGGCCCAGCGAGAGGGCTTGACCTGCTCAAGACGCTCGATGGCGACGCACGGTTCTCAGAGCATCACCGTCTTGAAGCGGTTCGCGCACACTTGCTCGAGATGCTTGGCGATCGTGAAAACGCCATCAGGCACTACCGGACTGCGGCTGGCCGAACGACAAGTATTCCGGAACGGAACTATCTGATGACACAAGCGGCTCGGCTTGAGGAGGGCCCGAGAGGCCCAGAAGAGAAGACGACCGTTCCATAATCATGAGCACGACCCCCGTCCAATAGAAAAGGACCCAGCGAACGGACAGCCGCGATGGGAAGATTACTCATCTGAGGGCATTTGGAAACCAAAACTGAGATCCAAGGCAGAAGAATTGACACCAGACTGGTGGGCGATATGGAAATAATCTTCACTTCTTTTGGGATCGGTACCGAGAAACGCGCTAGGGACCGCCGATGGTACATTCAACAATGCTGTATAGTCGGCAGCCTTTCGGAATAAGGCCCGCAGCACCCGTTTCAGGCGAGCGTTAACCGCAAATATCGGTAGCCACTGGAGGCGCAGAAGTTCGGCCACGGTCGCGTTCGCCGACCCGACGCGGGATTGTGCCTCATCTCCCCGGACTTGGGGGGAGCGTCGACGGGCATGGCCGACAGTAGCGCGTTCTACGGACAAGCGGTTACTTCGGGGCATGCCGTACACGGTGATTTGGGACTCGGAACGGAATGAACTTGAGCGATCCGTCAGGTCAAATTGAGGCTAGATGAAACCACTTCCGCAACCGCGAACCGATCTCGCGGCGTGGAAGCGTGACGCGCGGGAGCGGTTGCGACCCTGGGCCAGTCCATTCTATTATGCCAATCTCCGGAATCGGCTTGGGGATTGATGCGCCGAACAGTGGCGCGAGGTATGGCGCAGTGTCGCGCGAGGCATGCAGCGTGTACGGGTTCTGGGCGGCCTTGCGATAGTAACCGGAGTGGCCCAGGTTAGTACGATGGTTCGACGTCCAGACCTCGTATGGCTGCCCGGCGTGGCCCACCGCTTCGGGCAAATGTCCTTCGCCCGCCTGCGTCTGGCCTGGCGGAAACGCAAATCTCAACACCCAGTCCCAGGGCGACCATAAGACGTGTGATTGCCCGGCGATCTGAGCTGGGCGCCGCAGAATTCTCGCCGGCTCGACCATGTAGGTTGGAACCGCCGCGGCCATCAGACAGTACGCTCGGACACTCGGCCCCTGATGATTCGGGGACTGATTCTTGTATCGATAAAGGACGCGCAACGCTTCGAGCACGACGCGCGAGCCGAGCGAGTGCGCCACGAAAATGAGCTCGATCTCCGCCGGCAGCCGCGCTAGGTATTCCCCCAAAGTTCGGCCGGCGGCGCGCGCAACCGGCACCTGCGCGGCGTACGTTCGAACGGACAGCAGGGTTGACTCTTCATCGCGCGGCAAGAGCGTAACCCAACGCGCTTCGAAGCCGTGCCAGTAGACTTCCCAGATGTTTTCGAGCGTTGCCGGGCTCGCTCCAGTCTCCTCGATTTTCTCGCGCAGTTCGCGATAGCTTTCGCGCGCCTGTTGTTCCGTGTTGTTATAGCCGTGCACAAGCAACACAATCCGAGGGGCGGCAGGGTCGCAGGGCCACGGCCAGACAGAGTCGCCACGCACGGTTAGCGTCTGCTGCATGCGCTATCTCCGCAACTTTTCAATAACCGCCGTGAGATCGCGAGTGACGGTGGCCAAGAATCCACCCGCCAAACCACCCGCTAGGGTAAAGAAGACACGTTGGGGCCAATCGGTCCAAGAGCGCCAATTCTCGTGGTCGTGCGCTGCACTGGCTCCAGCGAGCAGTGTGCTCACCGCCGCCACAGCTATCCAAATGTTATGCCGCCAGGTTAGCCCAACCTCCATCTGCAGCCGGTCGATGTTGCGCTGGAAGTGGTGAGTCAATCGGGTGCGGTAGTTCAGGAAGCTCCGCTCGCCTTCATCGGCACCCGCATCCGATGTTTCCTGTCGATCGCCCCGCAACCCGCGAATCTGTGAATCGGCTTTCTCTTCTTGCTTCCTTGGAGCTAATTTCCACCGCTCGTCCAGAAATGCGTCCGCGTCCTCGCTGTTCGCTTGCCCGGCCAGCGCATGGACCAGCAACGCGAATTCCCAGCGCCGCTTGGTGGCCTCCTCGAACAGCGGGCCGAACGGCTCTTGTTTCTCGGGGTAGGCTAAAAGCAGCTCAACCCCGGCCATCATCTGGGCGCACAGTTGCTCGATCGGCAACTGGAAAAGAAGATGGACGTCCTTAGTCACAGCCAGACGTGTCAAGCCGGCCAGCAATTCCCTCTTCTCTGCCTCATCGAGTTTCATCTGTTCATCGAGGCCATCAACGAGCCACCGCAGTGCGGCTCTTTCCTGGAACCACTCCCGCACCGGCACCAGGCGCTTGGCCATTTCGATCAGCGCCGCCGTGGCGAGGCCGATTGCAGCTGCCGCCTTCAGAAACAGCGTGCTGCTATGTAAGAACGAGGCGGCCGTTACGACCTGCAACACTAGCCACACGACGAGAACCAGCACGGCCAAAAAAGCGTGAGCGGCTATCCACGGGAAGCGAATAATAAAGCGATCTGAAGCGCTCATCCACCGAGATCATAACGCAATATGAGAAACGAACGTAAGCGTGGCCCTGCGCTCGCTGGGTCGAGTCGACTCTCGACTCTCTTGGGCGAGTAACGCCTCCCGTCGAAATGCCGCCCTGTCGGCTATGCTCGGTCCCTCAGCGTTTGCCGATCGCTGCGAGAACAACCCTCCCAAAGATTGGCCGGTTTAGAACGGATTAACGCTCGCCCGCGAAGATGCACCGATTGCTGTGGAATCCGCTCAAGCCAACACCAACACGCGATAGCCGGGCCACTCCGCACACGGGAATTCAATTGGCGACGCGATTCGATGACGCTCCCATACTCGCTGAAGACGACGGTGGGAGGTATAAATTCGATGAAGGCTTTCCGGAAAGGCCGCTGAGATTCGCCGCCAGGGAATGGCTTGGTGTCCATCCCCGGCCGGGACTGGAGGAGCATTACCCTTTCCCGGGTTGATCTTCGCTGCTGGGAATATCGGGCCGAACGTCTATTCCCGGTTGGCCGGCCTGATTGGAACGTCGGCGTCTGTCGCGATAGCAGCTAGAATTGGTTTGTTCCGGGTCCCCATGTCCTTATCGTCTGGCCGTTGGAAGCGCTACGCCGAATCGAAATACCCCCATGAGCGGGAGGCGCTGGAGTGCCTGCGGGAGAATCTGCCGGATTCCGATCCGGTGCTGCTGTACTCCAACTTCGAGTTCATCGGGGATGATGGGTCCGTAAACGAGGTGGACGCACTGGTCGTCACCCGTGCGGGGCTGTTCCTCGTGGAGATCAAGAGCCGCGGCGGCAAGATCACCGGGAACCGGCATACCTGGTCTTGGGAGCAGGAAGGGCGCGTGCTCACAATCGACAGCCCTCTGATCCTGGCCAACAGCAAGGCGCGTAAGCTGGGCGACTTGCTGGAGCGCCAAAAGGCGTTCAAGGAGATCAAGCGGCCTTACGTCGAGGCGCTGATCTTCTGCTCCGATCCGTCCATCAGCATCCAACTGCCGGAAAGCGAGCGCATGCGCGTTTGCGCCCGGCTGCCGCTCGATAAGGCACCGGGCATTATCCCCGCACTGTTGCGGCGTGAATCACCCGGCATCACGCCGCTCGCCGGCACCGTTGTGGACAAGCCCGTGGCGCGGGCCATCGTGCAGGCGCTGGAGCAGGCGGGCATACGGCATTCGCAGCGGGAACGGCGCGTGGGCGATTACGTCCTGACGAACCTTATCGAGGAAAACGCGCTGCTCTCGTGCCAGGACTTCGCCGCCGAACACCCTTCCACCAAGACGCCCCGCCGCGTGCGGCTCTATAACGTTGCAGCCGCCGAACCCGGTGAACGGGAGCGAATCAAGGAGGCGGCCAAGCGGGAATACCTCATTCTGGATGGTCTGGATCACCCCGGCATCGTGAAGGCGCTGGATTTCCGCGAGCACGAATTGGGCCCGGCTATTATCTTCCGCCGCGAGCGCGACGAAGTCCGCCTGGACC
>PLRS01000146.1 GCA_003164035.1 Bryobacterales bacterium | reverse complement strand
ACCATTTCCGGCTCGACCCACAATCCGAACTTCATGCCCAGCCGGTTGACGGAGGCGATTAACCCACCCAGGCCGTTGGGGAACTTCTGCGGATTGACATACCAGTCTCCGAGACCGCGGTGATCGTCGTTGCGCTGGCCAAACNNAACCAGCCGTCGTCCATGACGAAGAGCTCGACGCCGAGCTTGGCCGCCTTTTCGGCGAGGGCCGTCTGGCCGGCTTCATTGACGTTGAAGGTAGTGGCTTCCCAGGAATTGTAGAGGACGGGGCGGGGATGCGGGTTGGCGTGGTCGGGCAGAATTTGTTCGCGCAGGAAGCGATGCAGGATGCGGGAGCTTTCGCCGAATCCGCCGTCGGTGTAGCCTGCATAAAACGGCGGCGTATCGAGGGATTCGCCGGGCTGCAACAGGTAACCGAAATCGAAGTCGTTGTAACCGGCGGTGACGCTCACCTTCTGGTAGGGCGTCTGCTCCACCACCATCTTCCAGGTGCCGCTCCAGCCCAGCGCGCCGAACCATACGCGGCCATGTTCTTCGTCGGCCGTTCCGCCGGCATCGATGGCGAACCACGGGTTGGCTTCATGACTGGTGGTGCCGCGCCGGCTCTCCAGGACCTTTCTGCCGGGGTGGATGGGCTCGCGCGTGAGCTGCGTTTCGCCCGCCCAGCGGCCGGTCAGATAGCTGAGGCGGTAGCCTTCCCCGGGCGGCAGGTGCCACACGGCGGACTGAGCGGATTCGATGGTCATGGGCTGGGTGGTTCGATTGGTGATTCTCACCTGCCGTCGGATGATGTCGTTGGCGGGGAACACCTGGTAGACGAGGTCCACCAGGAAGTTATAGCCGATGTCTTTGAGGTGCACGGTGACGGTGTCGGTCGAAATCTCGTGAGAGACATACCGAAGCGCCAGGTCGCGCACGCCATCGCCGAAGGTGACCTTGAGACACGGCTCGGAGTATTGCATACCGCCCCAGCCTGGATACTCCTCGGGGCTCATGCCTTCGCGAGAGTCGAAGGAGGCGTGCTCGGGCACCGTGTGGGCGGGAGGGAAGTCGGCGGCGCGGGAGACTTTACCGCCCCAGTAGATGTTCTGCAGGGCGCCATTTTCGTTCACGCCGAAGACATAGCTGGCATGAGCGGTCTCGAGGAGGAAAATCTTCGACTCGGGCACGTAGCGGGCCGAGGCGGCCGCCGCCGAGACCATCAGCGCGGCCATCGCGAATGTACGGAACGGTGTCATTGGGACCTCCGAATCTATGGGGGAAAATCAGCCTTGCGCGGCGGCCGGCGTACCATACGCGACCGGGTGTCGAGAGAGTCTCGACACGGCACGCACGAGTGCGTGCGCCACGTTGGGCTCCAGGATTTGGCATGGTTGTTTCATTGCGCTTCCTTATTGGGGAGAATCAGCTTTGCGCGGCGGCCGCGTTATGGAACATCGCGATCGCTTCGATTTCGACCAGCAGTTCCGGGCGGCAGAGCTTGGCCTCGATGCCGGTGGAGGCGGGCAGCGGGTCCAACGCCTGCTCCAGGTAAAAGCGGGTGCGCTCCTCGTTGAAGGCAGCGTAGTCGCGGTCGATGTCGCGCAGATAGCAAGTGGTGCGGACGATGTCCTTCCAGGTGGCGCCTTCGGCGGCGAGAAGGCGGGTGATGTTATGGAAAGTGCGGCGGCACTGGGCGCGAAAATCGCCGACGTGGAGGGTTTCGCCGTCCGGTCCGATGCTGGCCGTGCCGGAAATCAAGAGCACGGAGACGCGGCCCAGATCCAGGCGCAGGCCGCGGGAAAACGAGCTGGGCTTCGCGTAGGCGTAGGCCTCGTTCAACACGTCGGGCGCGGTGATGGGCCGCTTGCGAATGCCGTCGGCGGCCGAGATGCCCTGCAGAGCTTCGGAGATCGTCATTGCCCCTTCCTTGTACTGTATCAATTTAACTTACGCCGGGTGCTACTGTGACGGTTCTTTCACGTGAACGATCCGGTTGGCGGCGACGCCGGTCAGAATTTGGGAAATGCCGCTGGGCCAGCGAATCTCGATGCGGTCGGCGGTGACATCTTTGCCCAGGCCGAAGTGAACCGGACCGGCGCTGGAACTGGCGTAGCCGGCGGCGGTGGAGACCTGGTCGTACTGCGTCAGGGACTTGCTTACGACTTTGATGCGGGCGCCGATCCCGTTGCGGTTGCTGCGAGTACCTTCGAGAGAGAGTTCCAACCAATGGGAATCGGCGGGGCTTTGGTTCATCCAGAGTTCGGCCGGGGCGCCGAGGGCGGACACGACCACGTCGAGGCGGCCATCGCCATCGAAATCGGCGACGGCACTGCCGCGGTGGCGGGCCGGGGGCCGCGCGGCGAGGCCGGCTTCGGCGGTGAGCGCGGCGAAGCTCATGCCGCCCAGGTTGCGGAAAACGCTGTTGGGCTGCTCGACGGTGACGCGCGGCGCGGCCTGGAGCGATTGCACGTGGCCGCGGGTGACGAACAGATCCTTCCAGCCGTCGTTATCGAAATCGGCGATGGTGGGGGAGTATCCGGCCATGGGCAGGCTGAGGCGCTCCATGTGGCTTTGGCGGGTGACGTCGTCGAACTCGAGGGTGCCCTTGGCGGAGAGGTTGCGGAAGATGGGGAAGGTTTCGTCGTCCAGGGCCACCATGGCGATGTCGGGATAGCCGTCGTTATCCAGATCGCGGGCGTCCACGCCCATGCCGGAGATGAACTCGCCGTTCTCGCGCAACGCCACGCCGGCTTCAAACGCGCCCTCCTCCAGGCGCACGTTGCCGCCGGAGGACAGGTTGCGGAAGAACAGGTTGTAAACCTTGTCGCAGGCGATGAAGATGTCCATGCGGCCGTCGAGGTCGAAATCCGCCACGCCGATGCCCATTCCTTTGCCGGGGTGCGCGGCCATTCCGGACTCGCGAGAGACGTCGCGAAACTTACCGTTGCCGAGGTTCAGAAAGACCTGGCTGGGCGAGCGCTTGTAGAACCGCGGATGGCAGTATTCGCGAGTGTCTTTGTAGTTGCAGGCCGGCTCGGTCGAGATGTCCCAGCGCAGGTAATTGACCACGACTAAGTCGAGTAACCCATCGTTGTTCAAATCCACCCAGGCGCCGCCGACCGACCAGAGAGGGCCTTCGGCATCGGCGGAGCTGGCGGCGAGCCCGGCCTTTTCGGTGACATCGGTGAAGGTGCCGTCGCCGTTGTTGCGATAGAGAGTGTTGTGGTGAACGCCGCCGACGAAGATGTCCTGGAAGCCGTCGTTGTCGTAGTCGCCGATGGCGACGCCGATGTCGTAACCGGTGCCGGCCAATCCGGCCTTTTGGGTGGCATCGGTGAAGTGGCCATGGCCATCGTTGAGAAAGAGGCGGTTGGAGTAGCGCGGGCCGGTTTTCTTCAGCGAGGCGATGTCGGCGCCATTGGTGAAGAATATATCCGGATAGCCGTCGTTATTGGCGTCGAAGACGGCGACGCCGCCCGCCATGGTTTCGGGCGCGTGCTTTTGGGGCGTTTCGCAGCTATCGAGCTGGAAATCGATGGCGCGCCAGCCGAAACGAATCGCGGCCGGAGCGGGCGTCTGGGCGGGGATGAGCCGGGCTATTAATAGGGTCGTCAACAGCATGAGTGCGACGCCCACGGCCCGCGCCTGCAAGGAAACGCGCATGGTCTTAAGTTAGCAGGGGTCGGGTGAAGTTAGCACACTGTCCCGGTAACGTTATGCCATGAGGGAACTGGTTGGCAGGCGGAACCGCCTGCCCCACCCTGGCGGTCGCGGCTCGGTAAGGCGCGAGGACGAGGCGCTGCAGGGAGACAAGAAGGCGGGGACGCTGCAGGGAGGACCAAGCGAGAAAACCGTGAGCGGCACGGCAATACTTTTCCGGGCCGCTCACGTGGGGTTGAGGGAGTTAGAACAACAGTTTCAGTCCGAACTGAATGTGCCGTTCGGTACCGGCCAGGGTGCTGGTGATCTTGCCAAAGTTTGAGTCACTTAAGGCACTGTCCGGGGTTCCGAACTGAGGCGTGTTGAAGAGGTTGAAGAACTCACTCCGGAATTGCATTCTGACCCGCTCGGTGAATGGGAAATCCTTGGAAATGGTGAAGTCGACATTCTTGAGCGAGGGTCCGTAGTTGGTGTTGTCGGCGAGGTTGCCCTCGGTGAGCGGAGCCGGCGCGGTAAAGTTCGAAGTGTTGAACCACTCCGATGGCGTACGGCCGCCGGAAGGCGCGGCGTTGGGGTTGGCTCCCGCGACTAACTCGGGGAAGCAACCGGCCCAGACGCCCTGGCAGCCACTCGCGCTGA
The DNA here is from genome assembly GCA_003164035.1 of Bryobacterales bacterium. GTDB lineage: Bacteria > Acidobacteriota > Terriglobia > Bryobacterales > Bryobacteraceae > JBEKYD01. The sequence continues at coordinate 47,892 of PLRS01000146.1, read as the reverse complement.
CTGTGTACGGCTGGCCGGAGTGCAGCGAAACAATGGTGTTGAGCTGCCAATGGCCAACGATCAGGTCCGCGGCCTTATTCATGGTGTTGCCGAACTGCTTGCCGCGGCCAAAGGGAAGGTCGTAGGTCAAGCCGGTGGTGAAGTTCTCGCGGATGTCCCACGCGGCGCTGGAATAATCCAGATTGTAGTCGACGTTGCTCTTGGTCTGGAAATTGTTCGAGCCGCTGAGCGTGGTGCCGGTGTTGGCAAGGGCGTGGCCCCAGGTAAAGGCGGTAATGAACTGCAACCCCTTGGCGAAGTGCCTTTCCAGTTTGGCCGTCATGGCCTCATACTTGCCGAAGCCGAAGCTCGAGGTTCCCGAAATACTGCCGATATCGGGATACAGGCGGAGGGAATTACAACTGATGTTCGGATTCAGGGTGGCCATGTTCGGGCACGGGTTATCGTCGGGCTGGAAAAGCTGGTGCGACGAGTGGTTGCCCTGGTAGCCGACTTCGAGGGCCATACTGTGCCCCAAATCCTGCTGCACGGCGACGTTCCACTTCTGCACCATGGGGTTACGGAAGTCCTCCGCCACTTCGCGGAACTGCAGCGAGCTGACGGGATAGGTGGTGAACACGGTGGTGGGATAGCCATAGGAAATTCCACCTGTTGCCGCTCCGTTCGCAAAGTACGGATCCGGGGCGAACGAGCTGACGCCCGCCGGCCGGTTGAGTTGCGGGGACTCGTTGAAAGGGGCCGACTCGCCACGGTTGGGATTTCCACCCTGCTGTTCCTCACCGCCGTAGAAGATACCGTAGGCGGCGCGGATCACCGTCTTGGGCCGGATGTTATAGGCGAAGCCGAGCCGCGGGCCGATATCGTGTTTGTCCCACGGGATGAGGTATTTGGAAACACAGCCGCGGCACACCGTGACATTCGGGAAATCGGCCGCGAAGGTGACGCCGCCAAAGGTGTACGGAGTGTTGAAATTCGGAGGCAGCGGCGCGTTCTGGCTCGGGCCCTTGGGAATCTGGAGGGTGAGCGTGTCGATGTCGAAATTGGACTGGCGTCCGAACGACTCGCCGATCGGCGACCACAGTTCGTAGCGAAGGCCATAATTGATGGTCAGCTTGGGTGTGACCTTCCAGTCGTCCTGGGCATAGAAGTCGAAGGACTGGCGCTTGGAAGAGACGAAATTGGTGGTCGAGATCTGCCCGTTATCGAGCGCGCCGAGCAGGAAAGATGCGATATCGTCGCCGGTATCGGCGGAGAGCGTGCCGTTCTTGCCGGTGTCGGAAGCGTTTGACGGGAATGCGGTCTCGGTGCGGGCGAAGTTCATTTCACCATGCGGATAGGGCACCTGGAAGAAGGGGAACCCGATGGGCTTGCCTTCAGCGCCGAACTTGAACGCATGACTGCCCTTAGTGATGGCGACGTTCTGGATGAAGTCATAGACGTTGCTGTATTCGGTGGTGGGCAGCCAGTCGTTAGCACCGATCTGGCTGTACTTATCCATGCCGAACTGGGGAAGGCCGCCGTTATTTGTAGTAGTGGGATCGTAACCGCCGATGCCGAGCGCCTTGAATTCGTCGGTGTTGGCGTTGCCCTGCACGCGGGAGGTGACCAGGCGGCTGTAGGCGATGCGGGTCTCCGAAATGAACGTGGGAGACCAGATGCGGGTATAGCCGATCTGCGCGTTACGGCCGAGGTCCTCTTCGCTGACGCCGTAGAAATTGCCGCCATCGAGGGCGCCCGCAAATGGGGGCGTATTCGTCTTATTGGAATCGGACCAACTGATACTGCCGAAGAGGCTGTTCTTATCGTCGATCCGATAGTCCACGCGACCATCACCCTGGTCCGTTCTCAGGCCGCCGGCGGTGAGGGCGTAATAGTCGTTCTGCGGGTAGTTCCCAGCTATCACAGGCTCGTTTGGCGCCGGGTAAAGAGAGGCAATCTTGGCGCCGGCCGGGTCCATCAGAGAGCTCGGAATCGTGTTGTTGGCGAAAGGTTGGCGCGTACACACAGTGCCCGCGGCATTGCAGGAAGTGGAGGACGGGTTGTAGATCTCGTTCTGCATAATGGACGAGCCGGTCACCGGATCGGTGCCGATCTGCGTGCCCAGCAGCCCGGAGAAGTTACCCGTCACTTCGGCCGGCGTGGGAATCGTCTCGTACTGGCCGTATCCCAGGTTTTGCACCACGCCACCAGCGGTTCCGATCTTCGTGCCCTGATAATCGCCGAAGATGAACAGCCGGTTCTTGATAATGGGTCCGCCGGCACTGCCGCCGAACTGATTCTGCTTCACCGGAGGACGTCCGACGCCGGCCAGGTTGTTTTCCCAGCGGTTGGCATTCAGGTCGGTGTTCTGCAGGAACTCGAACAGGGTACCATGCAAACCGTTGGTGCCGGCTTTGATCGTAACCTCGATCACGCCACCCGCGGCTCGGCCGTACTCGGCGTTATACCCGTTGGTCAAAACGCGCATTTCGCCGATGGCATCGAGCGACGGCCCGATCACATACGAGGTCTGGTTAATGAAGTCGATGTCGTTCACGTTGTTGTCGACACCGTTCAACAGGAAGTTATTCTCACCGGTGGAACGGACGCCGTTGGCGGAGAAACCGCCGTTTTGGGCGTCGCGGGCACCGGGTTCGGCGGTCAGAACGCCAGGCGAGAGCCGCGCAAGATAGGCGAATACGCGTTGGCCGCCCATCGGCAACTGATTGACTTCGGCCGCGTTCAGGGCCGCGCCCTGGGTGGTGTTTTCGGTCTGCAGCAGCGCCGCCTGAGTCGAGACTTCAATCGACTCGGTGACATTACCGACCGCGAGGCTGAGATTCACGCCAATTCGGTCGCCAGCGGTAACCACGACGTTGGCCTGTTCGACGCGACGGAACCCTTGGGCTTCCGCGGCGACAGTATAGATTCCTGGTTTCAGCGCGGGACGGACATATTCCCCGGCTGAGCTGGTATTCACCACGTAACTGAGGTTGGTGGCAACTTCAGTAATGGTGACTTTAGCGTTTGGTACGGCGAGGCCCGACGGGTCGGTAACGGTGCCAGCGACCGTGCCAAGGTCTCGTTGAGCAAAAACGGCGACTGTGAGGAACAGTCCTAGTAGTACTCCTCTAATGCATGCTACATGGTGCATGTTCTACCCCCAATTCGATATACTTCCCGGCACGCTCAAGACATGGCGCCGGTGTAATCGCTTTCATTGAGATATTATGGCCAGTGCCATCTCAAGTCAAGAACTTTCTCGATTTTTCTTAATTGTTTTGTACTACACCGGCGACAAGATCGCCGGCGCTACGGAGAAGAGAGCGCCGGTTTGGCACTGGGCAGGCGGCACCGCCCAATGCCACTTAATTAAGCTTCCGAAAAGGCGAGATTCTGCATATAAGGTGGGGCGGACCCCCTGGTCCGCGCGGGTCCCCCCGGACCCGCCTTTCCCCGATGAATCAAGCGCATGCTACTCCCGACAAGCCGGCCAGGGGGCCGGCTGCGGACCAGGTGCGGACCAGGGGTCCGCCCCACCAGTTGTGCGGACGTTCGATATGGAGAAGTTATTTAAGTGGCACTGGGCAGGCGGCACCGCCGGCGGCACCGCCTGCCCCACCAAGTATTGCTTAACCGGCGGTCTGGAGCCAACTTACCAGGAAACCGGTAAGATCGCCGCTGGCGATGGGGCCGATCAGCGCGGCCAATCCGGCCACTGCATCCTTCGGTCCCAGCGCCAACAGACGCGGTGAGTCCGCACACATAAATAGAGTTAAGGCGTGGTCGCGATAGCAGGCCTGGCGCTGGGAGGAATAGTAGACGTATTGCGCAAGCATCTGGCCATCGATCAGCGAGCCGGCCGGATCGTCTTCATCGGGGGTGGGGTTGTTGCGGTGCTGGTCTTCGAACAAGACCGTGCTCGAAAAGGGTTTCAGCTTGGGGCGGATGCCGAAGCCGGCCACCACCACTTGCGGTTGGGCCTGCAACAGGGCTTCGGCCGCGCCCCATTCGGTGAACGAATTGTTGAACACCAGCGAGCCATTGCCGCTGAGCAGAAGCTTGCGAATGAACTCACGGACACGAGGGCGGTCGCCCAAGCCCGGCCCGAGCAGCCCCGCCAGGTCCATCTTGCCCAGATCCTCATTGGTCTGGTCGGCCGACTTCAAGTCCCGCTGAATCGCGTTGAGGCGGCTGAGGAAGACGCGGCGCACCGCGGCCAGCGCGTCCCAGGACATCGACACCGCGCCCGGGCCGGCGGCGGCGGAAAAGCGGGGCGAGCATTCGACGATCCAGGTTCCTTCCACCTCCTCCATGCCGGCGGGCAGGCTGCGCCGGGCCAGCGCGGCCACCATGGATTTCTCCCATCCGCGCGGCGGCTCGGCCAGCGCCAGCCATTTGCCGCGCGGGGCGAGATCGGGCCAAAGGCCGGTTTTGAGCGGAAGGCCGGAGGGCAGGCTGCACACCAGCAGGCGCGGAATTTGCGCGAACGGAATCCCACCGGCGGTGGCCTCGTCGATCCGCGCGAAGACCTTGGTTACTTCGCTGCGCCATTCCGGATAGCGCGGCGAGCGCGCCAGCAGGCCCGCCTCCTGCATGTTGATGCCCACGCTCTGGGGCTGCCACTTGGGCAGTTCCATCCGATCTTCGATGGCGACGAGCGGCGCAAACAGCTTCTTGAATTCGGACGGGCTCAGCGCCGCCAGCCAGTCGAGCTGCGCCTTCACTACGCGCTGGGCGGAGGGAAACAGGAAATCCCATTGTTGAAACTGTTCGTTGAGGGAGGGGACGAAGGTCCGTGGCAGTCTCGATAGCAGCTCTTTGTAAACCCCTGGGTCCATTGGGCCATGTCCCGGTCAGGCGGCGAACTCCGGCAGAAGGCGGCCGACCGATTTCTCGCACTCGACACCCATCCAGGAGCCAATGGTGGGGGCCATGTCCACCTGGCGAATGGTGGTGGGGACGATTTGCGGCTTGCGCACGGCCGCGCCCAGCACCATGCTCCAGGCCATGCGGCAGGATTCGGTGTCGGTGCGGTGGTTGAAAAAGCCGTTGCTGCTCGATCCATCCGGATCGCGGCCGAATTCGTTCATGATGATCAAGGTAGTGGTGGCCTTCAACTCGGGGCGCGACTGGATGAACTGCCATAAGCGGTAGCAGAGCGAATCCGAACGCCGGATACCGCCGACATATAGGGAGTAAGAACCGGAGTGAGCCACTTCCATTTCGGAAAAATTCATCATCAGCATGGACGGGGCCAGGCGGTCGAGCACCTCGCGCGCCACCAGGAACGTCAACTCGTCGCCGCTGGTGGGAGCATTGGGACCGTTGATGAAATTGGAGATTGCGGTGAGGAAAGTCTGTTTGACTGCCGGGTCCTGAAAGGACGAGGCCGACGGGACGCCCCAGCCGATGCGTTCATAATCGGTTTCCATGACGGAGCGCATCTCCTCGAGAATCTGGTCGCGCTCCAGTTTTCCCCGCTGCGTCTGCCCCTTGATGATGCGCTCCACCGCTTCCACCAGGAGTTGTTTGGAAAGGATGACGTTAACGCCGGGGCTGATGTTGGCGGTGAGTTGCTTGTTGCTGGTCACCACCCAGGTTTCGTTGGGCCCGGTATGCTGCTGCGACTGCAGATAGTGAAACAGGGTGGGGCGGGTGGGCTTCTGCGATCCCCAATCGTCGACGTGCTCCCAGGAACCGGTGAGGACGCTGGAGATGGTGTTGAAGTGGGAAGTAACGCCTTCGTTGGCGGTGTAGGGATAAAAGAGGGACTGGGGCAGCAAGTCGTTCAGCAAATGAGGGATGTAACCGGCGCCCTGTTCGGAAAAGCTCTCCTGACGGCGGATGCCGCCGATCGTCACCAACACCAGGCGTTTGGTGGAGGGGAGGGGCCGGGCCCGCGCTACGCCCGCCAGCCTTGCCGCCACGGCGGCTGGTATCAGTTGCAAAGCCGTTCGACGTGTCATGGGAACAAGGCCTCCTGCTTCAGCCAGTTTACACCCGGCGGAGCGGATCACCCATGCTCAGCGGGAAGAACCTCCAGCACTGGCTCGCAAGGGCAACCGAAGGCCCTTTGACGGTTGGTACAATTCCAGGTTGAACACCCACGAATATACTGTGGGAGGAGAACCCGGAAAAATGCCCCGTTACTGGATCTCATTTGACCTCGGATTGCAGGGAGATTACGAGCCGCTCTACGAATGGCTTGACCGGCACGAAGCCCTGGAATGCGGCGACAGCGTAGCAACCCTGCGGTCCGGTAGCAGTCGCGAACAGATTGGAAGGCAGCTTGCGGCTCTTCTCAAGGGCCAGAAGAATGCCAGAGTCTATATCATTGCGATGGAAAAGGGAGTGGGCCGGTTCGTTCTGGGGAAGCGCCGGGCGTCGCCGCCATGGAAGGGCTACGCGGCAGCGGAAAGCAGTGCCGGGGATGAGGCATGAGAATCTGCGTCGATTCCGGCTTTCTAATCGGGTTATGTAATGCCAAGGACCAACACCACAGTAACGCGGCTGACCGCTTTTCCGATCTGTTCGAGACCAACCGCCACACTTTGGTTGTCCCTTGGCCGATTTTGTACGAGACAATCAGGACGGGAACTGTAAGGGACAGGAACGCCATGAGCCAGTTTGAAAGGCTCTGGAATTTCATGGCCAGGTGGAGTCTTCTCGAACTCGTGTCGGATAGCCCCTACCGTGAAGGCGTAATCGATGCCTGCTTTGCTGAGTTGGGGAAGCCCGAGAACCGCCGCAGGAGCCTGAGCGCCGTTGACCGTGTAATCAGAAATATTCTTGCCGATGAGGCGATGAAGATCGACGGCTTTATAACTTTTAACACCCGTGATTTTGTGGACGTCTGCCGGAAATTCAATAGACGTTTGATCTCGTGAACCACGCGGTCTGAACCACTGTCAGCGGGACTCGAGTTCCTGCAAGGCGCGGGTGGCTACGGGGTCGCCGGGCTTGCGGGTCAGGAGGCGCTGCATGACGTCGCGGGCTTTGTCGCGCTGGCGCAGGGAGACGTACAAGCGGCCGAGGTTCAGGTAGAGGGTTTCGTCGTCGGGGGCGACCTCGATGCCGTATTGAAAGGCGGCGATGGCGTCGTTGGGCTTGCCGGTGTTGATGTAGAGGACGGCCAGGTTGTTGATGGCGGAAGCGTCGTCGCGGCGCACGGAAATGGCCTGTTCGAAAAGCGCGCGGGCTTCGTCGGCGCGGCCGGCCTTGGCGAGCAGCAGGCCCAGCTTATTGGCGGCATCGCCGCTACGCGGATCGGCGGCAAGGGCGCGGCGGAAGAACTGTTCGGCTTCGGAGGCATTTTGCAGCTCTTGCTCGACGGCGCCGGCATTTACCAGGGCGTACGACAGGTTGGGATCAAGGGCCAGGGCGCGCTGGTACAGTTTGAGGGCTTCGCGCGGATTGCCGGACGCCGCCTCCACACCGCCGAGATCGTTCCATGCCTCGGGTTGGGAGGGATCCAGCTTGGCCGACGCTTCGAGCGCCTGACGCGCCGGCGCGAGGCGGTTCGCCTGGAAGTGGATGCGGCCGATGGCGAGCAGGGTTCTGGCATTGTTCGGAGAGCGGAGGCGAGCTTCCTCAAGATAGGGGAGGGCCTGTTCGGGGTAGCCCGACATGAGCATGGCGCCGCCGATCTTGAAATAGTCGCGAGCGGGCCGGCCGAGGAAGAAGCCGGGGAAGGGGAGGGCGCGGGCGTCCGGAATTGAGGAAAGGCCGACCAGGGGGTCGGCCGCGGACCGGGGGGTCCGCCCTACCGATTGGTAATCGGCCTCGACGGCGGAGGCTGGCGGCGTATCTTCGTAGACGCGGCGAACGCGGCCGGCGGCATCGATGAGCATCCAAAACGGGGTGGCGAGGTCCGTCCGGTAGTCGAACAGGTAACGGCGGAAGAGGGCATAGGCGGCGGCGAGATCGGCGGGAGCACTGCGCAGGTCGAGCGCTTGCACCGGGACAGGGAATTCGGGCAGCGGCTCACCCGCGTGCAGTACGACGAGCGCCGGACCGCGGCGCTTTTCCGGCAGCGGCACGGGCTCCCACAGCCAGGTAGTGAACAGGCGCGAGCGGTTGTCCGCCAGAATGGACGGGCCGGCGGGTATATCGATCCGCGGCCGCAGGCGCTCGGACCGGAATTCGGCGACGCCTTCGGTCACATCATAAACGCAGCCAGGTTCGAGGGGCGGAAGTTCCTGCACCAGACCGGAGGGCCACGCGATCCGCACCTTTTCGGCGCGCTTCGCGTCGCCCAGGCCGAAATGCAGGCGCTTGGTGTGCTGCGACAGGTACGCCGAACCGGCTACGACCCACTTCACCTGGCCGTCCACTTCCACGCGGGCGCCCACCGCGTCGCGATTGGACTTGGTTCCGCGCAGCCGAAACACGATGCGCTGCCTGGCGGAGCCGCAATCGTTTTGGAAGACGCGGAGCTGCGGGCCCATGCGGCTTTTGACCGCCAGATCGAGACAGCCGTCGCCATCGAAATCGAACAACGCGAAAGCGCGGCTGTCTTCGGCCAGATCGATGCCACTGATTCCGGAGAAATCGTAGAAGCGGCGGCCGCGGCGCGCGTAGAACACATTCGGCTCCGGGCCGGCCCAACTGTAGTCGCCGCGGACTAACTGGTTGATGGCGTTCCACCCATTTTCGTAGGCGGCGGAGCGGGCCGCGGTGACCGGCGATTTGGCCACTACCTGGCGGTAAAAGTAGCTCATCAGGTCGGTGCGGCTGTTGTTGGCGAGCATGCCGCAGGCGATATAGATCTCGGGGGTTTTGTCGTTATCGAAATCGGTACCATCGCAGGACCACGACCAGTGGCCCATTTCGATGGCCTCGGAATCGCCGGTGTAGGTGAACGTGCCGTCGCCTTCGTTATGAAAGAGCGAGTTGCCCTTGACGTGCCGCTGGTAGACGGCGCGCAGGGAAGGGTCCTGGACGGCGGGGCCGAAGGCGGGATCGTGAGTGATTCTTTGGCCGGTGGCGCTCCACATATTGGAAACCAGCAGGTCGGGGCGGCCATCGCCATCGTAATCGAGCCAGGCCGCGCTCATGCCGGGGCCGACGTCGTCCACTCCGGCCTGTTCGGCGACGTCGTGAAAGTGCCCGTTGGTGTTGCGGTACAGATTCTTGCGGCCGAAATCGTTGGCGACGTAGAGGCTGGGCCAGCCGTCGCCGTTGTAGTCGCACCAGGCGCCGGCGAAGCTGAAGCGATTGTTGTTGTGGTCCATGCCGGTGGCCGCGGTGACGTCTTCGAAACAGGGCGGGTCGCGATCGAGGCAATTGCGGAAAAGGAAATTGGGTGGTCCGTTGCGGGCGTCGTGATAGGGCACCGGGTACTTATACTGGGCCTCGCTCTGAAAGTAGATATAGGTACACAGATAGAGATCGAGGCGGCCGTCGCGATCGTAATCGGCGGCCGATATGCTGGTGAACGTGCCTTGGGGCGGGGTTTGAAAGCGGAAGGCGCCATCGATCTTGGTGAACTTCCCTTTGCCGTCGTTCAGGAAGAGGGTGGGTTCGGCGGGACGAACCAGCACTAGGTCCTGATGGCCGGAGTTTCGCAGGTCGGCGAAGAGGGCGCTGGTAGTATTGTCGAGAATGTCGAGTCCGAATTCGTGGGAGACGTCGCGGAAACGGCCGTTTCCATCATTCTTATATAGGCGGTTGGGCAGGCCTCCGGGCTGGCAGACGTAGATTTCGTCAAGCCCATCGTTATCCACGTCGCCGACAGCGATTCCATTCTCTCCGTAGACGTCGACACCCGTAGCCGGGTCGAGGCGCGCCCGCCAGTACGGGACGCCCTTAGCGAGCTGCTCATGGAACGAGGCGACGCCGGCAAACGCCGTGCCGGTAACGTCCCGGAACCAGGGGCGATCCCCGCTGGTCAAGGTTTCTTCGAGCGGCTCCAGGTGGGTGACGGCGCCGTCGTTCCAGGCAAATTTCCAGATGCCGACGCGATGCTCCAAACGGCCCGCATTGGCGCCGCGAATGTCGTAGCGGACCAGGCCTCCGGGCAGAGAATAGAAGACCGCGCGGCGGACGGCGCCCAGGGACGCGCGCCATTTTTGCCAGCCGGCGGGCGGGGTTCCTGAGCCATCGAACACGGCGGCGGCCACGTCGGGGGCGATTTTCCGATAGGCCGATGGGGAGGGAGACGCGCCAGTGCAGCCCGCGGCAAACGTCAGATCGCCGGCGGACAGGGCGGTAGCCAGGTGCATTTCGAGTTCCATGGCCGCCTTCTCCGCCGGGAATTCGTCGGACCCCGGCTCGGCGAATGCCAGCACGGGTGCGTAAGCGGGCTCCTGGCGGAAGGTGACCGGAAAGGGCGATGCGGCATGTCCGCGGGAGACGAACAACGGGGCGGCACAGACGCCAAGGAAGTCGCGCCGCTTCATGGGAGGGACTTGCCTATCGCCATGGAGCCAAGTCTATCATTGGGCGCGGCGGGGCTCTTCGATGGTCTGAATGCGATTGGCTTCCAGGTCGCGGCGATCGGTTTTGGCTCCGCTGGGCCAATCGATCTCGATGCGATCGATGCGGGTGGCGGCGCCCAGTCCGAAATGGAGGCGCAGATCGCTTTGCGAAAGATAGCTGCCGCCGCTGCGCACTTCGGCCGTCTGCGTCATGCCGCCGGCGGTCAATCGGACTCGCGCGCCGATGGCGGAGCGGTTGGAGACGGTGCCGGTGAGTTTCAGCAAAACCCAGTTGCCGGGGGGGCGGGTGGCGAGGCGGAGCAGGGAGGGCGCTTCGCCTTGATTGTTGGTGAGGATTTCGAGCGCGCCATCGTTATCGACGTCGCCCACCGCGAGGCCTCGCGCCGAATGCACGGCGGCGATTCCGGGGCCGGCCTGCGCGGAGATGTCGGCGAAGCGGCCGTCGCGGAGATTGTGGTAAAGAATCGCGCGCTGGCGGAAGCGCAGGTCGGTGTTTTTTTTGTCGATCTCCGGGAAGACGTGGCCATTGACCACGGCCAGGTCGAGCCAGCCATCGTTGTCGAAATCGAAGAACTGGCAACCCCAGCTCACATAGCGGGTGTTGGCGCCCATGCCGGCGGCGATGGTTCGCTCCTGGAACTGGCCTTCGCCTTCATTGTTGTATAGGGTTTCGCGTTCGTCGGAAAAGTTGGTGCGGAAGATGCTTTGGCGGCCGGTGTGGTTGTAGTCGCCGGCCGTCGCGCCCATGCCGGACATGGCCCGGCCGTTTTCGTCGAAGGCGACGCCGCGCAGGAGGGCTTCCTCGGAGAAGGTGCCGTCGTGCTGATTCATGTAGAGCAGGGAGGGCGTCTGGTCGCAAGGAACGAAGATGTCGGGCCAACCATCGCCGTCGAAATCGGCGACCAGAGCGGAGAGGCAGTAGCTGCGGTCGGGCGCGGCGACGCCGCTCTTCACCGAAACGTCGGTGAAAGTGCCATCGGCATTGGCGTGGTAGAGAATATTGCGGTCGAAGGGCAGGCCGCGCGGTCCGCAGTTGACGGCCAGCCCGAGGTACCAGCAGTAGGCGTTGGCGCCGGGCTTGGGCGTGAAGTCGAAGCCGAACTGGAGATAGTTGGAGACGAACAGATCGAGGCGGCCGTCGCGGTCGTAGTCGAGGAAGGCGCAGCCGGTGTTGTAGCGGACGCGGTCCTGAACCAGGCCGGCTTCACGCGTGACATCGCGAAAGCGTTTGCCGCCTTCGTTGTGATAGAGGATGTTCTGGCCCCAGTAGGTGACGAAGAGGTCGGTATAGCCGTCGTTGTCGTAGTCGCCGGCGCAGACGCCCTGGGCCCAGCCGGTGCGGGTAATACCCATCTGCTCGGAGACGTCGCGGAAGCGGCCGCCGCCTTCGTTGTGATAGAGGCGGGAGGGTGCGCCATCGCCGCTGGCCACGAAGACGTCGAGCAAGCCGTCGTTATCGTAATCGAGCAAGCCCACGCCGCTGCCGGTGGTTTCGATGATGTAGGTCTTGGAATCCATGCCGCCGTTGGGCGCTACGCCGGCTAAGCCGCGGGCGGCGGCTTCGTCGCGGAACTCGGGCACCCATTCGGTAGTGAAGGCCGCGGCGAAGGCAACGCCCAGGAACAGGAAGATGGCGGCTCTCATTTCCCGGCCGGCGGTTTTTCGCCGAGTTTCTTCAGAAAGTCGCTGAATTCGCCCTCCGGCGTCTTGTGCAATTCGTCGATGCGCGCCTTTTCGCGCCGCGCATCGTTCAGCCGGCCGCTGTTGCGATAGGCGATCATCAGGGCGTAGTGGCCGGCTTCGCTCGCGGGCGCGAGTTGCACGGCTTTCTCCAGCAGCGGAATGGCCTCGGCGCTGCGCCGCTGCTCGTTGCGCAGGGTGCCGAGCGCGCAGAGAGCCTCGACGAAATCCGGGCGGAGTTTGAGCGCCTGCTCATAGCGCGCGTCGGCTTCGGCCGGGTGCTCGCGGACCTGCAGGATGCGGGCCGCCTGATAGGTGGCGACGGCGTCGGAGGGGTTGAGGGCAAGCTCGGCTTCGATTTCCTGGAGCGCGCGGTCGAGCGTCTCGGGCGCGTGCGAACTGTTCAGAAGCGCGCGCGCCAACTGGAAGTGCAGGTTGAGGGCACGGGGGTTCTTGGCGATGGCCTTTTGGTATTCCTCGGCGGCTTCGGCGTACTGGCCCTGGGTTTCGAGGATTTCGGCGGAGAGCTGGTTGACGCGGAACGACGAAGGCGCCTTTTCATAAAGCTGGCGGATGGTCTCGTTCCAGGCGCGCATCTGGAGGCGAGCGGTTTCGTAGAGGACGTCGGCGTCGGCGGGGTCTTTGGCGCGCAGGCGGCCGAGGATTTCGGCGGCTTCATCGAGACGGCCCGCGGACAAGCGGCAACGGGCCAGCGCCAGCGCCGTGAGCCTTCCGAGCGCGGCGTCGCTCGCAATCGGCTTGGCGAGCGCCGGTTCGGCATCGGCGCAGCGGCCGGTGGACGCCTGGACCAGAGCCAGCAGCGATGCCGCGCGGGCGTCTCCGCCCTGATCGACGGCCTTGCGGAAGCTGCGCTCAGCGGCCACGTAATCGCCTTTGTTGTAGGCTTCGAGACCTTCCACCAGAAGGTTGCTCTGAGCGGCCAGACTGGCCGCGAGGGCAAAGGCGGCATAAGCGGCGGTAAGTTTAATGGCCGGCATCGTCGATCACCAGGTCCAGGTTGGCATAGCCGTGACGCGCGGCGCCTTCGAGATAGCGAAATTCGAGCAGCGGCGGGCGCCCCGGCGCGAGCTGTCGTTCGGCGCCCAGACGGTCGCTTAACCCTCCGGCTTCGAGCACGCGGCCGGAGCGTGCCGCATCGTCGATCAGGTTGTGAATCCGCGTTTCGTCATCCGGGGGTGCATCGGCCGATTCGGTCAGCTTCTGGTGCTCATCGCGCTCGCGGGCGGCGTCTTGTTTGCGGCCCAGCCGTTCGTAGACTCGCGCCAGTTGAAAGTGCGCGCCGGGCTGACGCGGATCGAGCGCCACGGCGCGTTCCAGTTCGGCTGCGGCGGCGGCATAGTCGCGTTTGCGCTCCAGCAGGCGGCCCAGTTGATAGTGGGTCTCGGCTCGATTGCCGTCGAGCGACCGGGCGTGTTCCAGCAGTTGGATGGCTTCGTCCGCCTCGGGCGGCCAACCATCCGCCGCGAGCCCCGCCACCAGCGCTTCGGCATAGAGAAGGCAGGCGCCGGCATCGTCGGGATGGCGAGCGTGATACTGGCGGAACCGTTCGACCACCTCGGGGAGGCGATCGCCGGCCTGGTCCAACATTTTGGCGAGGAATTGATAGGGTTGGGGCACGTCGGGCGCGATGGCGATGGTTTTCAGAAACTGGTCGACGGCTTCGGGAAAGCGGCGCAGACCATAGGCGCAGACGCCGGCGGCGAGCTCGATCTGCGGGCTGTGCGCGAAAACTTTGCGGGCGCCGGCAATGGCCGCGGCAACGGCGGTGAAGTCCTGGCGGTCCAGGTACATCTGAATCAGCAGAAAGCGCGCGTTTTCGTCGTAGGGCGCCAGCTTGACGGCCGCGGCCAGATGTTCGGCGGCGTGCGCCCAATCCTGCTTGCCCTGGTAGCTCTGGCCGAGCACGGTATGCAATTCCGGGGTGTCGTCAACCGGCAGCCCGCGGGTGCCTGCGTCCACGGCGCGATCGTATTGGCCGGCTCCGAGATACATTGCGGCCACGCGCCTCCAGGCGGTTTTGTCGGCGGGCTGAAGCTCCGCATAGCGGGCCTCGAGGCCGGCGGCGCGCTTCAGATCGGGAGCGAGATCGGTGAACAGGAAGGCCAGGCCGTGAAGCACCTCGGGGTCGCGGGCGCCCAACTTTTCGGATTGGGAGGCAGCCGCCAGCGCGGCGGTAAAGTTCTTGCGCCGGGCATAGGTCTGGGCGAGCAGCATCCAGGCGCGGGCGTTGCCGGGATTGTTGGCGGTCAGGGCTTCGAGCTTCGCCTGCGCGGCGGCCAGGTCGCCGGACGCCAACGCCGCGCCGGCCTCCCGATAGGGATTGGGCGCTGCCGACTGCGGAGCCAATAACAGCGCGGTTACGAGCCACCACATCTGGGATATTCTCTCCCTTTCAGCATAGCCCAAGGAGTCAATTTGATTTTTCAAGCTCCTTCCCTTCCGTGACGCGGCCCGGAGCTTGGTTAGACTGATAGAGCATGCCGTCCATCGAGATTCGCAGCGCAACCGAAGCCGACGTTCCCGTGATTCTGGCCATGATTCGAGGGCTGGCGGAGTACGAGAAACTCGCCCACCTGGTGACGGCGACCGAAGAAAAGCTGCGCGAGAACTTGTTCGGCTCGAAGCCCGCCGCCGAGGTCATGCTGGCGGATTATGACGGGGAATGCGCCGGGTTCGCCCTGTTCTTTACCAACTACTCCACCTTTCTGGCGCGGCCGGGAATCTTCCTGGAGGACCTGTTTGTGAAGCCTCATCTTCGCGGCAAGGGAATCGGGCTGGCGCTGTTCAGGCGCCTGGCGGCCGTTGCGGTCGAGCGCGGCTGCGGTAGGGTGGAGTGGGAAGTGCTCGATTGGAACGAACCCTCGATCCGGTTCTACAAGAAGCTGGGCGCCGTTCCCATGGAGGAATGGACCAAATACCGGCTGACGGGAGAGGCGATCGGGAAACTGGCGGTCGAGGCAGTTTAGCCGAGAAAGCCCAGGTTGCGGGTACTGAAATTCGGCAGGTTGGGAAACACCGAATTCATGGCGCTATCGGGAATTCCGAACCACGAGCACAACGTAGCCCCGTATTGATCGATGGATGTGGTGGGGATCCATCGGCCGCGAGTGTCGGTGTCGTCGGGGCCGCCCAGCTCGAACGTCGGAAACGTTCCGAAGATCCGCCCGCCCTGAACGGCGCCGCCCAGCACCAGGTGATGTCCGCCCCAGGCGTGGTCGCTGCCATCCCCGGTGGTGGGTTGGAAGGTGCGGTTGAAATCCGACTCGGTGAACGTGGTGACGTTCTGCGCCATGCCGAGTTCCTGGGTGGCGCTGTAGAAAGCCGCCAGAGCCTGGCTGAGCTCGGGATAGAGCGTATTCAGCGTGGGCAACTCGCCGGTGTGGGTGTCGAAGCTGCCGACCGAGCAGAAGAACACCTGCCGCTGCATACCCAGGTCCGACTGCACCTGAATGATCTGCGCCACTTGTTGAAGCTGATTGCCCAGAGTGGTGGTGGGGAACTGGGTCTTGAGCGCCGCGGCCTTGCCCAGCGCGGTGGCGAGCGTCTTGGCGTCGTCGAGGCTCATCGACATGGTGGAGTTGGCCGCCTGTGCCAGCGACACGCCGCTATTCAAGTTCAACAGATTCGTGAGCGCGCTCAGCCGGGCTTGGGAAGAGGCGGAGTTGTTGAAACCGGCCAACTCCAGCGACCCGCCCGGCGACATCGCCAGCATTTGCGTCTTCGTTCCGGTACCTTCCAGCGTATTTCCCGCCACCGAGAGAAAGGTGGGGAACTTCGACGAGTTCAGCCCCTGCGCCGCGACATAATCGGCGACACGGCCGCCCCAACCGGTGGGGCTGTTGCCTTGCGCGATGGAGGTTTGCCATTGCTGCTGCTGATCGGCATGGGAGAACAGGTTATTGGGGATCGGCAACTGTGCCGCCTGATACTGGGCGCGGGTGATGGGCTGAACCAGGGAACCGACGTTGGCGACCACGGCCAGTTCCTTGCTCGAAAACATGCTGGCAACTTCCGCCAGCGGCGAGAAGAAGCCGTACGGCGCGCCCGAGACGCTTTCGACCTGGGTCAAGGCGCCGCTCTGAAGAGCGAGGCTCGCGCGCGCGGCCAGGTACGCCTTGTAGTTCGCGTCGTCGGTGGGGATGATGGTGTTATTCGAATCGTTGCCGCCGAAGAGGAAGACGCAGACCAGGGCGCGATAATTCGACCCGGTCTGGGCAAGCGCGGGGATCTCGGCGAAGCGCCGCAAAACCACTGTTCCCAGGGAGGCCGCTCCAACTCGAATGAAGTTTCGTCGTGAAAACATCTCGTCTCTCCTACTGAACGATCTGGTACTCGCTCGATGTGAGCGCGACATACAGGGCGGCCTGGGCTTGCGCCTTGGCACCCGTGGCGGCAGTGGCCGCGCTCATCACGGCCTGCTCGAGATCCGACGACATCGCGCTGTGCAGGAACACGTAATTGATGGAATCGACCATGGAACTCAAATCGGTTCCGTTCGGCAGGAACGGCGTGAGACTGACGGTCGTGCTTTTATCCAGCGATCCGTATAGGATGGTGTTGACTACGTCGGCGCGATTGGCCGCGGTTTGGGTGGAATAAATCTGAAATTCGGGGGCCGGCTCGCTGCCTTCGAGGGTGAATAAAGGCGAGAAGTAACTGAACACGCTCGCCGGATAGAAGAGCTGTTCTCCCAGGTTAGTGGCGTTGTTATAGATGGCGCTGGATGGTCCCAGGGTGGCGTTCAGCCCTCGCAGGATATTCGCCATAAACAGGACCGGCTCGCGCATGTGGCCGAAGGTTGGGTTGGGAGTCGCGCCCGGTTCGTCGCCGGCGCGGGCTTCCGGATCGGTCAGGATGGCGGTGAGAATCGCTTTCATATCGCCCCGGACGCCGGAACCGTTATCCAGGAACACGCTCGCGACGCGCCCGATGTAGGCCGGGCTGGGGTCGCTGGTGACCAGGTGCTGAATCAGTTGCCTGCTCACGAAAGGGGCCATGGTCCCCTGCGCCATCAGGGCGTCCAGCACGGACTCGAGATCCTGCTCGGCGGTTTGCCCGGCGGGGACGGTCACTCCTCCGATAATGCTCTTCGAAGTGGTGTCGTGGTTTGTCTCCACGGCGAACATCTGGCCGATATAGTAAGCCGGATTATTGCCCTTCGCCGTGACTCCAGGGGCGGTAGGATAGGTCCATCCGGTGAGCGCTCTGGCGGTATTCGTCACTACACTCTGGTTATAAGTGGGTACCGGGTTGTTATTGGCACCCATCACCGCGCTGCCATCGGGATTGAGCTGGGTCAAACCGATGGTGAATAACTGCATGAATTCGCGGGCGTAATTCTCGTTGGCGGCGGTGCCTTTGGCCGCATTGCCTTTGTTGTTGTTCGCCATGTTGAGGTAATTCCCCATGGCCAGACTGAGGGTAAGTGCCTTCACGATGTCGCGATAGTTGCCGAAGGCGTTGTCGCGAAACAGGCGCCAATAGGGCGGGAACGCGTAAGCGTACTTGGTCGTAACCGCCGAAACCACCCACATCTGGGAGAGCGCGAAGGCCACGCGCTGGCGAAGCTGGTCCTGGCCGGTCACGGCGTTTTGAAAGAACGCGGCCTGCACTGGCGCCAGGTTGTTGTTGGCTTTGCCGTTTGCGGCCAGCACCGGCTGGTCCGGCAGATCCGATGTATTCAGGGCGAATTGCGCGTTCAGCCAGT
Source organism: Bryobacterales bacterium (assembly GCA_003164035.1). Classification (GTDB taxonomy): domain Bacteria; phylum Acidobacteriota; class Terriglobia; order Bryobacterales; family Bryobacteraceae; genus JBEKYD01. The sequence continues at coordinate 30,063 of PLRS01000146.1, read as the reverse complement.
TGGCGATTCCCACCTGCTCCAACTGCGCAATCGAAGCCGGCGTGGGGCCCCAGGCCGCCTGGTCGAGGAAGCGCGCGGCGGCCCGGTCGGTCAGTGCGGCGGTCTGCGCCTTCGCGGGCCGCGGCCCCAACGCGGCGGCCAATATGAACAAGACGGCAAGTAGCTTCATGGCACCCTCGAAAGCCTTTCCCATTGAAAGAACCCCACTCGCCGCCGAAAGTGTCGGAAGATTAATACGAACGGTGGATTGGGGCCTGCCAGGAGACGACCATTCCAACCGGCAACAACCGCTCCTTGACAGTCGCGGCTCCGACCTCAGCCGGTCTATGCCGGCGGCTTTTCGATGCGCATGTAGTCCACGTCGGAGGTGGCGATCATGCCGGTATCCATCATTGCCTCGACCTCGGGTATCAGCCGCGCCAGGTTTTCCGCCGTGTCCACGATGGTGACGACAATGGGCTGGTCCTTCCTGGTGAGGTGATGGCGGTGGATTTCGGCCGTCTCGCCGTATCCTTCCAGGCCGCGAAATACGGTGGCGCCGGCGATCTTCAGCTCCTTGCAGCGATTCACGATCGCTTCGTACAGTGGCTTGCCGTTGTAGCGGTCGCTTTCGCCAAAATGGAGACGCAAGAGTTTGGCTTTCTTAACCGTTCGCATGGGAAGGCTCCGCCGCCGGGCGGCTGTGAATCAGGCGAATCACGTCCACATCGGAAAGGACGATGATTCCATCCTGCATCATGGTTTCAATCTCGTCGATGGCCTTGGCCAGCTTCTCATCCGAGTCCACCACCGAAATCATGACTGGCATGTCGTGGGAGAACGGCAGCCTGCCGCCCTTGTGGGTGTGGCCCTTCGCCCCGTATCCGAGAATGCCCCGGTATACCGTCGCTCCGGCAATGTCCATCAGGCGCAAGCGCTTGACGATGGCTTCGTAAAGCGGCTCATCCTGCCACTTGTCCGATTCGCCCATATAAATACGGATCAGCCGGGCAGTGCCCCTCATTTCGGTATGAGGCGCTTTCGACGGCGACGGGTGTTCCTTGCTGGCGACTTTGACAACCTCGGTATCCTGGACTTCAATCACGCCGTCGATCACCATGTCGTAGAGGGTGGGCATCAGCTCATCGACCTTCTCGGCGGACTCGATGAACTCGATGCGAATCGGCAGGTGCTCGGTGAGCACCTCGATCTTGGTGGTGTGCATGGCCTGGTGCGCGCCGAAGCCGGCCATGGCGCGCGTGGCGGTCGCGCCAGACACGCCTTTGTGAAGCAGAAACGTCAGAATGGCATCGCACAGAGACCCGAAGTGGTGCTGGGTGTCCTCGTTGACGAAGATGGTGACCTTTTTCGCCGTTCCCTTCCGGAGCATGGCGTTTCCTCCCGCAATTCCCGGCGTGCGGCTAACATCGCGCCGCACCGCTACGTACACTAGCATAATGCTCGAAACGGCGCGGAGCATCTCCGGCCGGGGGTGCTTAACCGATCTGGGGTCTCGCAGCTTAGGCGCGGAAACCGCTCCCTTACGGTCGCGGCTCGGTTAGGGGCACCGCGTGTTTGCAATCACTTACCGAGCCGCGACCGTGAGGGAGCGGTTGCCGGGAACTAACTCCCCCAAATCGGTTAAGCACCCTCCCTTTGGCCGCTGTCCGGCAAGCCGTTCTGCCATGATAAGAGATCATGATCGAAACAGGACTGCGGGACAAAGTGGTGATCGTTACGGGCGCGGCCGCCGGTATCGGCCACGCCACAGCGCGTCGCTTCGCGCAGGAAGGCTGCCGGGTGGCGTCGTGGGATGTTCGCGACGGCGAAGCCGCGCCCGGCGGTTTTTTCCAGAAGGTAGATGTCACCAGCGCCGCTTCGGTGGCGGCCGCGGTGGAGGAAGTGGAGGGCCGCTGGGGCGCCATCCACGCGTTGGTCAACAACGCCGGCATTCTTCGCGACGGGCAGCTCGTCAAGTTCAAGGAAGGCGCGCTGGTGGGCATGATGAGCGACGAGCAGTTCGATTCGGTGGTCGGCGTCAACCTGCGCGGCGTCTTCGTTTGCACCCGCGCGGTAGCGCCGCGGATGATCGAGGCGGGCGGCGGCGTGATCCTCAATGCCTCTAGCGTGGTCGGGCTTTACGGCAACTTCGGCCAAACCAACTACATCGCGAGCAAAGCCGGCGTGATCGGCATGACGCGGGTGTGGGCTCGCGAACTCGGCCGATACCATATCCGCGTCAATGCGGTGGCGCCCGGCATCATTGAAACCGACATGACCAGGGGCATGCCCGAAAAAGCGGTGCAATCGCTGGTCGCCCATACCCCACTCGGCCGCATCGGCCAGCCCGAGGATATCGCCAATGCCTACGTCTGGCTGGCTTCCGACGCCGCCTCGTTTGTCACCGGCGCGGTGTTGAGCGTGGATGGCGGGGTGGTGACGGGAACGTAGGGAGTGTGGCCGGCCTCTGCTCCAAGTCGTGAACGAGGAGAACTGGGATCTCCCTGGCGCGCGCACCCTTGTGTGCAGCGCCGAGATGCCGAACTTCTGAAGTTGTTCGTGCCGGTGAACTGAATCTTGCTTAGCGCCAGGCGGGGGATTTGACCATCGGGCGCTCGCAACGAATTCAAACCACCCGCAGTTCCTTGCTCGTCGGCGTCAGCACTTCGCACCCGGTCTTGGTCACTACCACCGTGTCTTCGATGCGGATGCCGCCCCAGCCTTCCAGGTATACGCCGGGCTCGATGGTGACGGCCATGCCGGCCTCGAGGCGCTTCTTGTCGCGGCGGCCCAGGCGCGGCGGTTCGTGAATCTCCAGGCCCAGGCCGTGACCGGTGGAATGCACGAAAGCCCGCTCCAACCCATAGCCGGCCAATACGCGCCGCGCGGCCCGGTCGACCGCGGCCGTCGGCCGGCCCGCCTTTACCGCGTCGATGGCCGCCAACTGCGCTTCCAGCACGGCGCGATAGGCCCGCTTCACCTTCGGCCCCGGCTTACCGACAAACAACGTGCGCGTCATGTCGCTGGCATAGCCCTGGTGGAAGGCGCCCATATCCACCACCACCAGGGCGCCCTCGCATAGACGCTCGGCGGTCGGTTGCGCGTGGGGCAAGGCTGATCGCTCTCCCGAGGCCACGATCGTCTCGAAGCTCGGTTTTTCCGCCCCCAGGCGCCGCATGCGGAATTCCAGCTCGGCCGCCAGGTCGGATTCCTTCATTCCCGCGCGCATCTTCGCCGCCACTTGTTCGAAGGCTTTGGAACTTATCCCCACCGCGTGCCGGATCAGAGCCAGCTCGGCCGCCGATTTCACCATCCGCAAGCCTTCGATCCAGCCGCTTACCGCCACCGCTTCGGCGTGCAGCGGCAGCCTCGGGACCAGCCCCTGGTAAGCTTCATAAGTGATTCGCGCCGGCTCGAAGCCGATCCGCGTTACCCCTTCCCGCCGGATGGCTTCGCCCACTTCCACCACCACCGGGCCCTCGGCGATCTCGACCGCGCAGCTCACTTCCCGCGCGGCTTGTATCCGGTAGCGGGGATCGGTAACCAGCAACGCCCCGGCGGCCTCGGTAATCAGCAGGTTCGCGTTGTCGCCGGTGAAACCGGTCAGGTAGCGGAGGTTCGGCCCGTTCGAAACCAGCAGCGCGTCCAGCTTGCGCTCCGCCAAGCCCTCTCGCACCGCCCGCGCGCGCGCCTCGTACTCGGCGGGCGGAATCGGACTAAGCCCATTATTGTTCATGTAGGACAGGCCTCCTGGCCTGTCGCCGGCTGCCTTGTATCCCGCGTTGACAGGCCAGGAGGCCTGTCCTACTTCTAGCGTACATTCTGTAGGTCCCGGGCCAGGACCAGGGCTTTATAGGCCAGGTCGCTGGCCGTGCGCATGTCGCCTTTGGACTGGCTGTCGTCGGAGGAGCGCAAAAGCTGCTCGATGCTCTGCGCCGTATTCTTCTCCTGGGGGCTCAACGCGCGGCCGCGCGCCTGGTCCAGCAGGGCACGGGTCTCGCGTTTGTGCTGATCCGCCGCATCCTGCAGCCGCTTCTGTTCATCGGCCGGCATCACTTCCTGAATCGGCGCCCGTTCCGGCTCGGCGGGTGCCGCGACCGGTGAAGGTGGGTCGGCTTTGGGGGCGGGAATTGCCGGCGGGCCGGCCCGGCGATTGCCGCGGGAGGGCGCGGCCGGCTGCTCCACCGGCGGCGGTTCCACATCCACGGCCGTCAGCGCCTCCGGATCGAGCGGTTGAAAACCGGGAAGCTGCACTCGCGTTTGCGGAACCGAGAGCGCCGGCGGAACGGAAGCGGAAGCGGGGGCGGGCTTGGCCGCGGGGACCGGCGCGGGGGGAGCCGCTTGGGCCGTCTTGGTGTGCGATCGCAATGAGCACCCGGCAAGCGCCAAGGCCAAGCAGGCGGCGAGAATTGCAGCTTCGGTTCTCATACGGGGGCCGGTCAGGCGGCGACGGGTATACGTAGAGTAAACGTCGTTCCCTTTCCCGGCTGGCTGGAAAACTCGATTGTACCATCGTGTAATTGCACCATCCGGAAGGTCATCGCCAGGCCGATGCCGGAGCCTTTTTCCTTGGTGGTGAAATACAGGCGAAAGATCTTTTCGCTCAATGCCGGCGGAATTCCCGGACCGCTGTCGGAAATCCGGATCTCGGCGGTGGAGGCCGAGGAATGGCACGCCAGCCGCAATTCGCCCCCGTGCGGCATGGCCTCGATGGCGTTCACCACCACGTTCAACACCGCCTGTTTGAAAAGGTCGCGGTCCACCCGCACCGGCGCGCCGCCGGAGTCGTCCTCCAGGATCACGCGAATCCCGGCCGCCTCCGCCTGGGGCCGCGCCAGCGCCACCATCTCCTCCAGCAGCTCACTCACCGGCATCGTCGTCATGCGCAGCTCCACCGGCCGGGTAAAATCCAGAAAGGTCTTCACTACCCGGTCCAGCCGCGCGATCTCGCTCGATATAATCTCGATCTGCGGTTCGATCGCCGTGTCTCCGTGGGCCAGCTTGGCCCGCGCCACCTCCACGTGCAGCAGCATGGCGTTCAGCGGGTTCTTCACTTCGTGCGCCACGCCGCCGGAAACCCGGCTTAACGCTGCCAGCCGGTCGGCGGTTTGCAATTCGCGGCCCAACTGGCGCTGCGCTTCGGCGTCGCGCAGCCGCACCACCAGGCCGGAGCCCCGCGGCGCGGTCTCCAGCAAATCCACCGAGAGCAGCACCGCCGGCATGCCGCTCGAGGCATCCCCCAACGATGCCGCCGCCACCCGCCGGTTGCGCAGCGGCCGCCCGGTGTGCGCCGCCTGCCCGACGATCAACCCCAACGCCGTCGTTTCCGGAAACACCTCGCCCACCGCCAGCCCGACGAGTTCCCCGCGCCCGCGGCCGACGAATTTCTCCACCGTTCCGGACGCGAAAATCAGACGGTTCTCGCGGTTGAAGATGAACACCGCTTCTTCCAGGTCCGCCAACAGCCGGTCCAGGTTGCCGCGCAGGTCGGATACTTCGTACTGCGCCCCGCGCAATCGCTGGCTCAGGATGTCCACGTTGGAAGCCATGATCGAGACTTCGTCGTTCGCCCGCCGCTCGTGCGCCGCCTCGGCGGGCTCGTATTGGCCGCTGGCGACCAGTTCCAACTGCCGCCGCAGACGCCCCAGGGGACGCAGCGCCACGGCGGAAAACAGCATGGTCACGATGGCCGCCCCGGCTACCGACAGCAGGTCGAACTTGAAATTGCGCTCTAAGCGCGGCAAAATGTCGCTGCTGATCAGCGCCGGGTGAACCACGACCCGCACATAGATTGTCGGCGGGCTCAGGGTTCGCTCCAACTGGTAATATTTCGCCTTGGCATTCAGCATCTCCAGCTTGCCGTACCAACCCGTATCCGTCACCACGGATTGGAAAGTGGCGTAGCGGGGCATGATCTTTCCGACGTTCTCGGCAATGCTGTCGGCCAGGATTCGGTCGTTTTCGCTGACCACGGCGATCTCCAGAATCGCGCTCGCCTTCGCCATGTTGTCTCGCAGCATGTTCGCCAGGTCCTGATCTTGCAATGCCTGGTCGAGGGGGGTCGCGAGCTGCCGGTTGAGCGAGCTTTTCACCATGTCGGTGGCGAAGGTGCACACGCTCCAAGCGCGGTCCAGGGTGGATTGAAACTGCACTTGCAGTTCGTTGGCCAGATCGACCGCCGAAAGAAACGCCACCATCAGGACGTTCACCAACGCAAACGCGAGTGTCAGCCTGAGGCGGAGATTCATGACTTACAAGACCGCGAGAAGCAGCTTGCCGGCGGTGTGGCGCCCTTCCAGATCGCGGTGTGCCTGGGCCGCATCGGCCAACGGGTAGGAGCGGTCGATGCGCAGCTTCAGCTTACCCGCCCCAATCCAGTTCAGCACGTCCGAGGCGCGCCAGAGCAACTCGTCGCGCGTGGCTACGTGGTGCCCCAGTCCCGGCCGCGTCACGAACAGCGAGCCTTTGGCGTTCAAAATGTTGAGATCCACCGGCGGCACCGGACCGCTGGATTGGCCGAATAAAGCCAGCAACCCGCGCGGGCGCAACGAGCCCAGGCTCTTTTGAAAGGTGGTTTGCCCCACCGAGTCGTACACCACATCCACGCCCCGCCCGGCGGTCAGGCGCTTCACCTCGGCTTCAAAATCCTGTTCGGTATAAAGAATGGTGTCGTCGGCGCCGTGCTCGCGCGCGATGGCCGCCTTGGCGGCGGTGGAAACGGTGCCGAATACCCGCGCCCCCGCCAGCTTGGCCATCTGCACCACCAGGCCGCCAGCCCCGCCCGCCGCGGCGTGCACCAGGCAGGTGTCGCCGCGTTTCAACGGATAGGTGGAGTGGGTCAGATAGTGGGCCGTCATGCCCTGCAGCATGGCCGCGGCGCCGGTTCGAAAGTCCACCGCGTCGGGCAGCTTCACCAGTACGGCCGCCGGCGCCGCCGCGTACTCGGCGTAAGATCCGCGCGCCATGGCGTATGCCACGCGGTCCCCAACCGCTACCTCGGTTACGTCCGAACCGACGGCTTCCACCGTGCCCGCGGCTTCGTTGCCGAGCGCAATCGGCCGCTCGGCTTTATAGAGCCCGGTGCGGAAGTAAACGTCGATAAAGTTCACTCCGCTGACCGCAATCCGCACCAGCGCCTGTCCGGGGCCCGGTTCAGGCGTTGGCACGTCCACCAACTGCATGCTCTCCGGGCCGCCCGGCTCGAAGACTCGAATGGCTTTCATATTTGCCTCCCGCGCAATGCGCGCCGCCCGTGTACCAGGGCGGCATAAAGTAGAAGATATAGAAAAGTGAACGGGAACGAAATCAACTGGGCCAGCATGCGAACCGCGCCGGCTTCGGCCAGGCCGGCCCGCAGCATCACGAACTGGCGGATCAAGCCGAAATGTACCCGGTCGAGCCAGAAGTAGTCCCCGTTCTCATTGATGACGAAAACCTTGGCCGGAATCCGCAGCGCCAGCGCCCATTTCCACTTGGTCATCAGCGGCTCGCTGGAACACACGATTCCCAACAGCGCATAGCGGTTGGCCCGCAGCAGCCGGTACAGCCGGCCGCGCCCTTCCCGCCCGCGGTAATCCGACACGCGATAGATCCGCGTGGTGGCAGCCTCGAAGCCGGCCGGCAGCGCCGCGAAGCACGACACCAGGTCGATCGGGACATCCGGCCCCCAAGTCTGCCGCAACCCGCCGATCACTCGCTCGACAATCCCGCGCGACCCGCTCTCCACCAGCAGGATCGACGTGGCTTCCGGTAGCCGGCCCGTGATGAAGTAACGCACCTTTCTCAATATAGCGTGGGATTCATGGGCGTTGAGAGTTGGTTGTCGGAAGGGAACCCGCACATCTTGCCTCAGCAGAGGCCGTCTACTTTTTTCGCTCAGGCGGAGTCTTGGCCGTCTTGGTCACGCAACTGCCTGCACAAACATCGCCCTCCTCTGCGCCATCGACCCACAGCCGCCGCAGTTCTTTGGCACGCTGCGTAGTCACCTGCTCAAGAACTCCGCATCGGCACATGGTGTAAACGCTGCCATACGCCCTCGGGTCGGGATCGGGATGGATCGATCTGATGTGAGCATCACGGAACGAGATCCACGCGGTTTGAGCCTCTCGAAATGCCTTCACGAAATCCGCATCCGAGGCCTTCGCCGCCAAGACTTGCTGGTATATGCGATTCAGGTCCGTTTCAGCTCTCTTGAGGCTGCTGCAGGCCTGCTCGTTCATCGCGGACTGAGTCTGTGCGAATACGGCCGCTCCAGAGAGAAAAAGCGCACCGAGAGAGGGCAAAACGTCTTTGGTTGTCACGCCCGTATCTTAGCGTGTGAGGGCGTCCGGGGGATACGACAGCTAAACGGCCAGCGCGCGGCGCCGTGGCCGAAAGACGGCCTTTCCGGCCAACACGCTTGCCGGACGCGGTTAGCGCGTTTAGTTGATGCCGAATAACGGCGAATCAACAGGGATCGCGGGGATGCGCGATAATCAAGGAAGCAATTACTATGATTCACCAGGCAAGGGACCTGTCCCCGGCGCAGCGATCCGCCGCCGAACTGCTGCTCGGCCGTCCGCTTGACGACAGCGAGTCGATCAGCGTGCAAGCGTTCGATCCCGCTCCGGTTTCCGAGCAACGGCGGCGCGAAATGTCGGGGGAACTCCGAAGGTTGTTCAGCGAAGTGGATCTGCATCTGCGGCCCGCCACAGGCGACGAAGCCGAGGAAATATTCACCGAGGCGATGCGGAGCAGCCGGCCGCAGTATCGCACTCACCGTTGAAGATCACCCTGGACTCGACGATCCTTGTCAGGGCCTTTGACGACACCGGAGGTCTTGCCCGGTGTCTGCTATCCACGATCCTGGATGGGAATCACGGTCTTGTTTTGTCGAGCGAGATACTCGCAGAGACCTCGAGGGTCCTCCGCTATCCCAGGATGCAGGCGCGGCACGGAATGCCTGAGAGCAGGATCTACGAGTACGTTATGTTTCTTCAAGCGGCGGCGATGATGGTCCGCCCCGATCCGATGCTGGTTGCGCCGATTCGGGACCCAAACGATATTGTTGTCGTCCAAACGGCAATGATTGGGGGCGCCGACGCAATCTGCGATCCCGTTTTTCCTGAGGGCTGCGCGAGAATAGAGCGGAGCGAGATTCCTATGCCGCGTTATTTTGCCTTCCTCCGTGCCATCAATGTGGGTGGGCACCACCTGGTCAAAATGGAAGCCCTGCGCGCGCACTTCGAGGACCTGGGATTCGTCGCGGTGGAGACTTTCATCGCCAGCGGCAACGTGATCTTCCAGGCGAAATCGGCCAAATCCGCGGAGTTGGAAGGCAAGATCGAGCGGCACCTGGAACGGGTTTTGGGACATACGGTAGCGGCCTTTCTGCGGACGGAGTCCGAGCTGGCTGCGATCCACACCCACGCGGTGGATGGGCTCGAAGGCGCGCCCGTGCCCAATATCGGTTTTCTGGCCGCGCCCATCGGCGCCCTAGCCCGAGCGGCGCTGATGGCCCTGCAGACTCCCACCGACGAATTTCACCTCCATGGCCGGGAAATGTACTGGCTGTGCCGCACCCGCCAAAGCGAATCGCCCGTCACCATTGCGCGGCTGGAACGCGCCATTGAGGCCAAAGTTACGTTTCGGGGCGCCGGCACGGTGGCCAGACTGGCGGCCAAGTACAAATTGACCGGTGCGTGACGTCTGTTGTCGTGAAAAAACGACCCCGGACCCATCCGGGCGTCCGGGTGCTTAACCGATTTGGGGGAGTTGGTTCCCAGCAACCGCTCCCTGACGGTCGCGGCTCGGTAAGTAACTGCAAACACGCGGTGTCCGTAACCGAGCCGCGACCGTCAGGGAGCGGTTGCCGGGCCTAAACTGCGAAATCCCCAGATCGGTTAAGCGCCCCGGGCGCCCGGCCCCATACCCCCGCGCCGCCGACTAAGATAGTGATCGGAATGAAATTGAAGACCGCAGTGTCCTTAATTCTGGCATCCGGTTGGGCCATGGCCGCCGGCGGTGTCCTGGTCGACCGCGTCGGCGCTACCGGGTTCGTGCAACTCGAAGCCGAGAGCTTTCACAGCCTCACTGCCCGGCAGCAGGCCGTCGCGTACTGGCTTTCGCAGGCTTCCATCGCCATCGATCCCGTTAACTACGACCAGAATTCGCGCTTCGGCCTGGAGCAGAAGTGGATTCTGGAAGAGATCCTGCTGCACCCCCAGGGCGCCAGCCGCGAAGCGCTGCCTAAGATCTCCGATTTCGCCAAGCTGTTCTGGGCCAACCGCGGCAATCATAACGAATTGACCGCCCAAAAGTTCCTGCCCGAGTTCACCTTCGACGAATTCAAGGCCGCCGCCGATGGTGCGCTCCAAGCCGGCGGTTTCCATGGCGATCCTTACGCCGTAGGGGACATCGCCGGCCAAGCCTCGCTCGACCGCCGGCTCGAGACGCTGCGCCGCTCCCTGTTCGATCCCGATTTCGAACCGCTCATCACCGCCAAGAGCCCGCAAGGGGGTCGCGACATCGTCGAATCCAGCGCCAACAACTTTTATTCCGGCGTCGGCCTGGCAGACCTCGCCAATTTCCACGACGCTTATCCGCTCAATTCCCGCCTGGTCAAAACCGCTTCCGGCAAGCTGGTCGAGGAAGTCTGGCGCGCCGGAACCGCCGACGGCAAGGTGCCGCCGGGCCGTTACGCCCGCTTTCTCTCGAAGGCCGACGAATACCTGGCCAAAGCGCGCCCTTACGCCGAACCAGGCCAGGACCCGGCCCTGGCGGCCCTCATCCGCTACTATCAGACCGGCGATCCCGCCGCCTGGCTCGACTTCGACATCGCCTGGGTGCAAAATAATCCCACCGTCGATTTCGCCAACGGCTTCATCGAGGTCTACCGCGACGCCCGCGCGGCCAAAGGCACCTCCCAAAGCTTCGTCACCATCACCGACCGAAAGCTGAACGCGCTCATGGGGAAGATTGCCGCGAGCGCCCAGTATTTCGAGGACCACGCTCCGTGGCTGGCCCAGTATAAGAAACAAGGCGTCAAGCCACCCCTCGCCAAAGCGGTGGAAACCATCGTCGAAACCGGCGACTTCCATGTCAGCACGGTGGGCGACAATCTGCCCAACGAAAACGAGATTCGCGAGAAGTACGGCAGCAAGAGCTTCCTGTTTACGGGCAGCGCTCGCACCCTCGCCGCCGGCACCGGCTTCGGACCGCTGGAGGAATTTGCGGCGACGCCGGAGGAAATCGCCCTCTGCAAGAAATACGGCGAAGAGGCGTCCGACCTGATGACCGGCCTGCACGAGGTGATCGGGCACGGCTCCGGCAAGCTCAGCCCGCGCCTCGGCGGCGGCGCCGAAGCTTATTTAAAGGAGTACTTCTCCACCCTCGAAGAAGGGCGCGCCGATCTGATGGCCCTCTGGAACATCTTCGACCCGAAACTGCGCGAGCTCGGCCTGGTTTCCAGCCCCGACGTCGGCAAGGCCATGTATTACGCGGCCGTGCGCACCGCCCTCACCCAGCTCAACCGCATTCCCCATGGCGACACCATCGAAGAAGACCACCAGCGGAATCGAGCCCTCATCGTCAACTACCTGATGGACAAGACCGGCGCCATCCGGCGCATCGAGCGCGACGGCAAGACCTACCTGCTATTGACCGATTTCGACAAGATGCACCAGGGCGTGGGCGCCTTGCTGGCCGAGTTGATGCGGATCAAGGCCGAAGGCGATTACGCCGCCATCAAAGCGCTGGTCGATCGCTACGGCGTCCATTTCGATCCTCGACTCCGGGACCAGGTGGTGGCGCGCTACCGCAAGCTCGATCTTCCGGGCTACTGGTGCGGGCTCAACGCCGAACTGACTGCGCGCTTCAACGCTGCCGGAGAGCCGGCGGGCATTACCATGTCTTATCCCAGGGACTATGTGAAGCAGCAACTTAGCTACGCCGCCATGTACGGGGTACAATAGCATTGATCGATGGCCGCCCAGCTCCAAGCCGCGCCGGATAGCCCCGAGTTAGTCGATTTGCGCCAACTTACGGCGCACGAGCTGGAGCCGGTTCTGCGCGAGGAGATTGCCTCCTGGCACGAGGGCCTGGAGTGGGACTTCCAGAAGTCGGCCGACCTGGTGCGGCGCTTCGTCGACGGGCGCGCGTTGAGCGGCGTGGCGTTGCGCATTCGCGGCAGCGTGGCCGGCTACCTCTATTATGTTCTGGAGGACAGGAAAGGCCTGATCGGCGACCTGTATATCTTGCGCGAGTACCGCACCGTGGCCCGCGAGGACCTGCTTCTCGCGACCGCCGTGGGGGCCATGATTTCGAGCCGCGTGGTAAGCCGCATCGAAGCCCAGATCCTGATGCTGGACTACGCGCCCGCGCGGCAAGTCCCGCACGGCGCGTTTGCCGGCGTATTCAAGCGGAATTTCATGTGCGTGGATCTTCTCCAGCCTGCCTTCCCGGAGCCCGTCGCGGCGCGGCCCGTCCGTTTCGAAGTCTTTTCCGACCACGACCAGGAAGCCGCCGCTCAACTCATCGCGGATGCCTACCGCGGCCATATCGATAGCCGCATCAACGATCAGTACCGCGGCCTTTCCGGTGCCCGCGCTTTTCTGTTCAACATCGTGCAATATCCCGGCTGCGGGTCTTTCTTCCGTCCCGCCTCCTTTGCGGCATTCGATGCCACCGGCCGTTTGTGCGGAATCTCTCTGGCCAGCCTGGTGGCCCCGGAATCCGGTCACCTCACCCAAATCTGCGTCCTGCCCGAGTATCGCGGCGCCGGAATCGGCCGCGCTCTGATCGCCCGGTCACTGGCCCGCCTCGGCGAGATGGGCTGCCGTTCCGCCAGTCTCACCGTCACCGCCGCCAATCAGGGAGCCGTCGCGCTCTACCAGCGTATCGGCTTCCGCGTGGTGCGCCGTTTCCCCGCCTTCGCCTGGGAGGGGTTTTAGGAGGTGGTGGACGAGGTCGATTTGAGAGCGGCTCGCGGCGGTGGTGTCCGGCGCCGCTATGTTAAGATTGGCGTCGTGCCTGGCGGACGGCGGGAACGGAAAGGACCGGCAGAGACTGGGCCCTGGAAATTGAAATTGAGGCGGGTTCAGGCATCGGCCAGAACAGATTGGCCGCCGTTATTGGGAGCGGCGCTGGAAACGGCGGCCCGGCGCGGAATTCAGTCGCTAGCCGATTCTTTCCCAGGCGAGCTATTAAACGATTCTAATGGTCGGAGGTCGAGCGGTGGACGAGTTCTCGGAAATCGCGCTTGCGATCGCCTGCCCCATGGCCAATGAAGGCGAGGGGGCGGTCCGGTTTGTCCGCGCGGTCTTGGACCGGTGTCAAGGGTTTCGGAAGGTCACATTTATCGCCGTCCTGGATACGGTCAGCCGGGACGATACGCTGGAACGCCTGCGCGAACTCAAGAAGCAAGAGCCGCGCCTGGCGGTGGTTTGGGCACCCGAAAATCGGCACCTGGTGGATGCCTATGTGCGCGGTTATCGGGAAGCGCTGGCCGCCGGCAGCGACTGGATCCTCGAAATCGATGCGGGTTTCAGCCATCGGCCGGAAGATATTAGCGGTTTTTTCGAAAAGATGCGGCAAGGATACGACTGCGTATTCGGCAGCCGTTTCATTAAGGGCGGAGGCATGACCGACATTTCTGCGCTCCGCTATATGGTCAGCCGCGGCGGTACCTTGCTGGCGAACCTCCTGCTCGGCACCCGTCTCAAGGACATGACCAGCGGATTCGAGCTGTTCTCGCGCGCGGCGCTGGAAATGGTGCTCGAGCGCGGCATCCAGTCGCGGGCCCACTTTTTCCAGACGGAAATCAAGACTTACTGCCGCGGCCTGCGCCTTGCCGAGGTGCCGATCCACTATCGCAGTCCCAGCCCGCGGTTGAGTTCATCGGCCCTGAAAGACTCGTTCCGGCAGCTCTGGCGCCTCTACCAGTTGCGCCGGGCGGGCGCATTGTGACCAAGGAATCCCATCGATGAGCAAGACAAGCCTGGTGGTTACCTCGATTTCCGCTCCGAATGCTGCGCTCCGGCAACTGGCGCAAGGCTGCCGTGAGCGCGGGATCGCCTTTTACCTCGTCGGCGATGCGTCCAGCCCGGCCGAATTTCACCTGGACGGGTGCGAGTTCTTCAGCATCTCTCGCCAGGAGGAAGCCGGACTGCGGTTCGCCGCGCTATGTCCCAAACGCCACTACGCGCGCAAGAACATCGGCTATCTGCTCGCGATTCGGGATGGCGCCGGGACGATCGTCGAGACCGATGACGACAATCTCCCTCATCCGGCCTTCTGGAACGAGCGCAGCCGAAAACAGAATGTGGCGACGCTGCGAGATGCGGGGTGGTTGAATGTATATGGTTACTTTACCGACGACGTAGTCTGGCCGCGCGGACTCCCGCTCGATGCCGTTCGGCGCCCGGTGCCGGCCTATGAAACCCTCTCCATGGAATCGGCGGTTTGCCCGATTCAGCAGGGTTTGGCGGACGGCAATCCCGACGTCGACGCCATCTTTCGTTTGCTCTTCCCCGCAACCGTCCGGTTTCACCCCGGCCGGAGGGTCGCTCTCGGCCGGGCCACCTGGTGCCCCTTCAATAGCCAGAACACGGCGTGGTGGCCGGACGCGTATTCCCTTTTGTATCTGCCCGCCTATTGCTCGTTTCGCATGACGGACATTTGGCGCAGCCTGGTTGCCCAGCGGATCGCGTGGTCGAATGGGTGGATGGTCTTGTTCCACGAGGCGACCGTGTGGCAGGACCGCAACCAGCACGACCTCATGCGGGATTTTCAGGATGAGATACCTGGATATCTATACAATCGCAGGATCGCCGAGGCGCTGGATGCTCTGAGTCTCTCTCCCGGGGCCGAGAATATTCCCGACAATCTGAGGCTCTGTTACGGGGAACTGGTGCGCCAGTCATGGCTTGATGCACGGGAATTGCCGCTGCTGGACGTGTGGCTGCATGACCTCTCCGAGATTTGGACGCCTCCGACCCGACAGAACTCGGCCGGCGCCTTCGCTGGAAAGGTTGGCGAAAAGGCGTAGAGGACTCGGGTCCGGGTTCCGATTGCGGCCGCCCCGCTTGCACGGACGTCGTGAAAGGAGTTCCGCGTATTTATGTGGTACCTTGGTTCACTCCTCGCTCTTTTCATTTGCCTGGCAGCCTGCACCATCGTCGGACGAACCCTCGCCGCCCGTTTACCGTGGCGGTTGAGGCCTACGACCTCGCTGTTTTTTGGCCCTATGATGGGCATGGCGGTTTACGTGCTGCTCGCGACCGTGGTGGGGTGGTTCGGCAGCGGCTTCCACACAGCGATGACAGCGTCTCTGAGCGCCGGTATTGCCCTGGCGGCGCTTTGGCAACAGCGGCACGCTCGCGGATTGCTGCTCCATGTTGCTCTAATGGTGCCCGTCGGGCTGGTCGCGTCGACGGGAATTCTGTTCTGCGTCCTCCGCTTCGACTCCTTTAACCTATATAACGATGCGTTCTGTTATATCGTCCCCGCCCAATGGCTCCAATCGCATTCCTTCAGCCAGCCATGCATCGCGTCCGGCTATCACCCGGCGCTGACGATGGTTTCGTATTTTCAAATTCTACACCTCCGAATGGGCTCCACCTTCCTCCTCGGCTGGCTGCAATCCGCATTCGGGCTCGAATGGTCGTATAGCGCATATCCGCTGGCTGTAGCCCTGCCCTCGGCTGTCGGCTCACTCGCGCTCGCCGGGGCAATCTATGGCATCGCCGGAAAGTCGCGGGCCATGTGTCTAACTCTGGGAATGCTGGCCGGCACCTCGCTCAACGGGTTCTCATTCGGCGCGCTCCACGGCTTCATGGGCCAAACGTATGGGCTGGCATTCGGGTTCGCCGGCGTCGCCCTCTCCGGTGTCTTCGTGGCGTGGGGCGGTAAGTGGGTACGGAGCGCGACCGTGGCGGCCGTTGCGCTGCCGGTTTCATTATGTTTCGCCGCGCTCATCTTCAGCTATCCGGAATCGGCGCCATTCGTGGCCGTTGGCGGCGCGGTCTATATCGCGGCTGTGGCAGCGGTGGATCGGTCGCAGCTCCGGCGATGTCTCACACTGCTCGGATTCACTGCTGTCGAGACTGCTGCAATAGCGAACGTCGAGTTCGCTCGGGTTATCCAGTCGGTTCGAACCCAGTTCGGGGCGGTTGTCGGCGCGCCCGTGGTCTGGAACCCGCTATACGGACTCATGCACCCAAGTGGCTTCCTGTCGGGCCCCTGGGAAGGCCAGATTTGGCTCCTGCATTGGGCCACGCCCACGAAATTGGCGGCCGGAGTGGTGCTGTCGGCCATGGCGCTTGGCTTCGTATCCAACGCGAAGCGGCGGCGCACCGCGGCAGCCTTGCCTTTTCTGTGTATGCTCGTGGTTTCCCTGGTCGCTTTCCTGTATTTCCGCTACTTCGTGGTGTCGCCGTGGGATGGGAAGGTCGGGCATTCATGGAACCAGTTCCGTGTGAGCAGTTGGGCGACGCTGTATATGCTAGCTGTGATCGGCGGCGGGGTGGCAGCCGCTTGGGTGAAGTACCGCTCACTGAGGCCGGCGATTCTCGTGATCGCTCTCGGCTGGAACCTGGCGGGCATCGCGCAGAACTACCGGTGGGCGGATGCCAGGACAACTGCGATGCGAGCCGATACTCACTCCGCGGACCCGTTCTCCTATTACCTCCAGGTACGCGAGTCTCTCAGGGCCGTCAGTCCCGCGGACGGCATATATTTAGAGAACTTTGGAAGGCAGTACAGCAAGCAGCGTCAATTGCTCACGTACTTCCTCTCTGACTACAAGCTCCTTTCCGACTGGTCCGATGACGATTACGTCAGGCACTGGCTCCCACCGCACGAGGTGACGCTCCCGGTCCAAGGGGCTCGGTGGGTCCTGTCGCGCTCTCCGGGCAGCCCAATAGGGGAGAGGCGCTTCGGTGACTTGGTGCTTTCCACGACGGGCACCGAATTCCTCCGATCCGGGACGGAGGGCGGCTACTCAGAGGAGTCGGATTCGACTGGCTGGTGGCACTGGACGGCCCATGAGTTGTTGTTCTCCTACAATATTGCGGGCAAGCGTCCCGTGACGGCCCGCGTCAGGTTCACCTACCTGCCGGAGGTTGGTTCCGCTCAGGTGCGACCTTTAACGATCGAGTTCCGGAATGGAACGGAGGTCCGGACGGACAGCCTGGCGATGAGGACGGGTTGGGGCGAATATACATCACCGCCGCTGCAGATCACGGAGCCGGGTTTCATCCTTCGGCTGTCCTCCAGCGACCCACCCCAGCGACTCTCGGAGACCGACCCCCGCATGGCGGCGTTCCTGGCAAAGAACGTCGTAGTTGAGGAGGTTAAGAGCGACACTTCTCTGGAGCAAGAGGAGATCAAGGGCGGGTACGCCAGTGAGTCCGATACCAACGATTGGTGGCGCTGGACGCCGCATGAGTTGCTGTTCCGGTACCGCTCCCTCGGCAAGCGCCCCGAGGTGGTTCGCATCGAGTTTACGTATCTGGCGGAGACACGTCTAGGCCAGGTCCGGCCCTTGGACATTGAGCTCCGGAACGGCGCCAAGCTCTGGGCCGACCACCTCCTCATGAAGAGCGGCTGGAGCAAATACATTTCTCCCCCAATCTCAATCACGGAGCCGGAGTGCGTGTTGCGGTTATCTTCCAGCCAGGCTCCGCAACGGATCTCGGACACGGATCATCGCATGGCGGCGTTCCTGGTCAAGAACCTCCACATAACGACCGTTTCGGCGGAGAAAACGGGCGGGCAGCGTTAAGGGCTCCGTCACACGCATGGTGTCCCAGTGGTAATGCAGGGTTGTATAGCCGGGTCGCTTTGGAAGTAAGTGGTCATAGTAGCCTATATTGAATAAGACGATCTCCTCGAAGCGTTGCCAGCTCCACAGGTTCCCGCAAATCACTACTTTTAGGTGATTGTAATATTCCGCCAGATTCGGATCAGCGATCTTGTTCACCCCGGTACTCACGGTCTCCTCGTAGCCGGCAGGAACGGCGCGCGCGTGATGCCCGATCCTCC
Source organism: Bryobacterales bacterium (assembly GCA_003164035.1). GTDB lineage: Bacteria > Acidobacteriota > Terriglobia > Bryobacterales > Bryobacteraceae > JBEKYD01. Next base: position 12,063 of record PLRS01000146.1, on the reverse strand, counting down.
ACGGGCCGGCCACCGCTGGCAGCCTTGCAATCAGCGCATCGCCGAGCGCATTGAAATCGATAACGTGAACTCCCGGACCCGCGTGGTAGCCAAGAAATCCAATGTTCCCGAACACGTAAACCTTCACACCTTTCGCCTTCAGATCCTCTCCCAGCCCCGACCAGCCGAACGTGGTCGGCCAAAGAAAGTCGCGGTGATAGTTCAGCAGCGAAGCGCCCTGGAAATACACAGCGCGCTCGTCGGCAATGCCGCCGCCATCCACAGTCATCGTTCCCCAATCGGCTCTGGCCGACAGGACGGTTGGCGACGGTATCGACATGCCAAGAGCAAGAATTACGGCGATCGTAATAACTGCCGGCGCCGGAGACGGCTTCCAGTAATTCGCAATCAGCGCCACGCAAACAACCAAAGGCGCGGTAAAGAACCGGGCGGACATAAAATCACCGCCAATCCAAACGACGTACAGGCAATACAGGATCGCGCCAGCCCCGGCCCACCACTGCCGCGCAAGAAAAGCGATCGCGACGCCTGCGCAAATGGCAAAAATCGTCACCGTATCGCACCGAAACGCATTGACCAGGTACACAAAGCCCTGGAAAATACGGTCTCTAACGGGAATTCCCGTGTGGAGCTTTGCGTAGTACGTGTTCGGCAGGGCAAATCCGTAGTAGAACAGCGCGAATGCTGTCCAGACAAGATAGGGCGTCCACCCAGCCAAAGCCCGTTTCCAAACCCTTGGTCCGGTGCGTACGTACACAGCGCAAAGCGAAGGCAGCAACAACAGTATTGTGTCGATGCGGTTGGTCGCGGCGAACGCCGCAATGAGCGTAAGGATGAACGGATCCCGATTCTTCCAATATGCGAAAAAATAGGCGGCCAGGGCGAGGTGAGTGGCTGGATTCTCTAAACCGGAAACCGAGAAATCCATAAATCCCTTGGAAAAGAGAAGCACCATCGTGACTGTCGCCACGCCCGCGGCTGAAGCGTTTCGCGTCAACAAAAGGAAGGCAGCCAGCGTCAGGAGCAGGGAGACCGCGCAACAGGCAAAAAACACATTTCCGCTCACCCAGGTCGCTAGCGTCACCATCCCGACGAAAAGAGGGTCGGTAAAGGTTTGAACGCGCTCCCCGACATTCCACCGCAAGCCATAGCCGTTTAGGAAATTCTCGACAACCCGAAACGAGATGTAGCCGTCTTCTGCCATCCAGGCCGACCGGATCAGATACACGAGCAGGAGGGCGACACCTCCGCAGATCGCCATGGTGCGCGGTGAACACGCGAATTCGGGGCTAGCCCCGTCCGGTTCATGGCGCGCGCGCTGTCTCGGAAGATCACCCACGCGAGCAGCCCTTGGTGTGGAAGGCATGTTTTAGGATTTTAGCAGGGTTCTACGAAGATCCCGCCGCAGTCCTTCGCTCTAGGCACCTCCGAAGTCCGCCCAGCCGGGATAGACTGTTAAAATGCAGCCGCCAACCGGTAGGCCCAATCGCTTCAAGCTCCGAGTTATCTCTCTTGCCATCCTCCCTACCCTCCTGGCCGCGGGGCCGCTCGGGATCGATCATGTCACCATCGCCGGGCGCGACTTGAAGGCTATGCGGGCCGGGCTCGCGGCGGTTGGGATCGAATCGCAGTACGGCGGGCCGCACAGCAATCATGCCACCGAGATGGCGCTGGTCAGCTTTCCCGACGGATCGTACCTGGAGTTGATGGGGATTCTACCTGGCGCGGACGCCGGGGCGGTGGGCGCGCACTACTGGGCGAAGCAGCTCGAAGGGGACGCGGGTCCCTGTGCCTGGGCGATGCGGTCCCGGGACGTCGCGGCGGAAGCCAAACGCCTCGCAGCCGCCGGCGTGGTTGTGAGCGAACCATTGCACAGCGGGCGGACGCGGCCCGACGGCGTGCGGCTGGATTGGCAGACGGCGCGCGTGGGTCCCGAGCCGAACGGCACCTTCTTTCCATTCCTGATCCAGGATTTCACGGAGCGCGCCTTGCGCGCCTTTCCCACCGGCAAGCCCACCACCAGCGCCTTCCAGGGAGTGGCCAAGGTGGTGATTGCGGTCCGCGACCTGGATGGCGCGGTCAGCCGCTTCCGCCAGGCTTATGGCCTTCCCGCCCCGCTGCACCAGGCGGACCCGGGCTTCCAGGCGCGACTAGCCAGTTTCGACGGGACTCCGGTGGTGCTGGCAGGTCCATCGAGCGCACAGTCGTGGCTCAACGAACGGCTGGAGAAGTTTGGCCAGGGACCATGCGCCTTTCTTCTTGCCGCGCCAAACGGCCCCACGTTTCACGCCGCCGGCAAGACCCGGTGGTTCGGCGTGGAAGTTTCCTGGTTCGACGCCGAAAAACTCGGCTGGCGCCTGGGCTGGGAATGAAGGAGCGGTCAGCGGTCAGAGGGAACCCGAAGATACGGTGGCTGATCGCTGACCGCTGACGGCTGTCGGCTCATTGCTCTCACTCGCAGCGCAGGGCGTCCATCGGATCGATCCTCACGGCCCTTCGCGCGGGGATGTAGATCGCCAGGGTGGCCGCGGCGGCCAGGGCCAGAGGGATGGCGATAAAGGTTGCCAGGTCGCCGGCGGTGACGCCGAACAGCAGCGAGGCCAGCAGGCGGGCCATCGCGACCGCGGCCGCAAGACCCAATACCAGGCCCGCCCCGGCGGTCGCCATGCCGCGCCGGAACAGCATGCCCATCACCGTGAGCCGCTGCGCGCCCAGCGCCATGCGGATGCCGATATCGTGAGTCTCTTGCGCCACCAGGTAGGACATCACCCCGTACACGCCGATCGACGATAGAATCAGCGCGATCGCGCCGAAGATGGCCATTTCCCAGGCTACGTAGGCGATGCCGAGCGTGCGGTGCTTCACCACGTCATCCAGGGTTAGAACGCTGGGCGCCGGTTGCTGCTTGTCCACGGCGTGGAGGGCCGCGCTCACCGACCGGGCGACGCGCCGCGAGTCGCCGTGCGTACGCAACCCGATATCCATGAACCGCAGTCTCTCCTGCGCATACGGCACGTAAATCACGGTGCGCGGGCCGCGGTCGAAGGCATCGTAAGGAATGTCGTCCACCACGCCGACAATGGTTGTCCAGACGGCCGGTCCGTCGGTTCTGTCGACGCGAAAGCGTTTGCCTAGCGGCGAGTCCTCGCCGGGGAACCAGGTGCGCACCGTGTGTGCGCTGACGACGGCGACGGGCGTCGAATCGGCGGTATCCGAAGGCGAGAGGAGGCGCCCTTTCCGCAAGCCGATGTGAAGGGTGTGAAACAGATTGGGGCTGGCCGCTTGGTATAGGGCTTCGGGTTGCCGGCCGGGCGCCGGCTGTCTGCCTTCGATGGTGACGGGGATGGACGAATCGTGGCCCCGGTACGGCAATCGGGTCACGGCCACGGCGGATTGCACACCCGGAATCGCCGCCATACGTTCCAGCACATCGCGGTAATAGGCGCTCACGTCCGCGGCGGCCGGATATTTGCGTTCGGAGATGGCCAGGCGGGCCGTCAACAGGCTGGACGGCTCGAAGACGCGGGCGTTTCCGGCCACCGAACTCAAGCCCCGCGCCATCAGGCTTGCGCCCACCAGCAGCACCACGGAAAGCGCCACCTCGGCAGCAACCAGGATGCCGCGCAGGCGAAGTTTAGAGCGGGTTGAAGACGATCCCCGGCCGCCCTCGTTCAGGGTCCGGGTCAGATTCGGGTGCGAGCATTGCAAGGCGGGCGCCAGCCCCGCCAGGATGCCGCTGGCCAGAGCGGCAAACATGGTAAAGGCCAGGACACGGCCGTCCAGGCTCATCTGGCTCCATCCCGGAATGTAGCGGGCCTCGTCGGCCGGCATGCTGGCCTGGATGGCCGCGATACCCCAACTGGCCAGCGCCAGCCCGGCTAATCCACCACCCAGGGCGAGCAGCATGCTCTCGCTAAGAAACTGCACCACCAGGTGCCGCCGCGACGCCCCCAGCGAGATGCGCAAAGCCACCTCCCGCGTTCGCCCCAGTGCGCGGGCAAACTGCAGGTTGGCGACGTTCACGCAGGCGACCAGCAGCACGAACAGGACCGCGCCAAACCCCATAAACAGGTAATCCCGAAACAGCGGCCCCAGCAGAAACCGGTGCATGGGGACAATGCGAAAGCGGCGATCGCGATTGGTGTCCGGGTACTGCCGCGCCAGGCGAGCCGCGATGGTGTCGAGTTCCGCCTGCGCGCCGGCGATGCCCATTTCCGGCTTGAGCACTCCGATCACGGCAACGTAGGAGCGGTCCCGGGAACGGCGTTCTTCCCGGCTGAAGGACAGCGGCGTCCACAATTCGGAGGTTAGCGGGAACTCGAACCGGGCCGGCGCGACGCCGATGACCAGGTACTCCATCTCGTCCAGGCGGATCTTCTTGCCGACGATATTGCGGTCGGAGGCGAAACGGCGCTTCCAGAGTGAGTCGCTCAGTACCGCGACGTGGTCATTACCGTCCTGGTCCTCACCCATGGCAAAGCCGCGGCCCAAGGCCGGCTGCATCCCCAGCGCGGAGAAGAAGTTGGGTTTTACGCGAAACTGGTTGACGCGCTCCAGTTCGCCATCGTTACCGGCGATGTTGGCCGCTCCGCCTTCCCAGGCCGTGACCTGCTCGAAACAGGTCTGCTGGCGATCGATATCGGTTGCGTCGGCCGGGCTGACCGCTTTCCAACCGGTCGGATCGTCATTGACGCGCTCGGTCACCACCGCCAGGCGGTCCAAATTGAGCGCCGGCATGGGCTTCCACAAAATGGAATCGGAGACGCTGAAGACGGCCGTGGTGGCGCCGATGCCCAGCGCCAGAGTCGCCACCGCGGCGGCCGTATAGCCCGGCGACTTGCGTAGCGTCCGCAGACCGAATCGGATATCCTGCCAAAGCTTCACATTCCTATTATTGGCACGTCGCATGCCAAGGCTAAGGCATTGAGAAGTCTGGAAAACGCGCGGCGGAGACTGTCCGTTTTCGGGACGATCGATCCCGTTCCGCGGCGGTCGGAGAAGCCAGGCAGGTTACTCGTGTTTCTCCAGTTGCAGGGTAATGGTACCGATGGTGAACGGCATGCGCACGCGGATCTGTACCGGCAGCCGGCGGCGGTCGTCGCTCAACCAGATTTCGAGGTGGGCCGGGCGTTTGTACAGAACATTATTAAAGAGGTAAGCCTCCGAGCGGATGGTATGGAACAGACCTTCCGGGGTTTTGACGTCCTCCCGCGCCTGGCCTTCCACTTTCGCCATCACCGCTTTTTTCCCGTCGCTCACGGCCACCATACGGCTCTGGCCGGGCTCGAGATTGAGCGTGCGCAGCAGGTAGAGGCCGCCGGGAACGTCGTGAACGCACGGCGGGGTGTCGATTTCGTGGGAGAGAATGACCGCGTTCTTGAGCCGGTCGCGTTCGACGTAGGCGGCCTTGTGAGACGACAGGTCGAAGGTGATCTTCGTCTCGCGCTGGCGGTTGCCTTCGTAGGCGGTCAACTGCACGATTTCGGTACACAGCGCCGGATTCAGGGTCGAGCTATATTGATCGGCCACGTGAAAGAATTTGGAGATCAGCCCGACGGAATCGAGCTGCATGGCGACCTGCCAGCCTTCGCGCGACTGCTCCAGGGAGAGCCTGGCCTTGCCCGCGGTGATCAGGCGCCATTCCACGTTGTAGAAAAGGGTTTCCCGCGACGGCAGCGCTGGCGCCGACGCTTGAGGCATCGCCGGGCAAACGATAACCAATAGCGGCAGACCCAGCCGCAGCAGAGGACGCATGAATTGTCAGTGTCGCACGAAGCGCGAGGCGCGTGCGAAACGGGCGGGCGGCCACCTGGCGGCTGGCGGCAGCCTGAACGGGGTATCGAGTCTAGCAGTGCACGTGCGCAAGCTCCGCCTCGCTATCATCCTCCGCCAGCATGGCATCGTCCTCCAGCCTGTCCACAGGGGGTAGCTTTGGAGTCTTGGATTTCCCAAAGCGGTCGCTGGCAAGGGCTCGCAGAACATAGGCAAACACATACACCATACCCAACGGCGATCCGGTGACTAAATGCGTCACAATGCAGCGCCCAATCCGCCCGTGGATATCGCGGAGCTTTGCCTTCGCGTCTTCGGATGGGATCGCGTCGATTGCACTCATCAGTTTTTGGTGAGGGCCTTCCGTGATCTGTGGTGTGAAGGACCCCGCCGCCACACTGCTGAGCACGAGGCGGGAAAACGTCAGCATATGGCTAAATCGAATGAGGCTATTTAACAAGGTTCGCACGCGGCCATATGCCGTGTCGTCGAAGCCGATGCCGCCGTCGGCAGCGTAGTCGAAGAGTTCGTCGCGCAACGCGAACAGCTTCTGGCGGGTGCGGTCGACACGATACTCTCTGACGCCGAAGTAAACGAGAATCCAGAGCAGCAACAGCCCTAGCCCGGAGTGCAGGGCGGTAATAACCGATTCCATCGAAATCATTCCCTATCCTCCTTTCGAGTAGTCCCTCGCCCGGTTAGACGGCTCGACGAGCGTCTTGGATCCAACCGCTCTTCAAGCTCGCGGTTGCGCCTTGCCAGGTATTCGGTTTTGTCCCTGCGCAGTTTCCGTTCCCGAATCCCATATAAAACGCCGCCCGCGCCGGCCGCATACGATATCGATTGCGATATCGACATTTGTGCCAGGAACTTTATGCCGATATCCGCAAAAGTGTACTTTCCCGCCAGTGACTCAACTGCACCAGTCAACCAATAGATTATCAGAGCCAAGGAACCATACTGAACCAGGGCCTTAAGCACGCCTCCGATGTTGTCGGCAACACGAAGGTAAAAGGCCCACTTCCCTTCGACATCGGCGCGTCTGACCGAGGTTGTCATTGGCTCCGTACTACATGTTATACCCTTTCACCATCCGTCCCTGGGTCAGCGAAGGCCGGGCCTACCGCGCGACGCTGGCCAATGTGTCCCAGAATTCCGGAAAAGAAACCGAGGCTGCCTCAGCGCCGTGAATCACCGAGCGGCCATCTCCGGCCAGCGCGGCCACGGCGAAAGCCATGGCAATGCGGTGGTCGCCGTGGGAATCGAATTCGGCGGCGCGAAACCTTTGCCGGCCTGGCACCACCAACCCGTCCGGCAGTTCCTCGGCCTCGACGCCCATGCGCCTCAAGTTGTCCACCACGGTGCGGATCCGGTCGGTTTCCTTGATGCGCAACTCGGCGGCATCTTTCACGGTTAATCCTTCCTCGGTGGCCGCGCCAAGCACCGCCAGCACGGGGATCTCGTCGATCAGCGCCGCCGTCAACGCGCCTTCCACGGTGCCGCCTTTCAGCGCGGAATGCCGCACCACGATGTCGCCCACCAATTCGCCGTTGCGGCTCTCGAGTTGGGGGATGCGGAGGTTGGCGCCCATCCCCACCAGCAGATCGAGCAACGCCGAGCGGGTGGGATTCAGACCGACCCCGCGAATGGTCAGCTCCGAGCCTGGGATCAACAGGGCGGCCACGATGAAAAACGCCGCGGAGGAAAGATCGGATGGCACCGTCAGCTCGCGCCCTTCCAGCCTGGGCCGGCCGGTCAGCTCGATCCGGCCCCGTTCCACGCGAAGCTCCGCGCCAAATTCGCGCAGGGCGATTTCCGAATGATCGCGCGAGCGCACCGGCTCCTCCACCGCGGTCACGCCGTCGGCGAACAGGCCGGCGAACAGCACGCACGTTTTTACCTGGGCGCTGGGTACCGGCAGCCGGTATTCGATGGGGTGGAGAGGCGCGCCGTCGATTTCGAGCGGGGGGAACTTGCCCTCGCGCGCGGTGATGTGCGCCCCCATTTTTGCCAGCGGATCCATCACCCGCCCCATCGGCCGCCGCGACAGCGATTCGTCGCCGAACAAGCGCGAACGAAATGGCTGTGCCGCCAGAATGCCGGAGAGCATACGGATGGTCGAGCCGGAATTGCCGGCATCGAGATCGGCCGCCGTCGCGCGCAGGCCGGCCAGTCCGCGGCCCTCAATGGTAAGTTCGGTTCCGTCCCCGGCGACCTCGATTCCGAGCGCCCGCAGGCAACCGAGCGTGGAGCGGCAGTCGGCGCCGGTGGAATAGTTGCGGATACGCGTGACCCCCTCCGCAATAGAAGCGATGAGCGCATAGCGATGGGAAATCGACTTGTCGCCGGGCAAAGCGATCTCGCCGGAGATAGAAGTGGCGGGAGAGATGAATTGTTGCATGCGGAACTTACTATTGTAGGCCGGCACCGCTAACCGGCGCGCAAGCCACCGGGGCGGTCGTCTTCCGGTATAAAACCAGGCGCTTTTCCCGAAATTTCTTGCTGTGCGCCGTAGAAACGCAGTCTTTGGCCGATATGTCCATTCGAGAACGTCGAACGGGACAGTCGCGTTAACAATTCATCCACCTCAACCGCTCGGAACAGTTAGCGCGGCCATTTTTGACCAATGTAAGGCTTGCTGGGAAGAACAAGAGATCTCCCGCCTTATCGAGCAAAAACAACAAGGAGACGAAGATGAAACAACTCTGCGGGGCTGCCCGCACAGGGCTTGCAATTGCGATCTTTGCGATGGGCGGGATGGCGCAGACCACGGCCGCTCAGAACGACCCTCAACCAGGTGGATCGAACGCGGCGGCCAATCCGCAGGCCCCGGAGAGCATCGGCAGCTTTTTCAAACGCACCGTGACCTTCACGGGACAAGAGCGGCTTCGGGTGGAATCGACCCGCGGCTCGTACTTCAGCGCGACCACCGCCGACGCTTACGCTCTCACCCGGACCCGCCTGGGGATGGGATTCGAGCCGGTTTCCTGGCTTCGCGTGTACGGGGAAGCGGCCGACGACCGCGCCTACTTCTACAAGACGACTCCGCCCTCGACGATCAACGATCCGTTTGACCTTCGCCAAGGCTATATCGAGGCCGGTGCGCTGGAAGGAAACGGCGTGCGGGTCAGAGTAGGCCGGCAGGATGTGACGGTCGGATCGGGGCGGCTGGTAGCCGTCGGCGACTGGAGCAATGACGCCAAGACCTTCGACATCGCCCGCGGCACCATCACGTCCGGCTTTGCGAACGTGGAAGTGCTAGCCGGTTCGCCGGTGTTGCTAGACACTACGCGGTTCGACCGGCACAAACCGGGAGAGCACTTCTATGTGGCTTATTCCACCCTCAAGAAGCTCTTGCCCGGCGGCAGCCTTGAGCCGTATTTCATGGCGAAAACACAGGACGGCACCGACGCCGTCAAGAGCAAAGACGGTCATCTGGGCAACGCGGACACGCTCTACGCCGGCGCGCGCCTGATCGGCAAATTGCCCTGGCGCTTCGACTACAACGCCGAAGGAGTGCGCGAGGCCGGAAACTACTCGAACGACGTCGTAAATGCCTGGGGATATGTAGCCGGGGGCGGTTGGACCGTGAGCGACGCGGATTGGATGCCTCACGTCAGCAGCGATTTCGTTTGGGCGTCGGGCGACGACGGAAAGAAGGATGGGTTCCACGAAGCCTTCGACTGCATGTACGGCCTGAATCAGCCGTTGAACAGCATGACGGGGCAGGTCTCCTGGAAGAACATCCAGGACTGGCGGGCGGGGATGGACTTTCTCCCCATGAGGAAGCTGAAGATCAAAATCGATTTCCGCGATTACTGGCTGGCTACGCTCGCCGATGGTCTCTATAACTCGAGCGGCACGCGGACGGTGTTCGACGCCAAAGCCACCAGCAAGCATGTGGGCGAGGGCGTGGACAGCCAATTCATTTGGACGCTGAACGTCAAGACCACCGTGGTGCTCGGATTCGGGAACCTCGTTCGCGGACAGTATTTGAAAGAGGCGGGGAAAACGACTGGATTCGTTTATCCATCGATATCCATAAGGCGCGATCTCTAGCCTGGCCGGCGCGGTCGCCCGGCCGCGCCGCTCTTACCCCGAGCGGCGAAGTTTCGCCTGGGGCCAAACCGCCGATCTAGGATTACAAGGAGTCTCAAGTGCGGCGGTAGCGAACGCAAATGAGAAGATCGCGGAGATGACCGGTTCGATGAACCAGATCAAAGTATCGAGCGACAAGATTTCGAAAATCATCAAGGTTATCGACGAGATCGCTTTCCAAACCAACATTCTGGCGCTGAACGCCGCGGTGGAAGCAGCCCGGGCGGGTGAGGCCGGGATGGGTTTCGCCGTGGTGGCCGACGAGGTTCGGAACCTGGCGCAGCGGTGCGCCCAGGCGGCCAGGGATACGGCGGCGCTGATCGAAGACTCAATCGAAAGGACCAAGGGTGGCGTCGCCAAGCTCGATGAGGTTGCCAAGTCCATCGGCGAAATAACGGGGAGCGCGACGGAGGTGAGCCGACTCGTGGACGAAGTGCGCGCGGGCAGCCAGGAACAGGCGTTGGGAATCGAGCAAATCACCAAGGCGCTGACCGATATGGAACACCTCACACAGAGAGCGGCTTCGAGCGCTGAAGAGAGTGCCGCGGCTAGCCAGGAACTGGCGGCACAGTCGACGGCAATGAAGGATTCCGTCCGTCAGTTGGAATCTCTGATCAGCGGCGAGTAAGCGGCATTCCGCGCCGCTGCGGGTCGGCGATTCGGACGCGCGGCCACTATCGGTAGTCGCAGGGGGCGGATCTTGTGCCTTAGCGCTGAGCCCAGTAGCGGCGGCGGGCTTGCACCAGCAGGCCCTTCTGTTTGACCGTGACATGCAGCGCGCGGAACTCCGAGATGCGAACGGGCTGATCGGAAACGTAGCCGAGGTTGTATTGGCTGCGCAACTCGGCTTCCAGGTCGGCGAAGATTTGGTCGATGGTGCGCTTTTTCGAAACTTCGAAAAAGCCGCCGCCGGTTTCGCTCGAAATCCTTTCGAGGACGCCTCGCCCGTCGGGACCGCCGAGGAAACCATACGCGCCAGGGTCGGAGTAGAGAATCGAAAACACCAGCGTGTCGGCGCGCTGGGCGGCGGCGATGGCTTGGTCGGGGGTTCCGTAGCTGCCGAAATCGACGCCGTCGGTGAGCAGGATCAAGGCTTTGCGCCCCTGGCGGCCCTTCATGATCTCGTTTGACGCCTTGGCCACGGCATCGTAGAGCAGCGTACCGCCGCCGTTCTGGAGGCGCAACTGGCTCTCGGTTTCTGTATCCACGTAAGACAGCGCATCGTTCAACTGGCGGCGGCTCGATGTGAGCGCCTGGCGGAGTTGCACGGCGCTGTCGAACTGCATGATGAAAACCTGGTCTTTGTCTTCGCGCAGCACCTGGTCGAGAAAACGGAAGCTGGCGCCGCGCTCGGCGTCGAGTACGCGGCGCTGGCTGGCGCTGGTATCCACCATCAAGCCGATCGTCAGCGGCAGGTCGGTTTCCCGCGCGAAATAACGGACCGTTTGCGGGTGGGTGTCTTCGACGATGGAAAAATCGTCCTGGCCAAGGCTGGTGACGATGGCGCCCTTCCTGTCCCGCACCGTGGCCAGCACGTTGACCACCTTGACTTCCGTGGAGAAAACCGGCTCTTGTTGAGCGAATGCCCGGCGAGCGCAGTAGGCCGCGGCGCCGGACAGGAGAAACGCTCGTCGAGTGAAAACGAACCGCATCGAAGGCCCCCCGAGCCTTTTTCAATTATCGGGCAATCGCCCGGGCGTTTTCGCCTGCAGCCGCCCGTTCCGATCTGACAGTCCGCGCCACGAGCCCTTAGTTAACTTAAGGGAGTGCCACGAAATAGGTGGGCAGGTGCGCGAGGGGAAGAGCCGCCTGGAAAGGCGGCTGCAGCCAGGATTGGCTGCCCCACAACGCGGTTTTCCTTATCGCCAGGGGGGGCAGACAGACTTAGGGCAGAGTCCGCTCCACGGCGCCCTAAACGGAGGTGTTTTTCGCGGTCCGGCTGCTTTAGGCGGCCCTGCGGAGGGGCTTTGGGGTCGCCTGGAGGAGCTTTTTGGCTTCGGCGAGGCGGGTCAGGTGGGTGGCGAGGCGGGCGATTTCCGGGATTGAAAAATCAAATTGCGGGGGGAAGGCCTGGCGCGGGTAGTCGCGCGCGATGTCGCAGGTTTCTCCTTTGCTTTCCGCGAGTTGGGTGAGGAGGGAGACCTCTTCGGCGACGCGCTGGAGGGCTGCCTGGCGCTGCTGCTGGAGCTCGTC
>PLRS01000069.1 GCA_003164035.1 Bryobacterales bacterium | reverse complement strand
CTTTGACCAGCGGCCCCAGCGTTCCTCCCGATCCTTGGGATTCCCCCGCGATTGGATAACAAATAGCTCTGGCCATTGACGCAGTACAGCACCTAGAATAGGCGTAGTGCGCCTGGCGCTCCAGATCTGCGGATGGTTGGTTGGCATACCGCTGGAATTGCTGATTCTGGCCGCATTGTTGCGCGGCGGTTATCGGCGGTACCCCTTCGTATTCCTTTATGCCGTCGGCGAGTTCCTCACAACCGTTGCCGAGGTGCCCGCCAGTTGGGCGTACTCTCATGGCGTGAGAAACACCTATGTCAGCCTATGGTGGCTGGACCAGGTCACGTTGCAGTTATTGGTGTATGCGGCGGTGTTCAGCCTACTCTACCGCGCCACCGACTCGCGACCCGAGCACCGTAGTTTCCGGCTCGCCACTATCCTCGGAGCGGCGGTTTTTGCGGGCGGCTCGTTGGCGGTTCACTACTACATGGGCGCTGGTTCCTGGCATGCTGCCTGGATCCGCGATCTCAACTTCTGCTCCGTCATCATCGACCTGATCTTGTGGTCTTTCCTGATCGCCCAACGGCGTGCCGATCACCAACTGCTTCTCTTGTCCAGCGGACTCGGCGTGCAGTTCTGCGGGCAAGCCATCGGCGAATCCCTCCGGCAGTTGGCGGTTCGCGATCACTCGCGCGTGCTCTCGCTCGGTGGCGCGGCGGTAATGGTGATTTCCTACCTGCTGTTCCTGTTCATCTGGTGGAGGGCGCTTCGCACCGCGGAGGGACCGGCTAGACGGCCGGCGGCGCAGACCGCCGGACAATAAGAACCCGCATAACTTTGGGGGCTAAGAAAAACGAAAGCGCTCGCCCCATGGAGGCGAGCGCTTCCCGGAAAAAACTGCAATGCGAATCCGCCTTACCGCGGATCCTGGTCCGGGCGAACCGCGGCTTGCGTCGGCGCGCCGCTCTGCGTCGACAGTTTGGCAGTCGCCTGGTCGGCACTGAATACCTTCACTTCCACCCGGCGGTTGTGGGCGCGCGCTTCCCGCGTTCTGGCGTCGTCTACCGGGTTCAGCTTGCCCAAGCCGACCATGTGGACGCGATAGACGGGAACGTCGTGCTTGCCAACCAGGTACTCCACCACGGCGTCGGCACGCTTTCGGCTGAGCACCTCGTTGTATTCCGACGATCCCGTGCTGTCGGTGAAGCCTTCCACGGCGATGAAGAATCGCTTGTTGCCGCCGGCGTCGGTGGCGAGCTTATCGAGCTGTTCCTTGGCATCGTCGGTCAGCCGGTACTGGTCGAATCGGAAAAGCACCGTGGCCGAGGTCTGCAGTTTGTAGTCGTCGATGTTAGCGACCGCGTCGCGAACCATGCCGATTTCGCGGCCATCCTGGTCGGCCTTGTCGCCGGCCTGGTTGGCGCGGGTCATCGCTTCGCCGGCGTGCTGATCGGCGCCGTTGGCCTTATCGTAAGCGGTCGAAGCCTTCTCCTGGGCCGCGCTGATTCCGTTCTGGGCGCGTTCATCGACCTGCTTGACTTGCTGATTGGTGTTCTGAATCTGTTGTGAGTTTTGAGCGGTCTGCTCGCCTACCTGATCCACTTTCGCCTGAATGGGGGCGGTGGTGTTTCTGACGTATTTCTTGGTCGCACACCCACCGGCGAGCAAAGCGCCCGTGAGAATACAAGCTGCCGCTAACAATGCTTTCATGGCTCAAACCTCTGCTGAGCTCATTGCAATCGCGCAGCCAATCCGCAAAACGATTGATTCCAAAGGAACTCGCGGTGTCTAACAGGCCCGTGTCGTGTAAGCTTTACGCAGTTTTAGACGGCCGGGCAGCAACGGGGGACCGATCGCGCCGACTCGAACGGCGGCGCACGCGTACACCAGGCATATCCCAGGAGAGGTTCTCATACACCGGTCCTTCGGGATCCACCTCGACGAGAAACCAAGATTGTTGCTTATTCATAAGAATCCTAGCGAGGGCCACGGAATGTGGCCGGGGGAACACTCTTAGGATAACATATTGCGGCACAAGTCGCGTTACGCGCATCCAACTGAAACCAAATGCCTTAGTAGCATGGCAGACACCCTGGAGCGGTCGGGACCCAGCCCTGCGGTCGGGCGCGAACGGTGCCGGCTCGAAGCGCAAGCTTGTCTTACATAGGACCGGGAAGCTTCCCGGTCCAGTTGGTGAGCACTTCGATCGGCGCTACGGCGGAGAACTCGAACGGAACGTTCACCAGGAATCTCTGTCCATCGCCGCGGACATCGTACAAATTCCACGGCGTGCCGGGCAGAGGACGCGCGGCGTGGAACAACAGGCGAGGCCGGCCCGCCTGAAAAGAGGTTCCGTCGCTATCCACGGCCACCACCATCAAATCGCCATCCGAGGTCATGTAGTAGAGTTCACGGCCATCGCCGCGCCAATGGGGTAACCCGCCACCGTCGGTCGAAATCTGCCAGCGCCGCCGCGTGTCGGTGCCAATTCCCTCGAAAGGCTCCACCCACACCTGATTGTGACCGGTTTCGTCGGATTGGTAGGCTATCCACTTGTCGTCCCTCGAAAGCGTGCCGTAGCCTTCCTGATAAACCGTTTCGCGTACCGGGCCGGCTTTGCGGCCGGCAAAGTCATAGGCCCAGATGTCGGAGCGGGTGCCCTCCTTCATGATTCCGAAGAGCAGAAACTTGCCGTTGTGCGACCAATCGGTGGGGTACTTGGCCCACTGGTTGTGGAGCAACACTTCCTCCTTGCCCCCGCCGCTCAGGGCCTTGCTGTAAATGTCATAAACCTGATCGTGCTCCTGCCAGAACGCCACGCGGGAGCCATCGGGCGACCAGATGGGTTGCCCTTCGCTGGTGTCGGAAGAAGTGAACTGGGTGGCTTCCCCCCGCTCCCCCAGCAGCCAGAGATGAGCGTGCTTGCCGTCCTCGGTCAACTTGCCGGCCATGGCCGACTTGCCGTCCGGGGAGATCCGCGGCGGACCCCAATCGCCAGGTTCGCCAATGGTGCTGAGCTGCCGGCCGGTTCGATCCACCCACAACAACCGGCGGTGCGCGCTGCCCACCGACTGGTATGCCAGTACGCCATTGCGTGAAACCGACAGAGGCGCCAGCGCCAGGCTTTGCACCGAGCCGATGCCGGCCGCGATCAAATGCGATTCGCCGGTCATTTTCAGGTTGCCGAAGTCGAACCCCTGGGCCTTGAGATCGGTATTCTGGACGAAGAGCAAATACCCCAAACCGGCGCTGCCTGGTGCATATACCGCGCTCGATTCCGAAGCCATCACGCGCTCTGTCTGGCCCACTCCCAGGGAACCGGCATAGATCCCGGTAGCCTCCGTCATGTCGTTCAGGACGAAGAACAGGAAATGCTTGCCATCGGGCAGGAATTGCGGCCAGCGGTAGGCGCGCTCCTGGTGCGAACTATCCGGTTTCAGAATTGGCTGTGGCTTCCCGCCGGTGGCCGGAATCGTATACAAACCGTCAGTCAAGCCTGGTGAAAACAGAATGACGCCGTCCGTCGACCAGGCGCCGCCGCCGGGCGTCTCTTCGGCCGGGCAAAGAGTCCGGATGGCACCGTCCGGGTTGCCTTCGGTCATGTGGACGCGCCAGGTCCGGAGCGACTGCTGGGCGAAAAAGCCGACCATCTGGCTGTCGGGCGACCAGAAGGGCGCGGCTGCGCCTTCGGTACCCGGAACGATCTTGGGGTGAATCTCATCGAGTGCGCGCAGCCACAGCGTGCGCCGCCCGTCGGGGCCGGCGGCCGAAGAGACAATGTAGCGTCCGTCCGGCGATACCGACGGCGAACCCGGGTACGACGAGTTGTCGGGCGGGCTCACCGTCAGCGCGACCCGCGGGGCAGGTTCGGCCGGCTGGTGACGCAGGTAGAATGCGGCCGGAAGCGCGATCACCGCGACAATCGCCAGGGCGATCGCAAACAACAGGGCGCGGCGGCGCCACGGGTGCAACCTCACCACCACCGGCGGCAACGCCCGCGAATCTCTTCGCCACTCCGTCCCGGCTGGCGATGCGATTGTCTGCGCTGGGACGCCTTCCGCGGTTGGGTCCGCGGCTGTCGCGGTTTCGGGCCGCATGGCAACGGCCGCCATCACGCGCGGCAGCCACCGGCCGGACAGCTTCAGTTCGGTCACCGCGTTCTGCAGCCGTTGGCGCCGCCGCGCGACATCGCGCTCGATGCAGGCCGCGATCACTCCTTCCATGGCTGCGTGAACCGGCAACTTCGCCATCAGGCTCGGCGGCCGCCCGGAAACGATGGCTTCGTCCAGCCGCGCCCCTTCGCCGGCGAACGCACGACGCCCGGAAACCAGCTCGTACAAAACCGCGCCGTACGCAAAAATGTCCGTGCGGCAGTCGATCGGTTCCCCTCGCACCTGCTCCGGCGAGCGGTACGGCGCCAGTTCCAGATCGCGCGCCGCCGGCGGTGTCAGGATCGAAATGCCCTCCGCCGTTATGGCGATGGTCTTCGGCGCGATGGCACCGTGGACCAATCCACGCCTGTGCGCCTGGTGCAGCGCCGTGCCGAGCTTGATGGCGTAATCGATGGCTTTGTCGGCAACCAGCGGCCCCTTAGCCAATTCCTCGGACAGAAGCGTTCCTTCCACCGGTTGATGGTTCAAAAAATCCTGTCCCAGCATGCTTCCGTCGCTCAATTTCGGCCTTCGCCCGATCGGGGTTTGGTGTCTTTCCGTACCCGCACACTCCGGATTCTACTCTCGCACCACAGCGATCTCAATGAGTGTAAGGTTAGGCCTGTACGGGGGCTAAAGGTATACAGGGCTAAGGTACACAGAACTTATGGTACCTAGCTGCCGAGGGGGCTTAACCGATCCGGGGATTTGGTAGCTTAGACGCGGCAACCGCTCCCTGGGCGGTCGCGGCTCGGAAACGGTTCCCGCGCGTTTGCAGCCGCTTACCGAGCCGCGACCGCCAGGGAGCGGTTGCCGGAAACGAACTGCCCCAAATCGGCTAAGCACCCGAGCCCCGGCAGCTTCCCCCGCGAAAGATTTACAATGCGGAAGAATGCAAAAGTGGATTGCGGGTTTACTCGTGGCGGCCGCAGGTTTCGCCCAGAAACAGCCAATTACACTGGCCGCGTTGAACCGCGCGGGACGCGGCGGGCGCGGCGTGGGCGCCATCTGGCTGCCCGCCGGTAATGGCTTTCTTCAGCGCGCCGGAGCCAGTCTCGAGATTTACAATCCCGCTACCCGCACTTCCAAACCATTTCTGGCGCTGGACGCGCTTGACGTTTTTGCCGTTTCCGTACCTTCCGAAGACGGCGCCACGGATTGGACCAACCGCCGCGCCGGCCGCGGCAGCGGATTCGATTTCTCGGCCGACGGGAAACAACTGCTCTACTCGAGCGGCGGCGATTTGTTTCTCATTCACATGGACACCGCCAATTGGGACCAGCTCACCCGCACGCCCGTGGCCGAACTGGATGCCCAGCTCTCGCCCGACGGCCGCCAGGTAGCCTTCCGCCGCGGCTGGGACCTCTACACCCTGGATATCGCCGCCAAGCGGGAAACCCGCCTCACCCGCGACGGCACCGAAACCCTCCGCAACGGCACCCCCGATTGGGTCTACCCGGAGGAACTGGAACTGGGTACCGCATTCTGGTGGTCGCCGGATTCCAAGTCCGTCGCCTACCTGCAGTTCGATAGCAGCGTCGAGCCCGTTCTCCCGCACGCGGACCTGCTCCGGGTGCGCGCACTCTATGAGCCCCAGCGCTATCCCCAGGCCGGGGAAAACAATGCGCAAGTGCATTTGGGCGTGGTGGCGGCCACCGGCGGACCCACCCGCTGGTACGACGTGGGCGATACCCGCGACAGCTTTCTGATCGCCCGCGCCGGCTGGATACCCTCCTCCCACGCCCTCTACGTACTCCGCTTCAACCGCGTCCAGAATCACGATGAGCTGCTCGCCATTGACCTCGAATCCGGCCGTCCTTCGACCATCTTCGAAGAGTCCGACCCTTACTGGATCAACCTCGGGGGCGATATTCGCTTCCTCGCCGACGGCCAGCGCTTTCTATGGACCAGCCAGCGCGGCGAGGGCGGCTATCGCCACATCTACCTCTATTCCCTCGATGGTAAGCAGGTGAAGCAGTTGACCAAGGGCGCCTGGGAAGTGGAGACCATCGAAGCTGTCGACGAGGCCGCCGGCAAGCTCTACTACACCTCCGACGAGCCCACTCACCTGGAGCGGCACCTTTACTCTATCGGCCTCGATGGCAGCGGCAAGAAACAGCTCACCAGGGAACCCGGAACGCATAACATCTCGATGAGCCCCACGGGTAAGTTCTATCTCGATACCTGGTCGAGCCTCACCGAGCCGCCGCGCACTGTGCTCGCCTCCGGCGACGGCGTCACCCTGGGCGTCTACCGCGCGCCGGACCTGACCGAGAGCCAGCAATACCAGATTCTTCCCACCGAAATCGTCAAGTTCAACGCCGCCGACGGCACCCTGCTCTATGGCCGCTTGATTAAGCCCGCCGGCTTCGTGGAGGGCAAGAAATATCCGGTGGTGGTAAGCGTGTACGGCGGCCCGGGAGTCGGCCTGCCGATCCACAATTCCTGGCCCGGCATCAACATCGACCAGGTGCTGGCGCACAAGGGCTACATCGTGTGGCAATGCGAAAACCGCGGCGGCATGGGGCGCGGCCACGCCTTTGAAACCGCCATTTATCACCAACTGGGCGTAACCGAGTTAGCCGACCAGGTGGCCGGCGTCCAGTACCTGATTTCGCTCGGCATCGCCGATCCGGCACGCATCGGCATTCACGGCTGGAGCTACGGCGGCTTCATGACCGCCAACGCCCTGCTGAATGCGCCCGACGTCTTCCACGCCGGCTTTGCTGGTGCCCCGGTCACCAATTGGCTGAATTACGACACCATCTACACCGAGCGTTACATGGGCCTTCCCAAAGACAACCCGGACGCCTATCGCACCACCGCGCTGCCTCCCAAAGCCGTCAACCTGAAAGGCAAACTGCTGCTGGTGCACAATTTTGAAGACGACAACGTCCTTTTTCAAAATTCGCTTCAGCTCGTCAACGCCCTGGAATTAGACGGCAAGCAGTTCGAATATATGCTCTACCCGCAAAAGTCCCACGGCGTAACCGGCCCCGCCGCGCAGCAAATGAACCAACTGATGCTGGATTTCTTCGACCGGACGCTGCAGTAAATGAGTGAGCCCGCGCCTGGTCTCACGCTTACCCCGCAGCTATGCGTGAATTCATCGCTCTGGGGATCATCGCGGGTTTGCTGGTATCGCGCCTGCTGTACCTGCGTGTGCGCGCGAACTCGCGTGTATTCTTGGTTCCGGGGGTGTGACCTGAGATGACAGCGGCAGAGGCGAAGGCGCAGTACTCGGCGATCGTGCTGGGCGCGACGGGGAACGTGGGCGGACACATCGTGCAGCTTCTGATCAAGAACCCGCTGTGCAGGAAGGTGGTGGTGGTGACGCGCCGCAAGACGGACGCCTTCGCCGACCCCAAGGTCGCCGAGGTGGTTGTCAACATGGACCGACTCGAGGAGGAGGTTGCGCCGCACGCCCAGGGAGTCGACGTCGCGCTCGCCGCGTTCGGCGTCGGCAAGGGCAGCGCGAAGATGCCCGAGGAGGAGGTGCGCAAGATCGAAATCGCCTACCCGCAGGCCTTTTGCCGCGCCGCCAAGGCGGGAGGCGCTCGTGTGTGCGGGGTCATGACAGCAGCGGGCGCGGACCCCGAGGCCGGGATGAAGTACGCGAAGATCATCGGCGAGAAGGAGAAGGCTGTCGAGTCCGTCAAGTTCGACTTCCTTGGAGTGTACCGTCCCGCCGTCATTCTCGGTAACTCCAATACGCCGGGCGTCCTTGGCTACGTCATGCCACTGCTGCACTGGGCCATGCCGTCCAAGTACCACTCGATCCACAAAAACGACCTCGCGCGCGCGATGGTGGCGCAGTCGGAGCAGGCGTTCCTCGCGCTCGCGCAGGGCAACGCTCCCAAGGAGGCGACCGTGAAGATCCTGGAGTTCAAGGAGATGGAGCCCTTCTTCGTCAAGGGCGAGAGCGACGAGGTTTGAGCATTTGCCCATATTCATTCCAGATTCCGAACTTACAATGACCTTTGTTCGCGCCTCCGGTCCTGGCGGCCAGAACGTCAACAAAGTCTCCACTGCCGTCCAACTGCGCTTCGATGTCGGCCAATCTCGCTCGCTTCCCGCCGACGTACGGCAGCGCCTCCTCGCGTTAGCCGGCAATCGCGCCACCGAAGACGGCGTGTTGATCATCACGTCCCGTGTGCACCGGACGCAGGAGGCTAATCGAGCCGAAGCCCGGGCGCGACTGAATGAACTGATCGCCAGCGCGCAAATCGTGCCGAAAACCCGCCGCCCCAGCCGGCCCACACTCGGCTCCAAGGTCCGTCGGCTCACGGCAAAATCGCAACGATCCTCCTCCAAGAAACTGCGCGGCCGGGCAAACGACGACTGAGCTGGCTCATCCGTTCTCGCAATGCTCTGCTGAGACTATCCGGAAGGCCGCCGCAGTTGCCCGGTTCCGGGATGCGGAGGTCCGCCTGCGGACCTTGCCCGCTCAACTCTCAACGAATGTTTGCGCGTGTTTCGCGGGCAATGTCTCCCACCCGGCCAAAGTACGAGACGCCGACTACGCGTCAAGATGGATTCGTTCCGAAGTGCCGACGCCTCACCAAGAGCACGGACTCCGTACTGTCGAGGTCGAGCACTGGGATGCACATAAACCTGATACTTTTATCGTGAGCTGTCCGATTTCGGCTCAAGGAGAATCACTTTGAATACGCCATCCGCGACTGCTAAGAGGCGGGACTGCGATTCGCCGTCCGTAATAGCGAAGGACGGTTGGAGATTCCACCATATCGGAATCCCTACCAATATGGTCCGGCCCGGAGAAACGCATCTGCCGTGGCTGAATGTGCACGTCTCGGGATTTGAGGCTAGTCCGTACGGCATCCAATGGATGCGCTTCGATAAAGATGCCCCTTTCCCTGATGCCGTCAAATCCCTACCTCACGTTGCTTTTGAAGTGGATGACTTGCAAGGGCACTCGAAGGCAAGGAAATCCTGGTTGAACCCAACTATCCCCGCCCAGGTGTGACAGTAGCGATGATCATTGACGACGGTGCGCCGATTGAGCTCATGGAATTCCGATCTATCTCGGACCACCAGGGAGAAGGTCCACGCCCACGGCTCTCCCGCAGACCCGAGTCCCTGCCGCCTTCCGTCTTCCCGGCTAAAATGGTATCGGAAAGGCTCGTAGACGCTGTCTGCCCTCCGGTTCGATGACTCTGGCGCGAATCAAGCGGAAACTGCTGGCTGTGCCTCGCCGTGTGCGCGAGGCGCGCATGTTTGCCAAGGCGATGCGCTCGGCCGCGCACCCCATCCTGGCGCATATCATCCCCACCCGCCGCTGCAATCTGGCCTGTGCCTACTGCAACGAATACGATAATGTCTCGAAATCCGTGCCGACCGAAGAGATGCTGCGACGCATCGACCAATTGGCCGCGCTCGGCACCACCATCATCACCATTAGCGGCGGCGAACCGCTGCTGCATCCCGATCTCGATCTCCTCATCCGCCGCATTCGCCATCACGGCATTATCCCCACCCTCATCACCAACGGGTATCTGCTCACGCCGGCGCGAATCCGCCGCCTCAACCGCGCCGGCCTGCATAATCTCCAGATCAGTATCGATAACGTCACCCCGGATGAGGTCTCGAAGAAAAGTCTGAAGGTGCTGGACCGCAAACTGCAGTGGCTGGCGGACCACGCCGAATTCGACGTCAATATTAACGCCGTGGTCGGCGCCGGCATCCGTAACCCCGAAGACGCCCTGGCAGTGGCCGCGCGCGCCCGCGCTCTGGGCCTGGCCGTGACTACGGGCGTGATCCATGACGAATCCGCGCAAGTGCGCCCCCTGGGCGAAGCCGAGCGCCGCGTGCTCGACCAGATCGCCAACTGGCGCAAACCGGTGTTCTCTTTCGCCCGGCATAACCGCTTCCAGGAGAATCTGCGCCTCGGCCTCCCCAACGACTGGAAGTGTCACGCCGGCAGCCGGTACCTGTACGTTTGCGAAGACGGACTGGTGCATTGGTGCTCCCAGCAGCGCGGCTACCCTGGCATCCCGTTGGCCGAGTATACCGCCCAGGACATCCGCCGCGAGTACGCCACCGTCAAAAAATGCGCGCCGTTCTGCACCATCAACTGCGTCCACCAGACCGCCATCCTCGATAACCTGCGCGAGCGCCCGCGCGAAACCACTCTGGAGTTACTTTCCGCGCCGGACGGCCAGGTACAGCCCTCCGAATTGCCGGCCTCGGTCCGCCTGCTCAGTTGGATGTTTCTGAGCAACCGAAAGCGCGGATGGTTCTCCCGCGCCGCTCTCCGCCTGCTCGGCGTGAAATAAGCGCCGATCCGCGCGTTTTCAGGCACTTACCGAGCCGCGCCCGTCAGGGAGCGGTTGCCCGGAACCGATTTACCAATACGGTTAACCGCTCCTCACTATCGCACGCACTTGCTTTTCGGCTCCGAATCAGGCAACCTGAAAGGTTTTCCCCGGATTGTTCTTCATGTTGGTACGAGTTCTTTATCACGACCATTGCTTTGACGGCGCCGCCTCAGCCGCCTTCTTTAGCCGCTTCATCGCGGGCGCATTTCACCCGGATGCCGAATTCCGCTACACCGGAATGGCGCACAGGGCCGATCAGACTTTCGATCCCGCCCTTTTCGATGGCGACGAAAACGCCATCGTCGATTTCAAATACTCCAGCGATCCCCGCCTGACATGGTGGTTCGATCATCACCAGAGCGCTTTTCTCAACGCCCTCGACGCCGCGCACTTCCGCCGCGATACCAGCGGCCACAAGCTCTACGACCCCAGCTTTAAATCCTGCGCCTCGTTCATTGCCACGGCCGCGCGCGAACGCTTCGGATTTTGCGCGCCGGACCTGGAGGATCTGGTGTACTGGTCCCGCATCATCGATGGCGCCCAGTATCCGGATGCCAAAACGGCGGTGGAATTGGGCGCTCCCGCCATGAAGCTGACCCTCGTGATCGAGGCAACCAAAGGCTCCGGCATCGTACAGCAAATCATTAGCTGGATGCAACACCGTAAGCTCGATGAGATCGTCCTGGAGCCGGAGGTGACCGAGCTCTATGCCCCCCTCTACCGGCGCCACCTGGAAAACCAGCGGGTGATCCGCGAGCGCGCCGGCGAGGATCGCGGGGTCGTGTTTTTCGACCTCGACGGCTGCGACATGGAAGGCTATAACAAGTTCATCCCTTACTATTTGTTCCCCGATTCGGTGTATACCGTCTCGGTGAGTCCTTCCACTTTTCGCACTAAGATATCGGTCGGCTCCAACCCCTGGGCCAAGGTCGAGCTGAAGCACAACCTGGCCAGCATTTGCGAGCGGTACGGGGGCGGCGGCCACGCGCGGGTGGGAGCCATCAGCCTGGCGCCCGGCGCGCTCGATCAAGCCCGCGCCATCGCCCGCGAGATCGTGGCCGAGCTGCGGAACTGAATTCGGTTGGCCCCCGCTAGCCCCATGATTGTCGAATCGGACCCCTTGAACCAAACCACCGCCGGCGTCTATCGGGCGGTGCGCAGCCGCGTTGTGCCGCGCCTGAATTTGCTGGCCGCGTGCCGCTCCCAGCGCGAACTGCTCGCCCACCCGGTGTACCGCGAATTGGCCCCGCTGGTGGAAGAGGCGCTCGCGACCACCTACGTCGCCGACTTCCGCCGCGGCCCGGCGCCCCCGCGCCCGCGCTACCGGGTGGTGGCCTGGAACATCGAGCGCGGCCGCCAGTTCCCCGCGCAGCTCGAACTGTTCCGCTCGCATCCCTATCTCAGCCAGGCCGACGTGGTGCTCCTGACCGAAGCCGACGCCGGCATGGCGCGCTCCGGCAACCAAATGGTAGCCGAGGCGCTGGCCCGCGAGTTGGGCATGGCGGTGGCGTTCGCGCCCTGCTATATCGCCTTCGGCAAGGGTTCCGGCGTGGAGCGCGATACCGGCGGCGAAAATACCTTCGCCCTGCATGGCAATGCCCTGCTCAGCCGCTACCCCATCTCCGGCGTGCGCCAGATTCCGCTGGTCAACGGCGTGGATAAGATCGCTCACCGCGAAAAACGGTTGGGCCGCCAGTCCGCCGTGGCCGCGCGCATCGAATTCCCCAATCTCACCATCGAAGCCGTGAGCGTGCACCTGGACGCTCAATCCACCCAGCGCCACCGCTGCCTGCAGATGCGCGCCATCCTGGACGCGGTTCCCGCCCACGGCCCGGCCATCCTCGGCGGCGACTGGAATACCAGCACCTACGATTCCTCTCACGCCCTCTGGGCCATCCTGGGCTTCTGGCTGCGCGTCATGATGGGCGTCGATCATGTCATCCGCAACCATTACCTGCACCCCGAACGCAGGTTTGAGCGCGCCCTGTTCCGGCTGCTCGAAGAGCGCGGCTTCGAGTACACCCGATCCAATTCTCCGGGCGATTACACCACCTGTTACGACGCCACGAGCGGCGATGCGGTGCGCAACCTGGGCGAGTGGGTGCCCGCCTGGTGCTTCGCCTTCATCCGCTGGAGCCTGCGCCATCACGGCGGCCGCTGTCCCTTCAAGCTGGACTGGTTCGCCACGCGCGGCCTCGAGGTATCCGGCCCGGTGGTTTTGCACGGCCTCGCCACGGGCGCGGGAACGCCGCCGCTCTCCGATCACGATCCTATCGGCGTGGATGTGGTCGTGGCATGACCGGCATGCTATTCGCTCTAATTGAAGATGGAAGATGCTGACGGCCCTCATCGTTGACGACGAGCCCATTGCGCGCCAGGTTCTGCGCGAGCAACTGGAGGCCATGCGCGACATCGAGGTGGTGGGGGAAGCGGCCGACGGCGGCCAGGCCCTGCTCGAAATGGCGCGCCTCCGCCCGGAGGTGGTTTTCCTCGATCTCCAGATGCCCGTGATGGGCGGCTTTGAGGTGGTCCGCAATCTGGAAGGCGCGCGCCTTCCGGTCGTGGTCATTATCACGGCCTTCGATCAGCACGCCATTCAGGCTTTTGAAGCCGGCGCCATCGATTACCTGCTGAAGCCGGTCGGCGAGGCGCGCCTGCAGAAAGCCGTCGAGCGTGCCCGCGCCCTATTAGGCAACCCTTCCGAGGCTGCCGATAATCTGGCCCGCATCGCGGCCGTGGCCGATACGGCGCTGCCGGCGGCCAGCCGCAAAGTGGTGGGCCGCAGCGGTTCCCACTATGTACTGCTCGACGCCGACGAGGTGCTGGCGTTCCAGGCCGAACGCGAGTTGGTGTGGATCGTGACCGCCCGCCAGCGCCTGCTGGCCACTCACAGCCTCCGCGCCATCTGCAAACACCTGCCCGGCCCCGAGTTTCAGCGCGTCCACCGCAACGCCGTCGTCAACCTGAATCACGTCCGCAAAATCAGCGCCCTCAGCAGCCAGCGCTGGATGATCACCCTCAGCAACTCACTCGAATTGACCGTCAGCAAACGCCAGGCCCACGGGATTCGGCGGATTCTGCGCTGGTGAGCGGGGAGAAGAGAGAAGGAGAGAAGTCAAGAAGCAGGAAGCGCGGTTTTACTTCCTTCTTTCCTTCCTTCTTTCCTTCCTTCCTCACCTTCTAACTTCCTTGCCTTCCCTCTTCTCCTCAAAAATGAAACCCGATCGTCGCCGTCACGGCGCGCGGTGTGACGTAATGCGTGCCGCTGAAGGTCGATAGGAAGTTATACAGCGCGTAGTTATTCGTCAGGTTGACCACCGAAATCCTGGCGCTCCACTTATAGCGCTCGCCGCCGAAGAGATTATCCTGGCCCAACGACATGTCGAACAGGCTCCGTGGCGCAACGCGGGGCGGATTGTGGTCGTCGTTCTCGGTGCCGGCGGCGGGGATCTTGAGCAAGGTCGAACCGTATTCGGCCGCCGGGCAGAGTCCGCTGGGGCTGATACCCATCGTCGGCGTAGCATGCACGCTGCCGCAGAACAGCCCTGCCTGGAATTGCTGGTCCGGCGTCAGTTCGCTAACGTCCACCACCGAGTCGCTGCCATCCGGCCCGTTGGCGCAGTTCCCCCCGGCGCAGGGAACCGACCCCGCCACCTGGCCGCTGTCATAGCGCCAGTTGAAGCCGAACCACGGACCTTTCTTGAAAGGCTGATATTGCAGGTGCGTGGTCTGGTTAAAGGCTTCGTCGTGGTCGATGCGGAAAACCTGGCTGCCGGCCGGCGTCGATCCAATGCCGCTCACCTGTGGCTCGAAGAAACGCGCCGCCACGTGCGACATCACCACAAAGGCCGAAAGACCGTGGTAGTCCGGCATGGTGACGCGGCCGGTGAAGCCGGGGATCTTCGAGCGCTCCCATTCGATCGGGAAAGTCAGCGGCGAGTTTCCGAAGACGCTGAAGTCGTATGCCCGGTGCGTGTACTTCCAGATGTATTCGCCATCCACCACCAGGTGCTTGCCGAAAGCCTGCTGCAGCCCGGCGTGAAATTCATTGCGCCATCCCGGCGCCAGCGGCGTATTGGAAACGCAAGGGCTGACGGTCGACGACATGATCGCGTTTACCACCGGGTCGCTGCACCCCAGGCTCGAAAGCACCAGGTTTTCGTTGAACGGCGTTTCCAGGCTGCGCGCATAGGAAATGCGCAGCACCGAGTTGGTGGGCTTGAAATTGTAAGCGATACCCAACCGCGGTTCCGCCTGGCTGGCGCTGGTGAGGCCGCGATAGATGTCGAACCGCAGCCCCAGGTTGAAATTCCAGGGGCCCTTACTGATGTTGTCCTGCACGAACAGGGCGACTTCGCGGATGTCCGCATGCCCGTCAAAATCATAGAGCCCCGCCGTGGAATTCGGACAGCCATCGGAACCCGGCACCGGCGCCAGGCGGGTCAAATCGTAGCAGCCCAGCAGCGGAATGAAATTCGGATTGGGCTCGAGCGCGCCCACGCATCCCGCAGGATTCGTCAACCCCACTCCCGTGTACGGGGTCCCGTCCGCGTTCAGGCAAACCGCGTTGGTGGTCGGGTCTACAACTCCGAAGCTGTCCTTTTCGGTCAGAATGGTGTCTTCATACATCACGCCCATTTTGAGGTTGTGGACACCCTTGGCATAGGAGAGGGCCGCGTGCGCTCCCAGGTTGGTGAGCCGCCGGTTCTGCCCGATCGTCAGCCCTTGCACCCCGGGGATGAAATCGGAGTACGGGTCGTCGCTGGGATAGTAATTATACTGGTCTTGCCGCGCAAAAGCGCCGAAAGTCAGCACCGTATGCGGACTGGTCAGCCGGGTCCAAGTAGGCGCGATGTTGAACGTGCGGATCTTGGAGCGCTGGTCCGTCGGCCCCACCACCTGGCCGTTAGGTCCCAATCCGCCGTTATCCACCACCAGCCCGTTCCAGGCCGACGCCGTCTGGGCGTCGTATGAATTCGGGTTCTGAAACCACGACCGCGTGTAGCTGAAATTGAAGTTCACCGTGTCGGCGGTGGACGGCTTCACATCGAAACGCTCGAAGACGTTTGCCTGGTTGCCATGATCGTGAAAGACGTTGAATTCCGGCCCGTCCAGAAACCGGCCGGTACCGAGGCCGCTGAGGGCGATGAAGTTGCCCCAATCGTTCCCCCCGTAGCCCACGCTGGCCGACCCGTTTCCGCTGCCGAACGTCCCGTACGATGCCGAAATGTCGCCGTGGGCCTGGTGCATGCCCATGCCGGAGCGCGTCGTCACCACGATCACCAGGCTCGTCTTGTCGCCATATTCGGCCGGCGGCGCGCCCTCGATCACTTCCATCGATTGCACCGATTCGATCGGAATCTGGTTGGAAAATACCTTGCTCTGCTGGTCGGAAATGTTCTGGCCATCCACCGAAAACGAATTCGAGGCGTGGTCGCCCATCCCATGAAAAAGCCCGTTGGAATCCGCCGAAACCCCCGGCGAAGCCAGCGTCACCAGCGAACTCACCGAGGAAGATTGGCTTTCGAGCGGAAGCTTTTCGAACAAGGCGCGATCCACATCGGTGTGGACCGTCGAATCGTTGGTGATCAGGTCCTCGGCCTGGGCCTCCACGGTAACCGTGGTGTTCTGGGCGCCGACCGTGAGGTTGACCGCGACCTCGAGCGGGATCGCCGAGCGCACCTCTACGTCCTGGCTGCCCGCCTGGAACCCCGGCGCCGTGGCGCTCAAATGATAGCTGCTAAAAGGGACATTGTCGAACGCGAACTTGCCCTGCGCGTCCGCGCGCACGGTTCGGTCGAGCCGCGAAATCGGGTTCCGAAGTTCCACCGCCGCGCCACCAATGGCCGCGCCCGAACTGTCCAGCACGGAGCCTCGAATAGTGCCCGAAGTGCCGCTGCTCGACTGCGCAAAGCCAACAGCGGAAAATAAAAACAGACCTAGACCCGCCAGACACGCCCACGCCCGTATCGTCATCTTCTCTATTGTCCCGACGCATTCGCTTCGCTCCTAGAAGGCATTCACCAACGGGCGGGTATCGTCCATGAGCGGGCTATTTTTCAAAATGATCGGACACGATCACCGTGGGGCAGACCACCGTTTCTTGTGGTCTGTCGTCTCGGGGCCTTCGGCCCTCGCAAGCTCATGAAAATTGTGGAGCGGACTCTCAGTCTGCCACGCCGGGACTCTTCCCGGCGCGTTTTTCGACCCTGTCTACACCGCCCACCCGAACATGAGTTTGGAATCTCGGCGCTGCAGCCAAAAGTGGCCGCGCCACGCCGGAATTGGCATGGTTATTTCCTGACAGGAGGCTAACCGTAGCCGCCGGGTGCGTCCGACCCGGTGTTGGGTGGAGAAACAGGGCCGGGCCGCGCGGTGCCGCGCTTCGCCAGGAAGCGGTCCACCACCTCCGCGGCGATGTTCGCAACCATGGCTTTGTTGACGGCGGCCGGTTCAGTCTCCACGGTCTTGCAAGAGCCGGCGCCGGCCGAGCAGCCGCAGGAGGGCTCCGCGAGGGCTTTCGGCGCGGCGCCGATGCCCCGTGCCGCGAGGTACCGTTCCACCGCGGCCACCACCGCCGGCCGGTCCAGTGCGGCCGGCGCGCCGGCCGCGGGCGCGTCGTCGATGCCCAGCGGCATTTCGAAAGCCTGCTCCGGTTCGCGCACCACATACGCCAGCCGCTTGATATTGATGAGGTGCTGCGGCCCGATGTTATCCGAGGTGATGTTGCCGGCTATCGCACCGCAGCCCAGCGTCATGGCTGGAAAGACGTTGGTGGTGATACCGGTAGAGCCTTGCGGAGCCGGCGTATTCACCAACACCCGCATGGCGGGGACGCGCAGTCCGTACTCGCGGATGCGGGCATCGTCGCGGGCGTAAATCACCGCCGTGTGGCCCAGCCCGCCGAACTTCAACAGAGCATGGCAGATATCGAGAGCGGTCGGAAAATCCTTAACAAAACCGAGCGCCAGCACCGGCGAAAGCTTCTCCATGGAGAGCGGATGCTGCTTGCCGACGCCGCCGATCTCGGCGCACAGAATGGTAGTGCCGTCAGGCACTTCGAATCCCGCCATCCGCGCCAGTTTGGCCGGGGCCTGACCCACACACTCAGGGTTAATGGACCAGTTGGGCAGCACCAGCAGCTTGCTCAGCGCCTGCGCCTGCTCCTCGGTACAAAGATGCGCGCGATGCCGCCGGAGCAAGTCCAGAATGCGGCCGCGCAGCGAACTCTCGGCAACCAGCGTCTGTTCGCTGGAACAGACCGTGCCGTAATCGAACGACTTGCCGGCAACGATCTTGCGGATAGCGTCGTCCAGGTCCGCCGAAGTATCGACCAGCACCGGGACATTGCCCGGACCGACTCCGAAAGCCGGTTTGCCGCTGGAATACGCCGCCTTGACGATGCCGGCGCCGCCGGTAGCCAGGATCACCCCGGTAAGCTCGTGTTTCATGAGCGCTCCGGTGCCCTCCAAGGTGGCGTTATCGATGCATTGAACGATGCCCTCGGGGGCTCCGGCTTCGACCGCGGCCTGGGCCAGAATAGCCGTGGTGGCGCAGGTGCAGCGGTGCGCGCGGGGATGTGGGCTCACCACCACCCCGTTACCGGCCTTAAGCGAAATCAGGACTTTGTAGATGGCCGTGGAAGTGGGATTCGTGGTCGGCAGAATCGCCGCAACCACGCCCACCGGAACCGCAATTTCCACGATCTTCTCGTGCACCAGCTCGTGCACCACACCCACGGTTTTCATGCCGCGCATGCGGCGCGGAAGCCAGTCGCACGCGAGCAGGTTCTTGATGTACTTGTCAGGTGCGTTGCCGTAGCCGGTCTCTTCCACCGCCATTTCCGCCAGGCGGCGGGCATGGGACCTGGCGGCGGCCGCCATCCGCTCCACAATGGCGTCGACTTGAGCCTGAGAAAATGTGCGGAATTGCTGCCAGGCGGCGTGGGCTTTGGCCACCTTGGTTCGGACCTCCTGTACGGAAAGAAGGTCTTTATCGAGCATGGGGAGCTACTTCTTGAAAGTCGTGGGGAGAGCCTTTTCCACTTCTTCGTGGGGCCTCGGGATCACGTGGACCGCGACCAGTTCGCCCACCCGGCGAGCCGCCGCGGCACCGGCATCGGTCGCAGCCTTCACCGCGCCCACATCCCCGCGCACGGTAATGCAAACCAGTCCCGCGCCCACAAACTCTTTCCCGGTCAGGACCACATTGGCGGTCTTCACCATCGCGTCGGCCGCCTCAATAGCGCCGATCAGCCCTTTAGTTTCAATCATGCCGAGGGCTTCCATCATTTGAACCTCCAAACTTCCGAATCCGAACTCGGAAAGGAAGCTACTACCGTAGCACATTTGTGCCGCCACGACCTCGCCGGCCGCTCCTGGCCGTGCCTGGCGATTGGACGCGGCGCAAACAACACGCCGGGAAACCAAAACTCAGCGTTATATGAAGTGATTTTAATTACCATTTAAGCCGCGCTTCATGTGCCGTCCGCTATGCTAGGTACCAAGACGAGATAAAATCGTCGCAATCCAAAGGAGAAACCGCAATGAAGAAACTAATGACGCTGATGCTGGGCCTGGCTTTCCTGACCACCACCGTGGCCGTGACCTTCGCGCAAGATACCGCCACCACCAAGACGAAGAAGGCAAAGAAGGCAAAGAAGACTGCCGACACCACCAAGAAGAGCCTTTTCTAGGCCCGGTCCTATCTCTTGGCAAATTCGGAAAGCCGCGTCTGGCGCTTAAGCCTTGCGCGGCTTTCCTGCGTTTTCTCCCTCCGCCGTTTCGCCCTCCTCTTTAAGAACCTCTCCGGTTAGAGTTCCATTTTCATCCGTAAACCACCTGCCGATTGCCTCGGTACCGTTGCCAGTGGGACAGGCCTCCTGGCCTGTCGCCGGCTGGAAGAGCAGCTTCGCGGTTACGACAGGCCGGGAGGCCTGTCCCACCACACGAACGCGAACACCTAGGCACACCCGATCTTTCACCCGATTCCGGAAATGTGAAGGCTGTAACCTTGATCTTTTCGACAACGCCCCTTGTGGATGTAAGAAATGCGAAGGAACTCAAGCGTAGGGAAGCTCGCGATAGTCGGAATGATAGCATTGGTTTCCGCTGTCTCAATCCGGGGACAGGCCCAGAACGCAGCCGCGGAGGCCGCTCGCGCGCGAGTTACAGGTACCGTGGTGTCGGTGAATACCGACAGCAAGGAACTGGCAATCAAAACGGATAAGGGCGACGCGGTGACCGTGACGACCACGGACCGCTCGTTTATCCGGCGCTTGCCGCCCGGTGAAAACGACACCAAGAAGGCCCTGCCGATCGAGCTGAAGAGCGTGAACGCGGGCGACCGCGCGGTGGCCATCGGCACGGCGTCCGCCGACCAGAAGGGTTTCGAGGCACGCACCATCTACATCATGACCAGCGCCGACGTGGCGCAGGTTCATGAAAAGGAACTGGAGGACTGGCAGAAGCGCGGTACTACCGGAATCGTGGCTTCGATCGACCCGGGCGCCAAGACGCTCGCCATTAAAGTCAGCTCCAGGAACTTGACGGTCGTATTCTCGGCCAAGACGGAATATCGGCGATATGCTCCGGAATCCGCCAAAATGAGCGACGCCAAGCCCGGCACATTCGACCAGATTAAAATCGGCGATCAGGTGAATGTGCTGGGAGATAAGACTGCGGACGGCACATCGGTGGCGGCGGAAAGAGTAGTTTCCGGCACGTTTCCGCAGTTGGCCGCGACCGTGGTTTCAGTGGACGCCACCGCCGGCGTCCTCACCGTGAAGGATCTGGCGACCAAGAAGAACAGGTTCTTGCGGGTCACCTCCGACACCACCATGCGCAAGCTGCCGCCGGAGCTGGCCGCCCGGCTGGCCCGGCGATACCAGCCTGCCGGAGGGCAGGACGCCGAAGGCGAGGGCGGGCGGCGCGGCGGCGGTTCGGGCCAATTCGGTATGCCAGGCGGTGGCTCGCGAGGAGGCGGACGCGGCGATCTGAAGCAGATGCTCGACCGGTTGCCGGCCGTTCCCCTTGCCGACCTGAAAGCCCGCGACGCCATTATGGTGACGACTACCGAAGGGACCGATTCCAGTCACTCCACCGCCATCATGTTGCTCGCCGGGGTTGACGACCTCCTCCGGGCGTCTCCTTCGGCAACGCGCGACATCATGAGCGGCTGGAATCTCGGCGGCGGCGGCGGCGGCGAGGGCAACTAGCGACTGCGCGAACGGCCGGCTTTGGGAACAATTTAGCGAAGTCTCATTCAGGGGAAGCAAAGTGAATTTGCGAAAGCTACAACTGTGGGTTCTCGGTATCCTGCTTTCAGTTTGCTCCGCAGGGGCGCAGCAGACCAGCGGCACACTCAAGGGCGTGCTGATGGACGATTCCGGCGCCGTGATTCCGGCGGCGAAAGTGTTCCTGGCGGGCGGCAGCGGCAACAAAACCGCGCAAACCCAGGCGGACGGCAGTTACACGTTTGCCGGCCTGGCGCCCGGGAGTTACACGGTTTCGGTCAGCTTCCCCGGGTTCGCCACCTTCTCCAAACAGGTGACGGTGAACGCCGGCAACGCCGTGCAACTCCCCATCCAACTCGCCATCAGCAGCGAAAAGCAGGAAGTCACGGTCCAGGAGGAGAACACCAATGCGGTGAGCGTCGAACCGGACAACAACGCCACCGCCCTGGTGATCAAGGGCACCGACCTGGAAGCGTTGCCGGACGACCCCGACGATCTGTCCGACGCACTGCAGGCCCTGGCCGGCCCCGGCGCCGGGCCCAATGGCGGACAGATCTACATCGATGGCTTCAGCGGCGGCCAGTTGCCGCCCAAAGAATCCATCCGCGAAATCCGCATCAACCAGAACCCCTTCTCCGCCGAATTCGACAGGCTCGGCTTCGGGCGCATCGAGATTCTGACCAAGCCCGGCACCGATAAGCTGCGCGGCTCCATCTCCTTTTTCGATACCGACTCGGTTTTCGATTCGCGTAACCCGCTGGTCAATAACAAACCCGACTATTCCAATCGCCAGGTGGCCGCCAACGTGGGTAGCGCGATAAACAAGAAGGCGTCCTTCTTCGTCGACTTCAACCGGCGCGACGTTGAGAATAATTCGATCATTGTGGCCGACTACTTCAGTCCCACCACCCTGACTCAGTCCAGTATCAATACCGCCGTCCTCACTCCGTCGAACTTCACCGTCATCGCGCCGCGCATCGACTACGCCCTCTCGGGCAACGACACTTTGACGGTGCGTGTCGAAGAGCGCTTCAATTCGCAGGACAATGCCGGCCTGGGCGGCACCAATCTGCCGGCGCCCTATTCGGATCTGGCATACAACAGCAAAGGAGACGGCCAGAACGTGATGGTGACTGAGACCTCCGTTCTGAACCCCAGGGTGGTAAACGAAACGCGCTTCCAGTTCACCCGGAACTGGACGGCTTTGGACGGCAACCAAATTCCGCAGGTCAACGTCGCGGGTGCGTTCGTCACCGGCGGCAACGGGAGGGGAGACTACCACGATCTTTCCACCCACTACGAGTTGCAGAATTTTACGTCGATTTTGAGAGGCGCCCATACCATCAAAGTTGGCGTGCGGATACGCCGCAACAGCGACCGCAGCAATCAGCCGACTGGTTTCAACGGGACGTTCACTTTTCTGGGCGGCGTGGAACCGGCGCTGGACGCCAGCAATAACGTCGAATACGATTCCGACGGCAACCCCCTCACCGTGACGCTGACCTCGCTGCAGCAATACGAGCGCCAATTGATGTTGGCCAATGCGGGTTATAGCGAAACCCAGATTCAGAACCTGGGCGGCGGTCCGTCGCGGTTCGCCATTCAGGCGGGGCAATCCTATATCAGCCGCGATGTTTGGGACGAGGCTCCCTACGCGCAGGACGATTGGCGAGTCCGTCCGAATCTAACCGTGAGCCTGGGGCTGCGCTACGAAAACCAGACGCTGATCGGCGATCATCACGACTGGGCGCCGCGCCTCGGGTTTGCCTGGGCGCCCGGTACCGCCAAGAATGGCCGGCAGAAGACCGTCGTCCGCGGCGGCTTCGGCATTTTCTACGACCGCGTCAGCACCAGCCTGTTCGAAAACGCGGCGCTGAATAACGGCACCGCTCAGGTGGACTACACGGTTTACAATCCGGCCTTTTACCCCAATATCCCGCCGCTCTCCTCGCTGAACTCGGGCCAAAACCTCACCTGGCGCGTGGATCCCAATCTGCAGGCCGATTACAGTTTGCAGAGCGCCATCGGGGTCGAACGCCAGTTGCCCCGCAACACCACCGTGGCGGCGACCTTTACCAATAACCGCGCGGTTCACCTGCAGCAGACGATTCCCATCAATACGCCTTTCCCGGGCAGCTTCAATCCCAACCTGCCGCTGAGCGCGACCAACGGCGTCTTTCCGTACGGCTACGCCGCCGGCAACGTTTTTGAGTATGAGTCCGGCGGTTACCTGAACCAGAAGATCATGATGCTCAACTTCAACACCCGCTTCAGCCCCAGGGTTTCGCTGTTCGGGAACTATGCGTTGACCTACGCGAAAGATCTTCCGTCCACCCCTACCGACCCGTACGATTTTGCCCTCGATTACGGCCGCTCTACCCTGGACCGCCGCAACAACTTCCAACTGATCGGCAACGTTCTGGCGCCCCGCATGATCCGCTTCGCGCCGTTTCTGACCGTGCGTTCCGGTCAGCCCTACGACGTGCTGCTGGGGCAAGACGTGTTCGGCGATACGGAAACCAACGCCCGCGCCGAGTTCGCCTCCAGCGCAACCTGTGCCGCCGTGTTGCGCTCGGGCAACAACGTGTGCTCGCCCTATGGCACGTTCACCAGCTACGCGGTCGGCGGTTCCAATGCCTTTCCGAGCCTGGTCCCGCGCAACTACCTGACCATGCCGGGCCTGGTATCGGTGAATCTCCGCGTTTATCGCGTGTTCGGCTTCGGCCCCATACGCGGCAATGCGGCGCAACCGGGCGGTGGCGCCGGCCGTGGCGGACCGGGCGGTCCCGGTGGCGGACCGGGCGGTGGTGGCCGCGGCGGCGGTGGCATGCGCATGGGTCCCGGTGGCGGCGGCCGCGGAGGTGGGTTTAACGACACCACGGAGCATCGCTACAACGTTACCCTATCGTTGAATTTCGAAAACCTGTTCAACCATTTCAACCCCGGCGGTTATCAGGGAACGATCACGAATCCGCTCTTCCTGCAACCGACTTCGGTGAATACCGGTTTCGGCGGCGGCGGCTTTGGCGGCGGCGGCGGTCCGGCCGGATCGACCGCCAACAACCGGCGCATCCAGTTGGGCGTTCGTCTGACGTTTTGAAGTGGCGCGGGCCGCTCTTGGCCGCGGCACCCTTGTTTGCCGAAGGCCAACTCGACGAAGGCGGGGTGCATGGCAGACCACAAAAACCGATGGTCCGCCCCACAATAAAGTCTTCAGCTTGTCGCAGGCGCTTCTTCCATCGCGGCGATCTGACTCCGGATCGCCGCCGACGATCTGGTCACAGCCTCCCGCTCGGCGGGGTCCAGGTTGACCGGCACCACGCCGCCGATTCCCAGAGCGTTGACAATCGTGGGGAAGCTCATGGTAACGTCACCGAGGCCCAGCGCCTCCGGCATCTTACTGCCCACCGTGAGCACGGTGTTCTGGTCTCGCAAAATCGAGCGCACCACCCGCACCAGTCCCGAGGCGATGCCGTAGAACGTCGCGCCCTTCTGTCCAACGATACGATAGTACGCGTTGCGCGTCTTTAGCGCTATTTCATCCAGGGCGGCTTTGTCGTAGGCAAGACCACGCTTAAGGCAGAACTCGTCGATCGGCAGTCCCGCAATCCTCGCCGCCGACCACACCGGGACCTGCGAGTCGCCGTGCTCGCCGACAATGTATGCATGTACGCTCTGCGGGTCGACGCCATAGTGGCCGCCCAGCAGCACCCGCAGCCGGGCCGTGTCCAGAATGGTACCCGAGCCAACCACCCGCCCGGACTCGAAGCCCGAGAGGATTCGTGCGTAATGCGTCAGCGCATCTACCGGGTTGGTGGCGATGAGCAGAATCCCTTGCGTGTTTGTCGCCGCGATCCTGGGGATCACGTCGCGAAAAATTGCCGCGTTCTTTTTCAGCAGGTCGAGGCGCGTTTCGCCGGATCTCAGGCCGGCGCCCACCGTGACCACAATCACCTTCGCGTCCGCGCAATCCTCAAAATCGCCCGCGCGCACCAGTGTCGTGTGCGACCAAGGTTCGGCGTGGCTAATGTCCTCCGCTTCACCCTCGGCCTTGTTGCGGTCGCGATTAATCAGCACAATGTCGGGAGCCAGCCCCGACAGCAACAGCGCGTACGCCGTAGTGGCGCCCACATTGCCGACGCCGACTACCGCAACACGATCTTTTGACATCTCTCACCTGCCTTTCCAAGGTTTTCGATTTTTCAGCTCATGAACCAGCCGCCGTTGACGTTGATGGTCTGTCCGGTGATGTACCCGTTGCGCGCCAGCATGACCGCGACCGCGGCGACCTCGTGCGGAAGCCCGTACCGGCCGATCGGGATGCGGTCGGCGCGGGCGTCGGGATTGGACGTCACCATCTCCGTTTCCACCAGGGCCGGAGCGATGGCGTTGACGGTGATGCCCTCCTTCGCCAATCGCTGGGCGTAGAAGTGGGTCAGGCCCAGCATGCCGGCCTTCGAGGCGGCGTAATGCGGGCCGACTACCCCTCCCACCTGCGCCGCCACCGAGGACAAGTTGACGATGCGGCCCCAATGGCGGGCCATCATGGCGGGCAGGATGGCCGCCGTTACCAGAAAGCAGGACTTCAGGTTCACGTCGACGACATGGTCCCAGTCGCGCTCGGCGATCTCCTCGATCGGCTGGGGAAGAGAGATACCCGCGTTGTTCACCAGGATCGCGATCGGGCCGAGCCGGTCCTGCACCGCGCCGGCCAGGCGCGTCACTTCGCCCGAAACCGATACGTCGGCCTGGATGGCTACACATTGCCGTCCCAGCCCTCGGATCTCACGCTCCACGGTCTCCGCTTCCGCCGCGCGGCTGCGAAAGTTCAGCGCGACGTCGGCGCCGGCTTCGGCCAGGCCCAAAGCGATGGCGCGGCCAATTCCCCGGCTCGACCCGGTGACGAGGGCCACTTTTCCTTTGAGGTCGTCCACTCTAAAGAAGATAGCGCAACGTGGGGCTGAAGTCAGAGGTTGAGAAGTTGAGAAGTCTAGAAGTTAGAAGCTCGTCGCGGGATTCGCAGTGCGGGCTTCTCTTCTGTCTTCTTGTCTTCTAACTCCCATATCCCGAAGGGATATCGGGGCGAAGCCCCGCCCCTACTGCCCGCTGGCCCAATTCATGACCAGATTATAGGCGTTGATGCTGCCCAGTCCTGTGGCCATGTTCCAGCCGGAGGCGGCGGCAAAGGCCGGCGAGAAAGCCGAGGTGGACGTAGAAAGGGCGCCGTCGCTGGAGGTTTGGTAGCCGCCCCCGAAGCCGCCGCGCCGGCCGCCGCCGGTGACGATGGTGACCGCGCCGTAGCAGCTCACGCCACCGCCGCAATCGACCGAAATATCTCCCTGGGTGATGTTGTGAAAAATGCACGGGCCCGAACCGGGGTCGCCGTTCGACGACGTACAAACCGAAGCGGAGTTGGCAGCCAGGTTGTAGTAGACGGGGTTGGGGTTGCCCTGGGCGCCGCCGGCGTTCTGATTGACCAGGGCCTGCACGCCGGCCATGATCGGCGAGGCGAACGAAGTGCCGCCGCCGCCCGCCCAATTGCTGGGATCGCCGGTGCAGGAAGCACCGCCATTGCGCACGTCGCTGAAACAGACGATGTAATAGTGCCCCCAGACGCCGGTGGCGGCGAACAGGGAAACGTCCGGGATATCTCGCACGCTATCGGCGGGATTGCCGGCGGCGCCGGATTGCCAGCTAGGCTTGGGCCAACCCGCGCAGGTGCCGCTTACCACGCCCTCGGTGTCCGGATTGCCGGTGGCGCAGCCGCTGGGCCCGCCGCTGCCCGCGGCTACCTGGACCAATTGGTCCTCCTGGGCCGTCCGGCTGGCGCAGAAGCCGTCGGCTCCATACGGGCTGGCATAACCAACGTAGGTGGAGAGCAAGCCGCTGGCGCAGGAATCGTCCCAGGGGATCTCGGGAATGTAGGATAGCGCCGAGCCATAATTAGCGTCGTTGGTGGTATTCCAGTAATTGGAAGCGGTGTTGGTATAGTTATCGGCAAGATCGGTGCCGCCCACGGCCACGTTGTAAGCCGTGGATGCCCACCCGCTCACGCCGATTCCGTGAGTCGCGCTGGTGGCGCCCGCGTCGCAACTGGCGCCGCCTTCGTCTCCGGCCGCCACAAAGACCGAGATTCCCTCGGCTGCCGCCTGTTGATATGCCAGGTTGAAGGCCGCGTTGGCGGCGGCTCCGTTCTCCGCTTCGCACTCGCCATAGCTGATGCTGACCACCGAGGGCGGGTTGGAGGAGTTGACCAGGTTCTGCATGGCGATCAGGCCGCCGAAGGTGACCCGCGTATCGGCGCAGGCGGCCACTTCGATAGCGGCGCCGGGTGCCGCGGCACTGGCCCACTCGGCGTCCAGGGCGGCTTCCTCGTCGTCCTCGCCCACAATGCCCGGGTTGTCGCAATTGGAAAATCCGGAGGTGGGCGCTGGATAGACCGTAGTGAGCGAACCCGTAGAATATTGCGACAGCCCGAAAGTGTTCCGGAAGGCAGTCCAGTCGCTCGAACTATATAGGTTGGTATCTTCGATGACCGCGATGGTTTGTCCCTGGCCGGTGATCCCGGCGGCAAACAACGGGCTGAGATTATAGATAGTCGCCACGTCCTCGGGCGCCAGGGCCTGGTAGGTTGAGCCGTCATAAGTGAAGGTATCCTGGGGACGGGCGCGCTTCATCGAGTGGGGCGAAAAGTCGTGCAGGGACACAATGCCGCCCACCACGGAGGCGAGCGCGGCCGGAATCTTGGGATCGCTCATATTAGCGATGTGCCGCACGCCGCTCACTTCCAGATTGTGCATCTCGGTCTGAAATGTCTGCCGGACCTGTCCCGCCGTACCCGAAAAATCGATCAGCAGCCCGCTGGGATATACCTGATTTACGGTGAAACCGTGGGTGGTAAGCCAGGCGGTTACGGTGGTGATATCCGCTTGAGAGGCTCCGAACCGGGCGCCGAACTGCTCGGCGGTGAGCCACTTGTGGAAGTTGGCGGATTTCGGATTCTGCAGCTCGGCGATGGCTTGCTCCACGGCCTGCGTCTGCTCGGCCGAGCGCCGCAGTTGAAGCTGGATATGCTCGAGAGCGAGCGAATCGGCGACGGCGCCGCGATCGTTGGCGGCGGTAGCTTCGGGCCGGGTATTGCCGGCCAGCGCGACCCTCTTGGATTCGTCTATTTTTTGGGTAACTAAAGGCCCGGCGGCAACTTGGGCGTTCGCCAGGCCGGCGGCGCAAAGACAAAGCGCGAGGACAAAACTATGGCGTTGGAGCATGATGAATCAGGATTCTCCCTAATCGGCTGACAGCCGAAGACGCAGACATCCTAGTAGACGGGGTATCTTTTGCGATTGGGTACAAATTGGCGTACGCCTTAACGCAACTTTACTCGTCCATGAAGAGGAGCAAAGAACTTAACTTGAAATTTTAACATGGATAACACGAAGCGGCAGTTCTGGCTGGCTTGGGGGTGGGTCGCCGTGCTCACGCTGCTGCTAGGGGTGCTGGCGCTTTTGCAATACCGCTGGATCGCCGAAGTCAGTGTAGCGCAACGGGGCTGGCTGCAGGGCAACCTGGAGGCGCGGCTCAACCTGCTGAGCGCCAGTTTCAACCAACGCATCGAAAACGCCGCCACGGCACTGTTTCCGGAACCGGACAAGATTCGCGCCATGGGGCGGGAAGCGGCCTACGCGGCTCAATACCTTCACTGGAAGCAACAGCAGGAGCCCCTGTTTCATAGGGTTGCGCTGGTGGCTCCATCGGATGGCGAACTGAAGTTATGGAGCCTCGACGTGGAGCCCGGCGAGGCGGCGCCGGCGCCATGGCCGGCGGAATGGGAATCGCTTCGCGACCGGCTGACCCTGCGCTGGAAGGGCGAAGCCGCGCCTCCCGAGGATCCGCGCTCGACGGATTTGCTGGAATGGACGCGATTCGATTCGGCCGAGCCCGGCAAGCCGGAATGGCTGGTGGCGGAGTTGAACCTGGATTACGTGCGCAACGCTCTTCTGCCGGAACTGCTGGAGCGGTACATCGGGGAGCGGGGGCGCATCGGTTATGACGCGGAAGTGACTGCCAGCGGGGCTCCGGATAGGAGCATTTTCCGCCTGGCGCCAACGGTCGTCTCTCGCGCCGCGGCTCCAGCCGATGCCTCCGTCTTACTGCTGGACGTGCAGCCGGACCCGGAGAACGCCGGGCGGGGACCGCGGGCGGCGGCGGCCAGGGGGCGCTGGCGGCTGGCGGTTTGGGACCCGAAGGGAACGCTCGAAGCCACCGTGGCCAAAGCGCGGCGCCGGAACATGGGCGTTTCGGCCGGGATTCTCGTCCTGATCGTAGCCGTGGTTTACGCCCTCATCCGCTTCAGCCGCGAGCGCCAGCGGCTGGCCGATCTGCAAATGAGCTTCGTGGCCGCGGTGTCGCACGATCTGCGCACCCCCTTGGCGGTGATTCGCACCGCCGCGTTCAATCTGCGGGGCCGGCTGGCGAACCGGCCCGAGCAGATCGACCGCTACGGCAAACTGATCCAGGCCGAATCGGAGAAGCTCACCGCACTGGTGGAACAGGTGCTCCAGTTCGCCGGCGCTAATGCCGGCCAGGCGGTACGGCGGCGCGAGGCCGTGCCGGTGGAAGCCCTCATCGAAGGCAGCCTCGGAACGGGCCGTGCCGTGCTAGAAGATTCCGGAATCGAATTCGAGCGGCACGTGGCGCCCCATCTTCCACCCGTGCTGGCCGACAAACTCGCGGTACAACTGGCGCTGCAAAACCTGGTGGACAACGCCGTCAAGTACGGCACCGAGACGCACAAATGGGTGGGAATTTTCGCCGGCCCGGTGGAGGACGGCCAGTCGCCGGCAGTCGAAATCCGCGTGGCCGACCATGGGCCCGGTATCCCGCTCGACGAGCAGCAGCACGTTTTCGACCCGTTTTTCCGCGGACGCTGGGCGGTTCAGGACCAGGTGCGCGGCGCGGGTCTGGGCCTGAACCTGGTCAAGAAGATCGTCGAAGCGCACGGCGGCACCGTGGCCCTGCGCAGCGAACCGATGAAAGGAACCGAATTCGTGGTGCGGCTGCCGGCCGCCCCGGCGGAGTTGCAAGATGAGTTTTCGCATACTGCTGATTGAAGACGAGCCCGGCCTGGTGCTCACGTTGTCGGATCTGTTGACCGGGGAGGGTTACGCCCTCGAAACCGCTTCCGATGGCGAATCCGGTCTGGCGCGGGCTTCGGCCGGACTGTTCGACCTGGTGATTCTGGACATCATGCTGCCCAGGAAGACCGGTTTCGACGTTTGCCGCGAGCTCCGGCAGAAAGGAATCGATTCGGCGGTCCTTATGCTTACCGCCAAGACCCAGGTCGCCGACCGCGTGGTGGGATTGAAGCTGGGCGCCGACGACTACCTGACCAAGCCCTTCGACCCGGCCGAATTGCTGGCCCGCGTCCAGGCCCTGCTCCGCCGCGTGCAAAAGGAAGACCGGATTCCGGTGCGCACCTTCGCCTTCGACGGTATCGAAGCCGATTTTGAGCGGCCGCTGGTGACCCGCCACGGCGACACCGTCAACCTGGCGGCCAAAGAGATGCAACTCTTCCATTTCCTGGTGGACCACCGCGAGCGGGTGGTGACCCGCGAGGAGATTCTGCAAAAGGTCTGGAAATACAACAGCGAAGTCGCCTCGCGTACCATCGACGTCCACATCGCCTGGCTCCGCCAGAAGCTGGAAGAGAATCCCCAGCACCCCAAGCACATCCACACCATCCGCGGCAAAGGCTACCGGTTTACGCCGTAAGGTGCAGCACTTTGCGTGCCGCGTCCCAACCTGATGCTGTTCGACTCGACGAATCCCATTTTCCGCGGCGACGCCGGTCACTTGGTAACGGTGGCCGTTCCGATTGCCGAATCGTTTAACACCAGAAAGTAGGGCTTGGCGCCCATCCACGTCACGTATTCCAGATTGTTCGGCGTATCGTAATGCACCGTAAGGTAGACGCGGTGATTCACGTAGTCGTACACCAGCCGCGCCTTTTCGACCGGCGGGTCCTCGTGCGCGCGGCCCCCGGTGAACTCCACGTATGCGATCCGTTCCACCGCCCTCCTTTTATCGTCCAGATTCGACCAGAGACCACTCGAACGCAGGCTGTCGGTTTGGTTGGCATCGAAGGCGGTCAGCAGTTCGATCCAGAGGTAATACAGGTTGGCACGCGACGCCCCCGCCAGGGGCGCCAGCGTGTACAGGGGCCGCGCTCCCAGCACGCCGCCGTTGTCGCAATGCGCGCTCCGGATTGCCCCGATATTGTTCTTGTCGCGGCCCTCCCCCACCAGGCCCAGTTCCGCCGCCGTGGGTACGCGCGTCACCATCGCCTTGCTGTACTGGCTCTTCACGCTGAAGATTTCGCCCGGGGCCGCCAGCGCGTTCCGAAGCAGTTGCTCGAGAGGGCCGGTGTTCGTATACCCCGCGTCGCAAATCCCGTTCGTACTCAGAATCTTGTTCACCAGCGCCGCCATCCCGCAAGGCAGCAGAGAGGTTCTGATCGTAAGCAACCGCGGCCCGCTTCCGGCCGGTCCCGCCGCCGTCGCCTTGTGGGCCAGGTAACCGACGAATTGCTCCTCCGAGATGCTCGTGAAGGTTCCGGCAGACTCGTAGGCTTTGTAAGCGCCGTAGAATTTGCGCTCAATCGCCTCCTCGATCACCGCCAGCGCGCGCTTGTAGATGGGGTCGCCCGCGGAAGGCAGCTTCAGTTTGGCCACCGTCGCGCCTTCGATTGGGGGCTGGTCGGAAAGCCATGCATCGAACAATTTCAGGCTGGCAATCCGGTCTTTGACAAGACGGTCCAGGCCCAGCCAGGCTCTCAGCTTGCTTTCCAGCGTGAGAGCCGAGTTGAGCGTGACAGGCGTCGCCATGATTGAACCCCCTCAGCCGCGGCCCGGCAGACAGTTCACCATTCTATCAATACGGCGTGTTTCGTTATTCCGTGGAGGCCGATCCGCCTTCGGTCCGCACACCGATTGACTTCGCGAAGCAGTAGGCCACGAACCGGGTCTACCAGCCGAGCAGGTTCCGCGCCATCTCCGGACGGCAGCGCTTGCGCCGCATCCACGCTGTCCTCCGGCACCACGTTCCAAAGTCGCGCCTGTCGAGCGCCCTGTACACCTCGCCCATCCCTCCGGCGCCGAGCGGACCAATGATCTGATAGGGGCCAATCGCGGCGGGAGTCTGAGACATGGTGTCGATTTTACCGTAGAATCGGCGGGGAAGACCCCAATTTGGGGCTCCTTCCGACCCACCACACTATCGGCGTCAAAGCCTACGTAAGCTCAAGGAGGAAATGGAAGATCTGTATTGGAGCTAGATTCTCCGGATGACGGTCGTGTAGGGACGTATGCACGCCATCCAACCCCTCGCCCTGCCATCCCGCCGGGGCCCAATCGGGGAAACCTTCGGACGCGCAAATCTCGACGCGCCGCGCCGCAAAACCAGCAGCCAGCCGACGAAGCCAGACAGCGCAAGTATCAGACTGCACATAACCGAGCATGCCCGCCGACGACCAACCGCCAGCGTACTCTCCATTTACGAACATCTGAAGCCCGCCGGGACCGAAATATTCGTTCACGGAGTCCGATCGGTAGAGCCTTTTGGCTTCGATGTGAAATCGCGGCCGCATCCCACGTCCAGTACGCACAAGTTCAATGTCGATTCGGGGACGCCTCTTCCCGTGGCGGCCGGCAACGGCCTGCGGTGGATCGTCGAGAACCTCCATATGTTCCATCCATGGCGCTGCATCCTCCCTCTCGACTATAATCCTGGCGCACCGAACCAACTCGCCCGTGATGTGCGGTTCCTCCGCGCTCTTAAGAGAATGCCTGTCCATGACGTCGCAGGCCCGAACAAGAAGAACAAAACAGTTCTTCACGA
Organism: Bryobacterales bacterium; assembly: GCA_003164035.1. Classification (GTDB taxonomy): domain Bacteria; phylum Acidobacteriota; class Terriglobia; order Bryobacterales; family Bryobacteraceae; genus JBEKYD01. Next base: position 23,132 of record PLRS01000069.1, on the reverse strand, counting down.
ATGCAACCCGGTACAGGTCCCGTTGTTCTTGCGACGGGCCGCCTGACATTAGTTGAGTGCCCTCGTTGGCACGCCGGGTTCAGGTTCCAGGCAATCGGCGATGATCTCCGCCGCGTCCTGAATAGCCTGTGTCCTCGTCCAATGAAAGCGTTGGAGCGGCTTCAATATGTACGTTCTTGAGCCCTCATAGACCCGCAGGTTTCGGTTGAAATAGAGCCACTGAGCGCGTTGCTCTATCAGCCGTTGCCGGGTCTCCGCAAGTTGTTGGGCTTCCGAGTCGGACGCAGCCCAAACGCTGACCGCGGGGCGATCGACTCCGGCGACGAGCTCCACTGCGACCATTCCGGAATCGCTGCCAACCAGAATATCGATGCGATGCCGAGTGGAACTCGATTGGCCGATGAAATCGTTAAGTTCGTCCTCCAATGCTCGACCATAAGCCTGAAGTTCGTCGCCTGGTGGTTGCCCAACAGCGGATGGCTCCATCTTTCCCTGATTTAGACCGAATCGAACTCGGACCAAGTCTGCGACAGCGGACCGGGATCGTGGGGAAAGCTTCAACGCTTCTGATGTCAGGTCGTTGAGTTCCTTGACCAATTCTGGGCGATCGAAGTCGTCTCTGCCGACTGTTTCGTGAGCGATGCGCGAGTACAGATCTTCCCACTCGCGCGTTGTCGTGGCATCGAAGGGCAGAGGAATAGAACGAAGTGCCCTGAGCGTATTTCTCGTTTTCTGGACACCGGACTCGGTGCTTGTCAGGAATTGATGGTAGCTGACGAAGTCTGAGTTCAAATACAGGGCGACTGCCTTCAATAGGCTCCGGCCGCCCGAGGGAGACGTAATCCCGATCTGCCGCGCAGGCACAACGAAAGGATCTCCGCTATATACCGCAAAGTTCCGCGACGCGCTGACGATCACGTGCGGCGGCTGGCAAATGCTAAGCTTTTTTTTGATGCCGGCGCGCTTGTTGACGAAGACCTCCGAATCCGTCAGCCGACGGGTGGAACTTTCGGGAAAACGCAGTAGATAGCGAAGCCTCTTCAGAGAATCGGTGTCGATTGTCGCCGTGCCTACTAATTCGGAATGATACTCATTTGCGTTCTTCTCTCCGACCGAACCGCGCAACTCCGGCCCCTGGGAGAGGATTAGTTGTCCGGAGTCTTCCAGGTCGCCCACCGTCCTAAAGTTTCGTTCGACCGCTCGAAGCACCTTGGCATCGATGGCCGAACCCCACATCGAAATCTTCCAAGGGACCGGGTCGCCGCCGACCACATTCGAGTAGGCAACCTCCTGAACCTCACCTGAGTTCACCACTATGTTCCAGGTCTTTTTTCGACGCCCGCCCGCATGGGCCATCGGCTGATTTGCCACCAGTGGCGAATAGGTTTCGATCGCCCCGCTCAAAGCGTCTTCCCTGACCGATTCCGGCATCGGCGAGTAGAAAAAGGCGGCAGCAGGCAGTCTGGAGCGTCCGCCAAACAACACCTCGGCAAGATTTGCAAAATTCCCAACGGACCACAACCGGTGACGAGTGAGGAACTTGCTTCGAAAGGCGGTTGACTCGTACTTGAACAAGGTCATCGCCGGAAGCAGCAGCGCTGCGCACCCATCGGCATCGAGGACCTCGGACGCACGCCACGCGAACGCCTCTGCAAGCTGGTTCCCGCCAACGGGACGTTCGGCATGATTCTTCAGTATCCACTGCCAAGCCGACTGTTCGTCATCCTCCAGCTTCGCGGGATTTAGATCCTTCCACGGGGGATTGCCGACGATCCATTGAAAAGGCCGCTTGCGGCCATCGACGTACCACGGTGAGTCATCATCAAAGGCGTTAGCGCAATAAATATTCCGCTCTCGCAGGGCCGGCAACTGGAACCGGGTTTCGGTCAAATCCGGCGGATTAACGTACTCAAGAAGAGTCAGCGCGAGACTGAGTTCAGCAATCTGACACGCGTCCTCGTCGATATCCACGCCGAAGATGTGGTTTGTGAGAATTCGACCGAGTTCTGCCGGCCGAAGATGCCGACCAATCTCCTGGAGCCACCGCTCGATGAGCTTCCGGTAGCACTGGACGAGGAATGCCCCTGAGCCGCACGATAAGTCCAATACCCGCATCCCGGACTCAAGTGGCTTCCGTGAGTCCAACTTGTCGAGCATGTAGTTTACGAGCGGAACTGGTGTGTAGTACGCGCCCTTCACCCTCCCTTCGGACTTTCCAGAAGGCCGGAGGGTGCTGTGCAGAAACTGCTCGTATATGACCGATAGGGTTTCAATCGGAATGAACGAAAAATCATAGATGTCGAAAAGTGGAAGTTGGCCGCTCGCGGCTTCCTCGCCTCGGAAAACGGAAGCCATTTTGCGAAGCCTGTCTGCGCCAAACTCTCTAATCTTATTCGCCGAGATTGGGAACACCGATCCGTTTAACCACTCGTCCACGTTTTGCACGAGGTCGATGAAGGTGGTCAGGCTCGTAAAGACGTGTTCCGGATCCAGGCCCCATTGCTCAAGGCGACTGTTGGACAAGATATCCCGCTGGCGGAGGTAGTGAAGGTATACGAATTTGCCAACCATCGCGTGAGAGAGCCGCTGATCCTCTATGCCATCCCGTACCAGCCATTCGTCGAGAGCACGCAGGTTGTCCAGGAGTTGCCAGTCTACCCGCTTTTCCGGCGCAGTGTCCTCTCCGAATGCCTGCCAAACTAAGCCCGAATTAACCGAGTCGGCGCGCAATGCGCCGAGTTGGCTGGTGATCTGATTGAAATCAATAAGTATCCGAAGTGCGCCTTCGCGGGGATCGCGCGAGACGTCGCGATCATATCTGAATCCTGGGTAGAGGCGAACCCATGCTGGGCTCACGACCAACAGAAACGGAGCGACGTTTTGGTTCCAGACCCTGCGGTGTATCTGGCGGGCTTCAGTTTCCGACCTAGCCTCGCAGATATAGACCACCGGTACGTTCCCCTGGGGCAGGTCGTAGGCCGCTGCGTTTAGTACGTAGGCGCCGTGCAGATTGCATTCCTGCTGGGCCTTCCGATAAACGTGGCCGAAGTCGCGGTCGGATTCGAGCCGCTTCCCGGAGAGGAAATTCGGGGAGCCACGGTACTGAAGCGAGTCGAGGACCTGATCAAGATCCACTGCTAAACCTCAGGGGTTGTCGGGACGCCGTGCGGCGTTTGCGTGGCCCGTCCGGCCATTCCACGATAGCAATAGCGGTACCCGAGCGGGTACCCCAAGCCGCCGATTCTGGACACGCCAGCGACATCGTGTTGATTATGTCATAAAACATGGTGAAGTGAAGATGTTTCAATAGTTCAACCGAGCCCAAGGCCTGTCTGGTGGAAAGTCACCCGATCGCGTCACCACGCCAAGCACCGCTCCGCCCGCCCCGTTTGCCCCCTGCTACAATTCCTATCCATGTACACCCGCGCCTTCGTTTTGGCCATTGTCTCCGCCGCGCTGGCAGCCGGCGCCGCTATCGATCAAAAGGCCGTCGAATACGGCAGCCCCGGCGGGACGTCTTTGCTGCTCGACCTGCACGTGCCGGATGGCGCCGGGCCGTTCCCCGCGGCCATCCTGGTTCACGGCGGGGGGTTCGACGAGGGCAGCCGCGGCACCAACGTCCGGCCGCTGTTCGAGCCGCTGGCCGATGCCGGTTTCGCCTGGTTCAGCATCGATTACCGCATGGCGCCCAAGTTCCACTTCGCCGAAGCCAGTGCCGACGTGGCCGGCGCCATCCGTTGGGTGAAAGCCAATGCCGCCGCTTACCACGTCGACATATCCAGGATCGCCATCGTCGGCGAATCCGCCGGCGGCTTCCTGGTGAACTGGGCCGGTACCCACGAGACAGCCGATACCAAGATCGCCGCCGTGGTCGATTTTTACGGCCCCGTGGATTACGGCAAGCTGGCCGAGGCGCGGCGCGACCGTCCCGAGCTGTTCAATATGGCCACCATCAACCGCCATGCGGCCAACGGCGGCGGAATTCACTTCTTTGGGGCGGAGAAGCTCGATGCCGAGGGACTGGCCAAGCTGCACAACGTCTCGCCTATCTTCGCCGTTCACCGCGGCATGCCGCCGTTCCTGGCCATTCATGGCAACAAGGACGACCAGGTGCTCTACGAACAATCGGTAACGCTATGCGAGGCCATGCGCAAGGTGGGCGCGGGCTGCCAGTTGGTGACCATCGAGGGCGGCGGCCACGGCATGTCGGGCTGGCGCGAACCGGGCATGCAGCACTGGAAACCGGAGATGATCGCCTGGCTCAAACGGACACTGAAGGTGCCGTAAGCTGCCGGTTGGCCGCCGGCACGCGACGCAGCGCCGCGATCAACTCTTCCATGTCGATCGGCTTCGAGACGTAATCGTCCATGCCGGCATCGAGGCAGCGGTTGCGGTCTTCGGGAAACGCGGCCGCGGTCATGGCGACGATTCTGGGCTGGCGCTCGGGCGGGCACTCGCGGCGGATGCGGCGGGTAGCTTCCAGGCCGTCCATTTCCGGCATTTGTACGTCCATCAGGACCAGGTCGTAGTCCTGGAAGGCGACCCGGTCGAACGCTTCGACGCCGTTGACCGCGAAGTCCGGCTGATAACCCAACTGGCGGAGCACGGCCTGGGCCAGTTTGCGGTTGACCGGATTGTCTTCCGCCACCAGCAGGCGCAGAGCCGGCAACCCCGATGCGCGAGTCCCTCCGATAGCGGGCCGGCGCAGGGTGGCGACCTCCGACCGCGCGGCGGCCCACGCCGGAATGGAGAACCGGAACGTGGCGCCCTGGCCCGCCTGGCTTTCCACCTCGATCGCGCCGCCCATCTGGCGCACGATGGAGCGGCTGATGGCCAGGCCCAGTCCCGTGCCGCCGAATTTGCGGCTGATGGAAGCGTCCACCTGGCGGAAGGATTCGAAGATCCGCTCCAGGTGCTCGGGTGCAATGCCGGGGCCGGTGTCGCTGACGGCGAAATCGATGCGGTGGCGCCCGTCTATTTCCTTGGCGGCGGCGACCGACAGCGACACTCCGCCCTGGCTGGTGAATTTCACCGAGTTGCCGAGCAGGTTGACCAGCACCTGGCGGAGACGAGCGGCATCGCTCAGGATCGCGGCCGGAGTGGACGGGTCGATGGTGAACGCCAGGCGAAGCCGCTTTTCCGCCGCGCGAACCGCCAGCAACCCCACCACGTTTTCCACCAACCGGCGCAAATCGACGGGGGCGGATTCGAGTTCCAGGCGGCCGGCCTCGATCTTGGACAGATCCAGAATGTCGTTGATGAGGGCGAGCAGCGCGTCGGCGCTGGAGCGGATGCTTTCGACGTAGTCCTGCTGCTCGGAGGAAAGCGGCGTGGCGGCCAGCAGGTCGGCGAAGCCGATGATGCCCGCCATGGGAGTGCGGATTTCATGGCTCATGTTGGCCAGCATCACGGTCTTGGCGCGGTCGGCCGCCTCCGCCCGCAGCCTGGCCTGTTGGACGGCCTCTTCGTTGCGGCGGCGCGCGCGGCGTTGTCGCAAAGTGGCGGTGGCCTCGCCCAGCAGAACCGAAACCTGCTCGGCGCGGTCGGGAGAAACCTGGCTCTCGGCCTCGACGATCAGCCGTCCCTCGACCTCGGTTTCCACCCGCACCGGCAGATCGAGACCGGCCGCGGCGACCAGCGGCGAATCGGGAGCCACTTCCAGCGGCAGATCCGCCAGGCCGGGCCCCGCCACCGGCGCCGAAACCCAGGGACGGATCGCGCCGTTGACCAGGCGGCCATACCAGGCACGGCGAAAGCCGTATTGATCCACGAAGGCCCCCAGCAAAGTCTGCCAGAGCATCTCGTCGGAAGCCTCTTCATCGCTCCCGCGCAGCGCCACCAGAACGCACTGGAAGGCAATCAGGTCGGAGAGCCTCTGTTCCAGGTCGAGGGCAAGCATTTTAGCGCCCCCCCAGGCTCTTTCCCCCGGCCTCGACCGGCTGCAAACCCTGACGCGCGCGGCGAAGCAGTTCTTCCACGCTCTCGCCGCGCTGATAGGGCGCGGCGTTTACGGCCACGCGGGAGCGCAGAGCCACGTTCTCACCGAGCTCGGCGGTTTGGTACTTGGTGGTGAAGAACGTCCGGCAGGTATGGCGCGCCAACTCCAAGGCGATCGGCATCGACCCCAGCACCACCGCCAGGAATTCGTGCGCGCTCCAGCGATAGACCTGGTCTTCGTCGCCGTAGCGCTCGTGCAGCAAATGGGCAAAAGCCCGCAGCAGTTTATCGCCGAATAGCGGCCCGAACCGGTCGTTGATCTCCTGCAGCCCTTCGACGCTGTAGAGCAGGACCGTTACCGGACCCTTCTCTTCCCCAAGCTTGGCCAGGTGCCGCTCCGCTTCACGCCGGCTGCCCAGGCCGGTCAGCCGGTCGATGGAGGAATCCGTGCGCGCCATCTCCAGGCGTTGCCGGAAACTGGAGATCTGGGTTTCGAAGCGGCGGGCCGTTTCGTCGCTGTCGCGCCGGATCTCGTCGGCGCACTGGTGGAGTTTGGCGATCTCGTCCCGAAGCCTGCGGCGCAGATCGCCGACGTCTTCCACGCGCGAGAGCTCGCCAAAATCGTCAGCCAGTTGGGTGAGCGCGGACTTGTGCTTTTCGCCGTGGCCTTTGAACCCCTTAACGGCGTCGGCGACGGTAGTGACAACTTCCTTGAGCGCCGCGTCCCTTTCCTCGATCGCGGCCTTGTTGGCGGCGTAAATCGCCTCCACTTGATCGACGCACATCTTGCCGGCCGCTTCGATGGCGGCGGTCGGAATGTCCGCGGTCTCGAAGCGCACCGTCGCCCGCTCCAGGTTCTCGCGGCAAAGCCCGGACAGGTCGGGATCGGCCGGCAGGGCGGTCTTGGGCAAGACTCCGGTCAAGCCCAAAAAGGCCTTGAGCAGGGACTTCAGGCGCGTGGCGACCTGGTCGGATACCTCGATTTCCTTACGCAGTGAAATCAATGAGCTATTTCTACCCTCACCCACTCAGAGGGTAGCAGGGAGGTCGGAACTCCGTACAGTTCCGAATGGTTAACCCTAGGGCAGCGCTTTAGGCTCGTTATAGGGGCCTTACGAAAATTTTGTTCCCGTTCTCTAGGATCAATCAGCGATCTTGAGGCCGACGGCCTGGTAGAGCCGCGGGTCGTTCATGGGAGGCGGCTTCTCTGTTTCAGTTGTCTTCGGCGGCGGGCGGCTGCTTGGTGAGGATTTGGCCGATGGCGGATACCATCTGGTCGATGCGTTCGCCGAGGGCTTTGTCTTGGGCGCGCGACTCGGCGGCGAGGCGGTCGATTCGGTTGCCCACTTGTTCCAGGCGGTCTCCGATCTGGTCGAAGCGGAGGCGCGTTTCGAGGGCGAGCTCGTGAATTTGGCGCTGGGTGTCGCGCCAGAGTTCTTTGTACTCCTGGCGGTCCTTGCGGCGCTCTTCGGCGATGCCGGCGGTTACGTGTTCGATGCGTTCGAAGCGTTCTTCCGTGGTCATGGGAGGTGGCGTCTCTCTTTCCTATTTTGGCACGTTGTAGGGGTTTGGCTGCGGAGGCCCGCGGCGAGGCTCCGCTGGCGGAGCTTGTCATTGCCGCTGCTTTTTTCGCTCGGCTTCCCGCGCTACTTCCTCTTAGCGCTAGAGTCCGAAGGCGGAAAAAGCCCTTTGGGTACCGGGATCATGGCCCGGTCGATCAGAGCCGCAACCGAGGCGATTTCCTCGTCGAGCGGGCGATCCACGGTAACCATGGGGCTCACCGCGCGAACCGCGGCATGCATGGCGCGGGTGGCGGGCGCCAGCCGGGCGGCGCCGCCGCGCAACTCGGCCGCCTGGGCCGAAGCCAGCAGCGTCATGGCCACCACGTCGCGCAGCTTGGCGCTCATTTCGAAAGCCGTGAGCGCGGCGTGGGTTCCCAGGCTCACTACGTCCTGGTTGTACTGCTCGGTGGGCAAGGTGTGAATCGACGAGGGCGCGCTCTGCTGCCGCAGGGAGGTGACCAGGCTGCTATGGCACAACTGCAACCCCTTGAAACCCTGGTGCAGGCCGGGGTTGGGGCTGAGCGAATTGGGCAGGCCGCGCGAAAAGCGCGAGTCCATCAGCAGGGCGACGATGGAGTGCAGCCAGTTGGCCAGAGTCGCGATGTCGATCTTCATGCCGTCGAGGTACCGGGCGATGTGGCCGCCGTAGAAATTGCCGGTGTGCAGCACGTCGCCGGTTTCGGGGTCGACGAGAGGATTGTCGTTGACGGAATTGACTTCGCGTTCCACCACTTCGCGCACGGCGCCAAGCGAATCCCACATGGGGCCGAGGCCCTGCGGAACGCAGCGCAGCGAGTAAGGAGCCTGCAGCGATTCGGGGGCGGCTTCGACCGAATCCTGCTGGCGCGCCAGAGCCCCGGTGCGCGCCACGCGGGCGCGGATTTCTTCGAGACCTGGGGCAAGCGCCGAACCTTCGAGCAGTTTGCGCATGATGGCGGCGACGGCGATCTGGCCGGGATGGCCTTTGACGGACTGAATGCGCGGATCGTAATAGTCGGCCGAGGAGCCCAGCGCTTCCGCGGCCATGGCAATGGCGCCCAAAGCGACGGCGAAGGCGGATTCCACCTGCGCCAGCGCCATCGCCGCCAGCGCCGTCATCATCGTCGTGCCGTTCAGCAGCGCCAGACCTTCCTTGGCTTCCAGCGTGAGCGGAGCGAGGCCCATGCGCCGGAGGGCTTCGGCGGCCGGAATCGCCGCGCCATCGACCAGAACCGTGCCTTCGCCGCACAGGCAACTGGCAATGTAGCAGGTGGGAATCAGGTCGCCCGAAGCGCCCACCGAGCCGTATTCGGGCACCAGCGGGGTGACGCGGCGATTGAGGAATTCCACCAGGTGGAGGGCCGCGCCGACCCGCGCCGAGGACCATCCGAACGCGAGCGCGTTGATCCGCAGGAGCATCGAGGCGCGCACTACCTCCGGCGGGAGGTACCGGCCGACGCCGGCCTTGAGCATGCGCAGCAGGTTGGTCTGCAGATCGCCCAGTTTGCTGGGCGGAATCTGGTAATGCGCGTTGCCGCCGAACCCGGTGGTGACGCCGTAGATCGCCTCGCCCCGCGCCAGTTTGTCGAGGAGCAAGGCCCGGCTGCGGCGCATGCGGGCCTGGGCCGCTTCGCTCAACCCAACCTCGGCGTAATCGCGGGCCACCGCCATTACGCCATCGAGAGAAAGCCGGCCGGTGTCACCGACCACGATGGGAGCGGCCGTGCCAGTCGCTGTCCCAGGCAGGGTTTCACAAATCATTTCCGCCACCTTACCTCATAACACCACTTAATAGAGGTGCTGCTTGCCTGGTTTCAGAGTAAGCGGGAATTGAGTTGGTGTCAAGATGCCAAACGGGTGCGCAACCAAGAGCGCCAGGGACGGGACACTGGGAATGGACACTGGGGACGGTCTGACGCGACGCCGACGTGAATTCGTCTTTCGGGGACACCTGGCGGCTACTGTTGCCAGCCACCGCCGAGAGCCTTGTAGAGCTTCACCAACGATTGGTATTCGTTGCCGCGGGTCTGCGCCAGCGTCAATTGCTCGGAAAGCAACGAACGCTGGCTATCGAGGACTTCCAGGTAGGTCGTGATTCCGCCTCGATAGCGCATATTCGCCAGGCGCACCGACTCTTTGAGGGTCGCCACCGAGCGTTCTTCGCGCAGGCGTAGCTCGTGGTACTGGCGGTAGTCGATCAGGGTGTCGGCGACTTCGCCGAACGCTTTCTGAATGGTTTGAGAATAGGAAAGCAAGGCCTGCCGCTGGTCGGACTCGGCGACCTTCACTTTTGCACGGAGCGCGCCGGCGTCGAATACGGACTGCGTCAACGACGATCCCCAGGTCCAGATGGCGGGATGGCCGTTCATCAGACTGGTAAACACGGCGCTGGGGCCGAAGGAGCCACTCAGCGTGAGCTGCGGGAACAAGGCCGCTTTGGCGACTCCAATCTCGGCATTGTAGAACATCAGCATCTTCTCGGATTGGCGAATGTCCGGCCGGCGCTCGAGCAGCGCGGAGGTGAGGCCGGGGGGCACCTCCGGCGCCAGGTACTGATCGGTGAGAACGAGTCCCCGCGGCGTGGCTTCCGGATAATTGCCCAGCAGCAGGCTGATCGCGTCTTCGTAGCGGCCCACCTGCCGTTCCAGCTCCGGAATCTGCTCGTTGGCCGAATCCAGCACCTGCTGGGCCTGCAGAATGTCGACCTGGGTCGCGGTTCCGTGATCCACCCGCAGCTTGGTCAAGCGCACCGACTCGGTCTGGGACTTGACGGTTTGCTTGGCGATCTGCAGTTGCAGATCGAGCGAAAGAAGTTGATAGTAGTCGGTGGCCACATCGCTGACCAGCGTCATGATGACCGTGCGCCGGGCCTCTTCGGTAGCCAGGAGTTGCGCGCGGGACGCTTCGGTGGCTCGCCGCAGACCGCCGAACAGGTCGATCTGATAGTTCACGTCGGCGGTGAGGACCAACAGGTGGGTATCGGTGGTATAGCCGGCCGCGACGCTTTTGCCCCCGGTGTAGGTGCCGTCGCCCGAGACGTTCGGCAACTGGTTGGCGTGTGTGATGACCACCTGCGCGCGCGCCGCCGCGATCTGCTCGGAAGCGATGCGAACGTCATAGTTCCTTTCGAGCGCGGTGCGGATCAGGTTTTGCAGCACCGGGTCGCGAAAGATCTGCCACCACGGCAGATCGGCGAACGATGCCGCCTCCTGCGGGGTCGTCGGAGGGGCATCGCGGAACGTGGCGGGAATCTGGGTCGCCGGGCGGCGGTAGTCGGGGCCCACCACGCAAGCAGCCAGAAACACGGTTCCGGCCAGGGTGCCCATGAGTCTCAGGCGCTTCATGCGTTGCCACTTTCCAGCGCGGCCGGCGCTTTCACGGGCCGTTTTCCGGCGATCTTCTCTTTCAGACCCTCGACCAGCACATAGAGCACGGGAATCACGAAGACTCCCAGCGACGTGGCCGCCAGCATTCCGAAGCACACCGCGGTGCCCAGCGAACGGCGGCTGCCGGCGCCGGCTCCCGAGGAAATCACCATGGGGAACACGCCGAGAATGAATGCGAACGATGTCATCAGAATCGGCCGGAGGCGCAGACGGGCGCCGGTCAATGCGGACTCCACCAGGGTCATGCCGTGCTCTTCGTGCCGGGTGCGGGCGTATTCCACGATCAGGATGGCGTTCTTGGCCGCCAGGCCGATCAGCATGATGAGCCCGATCTGAACGTAGATATCGTCGTTGAGACCGCGCAGCCATACGGCCAAGAAGGCGCCGAACATACCGATCGGAACTCCCAGCAGAACCGAGAAGGGGATGGCCCAGCTCTCATAAAGGGCCGCCAGGCAGAGGAACACGAAGACCAGCGCCAGCGCGACGATCCTGCCTTGCTCGGAGCCGGATTCTTTCTCCTGGTACGCCGTTCCGGTCCAGGCGTACCCGGCTCCCTCGGGAAGTGCCTTGGCGGCGTCTTCCATGGCGGCGATGGCTTGGCCGGAACTGGATCCGGGCGAGGCCTGACCCTGAATCTCCGCCGCGCGGTACATGTTGTACCGCATGATCGTGTCGGGGCCCGCGATGGAAACGGTCTTGACGATGGTGCCGAGCGGCACCATCTTGCCGTCGCTGTTGCCAACGTAAAGCTGGGACAAATCCGACGTCTGGGCGCGATACCCCGGCTCGGCCTGAATATAGACCCGCCACGTGCGCCCGTAAAGGTTGAACTGGTCGACATAGTAGCCGCCGAGGTACGCCTGCATGGTCTGGAACACACTGCTGACCGGAACTTGCAGGGATTTGACTTTTTCGCGGTCGACGTCCAGCCGGATCTGCGGCACGTTGGGGCGGAATGTACTGTACAGAAAGCCGACTTGCGGCTGGCCGCGGCTGGCCGCGAGGAGCCGGTTCACCGCGCCGTCCAGGAACGAGATGTCGCCGCCGCTCTGGTCCTGCACTTCCATTTGAAAGCCGCCGGAGACACCGAGGCCCATGATCGGCGGCGGATTGACCACCCTGGTGGAAGCCTCCGCAATACCCGCCAGCCGTTGATTGAGAGTCGCGGCGATGCCCTGCGCGCTCAACTCCGGCGACTGCCGTTCCCTCCAAGGTTTCAGCGAGACGAAAAACGTTCCGACGCTGGACGTGTTAGCCCCCGCGAGAATGCCGAATCCCGTCAGGCCGACCGCGCTGTCCACGCCGCGGGTAGCCAGTAGGATTCGCGTCCCCTCGAGCATGGCCGCATCGGTACGGTCGAGCGAAGATCCGTCGGGTAACTGGAGGTTGACGATCAGAAACCCGAGGTCTTCTTCCGGGAGGAACGATGTCGGCACCGTCTTCACCATCCACCATGTCGCCATATACAGCCCCAGCAGAGCCAGCACCGCCAGCGGCGCCAGGCGGATTACCCCCCGGCTGAAGCCGACATAGACGTTGGTCGCGCGGCCGAACAGGCGATTGAATCCGTTCAGCAGCCAGCCCACCGGCCCGTGCGTTCGTTTTCTTGGACGCAGCAGCATGGCGCACAGCGCCGGCGTCAGGCTGAGCGCAACCAGAGCCGACAGAAGCACCGATACCGACAGCGTCAGGGCGAACTGCCGGTAGAGTTGCCCGGTGATTCCGCCCAGGAAAGCCACCGGCAGAAATACGGAAGTGAGCACCAGCGCGATACCGATCACCGGCCCGGAAACCTCGCTCATGGCCTGTTCGGTGGCAGCGAGCGGGGTGAGACCCTCCTCGATGTGGTGTTCCACAGCTTCCACCACGACGATCGCGTCGTCCACCACGATGCCGATCGCCAGTACCAGCGCGAATAGCGTCAATAGGTTGATGGAAAAGCCCAGGGCCACGAACGCGGCGAACGTGCCCACCAGCGACACCGGGACGGCCAAAAGGGGAATCAGGGTGGCGCGCCAGTTTCCGAGGAAGACGAACACCACCAGGATCACCAGCAGCATGGCTTCGCCCAGGGTGACGAGTACCTCGTCCACCGACGCCGAGACAAACCGCGTGGTATCCACCGAGACGCGATACTCCAGGCCGGAAGGGAACGACTTGGCCAGTTCCTTCATCTTCTTCTGCACCACCGCGGCAACATCCAGCGCGTTCGCGCCGGGAAGCTGATAGATCAGCATCACCCCCGTCGCCTCGGTGCCCAACCGCCCCACGGACTGATAGTCCTGGGCGCCCAGTTCGGTACGCGCCACATCGCGCAGGCGGAGAACCTGCCCGTTGCGCCGGGACCGGATGACGATGTTCTCGAATTCGTCCACGGTAGTGAGGCGCCCGAGCGTGCGGGCGGCCAACTGGACTCTCTGCCCACCGGGAGAAGGGGGCAGGCCAAAGCCGCCAACCGCGGCCTGCTGGTTTTGCTCGTCGATGGCGGCGATCAGGTCCGATGTGCCGACGCCCAATTGAGCCAGGCGGTCCGGCCGCACCCAGAAGCGCATGGCATAGGCGCGTCCGCCGCCGTTCATTACCTGCCCGACTCCGGGAAGGCGGGCGAGCTCGTCTACCACGTGGATGGTCGCGTAATTGTTCAGAAACAACTCGTCATAGGTTTTGTCCGGAGAAATGAGGTTGACAATCTGCACGATGTTGGTGGATTGCTTGTTGACCGTCACGCCGGACTGCGTCACTTCGGCGGGCAGCATGGGAGTCGCCTGGCTGACGCGGTTCTGCACCTGGACGGCGGCGATGTCGACATTGGTACCCACCTTGAACGTGCAGGTCAATCCGTAGCTGCCGTCGTTGCCGCTCTGCGACTGCATGTAGAGCAGGTTTTCGACGCCGTTCACCTGTTGTTCGATGGGAGCGGCCACGGTCTGCTCCACGGTTTCGGCGTTGGCGCCCACATAGGCCGCCGAAACCTGCACGGTGGGCGGCGAGATCTCCGGATACTGGGCGACCGGCAGAAGGAAGATGCTGATTCCACCCGCGATCAGGATCACGAGCGAAACCACGATGGCCAGAACCGGGCGGCGAATGAAGAGTTTGGCCAAGTTACTTGCCCCTCTGGTCGTTTGCGGCGACGGGCTGCACCGTCATTCCAGGGATGGCCTTTTGAGTGCCCTCGACGACGATCCGCTCGCCGCCCTGCAAGCCCGCGCCGACGATATAGTAGTCTTCGTATTCGCCGTCGGTGGCCACGGTCCGGACGCTGACTTTGTTTTGGCCGTCAACCAGCAGGACGGACTTGCTGGTGAGCGTCTGGGTGACCGCCTCCTTGGGGATCAGCACGGCGCCGGCGCGCTGCTCCAGGACGAATCGCATGCGCGCAAACTGCCCCGGCCGCAACAGCGCCTGGGGATTGGCGAAACGGGCGCGCAAGCCCACCGTCCCGGTTTGCGGATCGGCCGAACGGTCGACGAAGTCAATCGCGCCCGGATGGGAGAACGTCTGGCCGTCGGCCATAACAAGTTGCACCGGCACGGACGTGGGCGCCCCCTGGCCGTACTTCTTGTAAAACGCCAGATAGGTCGCCTCCGGGACGCTGAAGTACACATACATCGGATCGAACGAAGAGACCGTGGCCAGCGCGGTGGCCTGCCCGGCGGTCACGTAATTGCCTACCGTCACCCCAAGCCGGCCGACGATCCCGTCGATGGGGGAATGGATGACGGTGTAGTCCAGGTTCAGTTGGGCGGTGTCGATGGATGCCTGATCGCCACGCAGCGCGGCCTCCATCTCGAGGCGCCCGGCGACGGCGCTGTCCAGGTCCTGCTGGGTGGCGGCCTGTTCTTTCACCAGCGGCTCCAGGCGGGCGATATCGCGCCGGTATTTCTCCAGCGTGGCTTTGTCCTGGGCGAGCTTGGCTTCGGCGGATTCCATGGCCGCCTTATAATTGGCCTGCTCGACCTGAAAGAGCATGTCGCCACGGCGTATCTGCGATCCCTCGCGTAAGTAGATCTTTTCCAGATATCCCGTAACTCGCGGTATGACATTCACCGTCTCTTTGGCGTCCGTTTGACCGATGAATTCGCCGTAGACCGGCACGGTCCGGACGGATACAACTCCCACCCGAACCGAGGGCGGCGGCGTAGCGCGCGAAGGCGAGGCATCCGCTTTCCCGGCGCCGCAACCGCTGGAAAAGAGTGCCAGAAATACGATTCCGGCACCTATCGCCGTCCGGCGAACCAATGTCAAGGTGGCCGCAGCTTCAAAGGATGTGACGCTGGGCTTCGCTGATAATATTCTCATTGGGAGTCTGTAGTCCTGCCTGGCTGGCCGCACGGGATTGGACCACTCGCGCGATCTCTCCGAGGGCCCTTACCACCTGTCCCCGCTCTGCCGGGGTGAGCGCCGCGAGGATATTCAGGACCAGTGCGACACGGTTTTCGAAGAACGCCCGCTCCCGCGCCTTCGCCTGCTCGCTAAGAGCGACAAGAACCAGCCGCCGGTCATGTTCCGGCCTGGTCCGCACCGCAACGCCCTTCGTCACCAGACGATCCACAAGGTGGGTTGCGGTCGGCAGAGAAATCCCCATGGAGCTTGCCAAAGTACTCATACTGATGGACTCCCTGGGGGCAATTGTCTTGACGACATGCACTTCCTGGAGTGTCAACGGAACTTCGCTCCCGGCCCCTTCGGCGGGCGCGGCCGCCATCAAATGGTCGAGAATCCGGTCCAGGGCACTGACCATGTCGCGGGCAAGCCGGTCGAGAACCGCGGCACAGGCCACGTCTAGCGGGATGGATTCGGCATTGCTTTCATTCATGGAAATAATTTCGATTATGAAATTATTTCAAAATTTTGTCAATATAACGAATAGTTAACCCGCTCAACGGCAGCCCCCCGAGCCTCCAAGCGATGCGATGCACAAAATTGCACAGCCGTGCACAACGACGCCCAACCGAGCCCCGTCTTCCCCATGCACAATCCTGCACAACCGCCCGAAACCTACCGCCGCAATGAGCCTGAAACCGGCCGCAACGCCACGCGCCCCTTACGCGGAGAAGGTGTCTGCTCCCCGCCAGGTCAGAACGCGTCGGGCGGCCGGGCGGCGGAGTTGCCGTTGAGAAACCGGTCGAACCAGTAGCATTGCCAGTTCAGGCTCTCCACCAGGTGCTTGGGCTCGCCGGTGCGGGTCAGGTTGTGGTTTTCGCGAGGGAAGATTACCAGTTCGGCGTTCACCCCGTAGTGCTTCAGGGCGCGGAACCATTGTTCGCCCTGCTCGATGGGCACGCGATAGTCGTTGTCCGAGTGGAGGATCAGGGTCGGCGTTTTGACGTTCTTCGCGTACTTCAGCGGGGACGCGTCCCAGTATTGATCGAAGTTGTCGAACAGGAACCCTTTGAAGTCGTCTTCGTGGCCGTAGGCGCCGTCGCGCGTGCCATCGTCGCTGATAAAGTTGGTCACGCCGCGCAGGGTGACAGCCGCCTGGAAGCGGGCGGTGTGCCCCACGATCCAGTTGGTCATATAGCCGCCATAGCTGCCGCCGGTCACTCCCAGTTTCCCCGTATCGATCCACGGATTCCGGCGGATGGCGGCGTCCACCCCGGCCATCACGTCCTGGTAATCCATGCCGCCCCAGTTATTGACGATGCCGCTTTCAAACTTCTGCCCGTAGCCGGTGGAGCCGCGCGGATTGCAGAAAAAGACCGCCCAGCCGCGCCCGGCGTAGACCTGAAATTCGTGATACCAGTCGACCCCGTACTGCGACGCCGGGCCTCCATGGATGCTCAGCACGAGCGGATATTTCCTGCCGGGCTGCCAGCCGACCGGCTTGACCAGGAAGCCATCGATGTCCCAGCCATCGCTGCTCTTGTAAGGCAGGCGCTCCACGGCGGCCAACTCCAAGCCGCTCCACAGGGCGGCGTTCAAGTGGGTCAACTGGCGCTCGGCGCCGCCATCGAGGGCGGATACATATATGTCGTCGAGGCGCTCGAAATCGTTGACCAGATAGGCCATCGCACCAGACTTGAAGTTGGCGTCCACGGCGTGGACGGCGCGCTCGCCCTTGGTGGTTTGGACGGCCTTGCACGTGTCGAGATCGACGCGAAACACATGCAGGGTTCCCTTGGCGCCGGCTTCGAAGCTCAGCTCACGGGGGCCCGGTCCCCAGCGGAGCGCGGTGGGAATGAGGTCGAAATCGTCGGCCGCGAGACGCGCTTTGGCTCCTCCCGCCGCCGGGGCGATATAGAGCTTCGGAAACCGGCGCCTCTGGGCCTCGCCGGTGAACGCGATCTCGCCTCCATCGGGCGACCAGCGCGGTTCGGCATCGCCGAATTCATGATCGGAGATGCGCACCAGCGGACCGCCGTCAGCCGGGATCACCCAGATATTCTTGGCGTGGCCGTCGTCGTACTCATGGCCGGTGCGGTCGCTGACGAAGGCGATGCGGGTGGAATCGGGCGACCATTGCGGATCGGTATCGTTCCAATCCTCGCCCGAGGTGATCTGGGTGGCGGCGCCGGTCGAGGCATCGATCACAAAGATGTGGCTGCGCTTGTCGTCGAACCAGCCGGTGTCGTTGAAATTGTACAGGATGTGGAAATAGTGGCGGACGTCGCTCGGGCGAGCGGAAGGCGCCACGTTATCGCTGCGACCGGTGCGACTGAGGGCCACCAGGCGCTTCCCGTCGGGGGACCATTGCGGCGCGCCGGCGCCGTTGGCGAGGTGCGTCAAAACCTGCGCCTCGCCGCCGGACATGGGAAGGATGCAGATCTGCGGACGGGCGGGTTCGCCCGGCGCCGGCGCGGGGCGACTGGAGAGGAACGCGAGGCGCGACCCATCGGGGCTCCAGCGGGGAGAATTCGAGCTGACGCCTTCGGCGGTGAGACGCCGCGGCGCCGACTGGCCATCGGTAGCGACCACCCAGATGGAACTGTCGCGGCGGTTGCGGGCCCGGTCGATGGTGGTGACCACGTAGGCCACCAGCTTGCCGTCCGGCGAGAGGCGCGGGTCGCCGGCGGATTCAAAGGCGAAGTAGTCCTCGGCGGTGACGCCGCGTTTGGCAGAAGCGGGAAGCGCGAGGAATGCGAGGACGCAAACGGCGAATGTCGTACGGCGGCGCATAGGCTTCAGGTCGAACCCTCTTTCCGAGCCGGATGCGCCATGCGTGGGCGACTCGTCTCTTCGATCATCCTAATCGTTCGGTGGGCTTGAAGCAACCGGAGCGCCGCTGCCTGGGGAGCCGTGGAAGAATTGGCTGGCAGGCGGAAGCGCCCAATGCCACTTAAATGGTCTGCCCCACGGTGGGCTACACCCTGGACCCGGGATGATCGCGGTGCTAAGCTCAGCTTTCATCCAGGTCTGAAATGAAGGAGATCCTCGTCGTGATTCGCAGGCAAACGTTTTTTGTCGTTTTGGTTTTGATGCTTACCGCCGCCGCCTTTGCCGCCGATGTTTCCGGGGTAAAGGTCTGGGAGACCAAAGCGGTCATCCCCACTTACCTGGCTGGCGATCCCGAACCGAACCCGATGTTTTTTTTCGGCCGCGAGTCTCAGGGCGCGCAAGGGCCGGTCTATCCGTATCCCATGTACGACAGCCTCACCGGCAAGAAAGTCGACAAGACCTACACCATCGTCTATCTGGAAAATGAGTACATCCGGATCGGCGTTCTGCCGGAGGTCGGCGGCCGCATTCTGGAGGGCGTCGATAAGACCAATAACTATAACTTCATCTACCGCCAGCACGTAATCAAGCCGGCTTTGATCGGCCTGATCGGCGCGTGGATTTCCGGAGGGGTGGAATGGAACATCCCGCACCATCACCGCGCCAGCACCTTCATTCCGGTGCAATACAAGGTGGAGGAAAATGCCGACGGCAGCAAGACCGTCTGGGTGGGTGAGCTGGAATTGCGCCAGCGGATGCGCTGGGCCGTGGGGTACACGCTGCGGCCGGGGAAGGCGTACCTGGAAGCCTCGGTGCGGATTTTGAACCGCACACCCGAGGTGAACACCATGCTTTGCTTCGCCAACCTGGCGGTCCACGCCAACCAAGACTACCAGGTGATTTTCCCGCCCAGCACCCAATACGGCGTCTTCCACGCGAAGCGGGAATTCACTGCCTGGCCGTTCTCCACTACCAGGTACGCCGGCGCGGATTTCACCAAGGGCGTCGATATCAGTTGGTACAAGAACCACATCTCGGCCAATTCGGTTTTCGCCTGGAATTACCAGGACGATTTCTTTGCCGGGTACGACCATGGCAAAGAGGCCGGGACCATGAGCGTGGCCGATCACAACGTGGTGCCAGGCAAGAAGTTCTGGACGTGGGGCAACGGCCCCAGCGGCAAGCGGTGGGACGGCACCCTGACCGACGACGACGGTCCGTACATCGAGCTGATGGCGGGCGCGTACTCGGATAATCAACCCGATTACAGTTGGCTGCAGCCCTATGAAACCCGGTCGTTCAAGATGAACTGGTACCCGTTCCGGGATATTGGCGGCGTGAAGAAGGCCAACCTGGATGCGGCCGTGAACCTGGACGTCGCCGCGGGCACGGCGAAGGTCGGCTTCTGTGCCACTTCGGCGCACTCCGCCGCCCGTGTCGTGCTCAAAGCCGGGGACAAGGTGCTGCTCGAGGAAAGCGTAGCCATCAACCCCGCCAAGCCCTACACGAAACAGGTCGCCATACCGGCTGGGATCGACGAACACGACCTGGTGGCTTCGCTCTGGGATGGCACCAAGGAACTGGTGTCGTACAGTCCTATTCGTCTCACGCCGCAACCGGTTCCTCCGGTAGTGACTCCGCCGCCGGCCCCGAAGGAGATCAAGACCAACGAGGAACTTTACCTTGTCGGCCTGCGCGCCCAGCAGTTTCACGACCCCATCGTGGATCCTCTGCTCTACTGGGAGGAGGCTTTGCGCCGCGACTCGGGCGACACGCGCGTGAACACGGTTCTCGGTATCGCGGCCTTCACCAAGGCCCGCTATGCGGAAGCCGAAAAGTATTTTCGGAAGGCCCTGGAGCGTGCCACCGACCGCTATACGACGCCCAAAGACGGCGAGCCGATTTATTACCTCGGCGCCGCGCTGAAGGCCGAAGGCAAGGCCGACGAAGCGTTTACATCCTTATACAAGGCCACCTGGAGCCAGGCCTGGAAGGCGGCGGCCTACTATTCGCTGGCGCAGATTGCGACCTCGCGCGGCGACATGGCGGAGGCGCTGGAACTGGTGGACCGGTCGATCGATTCCAATGCGCTGAACATCCGCGCCCAAAACCTCAAAGCCGCCCTGCTGCGCCACCTCGGCCGCAACCAGGAGGCCTTGCAGGTGCTCGCCACGGCATCCCACGCGGCGGACCCGCTGGATGTGCGCGCCATGGCGGAGACTTACCTGGCCTCCGGGGACAAAGAGGCCGCCAAAAGGCTGGCCGCGACCGAGAACGATCACCCCGCGACCGCGCAGGAAACGGCCGCCGAATACCTCAATGAGGGACTCTGGCAGGACGGCACCGACGTGTTGAAGCAAATGACTCTGGCGGCGCCGGATAAGTCCCGCATCCACCCCATGGCTTATTACTATCTCGGCTATTTCGCGGAGAAGCTGGGCCAGACCCAAGATGCCTCCGAGTATTATCAACTGGCCCGGTCGATGCCGACGGACTACGTCTTTCCGTTCCAGACCGAGGCTATCGACGTGCTTCGTGAGGCGATGCGCGCCAACCCGCGCGATGCACGCGCACCTTATTACTTAGGCAACGTCTTATACGACTGGCAGCCGGAGGAAGCCACCCGGATGTGGGAGAAATCGGCCGCTCTCGACCCCTCGTTCGCCATCACGCATCGCAATCTGGCGGTCTCCTACATGCACCAGGCGTCCGGCGCCGATCTGACCAAGGCGATTGCGGAACTGGAGAAAGCCGTCTCTCTCGAACATAAGTACGCACTCCACTTCACCGAACTGGACGAGCTCTACGAAAAGGCAGGGACTCCGATCGAGAAACGCCTGCCGTTGTTCCGGCAGAATGCCTCGGTGGTGGCGCGGCGGGACGATGCCCTCAACCGGGAGGTCGCGCTCGAGGTGGTCAACGGCCAGCTCGACGACGCCATCCGGACCATGACCGATCACACCTTCGCCGTGGCCGAAGGCGCCAATCTGAACGTGGTGGATCACTGGACCGATGCGCACATTCTGCGCGCCCAAACGGAAATCCAGGCCAAACGCTTCCAGGAAGCGCTGGCCGACCTGCGCACGGCCGCTACAATTCCGGCGAATCTGCCGGTGGGCTTCGAGTTCGGCGGCGCCAACGCCCGCAATCCGGAACTGGCGTACTGGACCGGCGTCGCCTACGCAGGCCGCGGCGAAACGCAAAAAGCCGCCGAGCAGTGGAAGCGCGCGGCGGCGCCGCCGGAATCCGCTTCCGAGCGCCGCGCCAACCAGTTCCGCCGCGCCACGGGCAGCCCTCAAGCCTACTACCAGGGCCTCGCCTTGCAGAAATTGGGCGAAACGGAAAAGGCCCAAGCCCTATTCCAGGGGCTGGTGCAATCCGGGCAGAATGGGCTGAAGGAGCCGGCGCCCGCCGGGGACAGCCGCCCGGGCCGCGGGGAGCTTTCGCCGCGCGTCCGCAGCGCCAACGCTCACTACCTCGAAGGCCTTGGTTACCTGGGCCTTAAAGACCAGGCGCACGCCAAAGACGAACTCAGCCAGGCCGTTCGGATGAGCCCCGACCTGGTTGGCGCCAGGGCGGCATTGTCGTCGCTCGAATAACCTGCCGTATCGTGGGGCAGGCAGTCCCGCCAGCGCTTGTCTCCGACACCGTGTCGCGGACTGGAAGACTGTTTAACGGCCTGATCAACAGTTGAGTTGCAGGGCAGACCACAAAAAACGATGGTCTGCCCCACAGAGCGGGCACGAAAATCGTCGCGGCGGGAGAAGAATCCGAGGAACGGTAATACAAAAACTGGGTCACCTCATTCTCCCTGACGGTGCGGAATGCCGGGGTGACATCGGGAGCGGGGGAATCGCGTCGCCGCTGCCCGCCGGCATTGACGGACGATGCCAGGCGCCATAGACTGAAAGCGAAGGCGAATTATTGTTGTAGTCATTCACCATGACCGTCACCGTCAAGAACAGCACCAAAAACCCGCTCGTCGTGCCGCCGTCCGTCCGGCGGCGGGCCGGCCACAAGAACGGCCAGGACCTCGAATTCCGGGTTTCCGGCGGCGTGATCACGATCCTCCCCAAGCTCCCGCGCGCGGACGACGAGTACACGCCCGCGCAGCGCTGCGCGATCGACGCCAGTCTCGCCGAAGGCCTCGCCGACGTCGGGGCTGGCCGCACCTTCGGTCCGTTTGGGACCCATCGGGAAATGGTCAAGTTCCTGCACGCCCAGGTGAAGAAGGCCGGACCTAGGGCCAAGCGACGCAAGGCGGTATGAGCAAGCGAAGCTCCTCGTGGAGAACCTGCATCATCCCTCGCTTCGCGCCAATCAATACGACGAGCCCGGCGACGTCTGGCAGGCTCGGGTGAACCGCAGTTGGCGGTTCTACTTCGTGATCCAGGACGACACCTACGTCATCGTGTCGATCATTCCGCATCCCAAGTGACTTGACCCAGAGGTGGGACAGACCATCGTTTTTTGTCGTCTGTCAGGCTGCTAAGGCTTGGCGAAGGCCCGACAGACCACGAAAAACGTTGGTCTATCCCACCTCCTCACCGCCGAAACCTGGCTCAACCCGCCAATCTACTCTGGGATTTTGCGGTTTGGGCGCGGCAACCGCTCCCTGACGGTCGCGGCTCTCGGTTGTTACGTCCGGCTCACGCCAGATTCAGGACTTGTTTCACCGAGCCGCTCTGGGCTTCGATCTTTTGCTGCAGCAGCATGATGGCGTAGATCAATTGTTCCGGCCGCGGCGGGCATCCGGGGACGTAGACATCCACCGGGACAACCTGGTTGACCGGGACCAACGCGTAGTTGTTGAACACGCCCGTGGAGGTGGCGCAGGCGCCCATCGAAATCACCCACTTGGGTTCGGGCATCTGCAGGTAGAGATGGCGAATGACCGGCGCCATTTTATTGGAGACGCGCCCGGCGATTATCATCAGGTCGGACTGCCGCGGCGAACCGCGGAACACCTCGGCCCCGAAGCGGGCGATATCGAAACGCGACGCCGACATGGACATCATCTCGATGGCGCAGCAGGCCAGGCCGAAGGTCATGGGCCAGATTGAATTCCGGCGGACCCAGTTTACGGCCGAGTCGAGGGTTGTCAGGA